>NZ_FRBJ01000005.1:189901-280240 GCF_900142585.1 Bacillus sp. bc15
CAACGGGTTCAACAGGTCCAACGGGAGCGACAGGAATAACAGGAGCAACGGGAGTGACAGGCCCAACAGGAGCAACAGGTACAAGTATCACGGCGACATATGCATTTGCAAATAATACGTCAGGAACAGCGATATCAGTACTTCTAGGTGGAACGAATGTCCCGCTTCCGAATAATCAAAATATCGGTCCAGGTATTACGGTTTCCGGGGGAAATACAGTATTTACGGTTGCAAATGCTGGAAATTACTATATTTCATATTCGATTAATATAACGGCTTCATTATTAGTTAGTTCACGGATTACAATCAATGGAGCACCACTTGCCGGAACAATCAATTCTCCTGCTGTAGCGACCACATCATTTAGCGCAACAATCATTACAACTCTTGCAGCAGGAGATGCTATTAGCTTGCAATTATTTGGTTTGTTAGCTGTCGCAACATTATCAACAACTACTCCAGGAGCAGTGTTAACGATAATAAGATTAAGTTAAACTATAACTCTCTTACTCTTTTAAGATTAAGAGAGTTTCTACATATAATAAGAAGTTAATGAAGTAAAGCATAGTTATACAAAAGTCAGAATATTATGATTGTAACGCTATGGTGACTATAATATAATGAAAATAACCATCATGAATGAACATTCATTTATTTTTTATGTATTTGAAGGGGGAATGAAGGTGGAAAAACCATGGTTGAAAAGTTATCCAGAGGAAATTCCGAGTACGATTTCTTATGATATTCAGCCGCTTCATAGATATGTAGAACAGATGGCTTCTCGCTACCCAGAAAAGAAAGCGCTTCACTTTTTAGGGAAGGATATTACGTTTTCGGACTTCCATGATAAGGTGAAGCGGTTTGCAAATTATCTTCAAAAGCTCGGTGTGGAAAAGGGTGATCGAGTTGCTATTATGTTGCCGAATTGTCCGCAAGCTGTAATTGGTTATTACGGTACATTACTTGCGGGAGGTATCGTAGTACAAACCAATCCACTGTATACAGAAAGGGAATTAGAATATCAGCTTCATGACTCGGGAGCAAAAGTAATACTTTGTCTCGATTTAGTGTTTCCAAGAGTAACGAATGTTCAATCTGCTACAAAAATTGAGCATATTATCGTAACTCGTATTGCAGACTTTTTACCATTCCCTAAAAATCTATTGTATCCATTTGTGCAGAAAAAACAGTCGAATTTAGTTGTGAAAGTATCAGAGAGTGAAACGATTCATCTTTGGAATTCAGTAGAAAAAGAAGTGAATACGAATGTTGAGGTGCCTTGTGATCCTGAAAATGATCTAGCTCTTTTACAGTACACAGGAGGAACAACCGGATTTCCAAAAGGAGTTATGTTAACGCATAAAAACCTCGTCTCTAACACGTTAATGGGAGTTCAATGGTTATATAATTGCAAAGAAGGAGAAGAAGTCGTTCTTGGGGTTCTTCCATTTTTCCATGTTTATGGTATGACAGCTGTTATGAATTTAAGTATTATGCAAGGATACAAAATGGTCCTTATTCCAAAGTTTGATATGAAAATGGTTTTTGAAGCGATTAAGAAGCATAAAGTGACATTGTTTCCAGGGGCACCAACTATTTATATCGCTCTTTTAAATAGTCCGCTTTTAAAAGAATACGATATTTCTTCTATTCGTGCTTGTATTAGTGGATCAGCACCACTGCCAGTAGAAGTACAGGAAAAGTTCGAAAAAGTTACAGGTGGTAAACTAGTAGAGGGATATGGTTTAACAGAATCCTCTCCGGTTACACATAGTAATTTTTTATGGGAAAAGCGAGTACCAGGTAGCATCGGAGTTCCGTGGCCAGATACAGAAGCAATCATTATGTCGCTTGAAACTGGTGAGGCATTACCGCCAGGAGAAATAGGTGAAATTGTAGTGAAAGGCCCTCAAATTATGAAAGGATATTGGAATAAGCCAGAGGAAACAGCGGCTGTATTGCAAGATGGCTGGCTCCATACAGGTGATGTTGGCTACATGGATGAAGATGGATTCTTCTATGTAAAAGATCGCAAGAAAGATATGATTGTCGCGAGTGGATTTAATGTGTATCCTCGTGAAGTTGAAGAAGTATTATATGAGCATGAAAAAGTGCAAGAAGTAGTGACAATTGGAGTTCCAGATCCGTACCGAGGAGAGACAGTTAAAGCATTTGTTGTGTTAAAAGAAGGTACGGAATGCTCTGAGGAAGAATTAAATCAGTTTGCACGTAAATATTTAGCGGCTTATAAAGTGCCGAAAGTATATGAGTTTAGAGATGAATTGCCGAAAACGACAGTAGGGAAAATTTTGCGCCGTGTTCTAATAGATGAAGAGAAGAGAAAGAATGAGGATGAGCAAACGGGCTAAGGCCCTTTCTTTTTGAAAAAATAGGATTGACACTTTTCTAAATAGTCAGTATTATAAGAATATGAATGACTATTCATTCAGTCATCTTCTTGAAGGGGACAGTAAAGTGAAGAAAAATAGACCGAAATACAATCAAATTATTGATGCGGCAGTCATTGTGATTGCGGAGAATGGGTACCACCAAGCGCAAGTTTCTAAAATCGCAAAGCAAGCTGGGGTAGCTGATGGCACGATTTATTTATATTTTAAAAATAAAGAAGATATATTAATATCCTTATTCCAAGAGAAGATGGGAGAATTTGTCGAAACAATTCGTCAAAAAACAGCAGGAATTGAAAGCGCTGTATCGAAGTTATTCATGTTGGTAGAAACGCACTTCTTGCTGTTGTCGCAAAATGATCCGCTTGCTATCGTTACGCAATTAGAGCTAAGGCAGTCCAATCAAGACTTGCGCCTTAAAATAAATGAAGTATTAAAAGGCTACTTACAAGTTATGGATGAGATTTTAGAGACTGGTATAAAACAAGGTGAATTTCAAGCAGATTTAAATGTTCGCGTGGCAAGACAAATGATCTTTGGAACAGTAGATGAAGTTGTGACCAATTGGGTAATGAGCGATCATAAGTATGATCTGGTCGCACTTTCAAAAACGGTACACGGGCTACTTATTGCAGCTTGTGGTTATCGTCAATAATGGGAGGGATCATGTTGAAATTCCTATCTGTAAGAGTTGAAGATCATATCGCGGTGGCGACGTTAAATCACGCACCAGCGAATGCGATGTCTTCACAAGTTATGCATGACGTTACTGAATTAATTGATCAAGTGGAAAAGGATGATAACATTCGTGTTGTTGTTATTCACGGTGAAGGACGTTTCTTCTCAGCAGGAGCAGATATTAAAGAATTTACATCTGTTATTGAAGCGAAGCAAGCAACAGAATTAGCACAACTTGGACAAGTTACGTTTGAGCGTGTTGAAAAATGTTCAAAACCAGTTATTGCGGCAATTCATGGAGCGGCACTGGGCGGCGGCCTTGAGTTTGCTATGTCTTGCCACATGCGCTTTGCAACTGAAAGTGCAAAACTTGGTTTACCTGAATTAACACTTGGATTAATTCCTGGCTTTGCAGGTACACAGCGCTTACCACGTTATGTTGGGAAAGCGAAAGCTTGTGAAATGATGTTAACAAGTACACCAATTACTGGTGCAGAAGCATTAAAGTGGGGACTTGTTAACGGATTGTTCTCTGAAGAATCATTTTTAGATGATACGCTTAAAGTTGCAAAACAAATTGCTGGAAAAAGTCCAGCAACAACTCGTGCTGTACTAGAGTTATTGCAAACGACAAAATCGTCTCATTACTATGAAGGTGTACAACGTGAATCACAAATTTTTGGTGAAGTATTTACGAGTGAAGATGGAAGAGAAGGTGTAGCCGCATTTTTAGAAAAGCGTAAACCTTCATTTAGTGGCAGGTAGTTCAATTATTTTTTTAATATAAATTAACAGAAAATTAAAATTGATAGAATCTTTCTGAAAAACAAGGGGGTAAATGGAATGAACATCTACGTACTCATGAAACGAACATTTGATACAGAAGAAAAAATCGTAATTAAAAACGGTGCAATTTACGATGGCGAAGCGGAATTCATCATCAACCCTTACGATGAATATGCAATTGAAGAAGCAATTCAAGTAAGAGACGCACAAGGTGGAGAAGTTACAGTTGTAACAGTCGGTGGCGAAGATAGTGAGAAAGAACTTCGTACTGCATTAGCAATGGGCTGTGATAAAGCGGTATTAATTAATATTGAAGATGATGTAGAAAATGGTGACCAGTTCACGACAGCAAAAGTACTTGCTGAGTATTTAAAAGATAAAGATGCAGATTTAATTTTAGGCGGAAACGTTGCAATTGATGGTGCATCTGGACAAGTAGGGCCACGCGTAGCTGAAGCGTTAAATATTCCATATGTAACGACAATTACAAAACTTGAAATTGACGGTACAAATGTGAAGATTGAGCGTGATGTTGAAGGTGATACAGAAGTGATTGCAACTTCATTACCAGTTTTAGTAACAGCACAGCAAGGTTTAAATGAACCTCGTTACCCATCGCTTCCAGGTATTATGAAAGCGAAGAAAAAGCCACTAGAAGAATTAGAATTAGATGATTTAGATTTAGAAGAAGATGATGTGGAAGCAAAGACAAAAACAATTGAAATCTATTTGCCTCCTAAGAAAGATGCAGGAAAAGTGTTACAAGGCGAGCTGCAAGATCAAGTAAAAGAACTTGTATCGTTGCTCCATACAGAAGCGAAAGTAATCTAATAAAATACGAAATTATATATGCAGGAGGGAAAATCTATGGCTCGTAAAGTATTAGTAATGGGTGAAGTTCGTGATGGATCGCTACGTAACGTTTCGTTTGAAGCGGTAGCAGCAGCAAAAACAATTGCAGAAGGCGGTGAAGTAGTAGGTCTTCTAATTGGAGACAGCGTTGCCTCTTTTGCAAATGAATTGATTCATTACGGTGCAGATCGCGTTGTGACAGTTGAAAATGATAAATTAAAATCATATACATCTGATGGTTATGCACAAGCGTTTTTAGCTGTACATGCTGAAGAAAATCCAGAAGGTATTGTCTTTGGACATACGGCACTTGGTAAAGATTTATCACCAAAATTAGCAGCGAAGCTTGAAGCTGGTTTAGTTTCTGACGTAACTGCTTTAGAGGTTGAAGGTGGAAATGTTATCTTCACTCGTCCAATTTACTCTGGTAAAGCATTCGAGAAGAAGATTGTAACAGACGGCATCTTATTTGCGACAGTGCGTCCAAATAACATTGCAACTCTGGAAAAAGATGAGTCTCGCAGCGGTGACGTATCTTCTATTACAGTTGATGTGAAAGATTTACGTACAATTATTCAAGATGTTGTCCGTAAAACAGCAGAAGGTGTGGATCTTTCTGAAGCGAAAGTTATTATCGCTGGCGGACGCGGTGTGAAGAGTGAAGAAGGATTTAAACCATTAAAAGAGTTAGCTGACGTACTAGGCGGCGCTGTTGGGGCATCTCGTGGTGCTTGTGACGCTGAATACTGTGAGTACTCATTACAAATTGGTCAAACTGGTAAAGTTGTTACGCCAGACTTATACATTGCATGTGGTATTTCTGGTGCGATTCAGCATTTAGCAGGTATGTCTAACTCAAAAATAATCGTTGCGATTAATAAAGATCCAGAAGCAAGTATCTTCAAAGTAGCTGACTACGGTATTGTTGGTGACTTGTTCGAAGTTGTACCTCTTTTAACAGAAGAGTTTAAAAAGTTAAAAGTACATTCATGATTTAAGTACCCTTGAGTTCCAAGTGAAGTACCCCTATATATAGAAAAAGGTGAGAGATCCCCTGTCTCTCATCTTTTTAGTATTTAATCCATATTTTTATATAGTATAAAGGAACATTTTTTTGTTACAATACATAACGATACATATTATTCGCCACGTATATAAGTTAATGATATACTCTTGGTAGAATATACTTGAAGGAGGAAATAAAATGGCAATTGTAAACGCAAATGACCAAAGCTTCGCAGCTGAAACTAGCGAAGGTGTTGTATTATTAGATTTCTGGGCACCTTGGTGTGGACCTTGTAAAATGATCGCTCCTGTATTAGAGGAGATCGATGCAGAACTAGGCGAAAAAGTAAAAGTAGTAAAAGTAGATGTTGATGAGAACCAAGAAACTGCTCGTCAATTCGAAGTAATGAGCATTCCAGCTCTTTTCGTATTAAAAGACGGTAAAGTAGTTGATCAAACGTTAGGTTACAAACCGAAAGAAGCGTTAGTAGAATTAGTTTCTAAACATTTCTAAAATAAAAAAAGCTACCAGTTGGTAGCTTTTTTTATTTTCTTTTTTACAGTCTTTCCGTTACAATAAAAGAACGTATGTTGGGTGTTTGAGCATAGTATGTTTTCAAGGGAAAATAAAAATGCTAAGTATGTAGAAATGGAGGGAGACGAGTGCACGAACATTTGAAAGAGAAGTTGGCTATTTTACCAGATCAACCTGGTTGTTATTTGATGAAAGATAAGCAAGGAACGGTTATATATGTTGGAAAGGCAAAAGTGCTTAAAAATCGTGTGCGCTCGTACTTTACTGGTTCACATGATGGGAAAACACTGCGGCTTGTAGGAGAAATTGTTGATTTTGAATATATTGTAACCTCTTCGAATTTAGAAGCACTTATTTTAGAGTTAAATCTAATTAAAAAATATGATCCGAAATATAATATTCAATTAAAAGATGATAAAACATATCCTTTTATTAAAATTACGGCGGAGAAGCAACCGCGCTTACTCATTACTCGAAATGTAAAAAAGGATAAAGGAAAGTATTTTGGTCCTTATCCAAATGCACAATCTGCTCATGAAACGAAAAAACTGCTAGATCGTATGTATCCACTTCGGAAATGTACGAATATGCCAGATAAAGTTTGTTTGTATTATCATATGGGTCAATGCTTAGCGCCGTGTGTGAAAGAAGTGACGGAAGAACAAAATAAAGAAATTGTAGATGAAATTATTAAGTTTTTAAATGGTGGACATAAAGAAGTTCGTTCAGAATTAGAAGTAAAAATGTATGAGGCCTCAGAGAAACTAGAGTTTGAACGTGCAAAAGAGTTGCGTGATCAAATTGCTCATATTGATGCGATTATGGAAAAACAAAAGATGATTATGAGTGACTTAGTGGATCGTGATGTGTTTGGATATGCAGTGGATAAAGGATGGATGTGTGTTCAAGTTTTCTTCGTTCGAAAAGGAAAGCTAATTGAACGTGATGTTTCTATGTTTCCAATTTACGATGAACCAGAAGAGGGCTTTTTAACATTTATCGGCCAATTTTATGAAAACAGTAGTCATTTTAAGCCGAAGGAAATTGTCGTTCCAGGAAGTATAGACTCGGAATTAGTAGAGCGCTTTTTAGAAGTAGAAGCGACACAGCCGAAACGTGGTAAGAAAAAAGACCTTGTAGAATTAGCAAATAAAAACGCGAAAATTGCTCTTGAAGAGAAGTTTTACTTAATTGAACGTGATGAAGAACGAACGATTAAAGCAGTAGATCATTTAGGGAAGCAGCTTGGGATTGAAACGCCGTATCGTATTGAAGCGTTTGATAACTCAAATATTCAAGGAACAAATCCTGTTTCTGCAATGATTGCTTTTATCGATGGGAAACCGGCGAAGAAAGAGTATCGAAAATATAAAATTAAAACGGTTCAAGGGCCAGACGATTATGAGTCTATGAGAGAAGTTGTGAGGCGCCGTTATACAAGGGCCCTTAAAGAAAATTCACCTTTACCTGATTTGATTATTATTGATGGAGGAAAAGGCCATCTAGCGGCTGCAAGTGATATTCTAGAGAATGAGCTCGGATTATATATTCCGATGGCAGGTCTTGTGAAAGATGATAAACATAAAACCTCCCATTTAATTATTGGGGACCCACCGGAACCTGTGATGCTTGAGAGAAATAGCCAAGAATTTTATTTATTGCAGCGTATTCAAGATGAGGTGCATCGATTTGCGATTACATTCCATCGTCAATTACATGGGAAATCTGTCATTCAATCAGCATTGGATGACATTCCAGGAATAGGTGATAAACGGAAAAAGGTATTGTTAAAACATTTTGGTTCATTAAAGAAGATGAAAGAAGCTTCTATAGAGGAATTTGTCGAAGCGGGTATGCCGAAAAATGTCGCGGAGACGATTTATACGTATTTAACAGATAAGAAGACGTTGTAGTTTACAACGTCTTCTGTTTTTTGGTATAATTTCTGAAGATTTAAAATAAATGCATCTGAATGAAAATACAAAAAAGTCAACTAAACTGATATGTCTAGTTGACTGTAGGTAATGCTTACACTTCAATGAGATCTTTTATATCCCATTTTACAAGAAATGTAATAGAGTCAGAACGTTTTTTCTTTTCTTCGTATGACTCTGCAACGACGTTCCGTTGCTTTTGAATTTGTTCAGCGATGAATCCAGCTTCTAGTTGATAAGAAGAATGTCGTTTTTGTTTTTGACGTTCTGCAATGAGTGTGCCTTTAAGTTGGAACTGCATTTCACGACGCTTATGTTCAATAATGCTTAAAGTGCCCCAGCCAGCTTTTTCAAAGAACTGAATGACTTCTTCAATTGTTTCTAGCGGATATTTTCTTGCAAGGTTTCTACCAGACCAGTATAAAATACCATCTAAATCGTTGCCGATTAAATCAGGTAGTAATTCTTCACGTAGCAATTCATAAGCGAAGGCGTTCAATGAAACATCTTCTAAAGATGTTATATCGATTGTATTTTTACTCACAATATTCCCCTCTTTCTATAGGGATTATTATATAACATTTTTCATTTATAAAAACAGATTTTTCTTTAGGGAAATCTGAATATCTAAGAAGAAAAAAAGAATTGCCAAATTATATGCAAATTATGTATACGTTTTCTTGACGCTTCGACAAAAATAGGGGTAAAATGAACTTGTTATCAAATTATGCTGAAATATTTCGAATAATTTTTTCAGTTTTTCTTATGCCAATAGTGAAAAAACATTATTGTTATAAATTAATCTGAAAACAGCAGTCAAACATTCAAGGGGGTAATGGGGACATGAAAGGCCGCGAGTATACGTTTCGTAAGTGGCACTCATTAATGGGGGTCATCCCGGTTGGTGTCTTTTTGACGCAACATCTAATTGTAAACAACTTTGCAACAAGAGGAGCAGAGGCTTTTAACAAAGCTGCAGGCTTTATGGAGCTCCTTCCATTCCGGTATGCGCTAGAAATTTTCATCATCTTTTTACCGATACTGTACCATGCTATATATGGCTTATATATTGCATTTACAGCTAAGAACAATGCGGTTTCTTACGGTTATTTCCGTAACTGGATGTTCGTTTTCCAAAGAATTTCAGGTATCGTTACGCTGATTTTCATTTCTTGGCACGTCTGGGAAACTCGTATTCAAGCAATGTTAGGTAAAGAGGTAAACTATGATATGATGGCAGATATTTTAAACAATCCAGCTATGTTTGCATTCTACTTAGTTGGTGTTGTTTCAACAATTTTCCACTTTGCAAATGGACTATGGACATTCTGCATCAGCTGGGGAATTACAGTATCTCCACGTTCACAAAGAATCTCTACTTATGTAACATTAGCTATTTTCTTAGGTCTATCTTATGTAGGTGTGAGTGCATTATTAGCGTTCATCGATCCACAGCTAGCAAATCAGTAAGGAGTGGGAGAGCATGAAAGGGAAACTTATAGTAGTCGGCGGTGGCTTGGCTGGCTTAATGGCAACGATTAAAGCGGCAGAAGCAGGAGTAAATGTTGAACTGTTTTCTTTAGTACCAGTAAAACGTTCACATTCTGTATGTGCTCAGGGCGGAATTAACGGTGCCGTAAATACGAAAGGTGAAGGGGATTCTCCATGGATCCACTTTGACGATACAATTTATGGTGGGGACTTCTTAGCGAACCAACCACCAGTTAAAGCAATGTGTGAAGCAGCACCTGGTATCATTCATTTAATGGACCGTATGGGTGTTATGTTCAACCGTACGGAAGAAGGACTTCTTGATTTCCGTCGATTTGGTGGAACGCAACATCACCGTACAGCATTTGCTGGTGCAACAACTGGACAGCAATTACTTTACGCATTAGATGAGCAAGTACGTCGTCACGAAGTAGCAGGACTTGTAACGAAATATGAAGGCTGGGATTTCTTACGAGCTGTTGTTGATGATGAAGGTGTGTGCCGAGGAATCGTTGCACAAGACTTACAAACTATGGAGATTAAAAGTTTCGGAGCTGATGCCGTGATTATGGCAACAGGGGGCCCTGGTATCATTTTCGGAAAATCAACAAACTCCATTATTAATACAGGTACAGCAGCTTCTGCTGTATATCAACAAGGTGCATATTATGCAAATGGTGAGTTCATTCAAATTCACCCAACGGCAATTCCTGGAGACGATAAATTACGTCTTATGAGTGAATCTGCACGTGGTGAAGGTGGACGTGTTTGGACATATAAAGATGGTAAACCATGGTACTTCTTAGAAGAAAAATATCCGGCTTACGGAAACCTTGTACCTCGTGATATCGCAACGCGTGAAATCTTTGATGTTTGCGTAGAGCAAAAACTAGGTATTAACGGTGAAAACATGGTGTACTTAGATCTTTCTCATAAAGATCCGAAAGAACTAGATATTAAACTTGGTGGAATTATTGAAATCTATGAGAAATTTACAGGGGATGATCCTCGTAAACTACCAATGAAAATCTTCCCAGCTGTTCACTATTCAATGGGTGGACTATGGGTTGACTATAAGCAAATGACTAGTATTCCAGGTTTATTTGCAGCAGGTGAGTGTGATTATTCTATGCACGGTGGTAACCGCCTTGGTGCAAACTCACTATTATCAGCAATTTACGGTGGTATGGTAGCAGGACCAAACGCAATTGAATATATGAAAGGTCTTTCTAAATCATCAGATGCTGTTTCATCTACTGTATATGAGCAAAATGAATTAATCGAAACAGAGAAATTTAACAATATTTTAACAATGGATGGTAATGAAAATGCATATGTTCTTCATAAAGAGCTTGGAGAATGGATGACAGATAACGTTACAGTAGTTCGTGAAAATAAAAAGTTATTAGAAACAGATGCGAAAATTGAAGAGTTAATGGATCGTTACAAACGTATTAACATTAACGATACAGCGAGATGGAGTAACCAAGGTGCTTCATTTACACGTCAACTTGCAAATATGTTTGAGTTAGCACGTGTTATTACAATTGGCGCATATAACCGTAATGAGAGCCGCGGGGCGCATTACAAACCTGAATTCCCAAATCGTGATGATGCAAACTTCTTAAAAACTACTATGGCAAAATTTGAAGGAGAAGGAAATGCACCAGCATTCCATTACGAAGACGTTGATGTTTCATTAATTAAACCACGTAAACGTGATTATTCTTCAAAACATGATGTAGCTGCTAAGGGTGAAGAGAAGGGGGATAAACAACATGTCTGAGAAAACAATCCGCCTCATCATTACGAGACAAGATGGACCAGATGCACAAGAGTTTGACCAAGAGTTTGAAATTCCATATCGTCCTAATATGAATATTATTTCGGCGCTTATGGAAATTCGTCGTAATCCTGTCGATTCAAAAGGAAACCAAACAACTCCGATCGCATGGGATATGAACTGCTTAGAGGAAGTATGCGGTGCATGTTCGATGGTTATTAACGGAAAGCCACGTCAATCATGTACGGCTCTTATTGACCAATTAGAACAGCCAATTCGCTTAAAGCCGATGAAGACATTCCCAGTTGTACGTGATTTACAAGTTGACCGCAGTCGCATGTTTAATGCTCTAAAACGCGTTAAAGCTTGGATTCCAATTGATGGTACGTATGACTTAGGTCCAGGACCAAGAATGCCTGAGAAAAAGCGTCAATGGGCTTATGAGCTTTCAAAATGTATGACATGTGGTGTTTGCTTAGAATCATGTCCAAACGTAAACAGTAAGTCTGACTTTATTGGACCAGCGCCGTTATCACAAGCTCGTTTATTCAACTCACATCCAACGGGTGAAATGCATAAAGCAGATCGCTTACGTGCAATTATGGGAGATGGAGGACTAGCAAACTGTGGTAACTCTCAAAACTGTGTGCAATCATGTCCGAAGGGTATTCCTTTAACAACTTCAATTGCGGCATTAAACCGTGATACAACAATTCAATCGTTCAAAGATTTCTTTGGTAGCGATAATAACTATTAATAAATATTGCCTCTTCATTTTGAAGGGGCAATATTTATAACTATATTTTTCAGTTTATTCTGTTTTTTGGCAGGAAGGGGAGATAGCGTTGAAGAGAATTTCTTATATTGAAGACTTCGAGAAATGGGAAAGTGGTTTTTCATTTTACAATCCTGTAAAGGTTCGTTTTGGTGAAGTAGATATGTTTGGACATGTAAATAATGTCGTTGCTTTTACTTATTTTGAAGAAGCTCGTATTGCGTTGTTTAAAGAACTTGGATTTATGCAAGAGTGGACACATGCATCATCAGAAATGATGATCGTTGTTGCGGATTTACAATGTAATTTTATTAAGCAAATATATTTTGATGAACAGTTGAAGGTGTATGTAAAGGCAGGATCGGTTGGGAACTCTTCTTTAGATCTACATTATATGGTGAAGAATGCAGAAGGAGAGGTTTGTTTAGTAGGTCGTGGAATGATGGTTCAAGCGTCGAAAAAAACAGGAAGAGGCGAACCATGGCCTGAAGAATGGAAGAAGAAATTACTACAATGATAGAGTGAAAGAAAAATAAGAGAGCAATTTGCTCTCTTATTTTTTGTCTTCCATCGCTTCTTCTAATGTTAAGTGATGTTTATATAGGTATGTAGCGTATGGATTACCAACGTAGCGTAAGTGCCATGGTTCATATGCATATTCTGTTGTATCTGTTTTATCTTCTAAGTAACGAATGACAAAGCCGAATTCATGAGCGTGTTCCGCGACCCATTTTCCTTCTGCTGTCTCCCCGAAAATAGGCTCTAATTGAAATTTAGCTGTTTTTGAACTAATATCCATTGCTAAACCCGTTTGGTGTTCACTCGTACCAGGAATTGCGCTTACTGAATTAGCCTCAGCTTTTCCTTGACGTCTAACGTATGTATCATGCAACGATTTTTGGCGTTTGTATGAACGATAACCAGATACAGCTGTAAGATCAAGCCCTTCTTTTTTCGCAGCTTTGAACATGTTTTCAAGTGCCTCCGCAGCATCTTTGCGTAGCAATGTTTTTTCTTTATCTTTTGGACTAGAAAATGGTACGTTTGGTCTCGTTAAGTCTTCAGGAATGTATCCATCTGGTAGTTTTCGATGTTTATTAATTAAGACAAGATTAGATTTTGGATTTGTTACAACTGAAAAGTCATTGTCTATTTTCTTTGCATTATGATCAGCTTTTGGAAAAGCAGGAATCTCTTCTTTTGGGTGGTTAGTATGTTTTTGACTTTCGACAGCTTTCGCTTCATTATGTAGTGGTGATTTAGAACCAAAGTAAGTGAAAGATGTGATACCGATTACAATAGTAGTGGCAGAAATAATTATTATCTTTTTCATAATGCCTTGTAATCACAGTCCCTTCTTAATAAAATGTGTATCGTTTTTTTTTTATTATAAGTCTAGTTTGTTGGAAAAGGAATATAAGAGTCATAACGTAATAGAAATGCAAAGAAAATGTCAGAAAATGTGTGAATTTGTAGTATTTTTTTATATAATTCATTTCTTATCTTTCATGAATTGCATTTTTTATGTAATATATATACATAAGAAGATGTAGCGATTATCGAGAATAAAGAACTTCTTGTATAGACTAGGAGTGAATGGGAATGGATTTTGCAACAATTATTGGACTTGTTTTAGGATTTTTAGCAGTGGTAGTAGGGATGGTCGTCAAGGGCGCTGACGTAACAGCCTTATTAAATCCTGCCGCAGCATTAATTATTTTTATCGGTACATTTGCTGCAGTATGTATTGCATTTCCGATGAATCAACTAAAAAGGGTTCCAAAACTATTTAAAGTTCTTTTTGGTTCAAATAAAAAGGATTTAAGTTATGAACAGTTGCTAGAATTATTTGTTCATTGGACATCTGAAAGTAGAAAATACGGTATTTTGTCTTTAGAGCAACAATTAGACAAAATTCAAGATGAATTTCTTTTGCGCGGTATGAAATTTGTGATTGATGGCGTATCCGCAGAAGATTTAGAGCAGATTTTGGAATCTGAATTAGAGGCAATTGAAGAAAGACATGCAAAGGGAGCTGCTATTTTTTCACAAGCTGGTACGTATGCACCGACATTAGGAGTTTTAGGTGCTGTTATCGGTCTTGTAGCTGCGCTTGGTAACTTAACTGATATTGAAAAGTTAGGTCATGCTATTTCGGGTGCGTTTATTGCAACGATTTTTGGTATTTTTTCAGGTTATGTATTATGGCATCCATTTGCAAATAAGTTAAAGCAAAAATCTTCAGCTGAAATTGAGAAAAAACGTTTAATCATTGATTGTTTATTAATGTTACAAGAAGGTACATATCCGTTTATTATGAAGAACCGCATTTTAGGTGCACTTTCTGCAACTGAGCGTAAAAAGCTAGAAAAAGGAGCAGAAAAAAATGCGGAGTAAGAAAAATAGAAGAGGCAAAAAGAAAAAACATGATGAGCATATCGATGAAACGTGGTTAATTCCATATTCTGATATGTTAACGTTGTTATTTGCATTGTTTATCGTTTTATTCGCAATGAGTAGTATAGATGCTGCGAAGTTTAAACAGATGGCAGTTGCTTTTCGAAGTGAATTAGCTGGGGGAACAGGTAACAAAGAATTTTTAAGTGATCAAAAGCCAAATGAGGAAAAAGAATTATCAGCAAGTAGCCTTGAGGCAGAACAAGCAAAAAAACAAGAAGAAGCTAGAGCTAAAGAAAAAAAAGAGATGGATGAATTGAAAGCATTACAAAAAAAGATTGATCAATATATTAATGAAAAACAATTATCCTCTTCTTTTCAAACTAAATTAACTGAAAAGGGATTAATGGTGACAATATTAGAAAATATACTGTTTGATTCGGGGAAAGCAGATGTGAAATTAGAATCTTTAGGGATTGCGAAAGAGATGTCTAGCTTACTTGTTTCAGCGTCACCTCGTGAAATTACAGTATCGGGTCATACGGATAATGTCCCTATTGCCAATGCGCAGTTTGCGTCGAATTGGGAATTAAGTACGCAGCGGGCAGTTAATTTTATGCAAGTATTACTGCAAAATAAAGAATTACAACCAGAAAAATTTAGTGCGATTGGATACGGAGAATACCGTTCAATTGCTCCAAACGATACACAAGAAGGAAAGGCAAAGAATAGACGTGTGGAAGTGTTTATCTTGCCTTTAACAGAGAAAGTAAAATAAAGAGGATGGCGAATGCCATCCTCTTTTATTTTACTTCAAATGATTTTAAGTTGTCGCGACGGATTTTATCTTTTTCTGCATCTGATTTTTTGAAATCATAATCATATAAAGCGCCTTCCCAATCGCCATACATTGGATTCGGGAAAATAATGAATTTCTCACCAAATTGTGCTTTTGAATCTTCTACTGTTTGGTTACGATCTTTTACAGATTTTCCATCAAAACCTGTGAAATCAGATAAGTTATCACCGAAGAATAAGACAATATCATGGGTTTGAGAAACGAGTTCACGGCGTTTTTCTTTTCCTTTTTCTTTCGGATCTTGTAGTAATATATGTTCTTTCGTTGCTTGAGGAGCACCTACACGCTCAAGATTTTTAATTGTTGCATCTAGTTGGTTCGTTTTACGATTTGAGATGTAGTAAATATCTACACCTTTAGACTCTGTATATTTTAAGAAATCAATTGCGCCTGGAAGGGCTTCAGCCTCAGCTTTATTAATCCAATCATCCCATTTGTAAGGATAGCCTTTGCCTGTTTTTACGCTCATTGCTTGATGAGGACTGTTATCTAAAACAGTTTCGTCTAAATCAAGTACGATAGCAGGTTTTTTCTCTGTCCCTTTTGCAAGAACTGCATCAAGCTTTAATTGACCGATATTGTACCCTTGGTAGTAAAGTGCTTTCGTTTCGCCAGCTGTTTGATACCATAAATCAGCCATTAATTGCTGTTCTGTTAATTTTACTTTCTCTTCTTTCGCCACTGTTTTCTCTGGTGTTCCTGAACATGCTACAAGTGATGTAGATAGAACCGCTACAGATAATAGAGTGGTAATGCCCCTCTTCATCTTCATATGTATCCTCCTTGATGTTAGAAAATCATTTTATATTATATATTAAAATATAATATTTTTATATGAACATTTGCATATTGTCTTTTGTATATATAGTAGTATGTCCTATATTAGAAAGATGAGCAAAATAATAATAGTTATTTTGACAAGTTTTATTGTCGTAATGACAATTATAATTGACAAAAAGGGTTTTGTTATTTACAATTTTAACTAAATAGAACAAATGATGGATTAATGACGGTGTTTACATATAAGAGGATGAAGTGTAGTGCTATATTTTTTCTTGAATAAACATAGTCTTTGAAAGAGAGTACGAATGATACTAAAGGGGAGGCTTTATACTTTGAGTTTACAAATTCAAAACTTAACGAAACAATTTGGGGAATCAAAAGCAGTTAACGGTTTGCAAATTTCGTTACCAAAAGGTGAAGTACTAGGATTACTTGGACGAAATGGTGCAGGGAAAACAACAACAATCAAAATGCTTCTCGGATTATTAACGCCTAATGAAGGTACGATTACGTGGGATGGAAAAGCATTTGGGGATAGTGGCGTAACAATTGGGTATTTACCAGAAGAAAGAGGTTTATATACAAAAAGTAGAGTAATAGATCAGTTGCGATATTTTGGTAGATTAGAAGGAATGTCGAAGAAAGAAGTAGATCACGCTATTGATCATTGGTTAGAGCGTTTAGCGATACCAGAATATAAATTTAAAACGGCTGGAGAGCTTTCAAAAGGGAATCAGCAAAAAATCCAATTAATTGCTGCTCTTCTTCATAATCCGGAACTTCTCATTTTAGATGAACCATTCAGCGGCCTTGATCCAGTTAATGCCGGGATGTTAGCTAGTATTATTGAAGAACAAGTACAGAGCGGAAAGACGATTATTTTATCAAGTCATCGTATGGAACAAGTAGAGGCTTTTTGCCAACATGTATGTATTTTGAAAAAAGGTGAAGCAGTCGTAAAAGGACAGCTAAGTGATATTAAGAAAGAATACGGTTTCCGTAATTTAACGATTGAAGATACAGTAGAGAATGAAAAGGGATTAGAGGCTATACATGTATCGTATGAAAAACAACAAGGCCTTCTTTATGTGAAAGTACAAGACGATGCGGAAGCTCTCAAGATTTTGCAACAGTTGCAAGAGCAAGGTGTTAGCTTACGACAATTCAAAATGTTAGAGCCGACGTTAAATGAAATCTTTGTAGAGAGGGCGAAATAACGATGCGTAAATTTTCTCACGTATTTTCATTTTATTTTAGGGAAGCATTTTTATCTAAAAAATCATTAATTACGAGTGCCATTTTATTTTTAGTTGTGTTTGGGATTTTTGCATTTAATCATTTTACTTCAGGCGATGATAAAAATAAGGATAAAGATAAAATTGCAGTTGTAGTAGAGAGTTCCACATATAAAGTACAAAAAGATGAGCTAAATAAGTTATTGCCATCAGCAAAAATAACACTTGGTTCAAAGGATGATTTTGATAAACTGCATAAGCAAGTAGAAGAAGGCGATTTAGATGGTCTATTCCATGTGACGGAAAAGGGTGGGGCTCCATCGATTACATATATGTATAATGGATTTCCAAGCCAAGCAACTTCTGCAATTATGGCAGGATATTTAAAGCAACAATATACGATGGTGACAATTGCCAAAAATAATGTTTCACCAGAAATTGCACAGCAATTACAAACAGAAATTCAAGTAAAGCAAGAAGCGATAAAAGATCGTACATCTTCTTTCGGAATTGCCTATTTCTTTACATTTGCTTTATATATGTTTATTGTAGCGTTCGGAAATACAATCGCAATGAATATTGCATCTGAGAAGGCGTCACGTGTAATGGAAGTAATGCTTCCGAAAGTGAAACCTCTTACGATGATGTATGCGAAAATTTTAGCGGTTGTTTCAACGGCTTTATTGCAACTTGTCATATTGGCATGTGGTTATCTTATTCCATATTTGTTAGGTTGGGTCGATTTAGAAAGTGCCTCACTATTGGGTATTCCAATTGACTTTACGAAATTAGATGCAAAGGTTGTAAGCATGTTTCTTGTTTATTTCATTACGGGATATTTACTTTATGCAATGATGTATGCTGCTGCTGGAGCTGTCGTGTCTAAGACGGAGGATTTACAAGCTGTATCTTTCCCGGTAATGATTTTAATTATGGCTGCATTCTTCATTAGTATTAAATCATTAAGTGATCCGAATAGTACTATCGTTGTTGTAAGTTCTTACGTTCCATTTTTTACACCGATGGTTACCTTCTCACGTATTGTAGCTGGTGAAGCAGGTATGCTAGAAATTACGATAACATTAGCAGTCTTATTGGCGACAATTGCGATATTAAATGCTGTTACAAGCCGCATTTACGTAAATGGCGTAATGAATTACTCAGATAAAGTGAAATTTAAAGATTTAGCGAAATTTATAAAGCGTCAATAATGAGAGAAAAGCATGATTTCCTATTGAAATCATGCTTTTTCTTTATGTATAAATTAAAAATAGTATATAATAATAAGAGTCGTCTTTTAATAGAATGAATAAAAAGGAGGGTGTGCAGATGGGGATTAGTAGTCGTTTTACAGTAGGTGTTCATATGCTGACATTACTTGCGATAGATCGAAACTCTCGCTGTACCTCTGAATGGATTGCCGGTAGTGTGAATACAAATCCAGTTGTGATTCGTCGCATTACAGGAATGTTGAAGAGAGCAGGACTTGTTGATGTACAAGCTGGTAAAGGTGGTACGACACTTGCTCGAGATTTAGAAGAAATTACATTACTTGATGTATATAAAGCAGTGGAAGTTGTAGAAGAAGGACAGCTATTTTCCTTCCATGAAAATCCCAACATTGAATGTCCAGTAGGAGCTAATATTCAATCAGTATTAGAAATTATTTTAATGCAAGCGCAAGAAGCGATGGAAAACGTGCTTGCAAATGTAACGGTAGATCAATTAGTTACAAATTTAAAGTCTAAAATGAAAGAATAAAAAAGCGAGCTTCCTCATAATGAGGGCTCGCTTTTTTTTATTCAGAAATATTGAAAATTCTATTTTTCAGTATTTAAAATGAATTTACCTACGATAGCTGCGAAGATACCACCAAGAATTGGTGCTACGATGAATACCCATAGTTGAGAAAGTGCTTCTCCACCAACAAATAAAGCTGGTGCGATACTACGAGCTGGGTTAACAGATGTTCCAGTTAACGGAATTCCTAATAAGTGGATTAAAACTAATGTGAAACCAATTACTAGTCCAGCTAAAGAAGAACTTCCTTTTTTACCTGTTACAGCGACGATAACTAAAATAAATACGAAAGTTAAAATGAACTCAACTAAAAATGCTCCAGATAAACCAAGAGTTCCGAAACCATTTTGTCCTAAATTATCTAAAGGTGTTTTAGCAGATTTTAAAATTGTTACTAACGTTGCAGTTCCTAATAAACCACCTAAAATTTGAGCTAATACATAATAACAAAGTTCCATAGCGTTCATTCGTTTGTTGATGAACATAGCTACTGATACTGCTGGGTTAATGTGACATCCAGAAATTGTTCCGATGCTATATGCCATAGCTACAATAGATAAGCCGAAAGCCATAGCGATTCCTAATGTTCCAATTCCTTCGATTCCGCCGCCAGTGACAGCTACTCCAGTTCCGAATAATACAAGTACAAAGGTACCAATAAATTCAGCGATTGCTTTTTTTAACATAATTTACCTCCTATTAATGCGCATGAAACGTATTATAACATACGTTTTAGTATAAACAGCCAATGAAATACTATTCTGATAAGGCAAAATAGGGGGACAATAAAAAAGAGTATGGTTCATCTCTATAGAACCATACTCTTTTTTTATGCTGGTTTTTTCTGTTTAACGGCTGGAATAGATCGGTTTAAAATACTATTTGCAACCATTCCTAACATAATAATAATCATTCCAAGTAGGGAAAGCCCGCCAGGAAACGAACCATTCAAGAAAACAATTTCTCCAAGTACGGTAAAGACCATCGTTCCAGCTTGTGTTGCTTCAACAGCTCCAAGTAAAGCCAGGTTATCTTTTGCTAAGTCAGTAGCAAAGAAAAATGTCATCGTTGCAATAACGCCGGAACATAATGCTAACAAAAATCCTTGAAGCATTTGGCTAGATGTTGGAATACCGGTAGTAGAAAATCCGTATACACCAAGCAAAATTGTTATAGGAAGACTTCCAATTGCCATTCCTAATACACGTTGGAACGTATCAAGGCGTCCGCCAACAAGCTCCATCATTTTTCGGTTACCGAACGGATATAAGAAAGCGGCTAATACGACAGGTAAAAAACCTGAAATGAACTGAGTCATTGTAATATGGCCTGCGGCAGTTGCTTGCATACAAATTACACCAAGTAAAATAAATAAAGCAACATATAAGCTACGAAGTGGAATTTTTCCACGTACAAGTTTCGTACCTGATTTTGTTTCTATTTTCACAAAAAATAGTGGTGATAGTAGTAAACCAGCTAAAATCGTAACTTGCCAAGTTCCAGCAACGAGCCAAGCTGGAGAAAAGACAGCTGAGAAACTTAATAAAGAATAAAAACCAATACCGGCAACAGAACCCCATCCGATCCACGCCAATGGATGTTTTTTTAACTCTTTCCATAATCCCCTAAAGTTTTTGCGAAATAAAACGATAAGGAATAAAATAGGGAGAGCAAATAAAAAACGGAAGGAAGCTGTCCAAGCCCAGCTCGTTCCAGATACATTCATTGCTCTATTAATAATAAAGGTTGCAGAAAAAAAGGCCGATGATAAAAGACCTAATAAAATTGCGCGCATGAAGTATAGCACTCCTTTCAAAATAAATAATTATGTATAGTATGATATACTTTAATTAAATAAAAGTAAACTATTTTATACTTCGAGGTGGTTTTATATATGAAAGAAAATGAAGATATGCAAACGAAAGAAGTCATTCAACAAGTTGGACAGTTATTGAGACAAATTCGAAATGAACAGAAATTAAGTTTAGAAGAATTAGCTCATAAAACAGGAGTTAGTAAATTAACATTAGGAAAGATCGAAAGAGGGGAAACAAATCCGACGCTAGCTGTCATTTGGAAAATAACGAAAGGGTTATCAATTCCTTTATCTAGATTAATGGTTTTTGGAGAACCAGTAGCCGTTGCGCGCTGTGGAGAAGGATTTGCAGTAGATGTAGGACAAGCATGGCATTTAGAAACGATGTTCCGTTATACGAAAGAAACAGGGATGGAAATGCACCGTGCTTGTTTACGATCAAATAGTATATATGAACCAGAAGCTCATCATGAAGGTGCGATTGAGCTTGTAACGGTAATGAAAGGGAAAGTGTCTATTCAAGTGGAGAATGATGTATATGAATTAAATGAGTTTGATTCCATTCAATTTGAAGCGAATAAGAAGCATATTTATAAAAATGAAGAAGAAGAAGTGGCGGTATTACATTTAACGATGAAATATTCTTCATGAAAAAATCCCCTATAGAAAAATCTATAGGGGATTTTGTATACACTATGCTCAAATATATGAAAGAATGTTATTAGTAAGAGCGTGGTATAAGTAATAAACAAATAAAATAAACTAAAAACCCCGTCCCAAAACATAAAACTGCAATGACCCAAAGTATGCGAATGAGAGTAGAGCTAATATCAAAATATTCTCCTAAACCACCGCATATACCAAATAGCATTTTATCAGTTTCGGATTTACATAATCTTTTTGACATCTTCCAATACACTCCTTTTTATAGCAAACTCTATACTTCTATTCTATATGGAAATCTATGAGGAGACTATGAGGTTGTATGACATTTTTTTAGGGAACAGTCATATTAATTGTCTTAATTTTCAGTTGATATTAAAATTATAGTAAGAGGTAACTTTTAATAAAGGGTGGGGAAATAGAGATGAAGGTATATTGGTTGACTAATGTAACGCTTGAATCGGGGTATACATATGAAGAGGGGAGAATTTCAAAAACAGAAACAGAGTTATGTAGTTTACTTATTGAAGAGGGACGAATTAAAAAAATTATAGCAGGGACTGTTCAAGAGGAAGGGGTACTCATTCTTGATGCTAATCGTTTATTAATTTTGCCCGCTTTCGAAGAGATGCATATTCACATTGATAAGACATATTATAGTGGTCCTTGGAAAGCTTGTATGCCAGCAGAAAGTATTTTTACACGTTTTAATGAAGAAGAAAAAATTTTACCAAAGCAATTAGCGACTGCCCAAAATAGAGCGGAAAATATGCTAGAGTTACTACTGCAAAATGGTGCAACGAATATTAGAACGCATTGTAATGTTGATCCAATTATTGGGCTTGGTAATTTGGAGGCGACGTTAGCGGCATTAGAAACATATAAAAATCGAGTGTCTAGTAGAATTGTTGCGTTTCCGCAACATGGATTATTGCGCAGTAATTCTGTACAACTCGTGAAAGATGCGATGCGTATGGGTGCTCATCTAGTCGGAGGCGTAGATCCAGCTACAGTGGATAATGACATTGAAAAATCATTACATACAATTATGGATATCGCAGTAGAATTTAATGCGGATGTTGATATTCATTTGCATGATGCGAATAATCTTGGAACATTTACGATGAAGAGATTGGCAAGTTTAACAGAAGAAGCAGGATGGCAAGGTCGTGTAACAATTAGTCATGCACTTGGACTTGGTGGTGTTACTGATAAAGAGGCTGAAGAAGTGGCAGAAAGACTCGCAAATGTAAATATTGATATTACTTCAACGGTACCAATTGGTAAACAAGTAATCCCAATTCCGTTATTAGATAAAAAAGGTGTTAAGGTTTCATTAGGGAATGATAGTATTACAGATCATTGGTCACCGTTTGGAACAGGTGATATGCTTCAAAAGGCGAATCGATTAGCAGAGCGTTTTGGGTGGAGTGACGAAAGGTCTTTAGGAAAAGCACTTCGCTTTATTACAGGAGGAAAAGAAACGTTAAATAATGAAGGGAAGCGAGTATGGCCGAATGTAGGGGATGAAGCGAGTTTTGTTTTGACAAATGCGACATGCGCTGCTGAAGCAGTAGCGCGTCAAATAGAAAAACGTTTAGTCGTGTATAAAGGAAATATTGTTGTTGGAAGTTTAAATGAAGTGGAATTAAATAATCTTGTGTAGAAGAATCGTTTAAATATTTTGAGGGGGGTTCTAATGGTAAGTCTAGAACTCTTCTTTTTTATTCTTACAATATATTTTTTATAGGAAAGCTAGAAGGGATGAAAATTTTGGACAATCAACATAACCAAAATCATATTATGGGAACTTTGCAATGGTTTATATTTTTATTAGCAAATTCAATCGCACTACCAATTGTCGTTGGCGGATTATTTCATCTTACGACGGAAGAAATATTTTATTTAATGCAGCGTACGTTTTTTTTAGTTGGTATATCTTCTTTTTTACAAGGCTGGCTTGGGCATAGACTGCCAATTGCGGATGGGCCGGCTGGATCTTGGGTTGGTGTATTTACCGTACTTGCTTATGCAACGGCCGGACAGGATCAATTACATAGTACACTGCAAATTTTAGAATTAGGAATGATAATCTCCGGTGTTCTTTTAATAGGATTAGGAGTAACTGGTTTTATAGGACGTATTTTATTTTTATTTACGCCGCTTGTGACAGGGACGTTTTTACTTTTATTATGTTTACAATTAAGTGGTGTATTTTTAAAAGGAATGTTAGGAATTACAGCTACTATTTCTCAAATCGACGGATTTACAGCAATGATCGCGTTTAGTATATTTTTGTTCGTTATTATACTATCTAATTTCGGAAAAGGCTTTGTCAAAAGTTATGCAGTTTTAATAGGATTAATTAGTGGGTGGATTATTTTTCTCATTGCAGGAAAAGTGACAATCCCATCTCAAGTAACTCATTTTGTGCAACTTCCACATATATTTGCTTGGGGACTTCCGAAATGGAATATAGGTATGGCTGTGTCAAGTTTCGTTATGGTATGTATTTTAGTTTCGAATACGGTGGCAGCTATTATAGCAATTAATCAAGCAACTATTCATAAAGCGACTATTGAACAAAAACAGTTGAAAGATGGAACATGGGTTGGGGGGATTTCACATATCATCTCTTCTGTATTTTCAACTGTAGGTGTCGTTCCGTTACCAGCAACGGCAGGATTTATACGTTTAACAAAACAAAAGTATATACGATCGTTCTTAATGGCATGTGCGTTACTAGTCGTAATGTCTCTTTTTCCAAGTATTATTCGTTACTTAGCATCTTTACCATCTGCTATCGCATCGGCTGTTTTAATGGCTTCGTTCGTACAGTTAATTGGAATTGGATTTAATAATATAAAACAAGTGCCGATGAGTGAAAGGAATGTAACGATTTTAGGCGTTGCAGTATTATTTGGCAGCGGCGTTATGTTTTTACCGTCTGGAGCACTCCAATCCTTGCCGTCTGTTATGCAATATATATTCGGTAATGGTTTATTTGTAGGTACGGTTGTAAGTATATTGCTAGAACAAATATGGCGCGTTGGAAAGTAAGTGGATAAAAAGAGTGTACGCACTGTATAAAAGTCTAAAATAACATAGGAAATAAAGCCCATTTTCATTCACCACCTGCACATTTCGTTCATACAATATCTTGACTAAATAAACACCCAACTTACACATACACAGCTCTGGCTTAAGCAAGGAGGGTTATACCAGTTGAAGGAAAAAGCGTATCAATCTAAACCTTTACTCACAAAGAGAGAAAGAGAAGTATTTGAATTACTGGTTCAAGATAAAACAACGAAGGAAATTGCAGGTGAACTTTTTATAAGTGAAAAGACAGTTCGCAACCACATCTCAAACGCAATGCAAAAGCTAGGGGTTAAAGGACGTTCACAAGCAGTTGTGGAGCTTCTTCGTATGGGAGAGCTCGAACTATAAGAAAGCAGCCGACTTTTATACAAAGAGTCGGCTATTTTTTTGTTTGCTTCACTTGCTATATGAATGATAAGAACACTCCATACATAAATAGGTAATAAGGAGGGGATATGTTGAAAAGGATACTGTTAGTTTCAACAAGTGCTCATGATATGAATGGACACCCGACGGGTTTGTGGCTTGAAGAGCTCGCAGCTCCTTATCATTTATTTAAAAAGGCTAAGTTTGATGTTGATATTGTGTCAATAAAAGGCGGGAGAGTACCTATAGATAGAGTGTCTATTCCGAATGGTATACCTCGCGAATTCAAGCATGTAGCTTCTTTATTACAAAATACGAGGCCGATTTCAAATGTTCATTTCTCGGATTATGATGCGGTTTTATTTGGTGGTGGGCACGGGGCGATTGTAGATTTTCCAGGCAATCCATATGTAGCAAATTTGATTGAGAATATGTATAACAATAACCGGATTGTAGCGGCTGTTTGTCACGGAGTAAGCTCCTTAGTCGGTGTGAAAAATAAGGATAGCTCGTTTTTTGTTGCCGGTAAGCGTATAACAGGTTATACAAACGATGAAGAAAAAGCTGTACATTTAGAAAAGCGCGTTCCGTTTTTGTTAGAAAGTAAGTTGAAAGAAGAAGGAGCTTTGTTTTATGTAGCGCCTAATTTTACGCCGCATGTGGTAGTAGATGGGCATTTAATTACAGGGCAAAATCCACAGTCTAGCGTGGAAATAGGTAAGGCTATAAAAAGGGCTGTAAATAAATTATAGAAAAAGTACCCGCTACTAACAAAGGTAGTGGGTATTTTTATCCTAAAATTCCCCCCTCAAAATTGGTTTGTAACTGTCCAGTTGGTGATAATGGATTCTAGTTCTTTATGTATAGTATATGAAAATGTAATAAACTAAAAAAGCATAATGAGTATAATAACTTCATTTATAATCATTCGTGAATTTGCTATACTATTTTGTATGGACAAAAGGGGAGGCTCTTTTAAATGAGAAAAGTCGCATGTGCAAATACTTATATTAATAAAATAAAGCCCGTTATTAGAAAGACGAGTTTTAGCCAATTGAAAATAGATGAAATTGCGAAATATATGGATATTAGTAAAGCTACTTTATATAAACGTTTTTCTTCGAAAGATGAAATTATTGAGGCGGTAGTAGAGGATTTTATGAATTATCTACTCGAAGGTGATGCGGACAATCAAGATGAAAGCATGTCTTTTGCAGAACGTTTCCAAAAGACGTTTATCCACTCTTTAAAATGTGTGACATATATTTCGGATGTTTTTTTGCAAGATTTGAAAGAAGCATATCCGCATTTGTCAGATCAATTAGTCGCTGCACAACAAAATCGTAATCATAATTTGCAAATGTTTTTTGAAGCGGGTATGGAACAAGGTTATTTTAATAAAATGAATGCACAATTATTTATGGTACAAGATGATGTGATGTTACGACGTATTATAGATCATTCTTTTTGTATTCAGTACGATATTACTTTAAAGAAAGCGATATTTGATTTTTATCAATTAAAGAAGTATCAACTTTTTAAACCAGAGTATATAGAAGCAATTGATGATTCTGAAATTGAAAAAGAAGTTATTGCTATTTTGCAAATGATTTCGTAAAAAAGCAGATCTCCCTTAGTAGAGGGGAATCTGCTTTTTTAGTACATATTATTTTTGCAACTGTTTTAATACTAATTCGGCTACTGAACCACCTGAAGCTGGGTTTTGACCAGTGATAACACGATTATCTTCTAGAGAAAAAGCTTCCCAAGGCTGTGCAGCTTTTTCGTAAAGTCCTCCATTTTTAATGAGTTCATCTTCTGTTAAAAATGGAACGAATTGATCTAATTCAGCTAATTTTTCTTCTTCATTTGAAAAGCCTGTTACCTTCTTACCGCTAATTAAACGATCCCCATTACTTAATGTAATATGAAATAAACCAGCTGCTCCATGACAAACGGAAGAAACAATACCGCCGTTTTCATAAATATTGCGGCTAATATTTTGAAGTTCTTTATTTTCTGGGAAGTCCCAAATAACCCCGTGACCACCTGCGTAATAAATAACAGCGTAGTCTTCTGGATTCACTTCACTTGGTTTCATTGTAGAACCGAGGCGATTCATAAACTCTTTCTTTTGGTACCATTCCCAATCGATGCTCTCCGCCATTGCTAAACTATGTGGATCAATTGGTGTATAACCGCCTTGTGGACTGACGTAATCAACTTCGTAACCCGCTTCTTCTACTTTTTTTACGAAATGTACAGCTTCACCGAGCCAAAGTCCGGTAGCCCTATTTAAATTTGGGTATTTTTCTACGCTTGTTAATACAACTAACATTTTTTTCTTCATCATAATCCTCCTATAATGTCTCTTCTATATAAAAGTTCTGTGTTCGTTTCATTTTATTAAGTTAAAAAATGCAAATTTGAATAATCATGCCAGTCCTCCTTATATCAGCTTCGAAATTAGTGTATAATAACTTTTGAACAAAGTAAACTAAAAAGACTAAATTAGTTTACTTTGTATGTTTTTCGTTGACAAACTGTAATGCTGAAACTATGATAGTTCCATGAATATCGAACAATATACGTGTTTCGTTTCGAATTCAATTTATCGCGCGATAAATTAGCACCATTTATACATTTAATGAAGTTGTTTAGTGGTGATACAACATTTAAATAACTTCATTTTTTTATCTATAGTTTGACAGTTTTAAAATTGCAATCAGGAGAGTGTTACACATGGGGAAAGATATAAGTAACCATTCGAAATGGTTTGTTTTTACATTATGTTTTATTGTTTTGTTAGGACCGATGAACGCTGTGTTATTTAATGTAGCGCTAGAGGATATTGCCAATGATTTATCAATTAGTCAATTGAAAGTAAGTTGGGTTGTAGTAGGGTATTCTTTAGTCGTCGGTATCGGTTCGATGATATATGGAAAACTGGCTGATCGTTACAGTGTAAAAAGGCTATTAATTATTTCTATTATCATATTTGTAGCGGGTTCTATTGTTGGTTTTTTGAATCAATCTTATGAGATTATCATTTTCGCAAGGTTAGTGCAGGCGAGCGGAGGAGCAGCGTTTATTGCGCTTAGTATGATTGCGGTGGCGAAATTAGTTGCTCCAACTAAAAAACCGGGTGCGTTAGCAATGATTAGTTCTTCTATTGCATTAGCGGTTGGTATTGGACCTTTAGTTGGTGGGGCAATTACAAATACGTTAGGGTGGCCGTATTTATTTTTATTTATGGTTATTTCAATGGTTGGTATTTTCTTGCTCGTAAAATTTATGCCAGAAGAGGTGCAACATACCGATGAAGTGTTTCACTTGGATTTCATTGGAGCAGTTTTATTATTTGTATTGATTACGACCGTTTTATTAGGAGTGAATATTAATAGTTGGCTTTTTTTGTTATCTGTTGCTTTCCTATTTTTATTCAAGGCTCATATGAAGAGAGCAGAGTCGCCGTTTATTGATATTGAGTTGTTTACAAATAAACCATTACTGCGTTTAATAGCGGTCGGATTTATCATTAATGTGGCGTTATGTGCTAGTTTATTATTATTACCATTACTGTTAGGAAGAGGGCACGGATTGTCTCCGTTCGTTATTGGAATTGTATTGTTTGTTGCATCTCTCTTTGGTATTGTATCTAGTTTTATTACCGGAAAGATTATTCCTGCGTTTGGGAATGTGAGGATGATGTATGTAGCGTCTGTAGTTATGATCATTGGCTTTTTAATTTTAGGGATTATTCCAGACGGGAACTTACTCTTTATTTTATTTGCGGTTATTTTAACATTTATGAGTTATTCGGCAATTCAAGTATCATTAAACACATTTATTCCGAAAACATTAAATCCAGCTAAAGTTGGAGTTGGCCTTGGTTTATATAATTTAATTAACTTTTTCGGTATGGCATTCGGACCAGCTGTAGCGAGCAAAATTATGGAATCTACAAATAGTTATCGATTGAATTTTATTTTGATCGTCATTTTAATTTCTGTTCATTTCGTCTTATTAATGGGAATGTCTTCTTTTCAAAAAAAGATGGATCAATGAATATGCACTTTATATAGAAGAAACCGACTTTCTTATAGAAGGTCGGTTATTTTTCTATCTTGCAAATTATGAAAAAAAGGAGCAAAATAAAAAAGGTCCTAGTCTATACATGGGCAAATGAAAATTTTCATACAGAAGCATTTGAAGTGAGCGAACTTAAAGTGTGTAAAATATAATGATAAACATAAAAGATGATGAATGAGAAAATGGGTGATGAAGTTGAATAGAGCAATCGGTGTTATCGATTCAGGAGTTGGCGGTTTAACAGTAGCGAAGGAATTAATTCGTCAGTTGCCGAAAGAGCGTATCATATATTTAGGAGATACAGCACGTTGTCCTTATGGTCCACGTTCTCGAGAAGAAGTACGTCAATTTACGTGGGAAATGACGGAGCATTTACTAGATTTAAATATTAAAATGTTAGTTATTGCGTGTAATACAGCAACTGCAGTTGTATTAGAAGAGATGCAAAAACAATTACCAATTCCAGTAGTAGGAGTTATTCACCCAGGATCACGTACAGCTTTAAAAGTGACAAACACGTATCACGTTGGGATTATTGGAACGATTGGAACGGTGAAAAGTGGTGCATACGAAGAGGCGTTAAAGTCTATTAATAACCGTGTTATGGTAGAAAGTTTAGCTTGTCCACCTTTCGTTGAACTTGTAGAGAGTGGGAATTTCGAAAGTGAAATGGCGTATGAAGTTGTAAGAGAAACGCTGCAACCACTGAAAAGTACCGATATTGATACACTTATATTAGGGTGTACACACTATCCGATTTTAGGACCTGTTATTAAAAAAGTAATGGGAAATAAAGTACAACTAATTAGTTCTGGTGATGAAACAGCACGTGAAGTAAGTACAATCTTATATCATAGTAAAATGTTGAATGAAGGAGAAGAACAAAGCGATCATCTCTTCTTAACAACAGGAAAAATAGGCTTGTTTAAAGAAATTGCATCAAAATGGTTCGGTCAACCGATTGAAAATGTGAAGCATATTCATTTAGAAAAAGAATAATAGTAGAATTCATATAAGTGAGCTCCTGAGAAATCAGGAGTTTTTTGTTTTATCTTGCTATTTGCTGGGCAGTTAGACCCTCCACTGATTAAAGTTTCACTTTATAAGAGGCACAGCTTGTTCTAAAATGTGAAACGGCTCGTATACATAATAGTACAAACTTAGATTTTAGGGGGGAATGGCATGCCTAAATCCACTTTTAAATGGGTTGTTGGTGCTACTGTGAGCGCTGTTTTACTAACAGGGTGTGGCTTTATAAATCAGGAGAAAGCAACTGAACAAATTGATCCGCCAAAACAAGTTACGTATACAGAGGGTGGGAAGAAAGAAGTAGCTAAAAAAGATAAGCAAGGGCAAATGGTAAATAGAGAACTATACCTTGTTGATAAAAATGGTTATGTTGTACCACAAACGTTAGCTATACCTACTCCGAAAGCAAATGAGACTGTGAAGCAAACGTTAGAATACCTTGTGAAAGATGGACCGGTAACGAATTTATTACCGAATGGGTTTCGTGCAGTCATTCCGGCGAATACAACGATGACTTTAGATTTGAAAAAGGACGGGACGGCAGTTATTGATTTCTCTAAAGAAATGAAAAACTATGCGAAAGAAGAAGAGCGTCAAATCATTGAATCTATAGCGTGGACGTTGACGCAATTTACAGAGATAAAACAAGTGCAGTTCCAAATAAATGGTGAGAAATTGGCGAAGATGCCGGTTGCTGGTACACCGCTTGGTGAAGGAGTGAGCCGTGCAAATGGTATTAACTTCGATGATGAACAAGTAGCAGATGTAACAAATACAAAACCAGTCACACTGTATTTTATGGCGCAAAATAATAATAAACAGCAATACTACGTACCAGTCACACGCCGCGTTGCGGAAGGTAAAGAAAATGACTATGCAGCAATTATAGATGAACTTGTAAAAGGTCCGATCCATCAATCGCTCCTGAATGATTTTAATCCAGGCGTTAAGCTTATTACGAATCCGAAATTACAAGACGGAAATCTTACATTAAACTTTAATGAAAATATATTTGTAAACCCAGATAAAAATATGATCTCAAATTACGTATTGAAGTCGTTAGTTTTATCTTTAACAGAAAAGAAAGGTGTGAAAAATATTTCTATTGAAGTGAATGGAAAAGCAAATCTTATAGATGAAAAGGGCGGAAAGTTAATAAAACCTGTAGATCGTCCAGAAAACGTGAATACAGGTAGTTTTTAATCTTGAATAATTTGATATACTTAAGTAAGAAAGGAGAATTGCTTTTTGGGTTCTCCTTCTTTTATTGTATACATATCATACATTTAAATTTGGCTATACTAACGAGTAGTAATTAAGAGGAGGTTATTTTTATGCGAGTAGATGGTAGAGAGAAAACAGAATTACGCCATATACATATTCATACGAATTATTTAAAACATCCAGAGGGATCTGTATTAATTGAAGTTGGGGATACAAAGGTGATTTGCTCAGCGACAATTGAAGAGCGTGTCCCGCCATTTATGCGTGGAGAAGGAAAGGGCTGGGTAACAGCTGAATATGCGATGATTCCACGTGCGACAGAACAACGTACAATTAGGGAGTCAAGTAAAGGGAAAGTAACAGGACGTACAATGGAAATTCAACGTCTAATTGGACGAGCATTACGTGCGGTAGTTGATTTAGAAGCGCTTGGCGAGAGAACAGTTTGGATTGACTGTGATGTTATCCAAGCAGATGGTGGAACGAGAACAGCGTCTATTACAGGTGCATATGTAGCGATGGTATTAGCTTTCGAGAAATTATTACAAGCAGAAAAAGTATCTAAAATTCCAGTAAAAGATTATTTAGCAGCAACGTCAGTAGGAATTGTTGAAGAGCAAGGTGTTGTTTTAGATTTAAACTATGCAGAAGATTCTAAAGCAGACGTTGATATGAACGTAATTATGACTGGAAAAGGCCAATTTGTTGAAGTGCAAGGAACTGGAGAAGAAGCGACGTTTAGTAGAGCGCAGTTAAATGAACTACTTGATGCTGCGGAAAAAGGCATTTTCCAACTGATTGATATACAAAAAGAAGCTTTAGGTGACATCGTATCTCATATAGAGTAGAGGTGGAAAGTATGAAACAAGTTGTTGTAGCGACAAAAAATATGGGAAAAGTACGTGAGTTTGCTGAGTTATTTGAGCGATTTGATTTAGAAGTGAAATCATTACACGATTTTCCTCATATTGAAGAAGTCGAAGAAACTGGTGAAACATTTGAAGAAAATGCGATCTTAAAAGCGGATAGTTTGAGTAGACAGTTGAATTCTATCGTAATTGCGGATGATTCGGGTCTTATTGTAGATGCTTTAAATGGAAAACCAGGAGTGTATTCAGCGCGTTTTGCTGGTGAACCGAAAAATGACCAAGCAAATATCGATAAAGTGTTACAAGAATTAAATGGCGTTGACTTTGAAAAGCGTAAAGCTCGTTTCTATTGTGCATTAGCAGTTGCTTTCCCTGAAGGTGATAAAAAGCCTGTCATTGTAAATGGGACATGTGAAGGATTTATCTTAGAACAACGCCGCGGAGAAAATGGCTTTGGATACGATCCGATTTTTTATGTGGAAGAATACAAAAAAGCAATGGCGGAATTAAGTTCAGATGAAAAAAATGCTATTAGCCATCGTGGCCGTGCTCTTCGTAAGTTAGAAGAAAAAATCCCGGAATGGTTTTTAGGAGAATAAGGGAGAGAGAATGATGAAAGCTTTAATCGTAAGCGATAGTCATAGCTCTGTGAAGGAATTACAGCAGTTGAAAGAGAAATATGAAGGGAAAGTAGATATCATGATTCATTGCGGTGATTCAGAGCTAACGCCTGCTCATGAAGAACTGCAAGGTTTCCATGTTGTAAAAGGAAACTGTGATTATGCTAACTTTCAAGATGAAATTGTAACTGATGTAGATGGAATTCGCTTCTTAGTAGTGCATGGACATCGCCATAATGTGAAAATGACATTACAAACGCTAGCGTACCATGCTGAAGAAGTGGGAGCGCAAGTTGCATGCTTCGGACATTCTCACGTATTAGGTGCGGAATTAATCGAGGGCGTTTTATTTATTAATCCAGGCAGTATTTTATTACCACGTCAACGTGTAGAAAAGACATTTGCTTTATTAGAAATGGATGAAAATCAAATGGAAGTTCGTTTTGAAACGTTAGACGGACAACTAGTTGAACAAGCAGTTTTTAAAAGAGGATAAGAAAATTTATCCTCTTTTAAAAAAGGTGTTGACTTTATGTGTGGTTATACATATAATAAATATTGTCGATAGGGCAACGGCGCTAACGAAGAAAAGAAAATAACATATGCGGGTGTAGTTTAGTGGTAAAACAAGAGCCTTCCAAGCTCTGGTCGAGAGTTCGATTCTCTTCACCCGCTCCATGTCCCAGTAGCTCAGCCGGATAGAGCATACGCCTTCTAAGCGTACGGTCGGGAGTTCGAATCTCTCCTGGGACGCTAAAAAAACCTTGTTATCTTTTGATAACAAGGTTTTTTGTTTGTCTACAAATTGATGTATGTGCAAGAGGTTTAAAAATATTATAACGGGATATATGATAATGAGTATATGCAACAGATTAAAGTGCATTAAAAAGAGCGCTTAAAAAACGCTCTTTGCTAGTCAGTTATATTATTTGTTTGTTCAGGCTCATCAAATGGTTTATGCACGTATTGAAAACCATATCCAGATTCTCTTAATTGTTTACTTACAATATTATCAAACTCTTTACCATTCTAGTAAGATTGAGCATCGATTGTCGGAACTTATCCCCGGCAGTGTGTTACAATTAATAGAAGCGGAAAACGAGAATCTCCAATTGACTGGACCTGTGATTGGTTAGAGGGTTTAAGAAGGTCGTATAAAAAAGGGAGATGGCGCAAAGATGGCGAGATCAAATGAGAATGATTTAACGGAGAAATTGGCAGAAGGTCACCGGAAATATGGTGATGGCAATTTTACAGTACAGAATATCGGTGATGAAACTAACCCGAATTGGACTGTCGTAAAAAATGTGAGGAAGGGATCGGCAGGCATTCGCGAAGGAGAAGATATATTAAGACTGCGATCAAAATATATAAAATAGTACGGAAATGGGCGGAGCGGGAGTTCGAATCTCTCCTGGGACGCTAAGAAAACCTTGTTATCTTTTGATAACAAGGTTTTTTGTGTATTTTAAATTAGTTGTTAATAAACTTGTCAAAGACAAAACCATAATCTTTCACATTATATTGTTTCTTCGTATCAACAAGCCAGTTAAAGGCAATCTCGTTCATTTCTTTAAATTGCTCTGCTAAGTTTACTTGTGCGTTTGAAATACGGCTAAAGGCATTAGATGCCATATCTAAACTTTTATGTGCATATTGTAATGTAATATCGTTGTCGTATGAAATTTCTTCGATTTTAAGTAAAGCCTTATATAAATCTTTTAATTCTTCAATATGTTTTTTATGAACATCAATTGAGTAATGTTCATCGCCCATTTGAAACTTAATTTCTACATCTAAATCAATCGTTCCTGCAGTTTCAAGTGCTACGTTTTTAATTTGATATTTGCTATAACTAAAGCGGCGTAGTGTACGTTTTTTACTTGTTGCGCTTGTACCGTCTAAGTGAATTAACCCTTTGTTTGTGAAGCAATATTCATCTGATTTGGATTTAATTAGAAAGTAAATTTTCTCCCCATCTTCATGCATCACATAATCATCAGCATCGACCTTATCATAGTCTTTAGGTGTAATGACAGAACCTACATCGCTTAGTCCTAATACATCTGCCGCCATTTTTTTAAACATATATAATCCCCCTTGTAAATTAAATTCTTAATTGTACAAAAATATATTAACACGATTTTCACCAGTTGTTTTCTTCTAATACGAAAATATCTGAAAGTAAGTTAAGAAAAGTAACGAATAATTATTTTGATTCTAAATTATTTAGTAAATCTATTAGTTTAAGAGTCGATTCGTTCAAAAATAACTAAAAGAAAAAAGTTGATTTTACAAGTAATTATAGAGAAATTCCGTGAAAGCACCTCAAGCGATATGAGGTGTTTTTCAATCTCTTTTTGAAATCTTACAATTCTGTAAGGTAACTGTAAGGTAGTTCGATGGTAAGAAATTGCTAATCTTTTATAATGAAGATAACAACGATAAAACGAGGAGGAAAAAATGATGAAAGGATTAGTTGTAACGGGCTTAACGGTTGCTTTTGGATTTGTAGCGTATGAGAAATTAACGTATGTAGTTGATGTTGTGAAACATTTGATCGCTTAGAGAAAACAGCCATGAGAGGGAAAGGGAATGAGTGAATGAATGGAATGGTTATTTGGAATTATAGGTACTTGTAGTGTAGTGTTATTGTTCTTTGTCCCAAGTGGTATACTTAGTTCGACAACAAGTTTGTTCTTCTTAAGTTTGTTTGCTTGTACGATGCTTATTATTATGTTTTTAATGAAGCGAAGTAAACCAATCTTCTATTTTAGCATGATTGTTATGGCAATTATTGTTCTCCAAATTATTACCCTTGTAATATACCCCACAATTATAAAAGCTTTCCATTAATGATGAATCCTCTGCGCTTGTTGCTGGGGATTTTTATTTGTACAATTTTAATTTTTAGTAGAAATTTATTCGTATTGGAATGTAAAAATTAAATATTTTCATATTTCAAACAAATAGTTTAGGGATGTTGTGTTCTCATTACGCATTTGATATATTTACTTTGAACATAATTAAAATCAAGAAAAAGAGGCGGACGTATGGATAAAAAAGAAAATACGGTCGTATTGTTTCCACAACTATCAGAGCGCTATATTGATGAAGGTTTTTTAGCGCTGAAAGAGCGGGAATTCGAAGATGCATTGCGTTGCTTTGAAATATTACGTCAGTATAATGCGGAAACGGAACAAACGGAATTAGCTTCAGTTATTTGTTTACTCGAATTAAAACGTATGGAAGAAGCGAAAGACAAATGTGAACAGTTGCTTAAAACAGGAGTTGTCTTATTTGGTGATATTCTTGAAACGTACGTAACTATTTTAGTTCAAACAAATGATTATGAAGGTGTTATTGAAACTGTTGAAAAGGTTTTACAAACGAAAGATATAATGCCTGATCAAAAGGAAAAATTAGCGCAGCTTGCTTTATTTGCAGAAGGTATGCTAAATGAGGGAGACGCATCGCTAGTGGATTCAAATTTTGAATTGGATGAGTTTACTAATGAAATTTTTGGAGAAAACTTTGGACAGAAGCTAAGAGCGATTCAGCGACTTTCGTTAAAAGACTTAGATCTTGCATTACCTGTTTTAAAGAAATTTTTAATAGACGAAGAGCAGCACCCCTATTTGAAAACTTCTATTTTGTATAAAATGATAGAAAGTCAGGTAGAAGAAGAAATAGAGGTAGAAAAGTTTGGAAATACGATTAAGGTGATTCCAGCATTTACAGGTCATAATGAGGAGCAATCCAATAACATTATACATAAATTATCAAGCCGATTAGAGCAAAATTATCCCGATATATTTGAAGCAATGGTTACATATTGGAAAGAGTTGCAAATTAGCGTTTTCCCATTCGCTCTATTAATGGATAAAGAAGAGATTTGGTCAGCTGTTTTAGAGAGAATTGGAAGAAAGCGTTTCGGATTGGCTATAGATGAAGAAGAGCTTATGGCAGCATATAATATCGAATTGGAAGAGTTTCATATTGCCTATCAATGGTTATTACGTGTTGAAAGAGAAGGATATTTGCCCGTATAATTATGAAAAAGAATCGTTCAGTTCTTGAAACGAGCATATTCTATGTTATAATGTAAGGGTTGCAAAAGGCGGAAATCTGCCTGTTTGTAAGAGAAGAGAAGTGTAATTCTCTTACTTAATATGTTTCATATTATTCTCGAACAAAATATACCGTAGTTGTCTTCTGGGCAATTAGTAGATTGGAACATTATATCTGAAAGCTTTTGCTAGAGGATTATTTGTGTATTTGTTATTTCAAAAAAGAGATAATGAAGATCTTAATCTATAGAGGTATGTGCATACATTATTATAGTTGGAGGGAAAGAATAAATGTCTACAAAATGGGAAAAATTAGAAGGTAACGTTGGCGTTTTAACAATCGAAGTTGATGCTAAAGAAGTAAACAACTCTATCGACGCTGCGTTCAAAAAAGTAGTAAAAACAATTAACGTACCAGGTTTCCGTAAAGGAAAAATGCCTCGTCCATTATTCGAACAACGCTTTGGTATTGAATCTTTATACCAAGATGCTTTAGATATTATTTTACCAAAAGCATACGGTGAAGCGATTGAAGAAGCTGGTATCTTCCCAGTTGATCATCCTGAAATCGACATCGAGAAGTTCGAAAAAAATGCTAACCTTATCTTCACTGCAAAAGTTACAGTGAAACCTGAAGTTAAATTAGGTGAGTACAAAGGTTTAGCAGTAGAAAAAGTTGAAACAACTGTAACTGACGAAGATGTAGAGAACGAATTAAAATCTTTACAAGAGCGTCAAGCTGAACTAGTTGTTAAAGAAGAAGGAACTGTTGAAAACGGTGATACAGCTGTAATCGACTTCGAAGGTTTCGTTGATGGCGAAGCATTTGAAGGCGGAAAAGGCGAAAACTACTCTCTAGCAATCGGTTCTGGTACATTCATCCCAGGTTTCGAAGAGCAAGTAATCGGTCTTAAATCTGGTGAGTCTAAAGACGTTGAAGTATCATTCCCAGAAGAGTACCATGCTGCTGAATTAGCTGGCAAACCAGCAACATTCAAAGTAACAATTCACGAAATCAAAACAAAAGAACTTCCTGAGTTAAACGACGAGTTCGCTAAAGAAGCAGACGAAGCGGTTGCAACTCTTGATGAATTAAAAGCAAAACTTCGCACAAACTTAGAAGAAGGCAAAAAGCACGAAGCTGAGCACAAAGTACGTGACGAAGTAGTAGAATTAGCTGCTGCTAACGCTGAAATCGAAATTCCAGAAGCTATGATCAACACTGAGTTAGATCGTATGGTTCGTGAATTCGAGCAACGTTTAAGCCAACAAGGTATGAACCTTGAGCTTTACTACCAATTCACAGGTACTGACGCTGACAAATTAAAAGAGCAAATGAAAGAAGATGCACAAAAACGTGTAAGAATCAATCTTGTTCTTGAAGCTATCATTGAAGCTGAAAACATCGAAGTTACTGAAGAAGAAGTAACTGCAGAAGTTGAAAAAATGGCTGAAATGTACGGTATGCCAGTAGACGCTATCAAGCAAGCTCTTGGAAGCGTAGACGCTTTAGCTGAAGATCTTAAAGTGCGTAAAGCTGTAGACTTCTTAGTAGAAAACGCTGCATAATAAAATAACAAGGCACGATTTTAATCGTGCCTTGTTTTATAAATATAGAAATATATTTATAAAACTTTTCGATGGAGAAGGAAAAGTTCCTTTACAAGTCGAATATACATATTTCAAAAGTTTTAAAATTTTTTTATTTGTACATAACTAGTCATATTATTTGTATTTCTCGCCACGTAGTGACATAATATGTATTTACATACGATACATTTATCGTGTACATACGAAGGCAAGAGGTTAGCACTTTGTAAGGGGTGTGAAAATATGTTTAAATTTAATGATGAAAAAGGGCAATTAAAATGTTCTTTCTGTGGTAAAACACAAACGCAAGTTCGAAAGTTAGTGGCAGGTCCAGGTGTTTACATTTGTGACGAGTGTATCGAACTTTGTACTGAAATTGTACAAGAGGAGCTTGCGAAGGACGAAGAAGTAGAATTCAAAGATGTACCGAAACCGGTAGAAATTCGTGAAATCTTAGATGAGTATGTCATCGGGCAAGATAGCGCGAAAAAAGCACTAGCGGTAGCGGTATATAACCATTACAAACGCATTAATTCTAACAGCAAAATTGATGATGTAGAATTAGCGAAGAGTAATATCGCACTTATCGGGCCAACAGGTAGTGGTAAAACATTACTTGCACAAACGTTAGCGCGTATTCTAAATGTTCCATTTGCAATCGCGGACGCAACATCTTTAACAGAAGCTGGATATGTTGGGGAAGATGTAGAAAATATCTTACTAAAATTAATTCAAGCAGCTGATTATGATGTAGAGAAAGCGGAAAAAGGAATCATTTATATTGATGAGATTGATAAAGTGGCACGTAAGTCCGAAAATCCATCAATTACACGTGATGTATCTGGTGAAGGTGTGCAGCAGGCACTTCTGAAAATTTTAGAAGGTACTGTAGCAAGCGTTCCACCTCAAGGTGGTCGTAAGCATCCGCACCAAGAGTTTATTCAAATTGATACAACGAACATCTTATTCATTTGTGGTGGAGCGTTTGATGGCATTGAGCCGATTATTAAACGTCGCCTTGGTGAGAAAGTAATTGGATTTGGTTCTGAGAAGAAAAATGCTGATGTAAATGAGAAGCATGTTTTATCTCACGTATTACCAGAGGATCTTTTAAGATTTGGTTTAATTCCAGAGTTTATCGGTCGTCTTCCAGTTATTGCGAACCTAGAGCCACTTGATGAAGATGCTCTTGTTGATATTTTAACGAAACCGAAAAATGCACTTGTTAAGCAATTCCAAAAACTATTGGAGCTTGACGATGTTGAGTTAGAGTTTGAAGAAGGTGCACTAATCGAAATTGCGAAAAAAGCAATTGAACGTAAAACGGGTGCTCGTGGACTTCGTTCTATTATTGAAGGCTTAATGCTTGATGTAATGTTCGAACTTCCATCTCGTAAAGATATCGAGAAGTGTATTCTTACAAAAGAAACAGTAGCTGATAATGAACCGCCAAAATTGGTGTTACAAGACGGTACTGTACTTGATACAAAAACATCTGCATAATGCGAAAGGGAAACAGCAATTTTTATAATTGCTGTTTTTCTTTATGTTTAGCTACGTTCCTCCGCGGAAATACTAAGAGATAAAATATTGCGGGAGGAAATAAATAATGAGCTGGACAAATATATTTTTAGTTGTTCAACTTGTTTTTGGTGTAATTGTCGGATTATATTTCTGGCATTTACTTCGAAATCAACGAACACAAAAAGTTTCAATTGATCGAGAATCGAAAAAAGAATTAGAACAGCTTCGTAAAATGCGTGAGATTTCTTTAACAGAGCCGCTAGCAGAAAAGGTGCGTCCTACAACCTTTTTAGATATTGTAGGGCAAGAGGACGGGATTAAGTCCTTAAAAGCGGCTCTTTGTGGTCCGAATCCGCAACATGTAATCATATATGGCCCGCCAGGTGTTGGGAAAACAGCGGCAGCACGTCTTGTATTAGAAGAAGCGAAACGAAATCCTAAATCTCCATTTCGTACGAATGCAACATTTATTGAACTTGATGCGACGACAGCTCGGTTTGATGAACGTGGTATCGCAGACCCTTTAATTGGTTCGGTGCATGATCCGATTTATCAAGGTGCTGGGGCGATGGGGCAAGCAGGTATTCCGCAACCGAAAAAAGGTGCTGTAACAGATGCGCATGGTGGTATTTTGTTTATTGATGAGATTGGCGAACTCCATCCGATTCAAATGAACAAAATGTTAAAGGTGTTAGAAGATCGAAAAGTATTTTTAGAAAGTGCGTACTATAGTGAAGAAAATACGATGATCCCAACATATATACATGATATTTTCCAAAAAGGCTTACCGGCAGATTTTCGCTTAGTTGGAGCAACGACACGTTCGCCAGAGGAAATTCCTCCTGCTATTCGGTCACGTTGCTTAGAAGTATTTTTCCGTGAATTAGATACGGAAGAGATTCAAAAAGTAGCGAAAAACGCCGCAGAAAAAGTGGAAATGCAAATAGGTGAAAATGGTATTGAAATGATTGGGATGTATGCAAGAAATGGACGAGAGGCGATTAATCTCGTACAAATTTCTGCTGGTATGGCGATAAATGAAGAACGTTCTTTCATTAAAGATGAAGATATAGAGTGGGTTGTTCACTCAAGTCAGCTTACGCCGAAATACGAAAAGCACATTTATCCGATTCCAAGGATTGGTCTTGTAAATGGTCTTGCTGTATACGGACCAAATACAGGTGCGTTATTAGAAATTGAAGTAACAGCAATTCCGGCGAAAGATAAAGGATCGGTAAATGTTACCGGAATTGTAGAAGAAGAAAGTATTGGTAGTCAAACGAAATCGATTCGCCGTAAAAGTATGGCAAAAGGCTCTGTTGATAATGTATTAACAGTACTTCGTTCTCTAGATGTGTTGCCAGAAGGATACGATATACATATTAATTTTCCAGGTGGTATCCCAATTGATGGACCTTCTGCAGGAATCGCTATGGCAACAGGTGTATATTCTGCGGTGCATCGCACATATGTAAATAATGAAGTAGCGATGACAGGTGAAATAAGTATACACGGAGAAGTAAAGCCTATTGGTGGCGTGTACGCAAAAATAAAAGCTGCGAAAAAAGCGGGAGCTAAGAAAGTCATTATTCCTGCTGAAAATATGCAACCATTTTTGTATACGATAAAGGGAATCGAAATTATTCCTGTCCGTAAATTAAAAGAAGTATTTGAGTTAACGTTTATGCAAGAAAATATGCATAGAGAGCTAGATGTACATACTAACGTAGACGAAACAGATGCACAATCTATGTAAAAATAAACAATAATAAAATTTGCCAGACTTCGTTTAAGTTTGTATGCTTAATCGGAGTCTTTTTTCTTTTCGTGAGGTAGAAAAACAAGCTATTTACAATTGCGAGGAATCTCAGCAATTGCATCTAGGTGTATTGTAATATAAAATAGTTGAACAGGAGTTTAATTTATTATGGAGGTGCTATGTCTAGTATGAATACGAACGAAAGAATCGTGCCCCTCCTACCATTAAGAGGCGTTCTCGTATATCCAACGATGGTTTTGCATCTTGATGTAGGACGTGATAAATCGATACAAGCACTAGAGCAGGCGGCAATGGATGAAAATATCATCTTTTTAGCAATGCAAAAAGAAATGAATATCGATGATCCGAAAGAAGATGACATATATAGTGTAGGTACAGTGGCGAAAGTAAAGCAAATGCTAAAATTGCCGAACGGTACGCTTCGTGTCCTTGTGGAAGGTTTACATAGAGCAGAAGTAATAGAGTTTATCGAAGAAGAAAATGTAGTACAAGTGTCTATTAAAACGGTAACTGAAGAAGTAGAAGATGATTTAGAAGAGAAAGCTCTTATGCGTACGTTACTGGAGCATTTCGAACAATATATTAAAGTTTCGAAAAAAGTTTCAAATGAAACATTTGCAACGGTAGCTGATGTAGAGGAACCAGGGAGATTAGCTGATTTAATTGCTTCTCACTTGCCGATTAAAACGAAGCAGAAACAAGAGATTCTAGAGATTGTATCTGTAAAAGAACGATTACATACACTTATTTCAATTATTCAAGATGAACAAGAGTTACTTAGCCTAGAAAAGAAAATTGGGCAACAAGTGAAACGTTCAATGGAGCGCACGCAAAAAGAATATTTCTTACGTGAGCAAATGAAGGCGATTCAAACTGAACTTGGCGACAAAGAAGGTAAGGGCGGAGAAGTAGAAGAACTTCGTGAAAAAATTGAACAGTCAGGAATGCCTGAAGAAACAATGAAGGCTGCGCTGAAAGAATTAGATCGTTATGAAAAGTTACCAGCAAGTTCTGCGGAGAGTGGTGTTATTCGCAATTATATTGATTGGTTATTAGCGCTTCCGTGGACAGAGGCAACAGAAGATATAATTGATCTTGCTCATTCGGAAGAGATTTTAAATAACGATCATTACGGTCTTGAAAAAGTGAAAGAGCGTGTACTTGAATATTTAGCTGTACAGAAGTTAACGAATTCATTAAAAGGACCTATCCTTTGTTTAGTAGGCCCTCCTGGGGTCGGAAAAACGTCGTTAGCGCGTTCAATTGCAACATCATTGAATCGTAACTTTGTCCGTGTATCTCTTGGTGGTGTGCGTGATGAATCTGAAATTCGTGGTCACCGCCGTACATATGTTGGAGCAATGCCAGGACGCATTATTCAAGGTATGAAAAAGGCGAAAACAGTTAATCCAGTCTTCTTATTAGATGAGATTGATAAAATGTCTAACGATTTCCGTGGAGATCCATCAGCAGCATTACTTGAAGTATTAGATCCAGAACAAAACCATAACTTCAGTGATCATTACATTGAAGAACCATATGATCTATCGAAAGTTATGTTTGTAGCAACTGCTAATACACTTTCAAGTATTCCAGGTCCATTACTTGACCGTATGGAAATCATTTCGATTGCTGGCTATACAGAACTTGAAAAAGTACACATTGCTCGTGAGCATTTATTGCCAAAACAATTAAAAGAGCATGGCTTACGAAAAGGTAATTTACAAGTACGTGATGAAGCGCTTCTTGAAATTATTCGTTATTATACACGTGAGGCTGGTGTTCGTACGCTAGAACGCCAAATTGCAAAAGTTTGCCGTAAAGTAGCGAAAATTATCGTTACAGCAGAACGTAAACGTATCGTTGTGACAGAGAAAAAGATTGTTGATTTACTTGGTAAACACATATTCCGTTATGGGCAAGCTGAAAAAACAGACCAAGTTGGTATGGCAACAGGTCTAGCTTACACAGCAGCAGGCGGCGATACACTTGCAATTGAAGTTTCTGTAGCGCCAGGAAAAGGGAAACTAATTTTAACAGGGAAACTTGGGGATGTTATGAAAGAATCAGCACAAGCTGCGTTTAGTTATATACGTTCTCGTGCAGAAGAGCTTCAGATTGATCCGAATTTCCATGAGAAAAATGATATTCATATTCATGTTCCAGAAGGAGCAGTTCCGAAAGATGGACCGTCAGCAGGTATTACGATGGCAACGGCACTTATTTCTGCACTAACAGGTATTCCTGTAAGTAAAGAAGTAGGTATGACAGGTGAAATTACACTTCGTGGTCGTGTATTACCAATTGGTGGCTTAAAAGAAAAAACATTAAGTGCTCACCGCGCAGGCTTAACAAAAATTATTTTGCCAGCAGAAAACGAGAAAGATTTAGATGATATTCCAGAGAGCGTAAAAGAAAACCTTACGTTTGTGCTTGCATCTCATTTAGATGAAGTATTGGAGCACGCATTAGTAGGAGTGAAACAATGAAAGTAACAAAAGCAGATATTGTAATTAGTGCTGTTAAACCAGAACAATATCCAGACAGTGATTTACCAGAAATTGCATTAGCAGGTCGTTCAAATGTCGGGAAGTCTTCCTTTATTAATAAAATTTTAAATCGTAAAAAGTTAGTGCGTATTTCTTCTAAACCAGGAAAAACGCAAACGCTGAACTTTTTCTTGATCAATGAGATGATGCATTTTGTTGACGTTCCAGGTTATGGATATGCGAAAGTGTCTAAATCGGAGCGCGCGGCATGGGGGAAAATGATTGAAACGTACTTTACAACGCGTAAGCAATTAGACGCAGCTGTATTAGTAGTTGATTTACGTCACCAACCGACAAGTGATGACGTGATGATGTATGATTTCTTAAAGCATTATGAAATCCCAACAATTATTATTGCGACGAAAGCTGATAAAATCCCGAAAGGGAAATGGCAAAAGCATTTAAAAGTTGTAAAAGAAACGCTTGCTGTTGAAATTGGCGATGAAATCGTTCTATTCTCTTCTGAAACAGGACTTGGAAAAGAAGAAGCGTGGAAGGCAATTCATAAAATGACAAAAACAAAAAACGCGTGACGAATGTCGCGCGTTTTTTTCTTTATATAAGCTGTTAACGTACGTTTAATGTAACTTCAATATTACCTCGTGTTGCTTTAGAGTAAGGACATACACCGTGAGCCGCTTCTACAAGTTCTTGTGCTTCGCTATGTGAAACGCCAGCGACATGTACATCAAGCACGGCAGATAGGCCAAAACCACCATCTGTATCTTTTCCGATAGAAACGTGAGCGGTTACTTCTGTACTTTCTACTTTCATACGTTTTGTACGAATGACAAGTTGTAATGCACTATCGAAACAAGCTGCATAACCAGCTGCAAATAGTTGTTCTGGATTTGTTGCTTCTCCACCTGCACCACCTAGTGCTTTCGGCATTTTCACATCAAGATTTAATATGCCATCATCTGAAACTACTTTCCCATTTCTTCCACCTGTTGCTGTTACTGAAGCAGTATATAATTTATCCACATTTATTCCCCTTTTCCATCATTAATTGTTTTCATTGTTTCAATTAGTTTATTTAGTTGAATTAATAAAGAGCGATATTCTTGCTCTGTAATTCCTAAGTTTGTAGCCATCGTTGTCGGTAATGAACAAGCCTTTTCCTTTAAATCTTTGCCTTGTTCTGTTAATTCAATACAAACTTTTCGCTCGTCTTCTTTGGAACGAACACGTTTTACAAGTGTTAATGATTCCATTCGTTTTAACATAGGTGTTAACGTACCGGAATCTAAAAATAGACGTTCTCCAATTTCTTTTACTGTTAGTCCATCTTGCTCCCATAGTACGAGTAAAGTAATGTACTGGGGATACGTAATACTCATCTCTTCTAAATAAGGTCGATAAAAACGAGTAACCTCTCTAGAGCAGGCATAAATAGAAAAACAAAGTTGGTTATCTAGATGCAAAGAGTCCTCTGTCATACATAACTCCCTTCTTATTAAGTTGTGCACAATTTAATTTTGTAAAATCAATATAACGAAAAATAAATAAAATGTCAAATACATTGTATTGAGAAAGTGTCTGCTACATTTTGGAACAATCATACATATTTTCCTTCATGATGAAAGAAGATAGGAAAGATGATGTTATAATTTATATGGAATAGTTTCCATCACTTGATTATGAGGACTTTTTTTGGTAACGTACAAATAGAGTTATTAATTTATAATCATTATAAAGTAGAAGTTTTTTTATTAGTTTGCTGAATCTCCTTTATTACATACGGAGAATAATTAAAAAATAATCGGTTGTTCACACGATTGTCAGATTCATAAGAGGAAAGTTGTATTATGATAGTAGATAAAGTGATAAAACGGGTGAAGGGGGACATGCTGCGTGCATATTCTTGTTGTTAGTGTAAATTATCGAACAGCCCCTGTAGAATTTCGTGAGAAACTCACATTTCAGGCAGCAGAGCTAGAGCGAGCGATGACTACATTACAAAATCAAAAGAGCGTGTTAGAGAATGTCATTGTATCAACTTGTAATCGCACTGAGATTTATGCTGTTGTAGATCAATTACACACGGGACGGTATTATATTAAGAAATTTTTAGCTGATTGGTTTCAGCTTGAAATAGAAGAAGTCGCACCATATTTAACTATTTTTGAACAAGATGGTGCAATAGACCATTTATTCCGCGTAACGTGCGGTTTAGATTCTATGGTAGTGGGAGAAACACAGATTTTAGGCCAAATAAAAGATAGCTTTTTAGAAGCACAACAAGTTAAAGCAACAGGCACAATTTTTAATGAATTGTTTAAGCAAGTCATTACATTAGCAAAACGTGCCCACTCAGAAACAACAATTGGTGAAAGTGCGATGTCTGTTAGTTATGCTGCTGTTGAGCTTGGAAAGAAAATATTTGGCGAGTTAACAGATTGTCATGTGCTTATTCTTGGTGCTGGTAAAATGGGCGAACTTGCATTGCAAAACTTATATGGAAGTGGTGCTCGTAAAGTAACAGTTATGAATAGGACGCTTTCGAAAGCAGAAGTAATGGCTGAGAAATATATGGGACATGCAAAATCGTTAAGCGAATTACAATGTGCATTATTAGAAGCAGATATTTTAATTAGTTCAACTGGTGCATCAGAGTATGTCATTACGAAAGAGATGATGACAAAGGTAGAGAAAATGCGCTCTGGTCGTCCTTTATTTATGGTTGATATTGCAGTACCACGTGATATTGATCCAGCGATTGATGAGTTAGAAGGTTCTTTCTTGTATGACATTGATGATCTGCAAGGAGTAGTGGAGGCAAACCGTGCTGAGCGTTTGAAAGAAGCAGAGAAAATTCAATTTATGATTGAAGAGGAAATTGTTCTATTTAAAACGTGGTTAAGTACACTTGGTGTTGTTCCGTTAATAGCAGCTCTTCGTGATAAGGCACTTGCAATCCAAAGTGAAACGATGGTAAGCCTAGAGCGAAAAATACCAAACCTTAGTGATCGTGAGAAAAAAGTTATTAGTAAGCATACGAAAAGTATTATTAATCAATTATTAAAAGACCCAATTTTAGTAGCAAAAGAAATAGCTGCTGAAGAGGGAGCGAGCGAAAAACTAGCGTTATTTGCAAAGATTTTTGATTTAGAAACAGAAGAAGTAGAGAGTCGTGCGGAAGAAGTAGAACATAAAAGAGTGTGGACACCATCCGTTCCATCTTTATAATTTGGAAGGATGATCGGATGAGTTTTTTAAATAACAGTATTATTTATCATATTGCAATTATTTTATATGCTTGTAGCATTAGTTTATATTTTATAGATTATTTCCAAAGTAACCGAAAGGCGAACCGATTTGCTTTTTGGTTACTTTCGATTGTATGGGTATTGCAGTCTATTTTTATGTTGCTTAGGGCGACAGATTCAGAAACGAATCCCATTTTAACTTTATTATCAGGGATTTATTTTTATGTTTGGTTATTGATTACGATGTCGTTAGTCATAAATCGATTTATGCGCGTTGACTTTTTAGTCTTCTTTACAAATGTTGTTGCATTTGGCGTAAGCGCTTTTTCTATTTTTACACCGCTCGGAAAGATGTCGCCAGTACTTGCAGAGCAATTAGTTTCAGAACTTGTATACGTGCATGTTGGAATGGCGATTATTTCTTATGCAACGTTTACGGTATCGTTTATTTTTTCTATTATGTATTTACTGCAATATCGCCTATTAAAAAAGAAAAAGTGGAATGCGAGATTAAGAAGGTTAGGGAATTTACCGAAGCTTGAATCTACGTCTTACGGATTAAATTTATTTTCTGTTCCATTTTTCTTACTAGCAATTTTATTGGGGTGTATATGGGGATATACAAAATTGGACAATTTCCATTGGTATGATACGAAAGTAATCGGATCTTTTGTCGTTCTATTTGTGTATTGCACAGGTTTATATTTACGAGCGGCAGATGTGTTGCAAGGTAAGAAAATTGTACAGTGGAATATCGGATCGTTTCTCGTAATGCTAGTAAACATTTTTCTATTAAGCAGTTTATCCAATTTCCACTTTTGGTATTTATAATGAGGAGAGAGAATTATGCGCAAAATTATTGTAGGGTCACGAAAGAGTAAACTAGCATTAACGCAAACAAACTGGTTTATTGATCAGTTAAAAGCGCTAGGTCTACCATATGAATTTGAAGTGAAAGAAATTGTCACAAAAGGTGATGTTATTTTAGATGTTACTCTTTCAAAAGTAGGCGGAAAAGGCTTGTTCGTTAAAGAAATTGAGCATGCGTTACTTACGAAAGAAATCGATATGGCTGTACATAGTATGAAAGATATGCCGGCCGTACTTCCAGAAGGTTTAATGATTGGCTGTACACCAAAGCGTGTTGACCCTCGGGATGCCTTTATCTCAAAAAATGGAGCATCGTTTAAAGAGTTAGCGGAAGGTGCTATTTTAGGTACGAGTAGTTTAAGACGTAGTGCACAGCTACTCGCTGCGAGACCAGATTTACAAGTGAAGTGGATTCGTGGAAATATCGATACACGTTTACGTAAATTAAAAGAAGAAGATTACGATGCGATTATTTTAGCGACAGCTGGATTACAAAGAATGGGCTGGGATGATGAAGTTATTACAGAACATTTAGATGAGACGTTATGTGTACCTGCTGTAGGACAAGGTGCATTAGCGATTGAATGTCGTGAGGATGATAAGGATTTATTGCAATTGTTATCGCATATTAATGATGCGATAACAGAAAGAACAGTGGCAGCGGAGCGAGTATTTCTTCATAAACTTGAAGGTGGATGCCAAGTTCCAATCGCTGGATATGCAACCCTTACAGAAAACGATGCAATCGAATTAACAGCTCTTGTCGGCTCTATGGATGGCTCTGTTTTATTAAAAGAGACAGTAGTGGGTACTAATCCTGAAGAAGTAGGATTAGAGGCCGCGGACCGTTTAATTAAACAAGGCGCCAAAGAACTCATTCTTGCTGCAAATAAGGAGCAACAATAAATATGAACGCTCTCGCTGGAAAAACGGTATTGATTACACGTGCCCAGCATCAAGCGAAACAAATGAGTGTAGCAGTGAAAGAAAAGAGCGGAATTCCATTGGAAATTCCGCTTTTGCGTATGGAAGGTATGTCTTATAGGCAAATTCAACATATTGAAGAGCAGCTACATTCATACGACTGGGTTATTTTTACGAGCAGAAATGGTGTAGCTTTTTTTCTAGATAGTTTAAAAAAGAAACTACCACTAACCATTAAAATCGCTGCGGTAGGTGTGAAAACAAAATTAGAGTTAGAAAAAAGGGGCTATCAAGTTCATTTTGTTCCGACTTCATTTGTTGCAGAAGCATTTGCCGAAGAGTTTCTAAAAGAATTAAATGGAAACGAACGTATTTTATTTCCAAAAGGCAATTTAGCAAGAGATGTAATACCAGTTAAACTGCGTGAAATTGGTGTTTCTCTAGATGAGTTGATCGTATACGGTACGAAAGTGAATGTAGAAAAAAAGCAAGAGCTTATAGCAGCGTTGAAGTTAGGAGAAGTAGACATTATTACATTTACGAGTCCTTCAACTGTTACTAGTTTTGTTCGTTTACTTGAGGGTGCAAACTGGAGAGAATGGACAAAAAAATGTACAATTGCTTGTATAGGACCTATTACGGAAAAAGAGGCAAGTCGTTATTTTCCGTCTGTTATTGTGCCGAAAGAGTACACTGTAGAAGCATTACTACAATGTGTTTGTGAATCTATAAAATGAAAGAATGGGGATAGAAATCTATGAACTCTTTACAATTTAATCGTCATCGTCGTTTAAGACAAAGCGGGGGCATGCGTGCGCTTGTGCGTGAAACGTTTTTACATACGGAAGATTTTATTTACCCTATTTTTGTATTAGAAGGTGAAAATGTTCGTAATGAAGTTCCTTCTATGCCAGGCGTATATCAAATTTCTTTAGATTTATTGCAAGCTGAAATGCAAGAAGTTGTTGATTTAGGTATTCGTTCTGTTATTGTATTTGGTTTACCTGCTGAAAAGGATGAAGTTGGATCATCAGCATATTGTGATCATGGAATTGTACAACGTGCTATTCAGCAAATTAAAGGTGATTTCCCTGAGCTAGTAGTAGTCGCAGACACATGTTTATGTCAATTTACAAGCCATGGTCATTGCGGTGTAATTGAAGATGGTATTATTTTAAATGACGAGTCTCTTGCAGTTCTTGCGAAAACAGCTGTAAGTCAAGCGAAAGCAGGAGCGGACATTATTGCGCCATCAAACATGATGGACGGCTTCGTAACAGCAATTCGCCATGCATTAGACGAAAATGGTTTTGGACACGTGCCAGTTATGTCGTACGCTGTGAAATATTCATCAGCATTTTATGGACCATTCCGTGATGCTGCGCACGGTGCACCGCAATTTGGTGACCGTAAAACATATCAAATGGATCCAGCAAACCGTATGGAAGCATTCCGTGAAGCAGAATCAGATGTAATGGAAGGTGCAGATTTCTTAATCGTAAAACCAGCTCTTTCTTACTTAGATATCGTTCGTGATGTGAAAAATAACTTTAATTTACCAGTTGTCGCTTATAATGTAAGTGGTGAATATTCGATGATTAAAGCGGCAGCGCAAAATGGCTGGATTAATGAAAAAGAAGTTGTTCTTGAAAAATTAATTAGTATGAAACGTGCAGGAGCAGACTTAATTATTACGTATCATGCAAAAGATGCAGCAAAATGGTTACAAGAAGGAGGCGCTAAATAATGAAAAAGTTTGATAAATCGATTGCGGCGTTTGAAGAGGCACAAGACTTAATGCCTGGTGGCGTAAATAGCCCGGTTCGTGCTTTTAAATCTGTTGGGATGAATCCGTTGTTTATGGAGCGTGGAAAAGGCTCTAAAGTATATGATATTGATGGGAATGAATACATCGACTACGTATTATCATGGGGGCCTTTAATTCATGGTCATGCAAATGATCGTGTTGTAGAAGCGTTAAAATCTGTTGCTGAAAGAGGTACAAGCTTCGGTGCACCAACAGAAATTGAAAATAAATTAGCAAAACTTGTTATTGAGCGCGTGCCATCAATTGAGATTGTGCGTATGGTTAACTCTGGAACGGAAGCAACAATGAGTGCACTACGTTTAGCTCGTGGTTATACAGGTCGTAATAAAATCTTGAAATTTATTGGTTGTTACCACGGTCATGGTGATTCGCTATTAATTAAAGCTGGTTCTGGTGTGGCGACTTTAGGTTTACCAGATAGTCCTGGTGTACCAGAAGGTGTAGCGAAAAATACGATTACAGTAGCTTATAACGATTTAGAAAGCGTAAAATACGCGTTTGAACAATTCGGTGATGATATTGCTTGTGTAATTGTAGAACCAGTAGCAGGAAATATGGGGGTTGTTCCTCCGCAGCCTGGATTTTTAGAAGGTCTTCGTGAAGTAACAGAACAAAACGGTGCATTGCTTATTTTTGATGAAGTAATGACAGGGTTCCGAGTAGCTTATAATTGTGGCCAAGGTTATTATGGCGTAACACCTGATTTAACATGCTTAGGTAAAGTAATCGGTGGTGGTTTACCAGTAGGAGCATACGGTGGTAAAGCAGAAATTATGCGCCAAGTTGCACCAAGCGGACCGATTTACCAAGCTGGTACTTTATCAGGTAATCCACTTGCAATGGCAGCAGGTTATGAAACGTTAGTACAGTTAACGCCAGAATCATATGTAGAATTTGAGCGTAAAGCTGAAATGTTGGAAGCTGGATTACGTAAAGCAGCTGAAAAACATGGCATTCCACATCATATTAACCGTGCAGGTTCTATGATTGGTATTTTCTTTACAGATGAGCCCGTTATTAATTACGATGCAGCAAAATCTTCAAACTTAGAATTCTTTGCGGCTTACTATCGTGAAATGGTAGAACAAGGTGTATTCTTACCGCCATCTCAATTCGAAGGTTTATTCTTATCGACAGCACATAGTGACGCAGATATTGAGGCGACGATTGCAGCAGCTGAAATTGCAATGTCAAAATTAAAATAATGTATTAGAGAAAAATCGCTCTCCATAAGGGGGGCGATTTTTTTTATTCATAAAGTAAGCTTTCTCTACATAAATCTGTAATGACATATAGTTTGGGAGGGGGAAAAGAAGTGGCTGCAGATCATTCGTTACGATTTTCATTAAAAGAATCTGTTTGGTTCCAAAAGGGACAGGAAGTCGATGAACTTTTGTCAATTTCGTTAGATCCAGACGTTGAGATAGAAGAGCTTGATCATGAAGTAATCGTGAGAGGGCAATTAGATTTAACGGGAGAGTATGTTGCACGAAAAGATGATTCGGCGTATTCATTAAGAGAACTATCGCCAGCAAAGTCAATTGATTATGTAGAAACAAGGGAGGATGGGGTTAATGAACTTGTTCATTCCTTTCCGCTTGAAATATCAATTCCGAGAAATCGAGTGAAAGTAATTGAAGAGCTATATGTATCAATTGAGGAATTTGATTATGAATTAAAGGAAAATGGTTGCTTACAATTATTAGCGGATATATCTATTACCGGTTTGTGTGATGAAGAGAGAAACGAGGATGAAGCTGAAGAGGAAGAAACGGTGTATGCTGAGTTAGAAGAAGATTCAGCACAAGAGGATGAAAATAGACCGGCGCCGCATGTAGAAGAACCAGCATATAAGGAATCAGATGAGTGGGAAGATTACGCATTTGAACCGTTCCAATTAGAGGAAAGAAAAGAGCAGGAATTAGAAGAAGAGAAGATAGAGGAACATGAATTTGTGGAGCGTGAAGAGGAGCAAGAAACAACGCCGCAATTTGAATTGTTTGGGCGAAAAGATTTCAAGAAAGAAAAAGCGAAAAAGCAGGAAGAACAAGAAGAAGAGTACTCACAGCGAGATGAAAATGCGCTTTATTTAACAAAACTATTTACGAAAGAACCGGAAGAAGAATTTACAAAGTTAAGAATGTATTTCGTGCAAGAAGGGGATACAATTGAATCTATTGCAGAACGTTATGAAACGTCTGTGCAAAATGTGTGCCGTGTCAATCAAACAGAAGATATATTTTTAAATACGGGGCAAATTATTTATATTCCCGTTTCAAGGGTAAAGGCGAAATAAGGAAGTGAGTGTTTTCACTCGCTTCTTTTCTTAGAGGCTATGTTTTGAATAGAAAGGGTTATTCGTATGGATATTGAATTACGAAATCACTATGAACCTATCGTGAGGCAATATAGATTGGATACGCAGCATATGGAAGAGCACGGAAGCGTAATGAAAATTTATACGAATCAAGGTCCATATGCACTCAAGAAAATAGAAGGCAGAAAGTTAGAGCGGAATAATTTTCTGCATCATATTCAATATTTGAAGGAGAAAGGTTTTTCAAATTATGTACCTATATACTACGCGACGGATGGAAATTATATTTTAAGTGACGGGACGTATAATTATTATTTAATGCCTTGGTTAGAACGTGCAGAAGGAAACGGCGAGGATAATGATCAATACCATAAAATGTTTCAGACACTTGGAACGTTGCATCAAAAAACTGTGAAGGAAGAAACATATACGGAAGAAGATTTAGAAAAACATTATACAACTATATCCAATCGCTGGGAAAATGATGGTGAGATGTTAGAAGAGTTTCTCGTAGAATCTGAATCAAAATGGTATATGTCCCCGTTTGAATTACAATATTGTACGTACTATCATCATGTAATGAGAGCGCGTGAATTTGCAACGAAGCAATTAAATGAGTGGAACGATGCGATGAAAGAAAAAGAGAAAACACGTATTACTTTTGTGCATGGTAACGTGTCACTTAATCATTTTTTATTTGACTATGAGCGAAATGGCTATTTTATTAGTTTGGAAAAATCGAAGTTTGCAACGCCTGTGCAAGATATAGTAGGTTTTTATTCACGGTCTTTAAACACATATCCAATCGCAAGAAGTGATCGGTTTGAATGGTTTCAAATGTATCAAAAAAATTTCCCTTTTACGAAAGAAGAGCAACTACTTATGTTTGCGTATATGACGTATCCATCGCAATTTATTCGGCAAATCCAGTCTTATAAGAAAAGAAGAGATAATCGCAACGAGGAAAATGAACTGCGCGGAGTAAAGAGTTTGCAACAATCGCATTGGCTCGTTAGCAATATAGAATATTTCCTGTCACAATTACAAGCTGCCCAGCAAGGGAACGGGTAAAGTAAAACTTTAATCAGCGGGTGGCGCCAACCTAACTTCTTTGCTTCAGCTGAATTTTGAGGTGGGGTCTTATTGCCCGCAAATAGCGGGATAAAGAAGATAAGTAGAGAATGCTACTTATCTTCTTTATATTCACCCGAAAAGTCATAGTTTTAAATTTATCTTGACGAATAAGGTTTCGTTTTTTACACTATTGTATATAATAATTAACAATCATATAAATGCCTTGAAGGGGAAGAGTATAACATGAAACGTCTTCAGAGAGGAGAATCAGTAGCTGGGAGATTCTCTAGATAGTTATGTTAGAAGGTAGCCCTGGAGCATCTTTTCTGAACAGAATAGTTCTCATTAGGAAAAGACGGATTTGTCCGTTATCAAATTAAGAGTATAAGCAAATTATGAATTTGTTTGTAAATAAAGGTGGTACCGCGATGTCCCTCGTCCTTTTTGGATGAGGGACATTTTTTATTTTAAGGAGGGAAAATAATGTCAAACACGGAAAAGAATTTACCAACTAAATATGATCATATGTCCGTTGAAGAAGGCCTTTATCAATGGTGGCTTGAAGGCAAATATTTTGAAGCAACAGGAGACGAGAAGAAACAACCGTATACAATTGTAATTCCACCTCCGAACGTAACTGGTAAGTTACACTTAGGTCATGCTTGGGATACAACTCTTCAAGATATTTTAACTCGTACGAAGCGTATGCAAGGTTACGATGTGCTATGGCTTCCAGGAATGGACCATGCTGGTATCGCAACACAAGCGAAAGTAGAAGGAAAACTTCGTGAAGAAGGTATTTCACGTTACGATCTTGGCCGTGAGAAATTCCTTGAAAAAGCTTGGGAGTGGAAAGAAGAGTACGCTTCTCACATTCGTCAACAATGGGGGAAAGTTGGTTTAGGACTAGACTATTCTCGCGAACGTTTCACATTAGACGAAGGTTTATCTGATGCGGTTAATAAAGTATTCGTTCAATTATACGAAAAAGGCTTAATTTACCGCGGTGAATATATTATCAACTGGGATCCAGCAACACGCACAGCTCTTTCTGATATTGAAGTAATTCATAAAGAAGTTCAAGGTGCATTCTACCATATGAACTATCCGTTAACAGACGGTTCAGGTCACATTCGCCTTGCTACTACTCGTCCAGAAACGATGCTTGGTGATACAGCGGTAGCAGTTCATCCAGAAGATGATCGTTACAAACATTTAATCGGAAAAACAGTTACACTTCCAATCGTAGGCCGTGAGATTCCGATTATTGCTGATGAGTACGTAGAAAAAGACTTCGGAACAGGCGTTGTAAAAATTACACCAGCTCATGACCCGAACGACTTTGAAGTAGGTAACCGTCATGACTTACCACGCATCTTAGTAATGAACGAAGATGGATCGATGAACGAAAAAGCTGGTAAATATAACGGTATGGATCGTTTCGAATGCCGTAAAGAATTAGTGAAAGACTTACAAGAAGCTGGCGTATTAGTAGAAATCGAGCCACATATGCATTCAGTAGGTCATAGTGAGCGTAGCGGTGCAGTTGTTGAGCCTTACTTATCAACACAATGGTTCGTAAAAATGGCTCCACTTGCTGAAAAAGCAGTAGCGCTTCAACAAAAAGAAGAAGAAAAAGTAACGTTCGTACCAGAGCGTTTTGAAAACACATATTTACGATGGATGGAAAATATTCATGACTGGTGTATTTCTCGTCAATTATGGTGGGGACACCGTATTCCAGCTTGGTATCATAAAGAAACTGGTGAAGTATACGTAGGTACAGAAGCACCAGCAGATATTGAAAACTGGAATCAAGATAACGACGTACTTGATACATGGTTCAGTTCAGCGCTATGGCCATTCTCAACACTTGGTTGGCCAAATGAAGATTCAGCAGACTTCAAACGTTACTATTCAACAGATGCACTAGTAACGGGTTATGACATCATCTTCTTCTGGGTATCTCGTATGATTTTCCAAGGTTTAGAGTTTACAGGCGAGCGTCCATTTAAAGATGTATTAATTCACGGTTTAGTTCGTGATGAGCAAGGTCGTAAGATGAGTAAATCTCTTGGTAACGGTATTGACCCAATGGATGTTATCGAGAAGTACGGTGCAGATGCAATGCGCTATTTCTTATCAACAGGAAGTGCACCAGGTCAAGATTTACGTTTCAGCATGGAAAAAGTAGAATCTACTTGGAACTTCATTAATAAAATTTGGAACGCATCACGTTTCGTATTAATGAACATGGATGATATGAAGTATGAAGAAATTGATTTAACTGGTGAAAAATCAGTTGCAGATAAGTGGATCTTAACTCGCTTAAACGAAACAATCGAGAGTGTAACACGTAACATGGATAAATATGAGTTCGGTGAAGCTGGTCGTTCATTATACAACTTCATTTGGGATGATTTCTGTGACTGGTACATTGAAATGGCGAAACTTCCACTATACGGTGAAGATGAAGCAGCTAAGAAAACGACTCGTTCTATTTTAGCTTACGTATTAGATCAAACAATGCGTCTATTACACCCATTCATGCCATTCGTAACAGAGAAAATTTGGCAACATTTACCGCATGAAGGCGAATCTATTACAGTAGCTGCGTGGCCAACAGTTCGCGAAGATTTACAAGATACGGAAGCTGCGGCAGAAATGCACCTTCTAGTTGATATCATTCGCTCTGTTCGTAACATTCGTGCAGAAGTAAATACGCCAATGAGCAAAAAAGTTCAAATGCAAATTAAAGCAAAAGATGAGGCTGTACTTGCTCAACTTACGAAAAATAGCTCTTACATTGAGCGTTTCTGTAACCCAAGCGAATTAACAATTCAAACGGACTTACAAGCGCCAGAAAAAGCAATGACTGCAATCGTATCAGGTGCAGAGTTATTCTTACCGTTAGCTGATCTTATCAATCTTGATGAAGAGAGAGCTCGTCTTGAGAAAGAACTTGAGAAGTTCGATAAAGAAGTAGAACGTGTACAGAAGAAACTTTCTAACCAAGGTTTCGTAGCGAAAGCTCCTGCAGCGGTTATTGAAGGAGAGCGTGCGAAAGAGCAAGATTACCTAGAAAAACGCGAAGCAGTTCGTCAACGTCTAGCAGATCTTGAAAAGTAAAAATATTTTTAGAGACTCACTATATTGGTGAGTCTCTTTTCTTTGCGTATAATAGAACTATGAAAGTTGTCTTTTGAAAGGGGAAAAGCATACGTGATACATACATACGAAGAAGCGATAGGGTGGATTCATAGCCGATTGAAATTTGGTATTAAACCAGGATTAGAAAGAATGAATTGGATGCTAGAAGAGCTCGGAAATCCAGAGCGTCATATAAAATGTATTCATCTTGCTGGTACAAATGGAAAAGGTTCAACGTTAACATATATGCGTTACATGTTAGAAGGCGCGAAATATAAGGTAGGAACGTTTACCTCTCCTTACATCGAAACATTTAATGAACGCATTAGTGTGAATGGAACACCAATTGCAGATGAAGAGATTACTGAACTCGTAAAGATGGTAAAACCAGTCGTGGAAAAACTAGATGAAACGGATTTAGGGGAAGCGACTGAGTTTGAAATTATTACTGTTATGGCAATTTGCTATTTCGGTAAAGTCAATTTCTGTGATGTTGTTTTATTTGAAACAGGGCTCGGTGGACGTTTTGATTCTACCAATGTTATACACCCTGTTCTCACGATTATTACGAATATCGGTCACGATCATATGCATATTTTAGGGAATACACTAGGAGAAATTGCATATGAAAAGGCGGGGATTATTAAGTCTGGTGTGCCGGTAATTACTGGTGTAAAAGATGAAGAAGCTTTGCAAGTCATTCAAAATGTTGCAAAGGAAAACCATGCAAACTTATACGAACTTGGCAAGCATTTTACAGCGTTACATAAACAGTCTAACGAAGATGGGGAACAGTTTGATTTTACTTGTCCTTTTACCGCATTTGAAGATTTGCAAATCTCAATGAAAGGTATTCATCAAGTAGGAAATGCAGCGCTAGCACTTATGGCAGTAATGTATGTAAAAACATATTTATCATTTTTAATTGAGGAAGAGGGAATAAGAACGGGATTACGGGAAGCGTATTGGATTGGGCGCTTTGAAAAGCTACAAAGTAACCCGGATATTATTATAGATGGTGCTCATAATCCAGAAGGTATCGAAAGCCTTGTGAAAACAGTAGAAGCGCATTACAAAGATAAAAATGTAATAGTTTTATTTACTGCCCTTGGTGATAAACAATTGCATAACATGGTAGGCCGATTAGAAACCATTGCAGATGAAATGATTTTTACAACATTCGCCTTTGATCGTGCTATTTCTGCAGACAAGCTTGCATCATATTCACAAAAAGAATCAAAATTAGTTTTTGAAAATTGGAAAGAGGCAATTGATACAAAAGTTGAAATGATAGGGGAAAATGATGTTTTTATCATAACAGGTTCTCTTTATTTCATTTCTGAAGTTCGAAAATATATTCGAGAGAAAAACTAGATAGTCTTTGCTATCTAGTTTTTTGTTCTACAAATGAAGTCAAATGCATACATATAAGATAAATATATAGGGTTATTTGGCGAATTCCTCTGACAAATATCTCGTTTTTTTGTGAAATGAATATGATATGATGCGGACAACGATAAGAGGTGAGGTGTGAGTGTATGGACAAGCAATCACGAACGATCTCAGTGAAAGTGAATGGAACAGAAGCGAAGTATGAGGAAAAGAAGAAAGATGAATTTGAATGGATGGTAGTAGAAAGTGAACGACCTAAAAATGTTGTTCCGTTTCAAAAAGCGAAATCAGTGTCTGTGGAAAAATACCGAAAGAAGTGGAGTAATACATTAATTGCAATCGTTGCAACCGCAATTATTATCGGTACGACGTTTGGAATGGGGATGCTTCATTTACTTACTGGACAAGGAACAACAGGAGGAAGTGAAGTAACTGCTTCAAGGCCGACTGGAAATGGAGAATCAAAGGTGGGTGGAACGGCAGAACAAACACCAGCACCGAAAGAAGAAAAACAAAAGGCGCAGACAGGAACGTCATTGGATCCGATGAAATTATTCTTTGTTCAAGGGGGGCTTTATTCTTCTGAAGAAAAGGGACAGGCAGCTCTTGAAGAATGGAAAGGCAATGGGGGCATTGGTGCTTTGAGACCGAGCGGGGATAAGTATGCAATAGTTGTTGGTATTGCTAGCGATGAACAGGCTATAAATCAATTAATGACTAAGTATAAAAATGATGGTGTCTCCGTTTTAAAAAAGAACTGGGATATAACAGATAAAGCATTGCTGAAAGATGATAAAGAAGTAGGAACATTTTTAACAAAAGTGCAGCCATTATATACTCATTTAGCAAAATATGCTTCTAGCGTACAAGTTGGTGGAAAAAGCAGCGCAAAAGATATAGAAGTGATTGAAAAAGAATGGAAAGCGATTGAAAAAGAAGGGAAAAGTATGAAGCGAGAAGAAGCAAAGAAACTGTATATGTATACGTCGGTAGCTGTACAAACAGTAAAAGATGGGAAAATGGATAAGGAATCTTTGGCGAAATTAAATCAAGTTATTATTGATGGCTTACTCTCGTATGAAAAAATTGTTTCGTAGAAAGTGAAATGATAGGATAATAAAATGAGTAAGAAAGAAGTACATGTACTTCTTTCTTTTCTTTTGAATTTAGAGCAAAGTGCTTTCTCTATGACAGGAATATAATCGTATGCAATAAAGAAGTGTTATTTTTAGTTAGAGAAATTAATATTTCTTTCATTTGTGGGCAAACTATTCCTTTGATACGATTGATATAAATTGTTCTGCTTCATGTGAGAAAGGAAGGAGAAAATATGAAAAAAATAATTTTAGCTTCAGGGTCACCTCGGAGGAAGGAATTGCTTGAGTTAGCTAGCGTACCATTTGAAATCGTTGTAAGTGAAGTAGAGGAAACAATTGGTGCATATTCATCGCCTTCTGATATTGTAATGTCGCTTGCCTTGCAAAAAGCATCAGCGGTTGCAGAAAACAATAGTGATTACATTGTGTTAGGTGCAGATACAATTGTTACATATGAGTCGCGTATCCTTGGTAAGCCTTCTAATAAGGATGAGGCGAAAGAGATGTTACAATTACTATCTGGGAAAACACATGAAGTGTATACAGGTGTTGCGATTATATCAAAAGAAAAAACGGTTACTTTTTATGAGCGTACAGAAGTTACGTTTTGGGAATTAACAGAAGAGGAAATTGATACATACGTCGCGTCAAAAGAACCTCTTGATAAAGCAGGTAGTTATGGGATTCAAGGTAAAGGGTCTATTTTCGTTCAACATATTCAAGGGGACTACTATAGTGTAGTTGGCTTACCAATTGCACGTCTCGTTCGAGAATTAAAACAATTTGATATTGATGTAACCCATGCGTAAAATTGCATGGGGTTTTCTTTGAGAGAACAAATAAAGGGGTGGAGAGATGAACGGTATTCGTGATGTTGTAAGAGAAGAACAGCCACGGGAGCGTTTATTGTTAGAAGGTGCTGGAAGTTTATCAAATCGAGAGCTTCTCGCAGTGTTACTCAGAACAGGTTCTAAAGAAGAAACAGTTTTAAAGTTGTCAGATAAAATTTTACACCAATTTGATGGCTTACGTATGTTGAAAGATGCAACATTAGAAGAGCTAATTAGTATACATGGTATTGGGATTTCAAAGGCATCGCAACTTATGGCAGCCTTTGAACTAGGCAGAAGAATGGTACGTTTAGAATATCAAAATAGATATAGTATTCGAAGTCCAGAAGATTGTGCGAAATACATGATGGAAGAAATGCGTTTTTTACAACAAGAGCATTTTGTTTGTTTATATTTAAATACAAAAAATCAAGTTATACATAGGCAAACGATCTTTATTGGAAGTTTAAACACGTCAATTGTACACCCGAGGGAAGTTTTTAAAGAAGCCTTCCGTCGTGCAGCAGCCTCTATCATATGTCTTCATAACCATCCCTCAGGAGATCCCACGCCGAGCCGTGAAGATATTGAAGTAACCAAACGCTTAGTAGAATGCGGTCAGATTATCGGAATTGAAGTGCTTGATCATAGTGTGCGCTGTTCCTAGACAATCTGCGTAGAAATATGCAATAAAACTAGGCAAAGGTACTTACCTTTGAACTTTACGCTTGAATAGGTTGGTGAAATCCCAACTCATCGTTAAATGTTGGTAACGATGCTCTGAAACTCCGACGTGCATAAATAGTTAACTACATTTGTGTACGAAGCTCGGTAAAGGCGCTGAAAAACAGACCTGAGAAGCGGTTAGTAAAGTAAGCGGGAGGCTATAAAACCGTCATGCTGACTTACCAGGAATCCTCGTATGTACGGCTCGTAAATGCAAAGGGAAACGAAATGAAGTTTCTCGCTTCTGTAAAAGAAGTTTAATCGTGGGTTTTGTATTTGTGGTTGCAAAATCTATACTACTCCAATAATGGAATAGTGTCTTGCGTCCTACCAACAGTGGACAAAAAGATGATTAACGGGTCAAAGAGGACAGCTAAAACGGTAATGAAAAGCTAAAGCGTAAGGAACAGCGGAACCATAGAGGATGATGACAAGAGGAGTTAAACTCAATGCATCTAAATTGGAGGAAATGACAATTGAATCTATGGGACAGCAGCCCGTAGTAGTGACGAAGTTTCTGTAATGGGAATAGAGCGAAGGGGCATAGTCAGTCCAATTATTAAGTTAAACCAATTTGTTAGGGAAGCCGTTTGAGCATACCTGATTAAAACCTTGCATTCTCCCAATAAGGAGGAATCGCAATGGAACAAGAATCTAACTATCTAAAATCTGAACAAGAATTAAGAGATAAACAGGACGAATTATATAATAAAAGTTTCGAAAGTATAAATCAAAAGGGACAATCGTCTGGACACAAAAACTTATTAGAACTGATGACAAGTGAAGCCACGATACTAACGGCTATCCATCGCATTAAAGCGAATAAGGGAAGTCGTACGGCTGGAAGTGACCATAAATTAATGAAACCAGACATTCTTCAAAAAGATTACCCAAAAGTCGTACAACTCGTACAAGAAAACTTTCGAAATTATCGTCCAGAACCTATTAAAAGAAAGTACATTCCAAAACCAAATTCCAAAGAGTTACGCCCATTAGGAATACCAAGCATTATCGACCGAGTTATACAGGAGTGTGTTCGTTTAATTATTGAACCAATTCTTGAGGCGCAATTTTTCCAACATTCATATGGATTCAGACCAATGAGAGATTCCAGTATGGCATTAGTTCGAACAACTGACATCGTTCATATCACGGGACACTATTGGATTATCGAAGGAGATATTAGTAAATTTTTCGATTGTGTTAACCATACGATTCTCATTAAGAAATTATGGAATATGGGAATTAGGGATAGACGTGTCCTCATGATTATCAAAGCAATGCTGAAAGCTGGGATCATGGATGAATTAAAAGAGAACCCAATTGGTACACCTCAAGGAGGAATCATCTCTCCGCTACTCGCAAATGCTTATCTACACGCATTTGACCAATGGGTAACAAGAGAATGGGAAAATAAGAAAACAAGCTACCCGTATGCACAAAAATCCAAACAGTTCGAAAGGTTACGGAAAACAACACGCCTAAAAGAAACGTATTTGGTAAGATATGCAGACGATTGGGTACTCATAACGAACTCTAAACGGAATGCGGAGAAATGGAAGTACAAAATAACAAAATATCTAAAAGAGCGGTTGAAATTGACATTGTCAGAAGAAAAGACGCTCATAACAGATATACGAAGACGACCAATTAAATTTCTTGGCTTTGAAATCAAGGCAATTAAGGGCAAGGCGAAAAATGGACATATTCTCGTCAGTAAGCCAAATCAACAACGGTTAAAAGAAAAGGTAAATGAGATTCATAAAACGATTAAGAAAATCAAAAAAGCAACAAGGAAAGACGACCTGATTCACTGGATTAATCTCATCAACTCTAAAATAAGAGGGCTAATTCAATATTACGAATGTACAACGAAAGTGAATGTGTACATGGGAAAGTATGTTGATAAACTCCACTATGCGGCATATTTGAAACTCCGAAAACATGGAGGTTATAAAATACCTGCAAAACGAGTGGACAATCTACGGTCAGCCCACGAAAAGTACGAAACCAAAATACCAATGGTTGAATACAACGAATTGAAAATAGGTGTTACAAGGCTAGATTTTTGTAGGTGGAAAAAGCCTAAAAATAAAAGCCCTAAAGAGACACCGTATACCAAACTGGGTAGACAAATTTATATGAACCGAACGAATAAAAAGCCCATTAAAGTAAGAGCGGATGAGCTCCTCAGCTTGAATTGGTCCAAGATTATCAAAATCGGACATAAGGGAAAATTGTACAACTTTGAATACTTTATGAATCGAGCCTATGCATTTAACCGTGATAAAGGAAGATGTCGAGTATGTGGAGAGTTACTTCAGGGGGATGATGTACACATACACCATGTCAACCCAAAACTCCCCATAGAAGAAGTAAATCGTGTTCCTAACCTTGCATCCCTACATGAACATTGCCATCAAATGATTCACAGTTCAAAAGATTATTCCATGGTCGGAAAAGTAATTTGGGAAAAGGTTCTAGGTTTTAGAGAAAAATTGGGATTAACGTAAATAATTGAGTTGATGGAACGCCGTATGAGGTGAAAGTCTCACGTACGGTGTGAAGTGGGGGAAAAGAAGTCCAAACGAGTAAAGTCGTGGTTTTTTCTTACCTATCACTATTTATAATAGGTGACCATAAATTCGTGAGTTTAAAGGAAAAAGGTCATATTTAAGACTATGCTTTTTACTTATTTTGTTTTATAATGTGATTTATGAGTTTTTTGTAGAAATTTATCTACAAAAAGGATAAAGATATAAAAAACGTACTGTTTTTATAATATAAAGTAAGAAAAAATGAGTCCGTGAAAACAAGAAAGGAAGATAAATAATATGTTTGGATTTGGTGGATTTACTCGCGATCTTGGAATAGACTTAGGAACTGCGAACACGCTTGTATATGTAAAAGGAAAAGGTGTAGTTTTACGTGAACCTTCAGTAGTTGCGTTACAAACTGATACGAAACAAATCGTTGCTGTAGGTAGCGATGCAAAACAAATGATTGGTCGTACACCAGGGAACGTTGTGGCACTTCGCCCGATGAAAGACGGTGTAATTGCTGATTATGAAACAACTGCAACAATGATGAAATATTACATTCAACAAGCTCAAAAATCAAACGGTTTCTTCTCACGTAAGCCGTATGTAATGGTATGTGTACCATCTGGTATTACAGCTGTAGAAAGACGTGCAGTAATCGATGCGACTCGTCAAGCGGGTGCTCGTGATGCTTATCCTATCGAAGAGCCATTTGCAGCAGCAATTGGTGCAAACTTACCTGTTTGGGAACCAACTGGTAGTATGGTTGTTGATATCGGTGGTGGTACAACAGAAGTTGCAATTATTTCTTTAGGTGGTATTGTAACAAGCCAGTCAGTTCGTGTTGCTGGTGATGATATGGATGATTCAATCATTCAGTACATTAAGAAAAGCTATAACTTAATGATTGGTGAAAGAACAGCTGAAGCATTAAAATTAGAAATTGGTTCTGCAGGCGAGCCAGAAGGTATCGAGCCTATGGAAATTCGCGGTCGTGATTTAGTAAGTGGTTTACCAAAAACAGTACTAATTCAGCCAGAAGAAATTGCAGATGCATTAAAAGATACAGTAGATGCGATTGTAGAATCAGTTAAAAATACGTTAGAAAAAACGCCACCTGAATTAGCGGCTGATATTATGGACCGCGGTATCGTATTAACAGGCGGCGGGGCATTACTACGTAATTTAGATAAAGTAATTAGTGAAGAAACGAAAATGCCAGTTCTTGTTGCAGAAGATCCATTAGATTGCGTAGCAATTGGAACAGGTAAAGCATTAGACAATATCGATCTTTTCAAAACTGCTGCTCGATAATATTGCAAAATAAAAATCAGTGAAATTAAGAGGGTGTGAACGTGCCACAGTTTTTCTTAAACAAAAGATTAATTGTTTTGTTGGTTAGTATTATTCTTCTCGTGGCATTGATTGGAATCTCATTGAAAGAACGGAACAGTTTAACATGGCCAGAGCAGTTTGTTAAAGACACTGTCGGTGTTGTAGAACGTGTATTCCAAAAGCCAGCGAAATACGTAGCTGGATTCTTCGAAAATGTAGAGGATGTAAAGCGCACGTATGAAGAGAATAAAGAATTAAAAGCAAAATTAGATAATTATGCAGGTCTATCAGGGAAAGTAAAACAACTAGAAGATGATAACAAGAAGCTACAAGAGCTAACTGGTAAAAAAGAGTTAAATAGCGGGTATACTGAAATTCCAGCTACTGTTGTTTCTCGTAATCCAGATAAATGGTACGATTTAATTGGAATTGATAAAGGGGCACAGCAAGGAATTAAAAAAGATATGGCTGTAGTAACTTCACAAGGGTTAGTTGGAAGAGTGAAAAGTGTATCTCAGTTTACATCATCAGTAGAATTACTAAGTTCTATGAGCCGAACAAATCGCGTTTCTGCTATTGTACAAGGGCAAGAGAAAATCTTTGGTTTGATTGAAGGTTATGACAAAGAAAAACAATTACTTCTTTTCACAAAGATTGGCTCTGATGCACCGGTAGAAAAAGATCAACTAGTTGTAACATCTGGACTTGGTGATATTTTCCCGAAAGGTCTTGTAATTGGAAAAATCGTTGATGTTCAGCCGGATGCATATGGCTTAACAAAAACAGCTTATGTAAAACCTGCCGCTGATTTAAATGACGTAGAGCATATTACGGTTGCTAAACGTGCAACACCTTCAGCGCCATTAGAATAGGAGGAGAAGAAGAGATGATGAAGATATTAAAAAGAGCAGCTCTTCCTCTTTTGCTCCTTTTTGTGTTTCTATTTGAAAATATGTTTGCTACTGTTGTTCCAACGGATGTGTTTTGGAAAGACAGTATAGCAGCACCGCATTTCTTTATAATCGTCTTATGTTTTATTACAGTGTATTATAGTCCGGTCCAAGGGATTTATTACGGACTATTATTTGGCTTCTTATTTGATACCGTATACACAGAACTTGTCGGGATATATATTTTTGCTTATCCGATTTTAGCTTATTTAGTTTATAGTGTGATGAAAGTATTACAATTGAATTTATTTATTGTTGTTTCTATCATATTAGCTAGCATTGTAGCACTAGAGTATTATGTGTATGGATTCTTAACTTTGTTAGGACGTACTCATATGCCAGCGCATGTCTTTTTCACAGATCGTCTCCTTTCTACTTTATTGTTAAATGCTATTTTCTTATTGATAGTTTGTTTCCCACTGAGACGATATATAGTGCGTCTTTCAAAAGCGATGGAAGAAAAAGAAAAAAGGATTTTCTAATTTTATGTCGAATTGAATCGGTGGGGTGAACTTTAGTGGAAGAAAAAAAGCAACAAAATGTAACGATAAAAGGGACAAAAGATGGGATAACGCTTCATTTAGATGATTGTTGTTCATTCTCAGAATTATTGATGGAATTAGACGAAAAACTTTCTACGCATTACTACGATGGTGATGGGCGCTCTTTAATTGAAGTGCATGTGAAAGTAGGAAATCGTTATTTAACAGAAGTCCAACAAGAAGAGATTCGTACGTTAATTCGTAATAAAAAGAATCTTGTTGTGGATTCAATTGAAAGTGATGTTATCACTAAAGCAGAAGCAATAGCTTGGAAAGAAGAAACAGAAATTGTCCCTATTTCCAAAATTGTTCGCTCTGGACAAGTTTTACATGTAAAAGGAAATTTGTTGTTAATTGGAGATGTTAATCCAGGCGGAACGGTTATCGCTGGGGGGAATATTTTTGTCGTAGGATCATTAAGAGGAATTGCACATGCTGGGTATTATGGGGATTCAGATGCTGTAATCGCTGCATCTGTTATGAACCCGATGCAACTTCGAATTAGTGATGTGGCAATGCGGGCTCCGGAAGAGAAAGAAGACGGAGCGGAGGCGGCAGAATGTGCGTATATTAATGAGAACAATCACATTGTTGTCGATCGCCTGCAACTTCTCACTCATCTTAGACCTAATTTAACAAAGTTAGAAAGGGGAATTGTATAGCTGTGGGAGAGGCAATAGTAATTACATCTGGAAAAGGCGGAGTAGGTAAAACTACTACATCTGCGAACATTGGTACGGCCCTAGCGTTATCTGGAAAGAAAGTGTGCTTAATTGACACAGATATCGGTCTTCGAAATTTAGACGTAGTAATGGGGCTGGAAAATCGTATTGTATTTGATCTTGTTGATGTCGTTGAAGGGCGTTGCCGTTTACCTCAGGCTCTTATTAAAGATAAACGTTTTGATGATCTTTATTTATTACCTGCAGCACAAACGAGTGATAAATCAGCGGTAACACCTGAACAAATGGATGAATTAATACAAGTATTACGTCAAGATTATGATTACATATTAATCGATTGTCCTGCGGGGATTGAGCAGGGATTTAAAAATGCGGTAGCTGGTGCGGATAAAGCAATCGTTGTTACGACTCCAGAAGTATCCTCAATGCGCGATGCAGATCGTATTATTGGGCTTTTAGAAAAAGAGGATATTGAACCACCGAAACTTGTTATTAACCGTGTACGTAGTCATATGCTTCATGAACAGGATATGTTAGATGTTGATGAAATTGTACGTACATTGTCAATCGAGCTTCTTGGTGTTGTCGAAGATGACGATGAAGTTATTCGAGCTACAAATACAGGTGAACCTGTGGCGTTGCAACCAAGCGGAAAAGCAGCGTTGGCTTATCGTAATATTGCAAGACGCTTGTTAGGTGAGAATGTACCATTACAAGCATTTGAACAAGAAAAGGTATCGGTATTTGCAAAGGTGAAAAACTTCTTTGGAATCCGTTAAGAGCACTTCGCACATATGCGAAGTGCTTTCTTTTTTCTTCACACGAATATCTTTCTTTCTTAGCTCATACATATGTACAAACTGTATACAACTGTTTCTATTGAAATTAGCTTAACGAAAGAAAGGAGACAGTATGAAGAATAGACGCGTAGAAGAAATTAAAAAGCGGATTGCAAAAAGGAAGGCCGAGCAAGAAAGGATGGAGGAAGAACAGTATTTTACCGGAGGGAATTTTGATAGCGAAACAGTATTTATTGAAGATGGAGAAAAGGAAATGCATCCTTTATTTCGAAAGGAAGTCTTTTTCTTCAAAGTTTTATTATCGGCAATATTAGTTCTTTCGGTTGCTATTTTATATAAGAATGCTCCTTCTTCATTCAATGGAGCTAAAGCTGTTACAGAAAAAGTGATGAAAGAGGAATTTCAGTTTGCTACTGTAGCGAAATGGTACGAAAAGCAATTTGGAAAACCGCTCGTATTCTATTCGCCAAACGAGAAAAAAGAAGGAAGTATTCAGCAAAAAGATTATGCAATTCCCGCTTCTGGAAAGGTAATGCAAGGGTTTCAAAAAAATGGCCAAGGTGTATTTGTCCAAACAGCTACAAATGCAACGGTTGAGTCAGTGAATGAAGGATTAGTTGTTTTTGCGGGTAAGAAAGAGGAACTTGGAAATACAGTTCAAATTCAACATGCAGATGGTACGGAGTCATGGTATGCAAACTTAAACGATATGTCAGTGAAATTATATGATTACGTTTCAAAGAAACAAAAAATTGGAACGGTGAGTAATGATACAAATGATAAAAATGGAAAGTTTTATTTCGCGATAAAAAAGAATGAAAAATTTATTGATCCGATCCAGGTGATATCATTTGATTAAATATAGAGACGTTTTGACGAAAATTTCCGTGCATCCATTATTTTGGGTTATTATTGTCATTGGTATTTTTACTGCACGTTTTAAAGAGTTACTACTGTTATTTTGTATCGTTCTTATTCATGAACTTGGGCATGCTATTGCAGCAGCACACTATAATTGGCGTATAAAAAGAATTCAGCTTTTGCCGTTTGGTGGCGTTGCCGAGCTTGAGGAACATGGTAATAAGTCATTGAAAGAGGAACTTGTTGTCGTAATTGCAGGACCGATTCAACATGTTTGGATGATGCTAGTAGGTTATATGTTGTTTGAAGCCGGTTGGTTGAATGCAGATTTATATTATTTCTTTATGTGGAATAATATAATTATTTTAGCGTTTAATTTACTCCCTATTTGGCCGTTAGATGGCGGGAAAGTATTGTTTAATATACTATCATATCGTTTTCCTTATTTACAAGCACATGAAAAGATGATGAAATTGTCATGTGTTTTTTTTGGTGTAATATTAGGATGGCAGTTGCTCTGGAATAGTAACAATATTATGATGTGGGTACTACTCATATTTTTGGCAGTGTCGTTATATCAAGAGTGGAAACAAAGACGGTATGCATTTATGCGTTTTTTATTAGAACGTTATTATGGAAATAAAAGAGGGATTGAAAAGATTGCACCTATTGAAGTGCAATCAGAAGATCATTTATATAAGATATTCACAAAATTTCGTAGAGGATATAAGCATTCTATTATCGTCCGTGGAAAATATAAAGAGCATTACACATTGGATGAAAATGAATTGCTCTATGCATATTTTACTGAAAAACGAACAACCTCATCAGTTGAAGAATTAATCGGTTAGTGTTGACGATAGCACTAACCTTTTATTATTGTAAAAGCAAAGAAGATTATAAAGTGAGGAAATAATTTTGAAAACGTTATATGTGAATTACGCTGGTTCGGAAAAGCGCGTTGCAATTGAAGAGAAGAAAAAGATTGTTGAGTTTTTATGGAAACGTAATGAAGAGCAAGAGATTGTTGGGCATATTTATGTTGGACGTATCGTAAGAACAATTGCTGGAATGAACGCAGCTTTTGTAAATATAGGTTTAGAAAAACATGCGTATCTTTCATACGATGATGTACCACCTTCTTATCGTATACATGAAGGGCAAGCGATACTCGTACAGGTTGTGAAAGAGGCAATTGATACGAAAGGGCCTAAATTGACAGCGAATATAGAATTTACCGGGAAATATGTCGTTTATATGCCGTTTGATGAGATGCGAGCTGTTTCTCGGAAAATAAAAAATAATAAAAGAAGACAACAGTTACTTGAAATTGAAGTAGAAGGAACGGGAGGTTACATTTTCCGCTCTGCTTCTGAAAAAGGGGAACTTGAAGAAATACAAGCTGAAATGCAAGGGTTACAACAGTTGTATGAAGAGTTAAAAAGAAAAGAGGATCAAGGAAAGGCGCCGTTATTACTTCATCGACCGGCGACCTTTTTAGATCGTGTATTTCAAGAGAATCCAATTGAAACAATTGAAAAAGTAGTTGTAGATACAAGAAGTATAGTAAAAGAGTTAGAAGACAAAGTTGGAAAAGAAAAAGTATCTTTTTATAATGAAAAGTCTTCGATGTTTAACCATTTTGGAATAGAGCGTGAAATTGAGAAAGCACTCCAAAAAATTGTGTGGCTTCCAAATGGTGCTTATTTAATTGTAGAGCAAATGGAGACGATGACTGTAATTGATGTGAATACGGGCAAGTTTACTGGAAAACAAAATTTACAAGATACAGTACTTCGCACAAATGAGATGGCAGCTGAAGAAATTGCACGCCAATTAAGACTTCGTGATATTGGTGGTATGATATTAATTGATTTTATTAATATGAAAAAAAGAGAAGATAAAGAAAAGGTAAGAGAATGTCTCATAGCTGCTATGAAAGATGATCGTACTTATACAAGAGTACTTGGATTTACTGAGTTAGGAATTTTGGAGATGACACGAAAACGTAAAAAACATTCTTTACGTGACGTATTACTAGAAGAGTGTGTATCTTGCAAAGCGACGGGTTATGTAATGTCGTATGAAACAATTGCGTATGAGCTAGAGAGAGAATTAATCACATATGGCAACATAGAGGATGAGGCAGTATTAATCGCTGCGCCTAAAGAACTGCAAAAACAATTTTTGCAAAAAGAATTACAAAAAAATATTCCATTTGAAATTTATTTCAAAGATGATATTATCGAAAAGTACGCTATTATCCGTTTTGGAAGTAAAAAAGAAATTGTAGAACGGAAAAAATAGTTAGTAGAAGATTCATTGACAATACTCAATGAATTATGGTAACATCTTTATGTTATAGTTTATAGCACCTAAACGGCTATATGCTACAACCGCACAAGACAGGTTCCCTAAAGGCATTTATGTCTACCTCGTTTTTGGCGAGTCTTAGTAATTAAGAGGAGGTGCAAGTATGTACGCAATTATCGAAACAGGTGGAAAACAAATTAAAGTTGAAGCTGGTCAAGCAATCTACATTGAAAAATTAGATGTTGAAGCTGGTGAAACTGTTACTTTTGACAAAGTTCTTTTCGTTGGTGGCGAAAACGTTAAAGTTGGTAGCCCAGTTGTAGAAGGTGCAACAGTTACTGCGAAAGTTGAAAAACAAGGTCGCGCTAAGAAAATCATCGTTTTCAAATACAAAGCGAAAAAGAACAATCGTAAGAAACAAGGTCATCGTCAACCTTACACTAAGCTAGTTGTTGAAGCTATCAACGCTTAATTCTGGTTAACATGATTAAAATTACGATAAGTCGCACGAAATTAGGAAGTATCCAATCATTTAAAATGACTGGACATGCCGATTATGCGCCACATGGACAAGACCTTGTCTGTGCTGGAACTACAGCGGTTGTGTTTGGTTCTATAAATGCAGTGGAAGAACTTTGTAATGTGCAGGCAACTATTGAACTCGGAAGTGATGGGGGATTCTTAACGTATGAATTGCCTAATGATTTAGACGTTCATGCAGCAGAAAAAGCACAGATACTTTTAGAAGGATTGGTTGTTTCGCTTAAGACGATCGAACTTGATTACGGAAAGTATATCCGTTTAATAGAAAAAGTGCAGGAGGTGTAACGTATGTTAAGATTAGATCTTCAGTTTTTCGCATCTAAGAAAGGTGTAGGTAGTACAAAGAACGGTCGTGACTCTCAGTCAAAACGTCTTGGTGCTAAACGCGCAGATGGTCAAACGGTTTCAGGTGGTTCAATTCTTTACCGTCAACGCGGTACAAAAATTTATCCAGGTGTTAACGTTGGTCGTGGTGGCGATGACACTTTATACGCGAAAGTTGACGGCGTAGTACGCTTTGAGCGTCTTGGCCGTGACCGCAAACAAGTGAGCGTATATCCTGTTGCTCAAGAAGCATAAGAACTCACGGAAAACTCTAACCTGAGTGCAGGTTAGAGTTTTTCTATATTAAGGGGTATCTAAATGAATGAAAAATGGACAATTATAGATGCATTGCGCCATTCAAGACATGATTGGCTCAATCGTATGCAGATGGTGAAAGGAAACCTTTCACTTGGAAAAGTGGAAGAAATTCATAGTCTCATCGATCGTTTTGTCCAAGAAGCGAGACAAGAATCCAATCTGATGGGGCTATCAATGCCTTTATTTTCAGAGTGGATTTTAACATATAATTGGAAACAGCAGCCGTGCTTATTGGAGTACGAAGTATTAGGGAAATTACATAACTTATCTCACTTAGATGAGACTGTATGTACATGGACGAATCAATTTTTCTCAATGCTTCAGCATAGTTTAGACGTATATGTTGAAAATTATGTTTGTATCACAATTGAATGTGACGCGGAGAATGCTCGTTTCTTTTTTGATTTTCGTGGTAAGCTAACGAGTGTAGAAGAACTACAAAATTGGCTTGCGACCCAAAACAATAAATGGTATTCCATTTCTTATACAGTGCGAGACGAAGAAGTCTCAGTTATATTACAACCAATTGAAAAAAGTGTGGTGAAATAATGTTTGTAGATCAGGTCAAGATATATGTAAAAGGCGGCGACGGTGGTAACGGTATGGTTGCGTATCGTCGTGAGAAGTATGTTCCTAAAGGTGGCCCAGCAGGTGGTGACGGCGGTAAAGGTGCAGATGTTGTTTTCGTAGTTGAGGAAGGCTTACGTACATTAATGGACTTCCGCTACCAACGTCATTTCAAAGCTGATCGCGGTCAGCACGGAATGAGTAAAGGTCAGCACGGGCGTAAATCTGAAGATTTACTTGTAAAGGTTCCGCCAGGAACAGTAGTAAAAGATGAAAAAACTGGTCAAATTCTTGCCGATTTAGTAACGCATGGACAAACTGCTGTAATTGCAAAAGGTGGCCGTGGTGGCCGTGGTAACTCACGTTTTGCAACAGCTACGAACCCAGCGCCAGAAATCGCTGAGAACGGGGAACCAGGTCAAGAGCGTGATGTCATTCTAGAACTTAAAGTACTAGCAGACGTTGGACTTGTTGGATTCCCAAGTGTAGGTAAATCTACATTATTATCTGTTGTATCATCAGCGCGTCCGAAAATTGCAGAGTATCACTTCACAACAATCGTTCCGAATCTTGGTGTTGTTGAAACTGGTGATAACCGCAGCTTCGTTATGGCTGACCTTCCAGGACTAATTGAAGGCGCACATGCTGGCGTCGGACTTGGACACCAATTCTTACGTCATATTGAGCGTACACGTGTAATCGTGCATGTTATTGATATGTCTGGTTTAGAAGGCCGTGAGCCATATGAAGATTACGTAACGATTAATAATGAATTGAAAGAATACAATCTTCGCTTAACTGAGCGTCCACAAGTTGTTGTTGCAAACAAAATGGATATGCCAGATGCAGAAGAAAACTTACAAGCATTTAAAGAGAAAGTGGGAGACGAAGTAAAAATCTTCCCAATCTCAGCTGTAACAAGACAAGGTGTTCGTGACTTACTGTTTGAAGTAGCAAACTTAATAGAAACAACACCAGAATTCCCAATACATGAAGTTGCGGATGAGTCTGATACAAGTGTAATGTACAAATTTGATACTGAAGGTGTTAAATTTGAAATTACACGTGAAAGTGATGGCACGTTTGTTATCTCTGGTTACGATATCGAGAAAACATTCAAGATGACAGACTTCTCACGTGATGAATCTATACGTCGTTTCGCTCGTCAAATGCGCGGAATGGGTATTGATGAAGCGCTTCGTGCACGTGGTGCAAAAGACGGAGATATTGTGAAAATTCTTGAATATGAATTTGAATTTATCGATTAAGACTGCCGAAATACGGCAGTCTTTTTTTATATCGTAAAAATCGGATTTATATAGGAAAAAATCCCCACTAATTAAATTTTCAATTTATAATGGAAAAAGGAGTAAATGTAGAAGAATTCTTTTATGGGGAGAAAAAGAACATGTATAAAATATTAATTGTAGAAGACGATGAGAAAATTGCGGGAATATTAGAGGAGCATTTAGAAAGGTATGGCTATCAATCATTTAGAGCAAGTGATTTACGTCATATAAAAGATGAGTTTGTAAAAATAAATCCTCATCTTGTGTTACTTGATATTAATTTACCGTACTTTGACGGTTTTTATTGGTGTCGTCAAATTCGTACTGTATCGAATGCGCCGATTATTTTTGTTTCTGCAAGAACAGGGGAAATGGATCAAGTAATGGCGATTGAAAATGGCGGCGATGATTATATTACGAAGCCATTCCATTTAGATATCGTAATGGCAAAGGTGAAGAGTGCGCTTCGCCGTGGCTATGGAGAGTATGCCTCTGCTGCTGAGAGTGATTGTTTAGGTGTAAATGGACTGTTGTTATTCCCGTCCCAGCATATCGTTGAGTGGCAGGGACAACAAACTGAACTGACAAAAAATGAGTTTTACTTATTAGAGTGTTTAATGAAACAGGTGAATCAATATGTAACGCGTGAAGAACTGTTAGAAGCTCTATGGGATGAAGTAGCATTTGTGGATGATAATACATTAACCGTAAATGTAAAACGTGTAAGGAAGAAACTAGAAGAGCTAGGCATTAAAAATGCAATTGTAACGAAACGTGGATATGGTTATGCGCTTCTTACAGAGTGGGGCGAAGGGCATGAAGGTTAAAAATTACCTCATGGACCGCTTTTCTTTAATACTTTCTTATATTGTTAGCCTTTGTTTATTTGGGCTTGTTTTGCAGTTGCAAAGTCTTTTAGAAAAGAAATCCATTGATTGGAGTACGTGGTTATATGGACTTTTATTAGGAACAGTTGTGTTTACTGTATACCTCATTTACGATTACCGAAAACGGAGTGTGTTTTTAAAGAGTATCAAAAAGTATGTTACTGGCGGAAATACATTACATGACTCTTTACTTATTGATGAATCTTATACATTAGAGCAAGAAATGGTCGTTGAATCTTTTACGTTATTAAGACAGCAATATATGAATGAAGTTCATAAACAGCATGCGAAAGAGCAACAGCAAATGATATTTATGAACCAATGGATTCACCAAATGAAAACACCAGTATCTGTTATTGAATTATTGTTGCAGAAGTTTGGCAAGGAGCATCGTGAGGCAAGAGCAACAGTTGAAAGTATTCGTGAAGAAAATAACCGTATACTAAATGGTTTAGATTTAGCGTTACATATGGCAAGGCTAGAGCAGTTTGCGAAGGATTATAAAGTAGAAGTAGTAAATGTTATAGATGTCGTGCGAGGTATTATTAATGAAAATCGAAAATCCTTCATTCAATCGTCTGTATTTCCGAAAGTGATGTTTGAAGAAGATACTTGTATGGTTGCATCTGATAGAAAATGGCTGAGTATTGCTATAGGTCAAATTGTTGTAAACGCAATCAAGTATACAAAAATTTCAGCGGCAGAGAAAAAAGAAATTCAATTTCAAATTGAAGAGAAAAATCAAAAGGTGTTATTACATATTAAGGACAATGGAATTGGTATTCCAGAGCAAGACGTAAAGCGCATATTTGATCCATTCTTTACGGGAATAAATGGACGTAAAACGAGAGAAGCGACTGGGATGGGCTTATATATTACGAAGGAAATTTGCGATAATTTACATCATGGAATATATGTTCAATCGGCTGAAGGAGAAGGAACAACATTCACGTTCCAATTTGCAAAAGATGAAGAGTATCATACATTAATGAGAAAAATGACAAAACTGTAAGATAACAAAACGTTTTGTAAGGGAAATCACTCGTTTCTTTTTCTTATTTTTCTTATAGTAAATGTAAGAAGAAAACACATAGGGGGATTAGAAATGAGTGTTCTTGAAGTAAAAGGATTAACGAAGGTGTACCAATCAAAAGGTTCAGTAGCGACGACTGCTTTAAACGATATAAATTTTAAAATAGAAGAAGGCGAATTTGTAGGGATTATGGGTCCTTCAGGAAGCGGAAAAACGACGCTTTTAAATTTATTAGCAACAATTGATAAGCAAACTTCAGGTCATGTGCTTGTAAATGGTGAAGAAATTAATCAAATGCGTGCTGCAAAATTAGCGGAGTTTCGCCGTACACATTTAGGGTTCATTTTCCAAGATTTTAACTTACTTGATACGTTATCCATTAAAGAAAACATAATTTTACCGCTTGTAATGGCGAAAAAACCTGTAAATGAAATCGATGCGAAAGTACTGGAAATTGCGAAGTTTTTAAGCATCGAAGAAATTTTAAATAAAAAAGTATACGAAGTATCAGGCGGACAACAACAACGTGCAGCAGCAGCGAGAGCAATCATTCATGAACCGACGTTAATTTTAGCAGATGAGCCAACTGGAAACTTAGATTCGAAGTCAGCGAAATCGCTAATGGGCGCTCTACAAGATTTACACGAGCAAAAGAAAGTAACGATTGCAATGGTTACGCACGATCCAGTAGCGGCTAGTTATTGTGAACGTATCCTTTTCATACGCGATGGAGAAATTTTCTCGGAAATACATAAAGGAAGAACGAAACAAGCCTTTTTCCAAGAGATTCTGGACGTACTTGCGATGCTAGGAGGAGAGTATCATGAACTTTCGCCAGCTCGCGCTTAATAACGTAAAAGGAAATTGGCGTAACTATAAAGCGTTTCTTATAAGTAGTTGTTTATCGATTGTCGTATTTTTCATGTATGCTTCTTTTATTTATCATCCAGATGTCGTAAGCGGTAATATTAGTATGAGGAAGATGATCACAAAAGGATTAGAATCGATGAATTATATTGTGGTCATCTTCTCGGCACTCTTTATTTTATATGCAAATTCAACGTTTTTACGAGCAAGAAAAAAAGAGTTTGGTCTACTAACATTAATTGGCGGAACGAAATCGCAGCTCGGCCGAATGATTATATTAGAGCAACTGATGTTAGGTAGTATTGCAATTGTAGTTGGTATTGGGGCTGGAATGCTTTGTTCAAAATTATTTTTCCAAGCGTTAAGCGTATTATTGAAAATAGATAAGACACTTCCACTCGTTTGGAATAGTAAAGCAATTCTTATTACAGCTGGTGTATACTTTATTCTATTTTTAATCCTATCATTGTTTAGTGTTTGGACAGTCGGGCGCTTGCAAATTATTGATTTATTAAGAGAAGCAAGAAAGCAAAAAGTAGAGCCGTTTGCATTTACATGGTTATGTGTAGTTGGTATAGGATGTATTATTGCTGCGTATGTACTTAGCTTCCAAGTAACGTTTCTGAATTTCCTCATCCTCTTTTTACCGGTTGTAGGACTGACAATTGGCGGAACGTATTTACTATTTACACAAGGTAGTACAGTCGTATTAAAAGCATTGCAAAAACGAAAACAATCTTTTTATACGTACCCAAATATGTTCGTCCTTAGTAACCTTATTTATAAAATGAAAGATAATGCTCGTTTTCTATTTGTAATTTCTATTATTACGGCGGTTGTATCCTCGGCAGTTGGCACGCTTTACGTATATTTTGAAAATTTGAGTGCGAAAACGGTAGAACTTACACCACACGCTATTTCATATGAGGAAAAGGGGTTAAATACGCATAGCCTTATTAATGAAGAAAAGGTACAGGAGCTTGTGAAGAGACACGGGTTTGAAGATGCGCGAAAAGTAACCTACGTTAAACTACCGGCAACACAGAAAATAACGTTGTTTAATAGTGAACATGAAGTACCGATGACGATTATTTCAGAAAAAGAATATAATACGGAAGTGCGCAAACAAAAGAGAGAGCAACCTACAGAAGTTCATAATGCACCAGGTAGTGCAACAATGGTTATGGTTGATATGTCAAATGAACTGATGAAGCTAGACCGCACGAAACCGTATGAATTTACAATTAACGGACAAAAGCAGTCTGTTCAATTAAATAATCCAACGCAGTATTCTGTTTTTAATGATAGTGAATATCTCGTTGTAAATGATCAAGATTTTGAGAAGTATGCAAAACTCGTACCAGATGAAGAAAAGACGAAATATTACGGTTATTATATTGAGGATTGGAAAAGTACAGAAGATCTTGTATTAGATTTGAAAAATGAAATTGCACCAGAAAAGCAAGGAGAATTGAGAAATTCAGTGTTTGCGTATAAGGATATAAGAGAAGGTGGAGCGATTACAATGTTCATCGGTTTCTTCGTGGCGGTACTATTCTTCTTCTTCGCTTGTAGTATGACATACTTTAAATGGTTTAACGATAAAGAACAAGATCGCATTCAATTTAAATCGTTAAAGAGAATCGGTATGACAGATAAAGAAATTCGCAAAATTGCGATTCGACAAATGGGAGTTATCTTCTTTATACCAATTTTAATCGGTTCCATTCATAGTGGATTTGCTCTTCATACGTTAGGGAAAATGCTTTATATTAATTTGTGGAAATCAGGTGCGCTTGTAATTGGAGCATACATTTTAGCTTCTGCCATTTACTTTATGATCGCGCAAAGAGGATATTTAAAACACGTAAAAAGCTAGGGGAACCTCTAGCTTTTTGCCTATGTAGTAAGTTACAGGAGGAAGATAGATGAACATTCGGCAACTAGCGCTGCAAAATATAAAAGGAAATTGGCGTAATTATAAAGTGTTTTTCTTAAGTAGTTGTTTTGCGATATTTGCATCTTTTGCATATATGTCTGTCATTGTACATCCGTATATGCAAGAGACGATGTGGTATCAAAACGTACGCTGGGGACTTATCATATGTAATGTTATAATTATTTCTTTTTTCGTCATATTTATTTTGTACTCTACTTCTATTTTCATAGAAGCACGTAAGAAAGAATTAGGGTTATATATGTTAATGGGAGCAACGAAGTCTAACGTAATAGGAGTAATTATGACCGAGCAAATATTAATTGGAATTTTTGCTAATATTTTCGGTATAGGGCTGGGCTTGATCTTTTTAAAGCTCTTCTTCATGGTGTTTAGTATGTTACTGGGGCTTCCGAAAGAACTCCCTGTTATATTTGACGTAAGTGCGATTGGTGTAACATTTATTACATATATGGTCGTTTTTATTCTGTTATCTTTTATAAGTGCTTTACGTATATGGAATATAAAAATCATTCGGTTATTGAAAGAATTTCGAACAGATAAAAAAGAGAAGAAAACATCAAAGTGGCTTTGTATATTCGGCTTTATTTGTTTAGGGATAGGATATGCGTTAGCGCTACAAGTGACGATGGCTACGATAGCAATATACTTTTTCCCTGTGTCTATACTTGTCTTTTTGGGAACGTATTTTTCTTTCGCGCATGGTGCTACCCAAGTGTTAGAAATGATAAAGCGAAATAAAAAGATTATGTATACATATCCATATTTATTTATAGTGAATCAATTGTCACATCGAATGAAGGAAAATGGTCGCTTTTTCTTTCTGATGTCTATGGCAACGACGTTTGTAGTTACGGCAACAGGTACGGTGTTCTTGTATTTTTCTAGCATGCAAGATATGTGGCGAACTGGAGGGGTACACTCGTTTTCGTACATAGAAAAAGGTATTTCTACTTATGAAGTCTTTGAAGAAGGTGCGGTTGAAAAATTACTGAATCAATATGGGTATGATGATTTTCAATATATGAGTTTTGTTGGAGTGTATGCATCCTTTCAGTCTAATAAAGGAGAAACAACAATAGCACCGCTTATAAAAGAAAGTGATTATAACCAAGAAGCGAGGAAACAAAAACAGAAAACATATCATCCTAAAAAAGGTACAGTGACACTCGTTTATTATAATAAATACAATAATTCGAATGTATATAATCAAAAAGAGATTCAATTGCAAGTAATGAATCAACCATATCAATTCGTATTTAACGGTCAGAAAGAAGGGGTTCAATTTAACTATCACCCTTCGTACATTAATGGGCTGTTCTTCGTTATGAATGATGAAGACTTTGACAATATAGCAAATAAGGTTCCTGATTCTGAAAAGATGATATATAGAGGCTACACATTATCAAATATCGAAAAGACGAAGAAATTGAACGAAGATTTACGGAAACATATGAAACAAGATAATAATAATGCATTTCGAAGTAATATGGAGTTATATGTAAGTATGAAAGAAGGCGGCGATATTACTCTATTTGTGGGCTCGTTTATTAGTATATTATTCTTTCTTACTTCATGTAGTATCGTGTATTTTAAATGGTTCCATAATATTGCATCGGACCGAAAGCAGTATGGTGCACTCTCTAAACTTGGAATGACGAAGGAAGAAGTATGGAAAATTTCTCGTTGGCAATTATGTATGCTATTTTTTGCGCCAATTATAGTAGGGAGTATGCATAGTGCAGTTGCGTTATATACGTTTCATAATACTTTTTTTATGGATGGATCATTAAAAAAAGTAGGTTTGTTCATTCTGTTTTATATCGTAGCATGTATCATTTATTTCTTTTTCGCTCAAAGAGAATATAAGAAACATTTAGACTAGCAAATGCTAGTCTTTTTTTAATATTCGAAATTTACATAGAAGAATATAAAAAAGTATGGTATAACAGTAAGAAAACGAAAAAGAGGGGAAAAGACGATGATTCGAGTAGGATATTTAGGACCAGAAGCAACATTTACAAATATGGCGGTGAGTCGTTTTTTTCCGGAAGCAGATCATGTACCGTATCGAACGATTCCAGATTGTATAGATGCAGCTGCAAATGAAAATGTAGACTTCGCAGTCGTACCGTTAGAAAATGCAATAGAAGGTTCAGTGAATATAACGGTTGATTATCTTGTACATGAGCAGCCGCTTTCTATTGTAGGAGAAATTACAGTACCAATTCAGCAGCATTTACTTGTACATCCGCAGTATGCAGAAGTGTGGGATGAAGTATATGCGGTGCATTCTCATCCGCATGCCATTGCACAGTGCCATAAGTTTGTAAATGAAGAATTAAAAGGAGTAACTGTTCGAGATATGACATCCACAAGTGCCGCTGCGCAATATGTGAAAGAACATCCTGAAGAAAAAATTGCCGCTATTGCAAATGAAGCAGCTGCAGAAAAATACGGATTAACAATTGTAAGACGTAGTATTCATACGCATAAAAATAATCATACACGCTTCCTAGTGCTCCATAAGAAAAAGAAAGCAATACTCCCGAATAACGGAGAAAACCGCGGAGAGAAAACGACGCTTATGATAACGTTACCTGCAGATTATGCAGGTGCCCTATATCAAGTGCTATCAGCTTTCGCATGGAGAAAATTAAACTTATCAAAAATCGAATCGCGTCCGATGAAAACAGGTCTTGGAAATTACTTTTTCTTAATCGATGTCGATAAAGCATACGATGACGTATTATTGCCAGGCGTAACGATGGAACTTGAAGCACTCGGTTTTTCTGTTACTGTACTGGGGAGTTATTCTTCTTATTGGTTGTAAGATGTAGATGGAATATTTGTATTTGCCTAATCGTCCATATCATTTCATTGCCTAGTATATTTTTTGATAGATTAATAAAATCCCACCTGCAAAAGGTGGGATTCTTTATCCCGCTATTTGCCGGGCAGCCCGATTGGTGAGGGCTGATTAAAGTTTCACTTTATTTTAACTTCGCAAGACGATCTTCTAACTGACCACGCCAAATATCAGCTAGTTCTGGAACAGCAAGAATCTTTTCAATGCCATCTTTATCTTTTCTATTATGAAAATAAATTTCGTTAGAGAACAAAACAGAAACATTGCCGGGTTGACGTTCTAGTAATGTAATTTTAGAATCTTTACGTACAGTACCTTCTTGAAGAACACGGCATAGGTAGCCAGTAAATCCAGTTGCTACAATGCGCGGCAAAATGCCAGGGATGCCAAGACGTTTTGAAATTGTGCTACAAGGTACGCGAGCTTGCGTTACTTGAATGATTGCTTCGCCTAGTTGATATGTATCTCCGATGCATACGTCATGCTCTAACATATTTGTTACGGTAATGTTTTCACCAAATGTGGAAGCGGGAAGCGTAGTTTGAAATTCCTCTTCCCATAGTGCGTAATGCTCGTGTGGGTACACACAAACGGCACGATCAGGTCCCCCGTGATGTTTTAAATCCGCTACGTCATCACCACGAAATCCGTCTTTTGAGAGAAAGGCCTCTTCTGTAGGATCTTTACATATACCTGTTATCATTTCTTTATCTTCGCCATATTTCATTTGTTTCGGTTTGCCAATGCTAAAGTGAACGAGTTCAATTCCCATATTTGATCTCCTTTACGATTGATTACAATATTATAGCATTAAAAAAGCACAGAGAATGATAAAAACTCTGTGCTTTACATTAATAAACGAGAAATCCTGCTTTATCCAGTGCCTCACAAGCAGCATCTAATTTTTCTTTAGAATCTGCCTCGATTGTATGTAAGTGAATACCATCTGTTAGTTGTGAAAGATAGGAAGCATTTGTGTTTTCGATTTTTTGTAAATATTGCTCTACATCAAAGCGATTGCTTACCATAATGGATGCTGTTAAGTCACCGTATACAGGATGCTCAACTTTTACGTCTTTAATCGTAACGCCATGGTCAACAAGCATTGTAAGTTCCTGACGTACTTCTGCTGGTTTATGTTGGCATACAATTACGCGTTCGAAAGTTTGTTGCTTCTCTTGTGGCTTTAAATATAAATAACCTTGAGCAGTCGCAATAATTGGTTCGTTTCGTGCTTTAAGCAAGGAAATATCTTGCACGATAACTTGTCTACTTACGTTCGTCTTTTTCGATAGTTCATTCCCAGATAACGGTTCATTTGCAGCAAGAAGCCACTGGAGGATAAGCTGTCGTCTTTCTTCACCTAAAATCTTTTTTTGTTCATTTTGTTTCATTATGATTTAACACCTCTATAAAATTGATTTCCAATTGTGTGTAGTGCATGAATAGTAGTATCAATTTGATCTTTCGTTGTTTGTTGTCCGAAAGAGAAGCGGACATATTGTTTGGCCTCTTCATACGTTTTTCCAATTGCAAGCATAGTTTTCGAAGGCTCTTGTTTACCGACTTGGCAAGCACTTCCGGTGGAAATGGCAATACCATGACGATTACATTCTAGCATAGTATATTGACCTTCTATTCCTTTTATTGTAACCCCAACAATATGTGGTAAACAAGAAGTAGAATGGCCTTCTACTTCAATTTCTAGCGGAAGTGTTTGTATTTGCTCTAAAAAGTAGGATCGTAACTCTTTAAAACGTAAACTTTCTTCCCATTGAGTTTTTAATATATTTTCAGCAGCTGTTAAAAAAGATGCGATGCCGGGAACATTTACTGTACCTGGGCGAAATCCTTTTTCGTGAGAAGTTCCTGGAAATACTTGTTCCCAGCGAGATTGCGGATTTATGTAGCAAGCGCCGACACCTTTTGGTCCGTATATTTTATGTGCTGAAACAGAAAGACTATCAATCCCCATCTCAAAAACATGGATAGGCAGTTTACCAAACGTTTGCACACAATCCGTATGAAATAAAACATTATATTTTTTTAAAAGTGGCCCGATTTTTGTAATGTTTTGAACGGTTCCGATTTCAGAGTTTCCATGCTGTATACTTGCTAGCACAGTATCTTCTGTAATAGCTGCCTCTAAATCTACTAAACAAATGAGTCCGCTTTTATCAACAGGAATTTCAGTGATCGTATAACCTTTTGATTTTAGAGATTGAAAATAACTTCGAATGGATGCATGTTCCATAGGTGTCGTAATAATATGCTTCTTATTTCGGGCATTTAGAAGTGATTGAATCGCAAGATAGTTCGATTCCGATCCACCGCTTGTGAAAAATACGCCTTGTTCTTTGCCTCCAATCATTTCCGCAAATGTTTTTCGGCAAACTTGTAATAAAGAAGAAGCCGTTCCTCCAATATCATGTAAACTTTGTTCATTTCCGAAGTATTGCGAAGCTGCTTTCATATATGTTTGTAACGCTTCCTCGCTCATAGGTGTAGTAGCTGCATAGTCAAGATATATCATCATGTAAGTTCCTCTCTCTAGTAAGAGTTACATTTCTTTTACTTTTTAAATGGTAGTGAAAATAAGAATTATAAAAAAACTCTTGTCATTATTTTAAAACTATGTAAATATAGGTGTCAAGACAGTTGAAAAGTGTAAAGTAGGAGGCAACAATTATGCCAAGTGCAGATGTCTTAATTATTGGAAGTGGCGTTGCGGCACTTCGTGTTGCAAAAGAGATTTGTCACGAAAAGAATGTGATTATTATCACAAAGGAGACGGAACGTAATAATAATACACATTTAGCTCAAGGTGGAATTGCCGCAGCGGTAGCTACATATGACAATCCTAATGATCATTTTGAAGATACGTTAGTAGCAGGGTGTCATTATAACAATGAAGAAGTGGTCCGTTATTTAGTCGAGGAAGGACCGAAAGAAATTAATAACCTTATTGAAAGAGGAATGAAATTTGATGGAGATGAAACAGGTCCTCATCTTGGAAAAGAAGGAGCGCATCGAAAACGTCGTATTTTACATGCAGGTGGCGATGCAACAGGAAAGAATTTATTAGAGCATCTTATTCAAGAAGTAGCTCCATACGTTACGGTAGTGGAACAGGAAATGGTGCTCGATTTTATTATAGAAAAAGATAAATGTGTTGGGGCTTTAACTCGCAACAATAAAGGAGAATTGAAACGTTACAATGCAGATTATACGGTGTTAGCTTCAGGCGGTATTGGCGGTTTATACGCCTTTACTTCTAATGATGAGACAATTACAGGTGATGGACTTGCAATGGTGTACCGTGCAGGCGGAGAGCTTGTAGATTTAGAGTTTATACAATTTCATCCGACGATGTTATACGTGGGTGGGCGTTGTTCCGGCCTCGTGTCCGAAGCTGTTCGTGGAGAAGGAGCTGTCCTTATAAATGGCAAAGGGCAGCGTTTTATGATGGATATACATTCCGAACAGGATTTAGCGCCTCGTGATGTAGTCGCAAGGACTATTCATGAACAGCTACTTGCGGGTGAAAAAGTGTACTTAAACATCGAAATGATTCAAAACTTTGAACAACGCTTTCCGACCGTGTCATCGATATGTAAAACGAATGGAGTCGATATAAATAAAAACCTTATTCCAGTCGTGCCCGGTACTCATTTTCACATGGGTGGCGTGAAAACGAACTGTGATGGAGAGACGTCTATTCCGAACCTATACGCAGTCGGAGAAGTAGCTTGTAATGGGGTTCATGGTGCAAATAGATTAGCGAGTAATTCATTATTAGAAGGTCTTGTGTTTGGAGGAAGAATCGGAAGGCACATTTTATCTAGAGAGACAAAAGAAAAGGTGAACATGCTAGCCGACAAAGAAGCAAAGTTTATCGTTCTGAATCATTTACCGACGAAAGAAGAAATACAAAAATGTATGATGAAATATGTTGGGATTGTGCGAACAGAGCAAAGCTTATTTTATGCGAAGAGCTGGCTTAGTAAGTACGGTGTTCGAAATATGATATTACAACATGATGTTCTTACGAATGAAGAGATAACGCTTATTAATATGTTAACAGTTTGTGAGCTTATAGTTGTTTCAGCCCTGCAAAGAGAAGAAAGTATTGGCGGGCATTACCGAAGTGATTATCCAGATAGAAATATAGGAAAGAAAGAGATTGTTCGAGTAAAGAGAAAACTACAACTTGTGTGATGAAGGGAAGAGGGGCTTTATGAATACGATAAAAGTTAAAGAAGCATTAAATCGATTTTTTTTAGAAGATATAGGAGAAAGAGATGTAACATCTCAGCTTATTTTTCCAGATAACTTACTTTCGAAAGGAACGTTTCTTGCGAAGGATACAGGGGTCTTTGCAGGACGTTTAGTAATTGAATCAGGATTTAAATTAATTGATGAGAGAATTGAAGTAGAGCTTCATAAAAAAGATGGAGATCTTGTAGAAAAAGGCGAAATCATTGCAACTGTGCAAGGGCCAATTGCATCGTTATTAACAGCAGAGCGCGTTATATTAAACGTTATTCAGCGTATGAGCGGAATAGCGACGATGACGCGTAAAGCGGTTCTTGCTTTAGATAGTAGCCATACTCGCATTTGTGATACGCGAAAAACGATGCCAGGACTACGTATGTTTGATAAGTATGCAGTCGTGTGTGGTGGTGGATTTAATCATCGCTTCGGTTTATATGATGGTGTCATGATTAAAGACAATCATATTGTGTTTGCTGGTTCTATTACAAAAGCTGTTACATCAGTGAAAGAAAAGTTAGGACATATGGTGAAAGTAGAAGTAGAAACAGAAACTGAGGAACAGGTGAGAGAGGCTGTTGCTGCTGGTGCGGATATTATTATGTTCGATAATCGTACGCCAGATGAAATCCGGGAGTTTTCGAAAATTGTACCAAGCGCTATCGTTACAGAAGCTTCAGGGGGCATCACAATTGAAGATTTATCGAAATACGGAAAAACAGGGGTAGATTATATTTCACTTGGAGCGTTAACACATTCAGTGAAAGCACTTGATATTAGTTTCAATATTGAAGGGTAAGGAAAGTGGCTTAGAGGGGGAGAAACGTATATGAGTATTTTAGAACAAGTACAGCCAATTGAAACGATGTTACCAGAGCGTTATTACACGATGTCAACGGAAGATATGGAAAAGCGTGTTCGTGAAATTAAAGAGAAGATGGGGAAAATGTTATTCATTCCAGGGCATCATTATCAAAAAGATGAAGTGGTACAATTTTCAGATGCAGCAGGGGATTCACTTCAGCTTGCGCAAGTTGCAGCGAGCAATAAAGACGCAAAATATATTGTGTTTTGCGGGGTACACTTTATGGCGGAAACAGCAGATATGTTAACGACAGATGATCAAGTTGTTATCTTACCAGATATGCGTGCAGGTTGTTCGATGGCGGATATGGCAGATATTGAACAAACAGAAAGAGCGTGGAAAGAGTTAAAGAAATTATTTGGAGATACGATGATTCCGTTAACATATGTGAACTCTACAGCTGCAATTAAAGCGTTTTGTGGTCGTAACGGAGGAGCAACAGTAACTTCTTCTAATGCAAAGCAAATGGTATCTTGGGCGTTTACTCAAAAAGAGCGTCTCGTCTTTTTACCAGACCAACATTTAGGGAGAAATACAGCGTACGATTTAGGTATCCCGTTAGATAAAATGGCAGTATGGGACCCACACACAGATTCATTAGAGTACGATGGGGATATAGAAGAAATTCAAGTGATTTTATGGAAAGGGCATTGTTCTGTTCATCAAAATTTTACAGTGAAGAACATTGAGAGCGTACGAAAAAATCATCCTGATATGAATATTATTGTACATCCAGAATGTTGCTATGAAGTGGTAGCTGCTTCAGATTATGCAGGCTCAACGAAGTATATTATTGATATGATTGAATCGGCGCCATCTGGTAGCAAATGGGCGATTGGTACAGAAATGAATTTAGTGAACCGAATTATTCAGCAACATCCAGATAAAGAAATTGTTTCACTTAATCCATTTATGTGTCCATGCTTAACGATGAACCGAATTGATTTGCCTCACTTATTATGGGTACTTGAAACGATAGAAAGAGGAGAAGAAATTAACGTTATTAGCGTAGATAAACAAGTAACGGCAGAAGCGGTTCTTGCATTAAATCGTATGTTAGAGCGTGTGTAAAGCAACGGTATTCCCGTTGCTTTTTTTCATACATATAATCATAACAAGAACAAAATGGGCATACATTGTTTTGAAGAAATCATTGTGGTTCTTTATGCTTATTCCACTTCGAATGATATTGAAAATCGAAGAAGTGATAAAAGTGAAAAGAAGTTAATGTTATTTAGAAAGAGTTACTTCATGAGATTTGTTACTTATAGATAAGTTATACAGGAGGGGGAAAATTTGAAAATTCATATCGTGCAAAAAGGGGATACCCTTTGGAAAATTGCGAAAAAGTACGGAGTGGATTTTGACACGTTGAAAAAAACAAATGCACAACTTAGTAATCCAGATTTAATCATGCCAGGTATGAAAATTAAAGTGCCATCAAAGAGTATTCACATGAAACAACAGGCTGGAGCAGGTTCAGCGCCTCCAAAGCAATACGTAAAAGAAGTGCAGCAAAAAGAATTTGCAGCAACACCAACTCCGCTTGGAATAGAAGATGAAGAAGAAGTTACGTATCAATCAGCACCAATTACACAGCAGCCAGCTATGCAACAAACACAAAAAGAAGTGCAAGTAAAACCGCAGAAGGAAATGCAGGTAAAGCCGCAAAAAGAAGTACAGGTGAAACCGCAAAAAGAGGTGCAAAAAGAACAGCCAATTCAAAAAGAGAAACCAGTTGAAAAACCGTCTGTTATTCAAAAACCACCTGTGATAGAAAAACAAAAACCGGCGGAAAAAGAAAACACGAAGTTTTCGGTAAATGTATTGCCACAGCCGCCACAACCACCAATAAAACCGAAAAAAGAATATAAAATTTCAGATGTAATAAAAAAAGGAAGTGAGTTAATTGCTCCTCAAATTAGTAAAATGAAACCTAACAATATCATTTCTCCGCAAACGAAAAAAAATAATATAGTATCGCCGCAAGTGAAGAAAGAGAATGTAGGTAATATAATAACGCCGCAAGTGAAGAAAGAAAATGTAGGGAATATAGTGTCACCGCAAGTCAAGAAAGAAAATGTAGGAAATATAATGTCACCACAAGTGAAGAAAGAAAATGTAGGGAATATAGTGTCACCACAAGTGAAGAAAGAAAATGTAGGGAATATAGTGTCACCACAAGTGAAGAAAGAGAATATAGGGAATATAATATCGCCACAAGTGAAGAAAGAAAACGTAGGGAATATAGTGTCACCACAAGTAAAGAAAGAAAACGTAGGGAATATAGTGTCACCACAAGTAAAGAAAGAAAACGTAGGGAATATAGTATCACCAAATGTATCGAAAGAAAATGTAGTTATTCCACAAGTCATACCGCCAAATATTCAAATGCCAAATATTCAAATGCCAATTATGGATAACAACCAGCCACCGAATATAATGCCAATTATGGATAACAACCAGCCACCGAATATAATGCCAATTATGGA
>NZ_FRBJ01000005.1:280305-327333 GCF_900142585.1 Bacillus sp. bc15
AACAATCAAATGCCGAATATGATGCCGATAATGGATAACAATCAAATGCCGAATATAATGCCGATAATGGATAACAATCAACCACCGAATATGATGCCATATCAAATGCCGTATCAACAGCCCATGATGCCGCCGAATCCGTATTATCAACAACCAAATCCATATCAAATGCCATATCAGCAAGGAGCGCCGTTTGGACCACAATATACGTCTATGCCAAATCCGAATATGATGCCAATGGATAATAATATGCCGCCGCTTGTGCAGGGTGAGGAAGATTGTGGATGCGGAGGAGAAAGTAGACTATATAGTCCACAACCAGGTGGTCCGCAATATGCGAATCCTTTATATTATCAACCAACTCAGTCTGCATATGCACCACAGCCAGGAACGATGTATTATCAACCAGATCCACCAAATGTATTTGGAGAGCCCGTTTCAGAAGAAGAGGACGAAGAAGTTTAAAAAGGCGGGAGTATTCCCGCTTTTTTGCATTCGTGTTAATTAAGAAAATGCAGTTTTTTTATGAAGTGCTAGAAAATTCCCAGTGAAATATTAACAGTGTAAAAACCTTCTCTGTTACTCATCATAAGAGGGAGCTTTTCAGTAGAGAAGCTCATTCTAACAGAGGGGGTTTTTGTATTGAATACGAAAGTAAAAGTGATTGCTGCTTCTTTGTTAGTTACCAGTGCATTAGCTGCATGTGGTACACCGAAAGATAACAATGCAATGGATGGACGTAACTACAATTACGAACGTACATCTTATAATGATACACACCAGTATCGTGATAATGTGACACGTAATGATCGTTATACAGATTATGTAACATATAGAAATGGTCGTAACGATACAGGATACAATTATTATCGAGATGTAAATTACAATGGACAAATTGCTAATCCGCATCCAACTCGTAATATTACAATGAACAATTCATACATTAACAATGATGGTAAAACAGCTGAAAGAATAACAAATCGTGTGAAACGTATGAATAACGTAGACCGTGTGTCTACAGTTGTATATGGAAACGATGTAGCGATTGCGGTAAAACCACGTAACACAGTGACAAATGAAACGGCGATGGCGAACGAAATTCGTCAAGCGGTTTCAAATGAAGTTGGAAACAGAAACGTATATGTTTCTGTAAGAAATGATATGTTTACTCGTGTCGATGCAATGAGTACGCGTCTACGTAACGGTACAGTTACAAACGATTTTAATCGTGACATAGTGAATATGTTCCGAGACATTCGTTACGGTTTAACTGGTACAGTGCGATAACAAAACAAAAGAGGAAGGGTGAGCCCTTCCTCTTTATTCATCGTTGTCTTGTAAACGACGTTTTTTAATAAAATAACTAACGGAGTAAGAAACTAAAAAGCATATGAAAAGAATACTACCTGTTAAAATAGCTTCAAACAGTGGTCTTTCTGGACTGAAAATAATATAAATAATAGCCATAACGATTCCTACAATAAGGGAGCGGAAGACAAGTTTATAATAAGGAGTTGACTTTATTTCCTTTTCACTTTCTTCTACATCGATTGAAACACTTAACTGTAAATAACTAAGGACGATACTTGTAAGAATAAATAATAGCCATAATGGAGATTTCGTAATTTGATCCATTCCTTCAGTGAATCCGATATAGCCTAAAATGCCAATTATACCAAGCGATTGAAAAAGAAAGGCAATACGTATGTTTTTTAATGTTTTCAGAATGAGACGTTCATCCTTTATTTTTTTCACAATATCCATCTCCTGTTTATTATGATTTCGCTGTTATATTAATTGTAACATATATATTACTTTTATCAATTTATAATTTACATATTATTCAGTTGGATAAAAGAGGGAATAAAATATTTTTATAAACATGTTGCACTTATAATTTATTAATGTTATATTAACAAAGCGATGAGCTAATTTACGTAAGACGAGAGATATGCTTAAGTGCTAAACACGCGAATGTGGTCGCCTGGTCTCTCGCCGTAAACGCATCAAGACGCCTGCTTTGCAGGCGTCTTTCATTTTATATAAAAGTAAATGATACATGCAGATGAGGTAAACCCTTATCTGCATTTTTTATTTTTCGAAAGAAATGTAATATGGATAAAACCCCCATTTCCGGAAAAACTACTAATGAAAGTATGATCTTGCCTAAAAGAGGTGAACGGAAATGAAATGGATACTGATTGCGATGCAAGCTTTCGTTATGATGTTTTGTTTCGTTTATGAAACGAATGTGAAGGCGGAAGGGCCAGTACCAGAAGTAACGGAAAAAGAACCTGAGGTTACAATTTTATTAGAGCGTATGTATGTTGATGGAGAAGTAAGTGAGGAAATACTTACAGAAAAAGTAGCGGATTTAGAAAAGTTTTTACAGCAATATAAAGAATGGCAACTTGTTGATCGTGATGATGTACAAATCGTATTACAAAAGAAAGTTGATGATATTTCTCCGTTATTGAAAACGAGCGGATATTTTGGTGTTTCAGAGGAAGGGATATTACAAATTTTCAAAGGTGTGCCAAAAAGTGATAATGCGATCCATTCTTTCTTTCAAATTGATATGAAAAAGCTTGAGAGTTATGAGCGTGCGAAATTGAAGCGTGGTATTCGGATTAAATCAAAAGAAGGTTTTGTAAAGACAATTGAAAAAATGAAACAATACGCAGTGCAAAATAAGAAAAAAAGCAGCTCATGGTGAGCTGCTTTTTCTTACTTATTTTTAGCTAAAATTTCTTTTGCGATTTCATCAATTAGCATATCTTTTCCAATTGGATTGAATGCTTTCGTATTGAAGACTTCATTTGATACTTCATATACGTGATTATTTTTAACTGCTTTATTGTCTTTCCAAACAGCACTGTTTTTGTAGTCTTCGTACACTTTATCAGCTTCGCCGCCGAAGTTTACAATAAACATTTGATCAGGCTGGAATGCAACTAGACCTTCTAGTGATACTTGCGCCATCGTTTGTTTTAAATCTGTACCTTTTGTTGCAGGAAGTTTTAAGTCGTTAAAGATGATGTCACCGTATCCGAAGCTGCCGTATACACGGAAGTTTTGAGGTGTAACTGCAACGAACATAAAGTTCTCATCTTTTGTTTTCTCTTTAATTTTTTTAGATAAAGAGTCTGCTTTCTTATCGTAGTCTGCAATCCATTTGTCTGCTTTCTTCTCTTCGTCAAATAGCTTACCTACTTCTTTAAACTTACCACGCCAGTCTTCTAAGTTTGTTTCTAGAACAACTGTAGGTGCAACCTTTTCTAGTTGATCATAAATTTTTAATTGACGGTTATTTAAAATTATTAAGTCTGGTTTTAAAGCAGTAACAGCTTCTAAATCAACTTTAGGTGCCCAGTACCAACCAACTGCTTTTACTCCATCTAATTTGTCTGTTAAGTGATTTTGGATTTTATCTTTATATGTATTTGCTGTACCAACAGGTTTGTGTCCAAGAAGTAATAGTTCTTCTGTTGATCCAGATAAGTCAACAATTCTCTTTGGATTTACTGGAATTGTAGCTTCACCTTTAGCATGTTTTACAACTTTTGTTTTCGGTTGTTCTTTTGCTTTCGATTCTTCTTTTTGAGAAGAACAGCCAACGATAGAAAGAACAACAAGCATAATAGTAAATAAAATAAATAGCTTACGTTTCATCCTGATGTAACCCCTTTAATTAGTATTGATAATCATTATCGACCTCTGTATATTAAGGTGCTTTAACCTTTCTGTCAATGGAAAATAACAGAAGTTTCAAGTGGAGAACATTTGTTGGGGCAGTCTCGCTTTTCTATCATTAAATATGTTAAAATGGAATACATGATTTAAGAGGGAGAGATCGTATTTTGTTTGAATATGTTACAGGTTACGTGGAGTATGTAGGGCCGGAATATGTCGTAATTGACCATAATGGAATTGGTTATCAAATTTTCACACCGAATCCGTATGTATTTCAAAGAAGTAAGCAAGAAATCCGTGTCTATACATATCATTATGTGAGAGAAGATATTATGGCACTTTACGGGTTTAAAACACGTGAAGAGCGTTTATTATTTACAAAGTTGTTAGGCGTGTCTGGCATTGGGCCAAAAGGCGCTCTTGCAATTTTAGCTTCTGGTCAAACAGGACAGGTCGTTCAAGCGATTGAGCATGAAGATGAGAAGTTTTTAGTGAAATTCCCAGGCGTCGGAAAGAAAACAGCACGCCAAATGATTTTAGATTTAAAAGGAAAACTAGCAGATGTCGTACCAGATGCATTTGTGGATTTATTCTCAGACACAGAACGTTTTGATGAGAAGAAAGGTTCATCAGCTGAGCTTGATGAGGCACTGGAAGCTCTGCGCGCACTTGGATACGCAGAACGCGAAGTTTCTCGCGTTGTACCAGAGTTATTAAAAGAATCATTAACGACGGATCAGTATATTAAAAAGGCACTTAGTCTTTTACTAAATGGTAAGAGGTGAGTATAATGGACGAACGTCTCCTTTCAGGGGAATCTGCATATGAAGATGCGGATTTAGAATATTCATTACGGCCACAGACGCTCCGTCAGTATATTGGCCAAGATAAAGCGAAACATAATTTAGAAGTATTTATTGAAGCAGCGAAAATGCGTGAAGAAACGTTAGATCACGTGCTTTTATATGGACCGCCAGGTCTTGGTAAAACGACGCTTGCGAATATTATTGCAAATGAAATGGGCGTTAATGTTAGAACAACTTCAGGTCCCGCGATTGAAAGACCAGGAGATTTAGCTGCTGTATTAACAGCGCTTCAGCCAGGGGATGTATTATTTATTGATGAAATTCATCGTTTGCATAGATCAATTGAAGAAGTATTGTATCCTGCGATGGAAGACTTTTGCCTTGATATCGTAATTGGAAAAGGGCCTTCAGCACGTTCTGTACGCCTAGATTTACCGCCATTTACATTAGTTGGAGCAACGACACGCGCCGGAGCATTATCGGCACCGCTTCGTGACCGCTTCGGTGTACTTTCAAGGTTAGAGTACTACACAGTAGATCAGCTTTCTGCGATTGTTGAACGTACAGCAGAAGTGTTTGAAGTTGAAATCGATTCGTTAGCTGCATTAGAAATTGCAAGACGTGCTCGTGGTACACCTCGTATTGCGAATCGTCTTTTAAGACGTGTACGTGATTTCGCGCAAGTTCGTGGTAACGGAACGGTTACGATGGAAATTACGCAAATGGCATTAGAGCTACTGCAAGTAGATAAATTAGGTCTAGATCATATTGATCATAAATTACTGCTTGGTATTATTGAGAAATTCCGTGGTGGTCCAGTTGGATTAGAAACGGTTTCAGCAACAATTGGAGAAGAATCTCATACGATTGAAGATGTGTATGAGCCGTATTTATTACAAATTGGCTTTTTACAACGAACGCCAAGGGGCCGAATTGTAACGCCGCTTGCGTATGAACATTTCGGAATGGAGATGCCAAAAGTATGATGGAGATGCCCAAAATGCTTATTACAGCGGGAATCTTACTCATCGTTGTTGGATTAGCTTGGAAGTTCATTGGCAGGCTTCCAGGCGATATTTTTGTGAAAAAAGGAAACGTTACCTTTTATTTTCCTATCATTACATGTATTGTGTTAAGTATTGTACTATCTTTTATTATGTATATAATAAATCGATTTAAATAAGAAATAGGTGGATATAGCTATGGATATAAATCTGTTTGATTTTCATTTACCAGAAGAACTTATTGCACAAGTCCCGTTAGAAGATCGTGAAACATCAAGATTAATGGTGTTAGACCGTGAAACAGGTGATATTGAACATAAACATTTTACGGACATTCTTTCTTACTTACATGAGGGGGATTGCTTAGTTTTAAATGAAACGAAAGTTATGCCTGCTCGTTTGCACGGTGTGAAAGAAGATACAGGCGCGCACATTGAAGTACTTCTTTTAAAACAAGAAGAAGGCGATAAGTGGGAAACGCTTGTAAAGCCAGCGAAACGTGTAAAAGAAGGAACTGTTATCTCTTTTGGCGAAGGGAAATTAAAAGCAACTTGCACAGGAACTGCAGATCAAGGTGGACGTCAGCTTGAATTTTCATATGACGGCATCTTCTATGAAATTTTAGATGAACTTGGGGAAATGCCACTTCCTCCATATATTAAAGAGACGCTAGAAGATCGCGATCGCTATCAAACAGTATATGCGAAAGAAATCGGTTCAGCAGCAGCGCCGACTGCGGGACTTCACTTTACAGAAGAGTTACTTGAGAAGTTAAAGCAAAAAGGCGTTCAGTTGGCATTCATTACACTTCACGTAGGGCTTGGAACATTTAGACCAGTTTCTGCAGACACGATTGAAGAACACCATATGCACGCAGAATATTACCATATGTCTGAAGAGACAGCGGCATTATTAAATCGTGTGAAAGAGAATGGTGGACGTATTATTACTGTAGGTACGACATCAACTCGTACGTTAGAAACAATTGCAACAGATCATGACGGTAAGCTTTGCGCCGCTTCTGGATGGACAGATATTTTCATGTATCCGGGATATGAATTTAAAGCAATTGATGGTTTAATTACAAACTTCCACTTGCCGAAATCAACATTAATCATGCTTGTAAGTGCATTTGCAAATAGAGATAATGTACTTCATGCTTATAATGAAGCAGTAAAAGAAAAATATCGTTTCTTTAGCTTCGGTGATGCAATGTTCGTTGCATCTCACGCTAAAATGAGAAACAAATAAAAGGAGTAAGTTATGACAGCAATTCGTTATGAATTTATTAAGACATGTAAACAAACGGGTGCCCGTTTAGGTCGTGTGCATACACCGCACGGTTCATTTGATACACCAACATTTATGCCAGTTGGTACACTTGCGACAGTTAAGACAATGTCACCGGAAGAATTAAAAGCAATGGATTCTGGCATTATTTTAAGTAATACGTATCATTTATGGCTACGTCCAGGTCATGAAATTATTCGTGAAGCAGGCGGCTTGCATAAATTTATGAACTGGGATCGTGCAATCTTAACAGACTCTGGTGGTTTCCAAGTATTCAGTTTAAGTGACTTCCGTCGTATTGAAGAGGAAGGCGTTCACTTCCGTAATCACTTAAATGGAGATAAATTATTCTTATCACCAGAAAAAGCGATGGAAATCCAAAATGCATTAGGTTCGGATATTATGATGGCATTTGATGAGTGTCCGCCATTCCCGGCTACTTTTGAATATATGAAGAAATCTGTAGAGCGTACGAGCCGCTGGGCAGAACGTTGCTTAAAAGCGCATGAACGTCCGCAAGATCAAGGTTTATTCGGTATTGTACAGGGCGGGGAGTACGAAGAGCTTCGTCGTCAAAGTGCGAAAGACCTTGTTTCAATGGACTTCCCTGGTTACGCTGTAGGTGGTTTATCTGTTGGTGAACCGAAAGATATTATGAACCGTGTACTTGAGTTTACAACACCACTTCTTCCAGATAATAAGCCTCGTTACTTAATGGGTGTAGGTTCTCCTGACTCATTAATCGATGGTGCAATTCGTGGTATTGATATGTTTGACTGCGTACTTCCAACTCGTATCGCTCGAAATGGTACATGTATGACAAGTGAAGGTCGACTCGTTGTAAAAAATGCGAAATTCGCAAGAGACTTCGGTCCGCTTGATCCAAACTGTGATTGCTACACATGTAAAAACTACTCACGTGCGTATATTCGTCACTTAATGAAATGTGATGAAACGTTCGGAATTCGTTTAACGTCTTATCACAACCTTCATTTTCTGTTAAACTTAATGGAGCAGGTGAGACAAGCTATTCGTGAAGACCGTCTTGGCGATTTCCGCGAAGAGTTCTTTGAACAGTATGGCTTTAATAAACCGAATGCTAAAAACTTCTAATACATAATTTAAAAGGAGGAACAAAAGATGAATGCAGGTATGATGAATATCGTTATGATCGTTGCGATGTTTGCGATTTTCTATTTCTTATTAATTCGCCCGCAACAAAAACGTCAAAAAGCAGTTGCTCAAATGCAAAGTGAGTTAGCAAAAGGTGATGCTATCGTAACAATCGGTGGTTTACACGGTACAATCGAATCAGTAGATGAGACGAAAATCGTTATTAAATCTGGTGGTTCACACTTAACTTTCGATCGCAATGCGATTCGTGAAGTTGTGAAAAACTAATGTGGAAGGCCCTGCATGAAATGTGCAGGGCCTTTTTTAGTTACTTTGCTTTGACATATTTACACCGAAAATACCACCGAGTGTACTCGCCCCCATTAATGCTAATTGATAAAGTAATTGTGAGTTCGATAAGGTTTGAGAAAAGCCTAAATAGTTAACTAAAAAGACGAGTATAGTGAATGTGAGCCCTGTTGTGAAACCTACTAGCCAACCTTTTCCTTGAGCCTTTTTGCCGGCAGTAAATCCAGACATAAGCATAGATAAAAGAGCGAGTATAAAAATAGTAACGGTTAATGTCCCTTCATTTATATTTGTAAACTTTAATAAAAGAGCCATAATCATACTAGTAATAGATGCGAGAATTAGTAGTGTAACAATACCGAAGCCAATTGCAGTTGATAATTTTTTCGTTCCATCCATTTATGCATTCCCCCTTTTTAATACAAGCATATTTTCCTTTTGCCCAAGTTAGACTAGTTTCTTTTTTATAGGGGAGTCTATACGTAAAAAAGGAGATGTAGAAATGGAATGGATATCAATAATTGGACGGACAATGCTTTTGTATATCATCATCTTAATTATTTTTCGTCTTATGGGTAAACGTGAGATAGGAGAGCTAAGTGTATTAGATTTAGTCGTATTTATTATGCTTGGAGAAATGGCTGTAGTGGCAATTGAAAATACCGATAAATCACTTTGGCATCAATTAGTTCCGATGACTTTCCTTATGTGCATCCAAATTATTTTGTCAGTCATTTCCCTAAAGTATCAACGCTTTCGGCATTTAATAGAAGGTGAGCCAGCTATTCTTGTAAACGCGGGGAAGATTGATGAAAAGAAGATGAGAAAGCAACGGTATAATATAGATGATTTAATGATGCAATTAAGGGAACAAGGAGTTGGAGATATTCGGGATGTAGAATATGCTATTTTGGAACCGTCTGGGAAGTTATCTGTCTTTCAAAAACAAAAAAATAAACAAGATACATTACAGTTTACGCTTCCTCTTATTATTGATGGAGAAATTCAATCTAGTCATTTACAAATGATTGAGCATACAGATGAATGGCTTATTGAGAAATTAAAAAACTTAGGTTATAACGATGTAACACAAATTTTATACTGTAGTTTTCAAAACGGACAATTTTTTGTTGATGTAAAAGAAAATTAGAGATTTATCCTTTGAAAGAGTAAGAATGATTGGTTTAACTAATAATCAGTGGAGATTACCCCACTGATTAAAGTTTCATCTTATTTCAAAAATGAAAGTTTACGAATGATAGGGAGACGACTTAACTCTTCTTTTCGAATGAGTTTGAAAGTGAAGAGAAGTACGATATAAACAATTGTTGTTAAAGTGATTTCCCATAATGTTTGTATGCCAAGGGAATGAGAGAAAATAATATATTTATGGAGATAAAAACCGAAGGCGCCTGCGATACCGATGGCAAGTCCGCCGAAAATATAGTCTTTTGCGTAAATGGTAAATGTAATCTTTTTTAAAACAGTAGCGTAGTGAAGAAATGTTACTGTTACAATATTTGCAGCGATAGCAAGTGCAACCCCCATCATTTGAAATTCTGGCCTTGATGCTAGTACAAAAATAACGATTAATTTCACGATGGCACCAATAAATGTATTCATCATTGCAGCCCTTGCTAAGTTTAAAGCTTGCAAAACAGAGGTAAGTGGACTTTGGAAATAATGAAATAAAAAGCAAGGCGCAAGAAGTTGAATGAATGCTGTTGCGCTGTCTGATCCATACATAAGAGTTAAAACAGGAGAAGCGAATACGTATAATATAACGACAGACCATCCGCCGGTAATTAATGAAATTCGAAGTGCTTGTTGTAAACGGTGCTCCACTAATTTATGTTGTCTTTTTGCCATTGCTTCACTAATAGAAGGGACGAGCGCTGTAGAAAGAGCGTATGTAATAAAGGCGGGTAGTGATAGAAGCGGGAATGCATAACCGTTTAATATACCGTATTGCTGGGTTGCAACAGAAGCAGCGACACCAGCGATTGCTAAGCTTTGCATAACGACAATAGGTTCAAAAAAATATGAAACGGAGCCGATTAAACGACTTCCTGTAGTTGGAAGGGCAATATCCATCAGAGAATAAAATGTCCCTTTGCTTTCCTTTACAGTAGTGAAAAATCCAGAGCGTATTGATAAATGTTTTTCTCGCTGAAATAACGTGAGTAAAAATAATAAGGATGCAACTTCACCGAGAACAGCTGATAACATAGCGCCGGCTGCAGCGTATTCTATGCCGTAAGGTAAAAATAACTGGATGCATATAGCGATAATGGTAATGCGGACGACTTGTTCTAGAACTTGCGCATAAGCGCTAGGTTTCATGTTTTGTTTCCCTTGAAAGTAACCACGCAAAACAGAAGAAACAGCAATAACGGGGACAACGGGCAAAATAGCCATTAATGGATAGTACGTTCTTTCGTCGGTTAATAATGTTTTTGCTAAAATAGGCGTGAGGAACATAATTCCGATTGTTAAAATGATACTAATAACGGATGTAACAGCTAGTGATACGGTTAATATTTTTTTAACTCTTTGTTTATCGTTCACAGCTTCTGCTTCTGCTACAAATTTTGCGATGGCGACAGGAAGACCAATTTGTGTCAATGTAATTGCTAAAATGAATGTAGGAACGGCCATCATATAAAGACCAACGCCTTCTTCTCCTAAAATACGTGCCATTACTATGCGGTTGATAAAGCCGAGTATTTTTGTAATAAAGCCGGCTATCATTAAAATAAATGCGCCTTTTAAAAAGCTTTGTCTCGTCATGTTCTTCTCCTACCTTCTCAAAATCAATGGAATGATTTACAATAATTTATATGCACGTACGAGACAAGAATGACAAGCATTTAAGAGAGTGAAGTATGATAGTGCTCTTGAAAGTAGTTATTGCTGTCCATTAGAGCGGGATTAAAGCGACTTTTTCGTGCTGAAATAAGAAGGAGATGTTATAAATGTTAGATAGAGAGGCTTTGGTAGAATCATACCGCGGACAGTTACAAGTCGTTTTAGAAAGTAAAGTAGAAGAGTTTCAAATGTTCGGTTACGACCGAGTAACAGATGATGACATTTGGAAGTTTCTCAAAGTGAAAAAGTGGAAGAAGATAGACAGCGATGTTAGATTGTATGAATTAGTTAATGACGTATTAACAGTAAGTACTAATGAATATATGACATATTTAACTGTTGAAGCTTATCAAGCACCGCTTTGGTCATTTGATGAGTACGAAAATAAATAACCGACTGCAATTGGTTTGTTCTTCCTTTTGCAGTATAATGATATGTATTGATAAAGAGGAAATAATTGTGTCTAAGATTATATATAAAGGAGGTCGTGAAGAGGAAAATAAATGATGAAAGTGTAGGTAGTGTAAAAGCCTACCTATACAGCTAGTGATGAACTAGCAAAAATTATAGAAAGGAAGTCTACTAACTAGGCGTATGCACACGTATAGCAGTGAATCGTAAAAGATTTATTGAAAGTGTTAGTAGCAGAAAGAGGGTACATATGGCAAAGCGTGGTACGAGAATTGCCGCCTTTTTCCTCATCGTCTTATTAATCGGTGGAGTAATTGGTGCGGCAGGAAAAGACATAGCAAAAGGAATTAGTCTAGGACTAGACCTTCGCGGTGGTTTTGAAATTCTGTATGAAGTAAAACCAGCCAAAAAAGGTGATAAAATCGATCGAGACGTACTTGTAAGTACAGTAGGTGCTCTTGAAAATCGTGTCAATGTTCTCGGTGTAAGTGAGCCGAACATTCAAATCGAAGGGCAAGATCGAATTCGTGTACAGCTTGCTGGTGTACAAGATCAGCAAAAAGCACGTGAAATGTTATCAACACAAGCGAAATTAACATTCCGTGATGTGGATGATAACCTTCTTATGGATGGAACGGATTTAAAAGGCGGCGGAGCGAAGCAAACATTTGATGAGCAAGGCCGTGCGAGCGTAGGTCTTACACTAAAAAGCGCTGAAAAATTCCGTGAAGTAACTGAAAAAATTTCTAAAATGCCACCACCAACGAATTTAATGGTAATTTGGCTTGATTTTGAAGAAGGAAAAGATTCGTATAAAGCAGAATCTGCAAAACCGAATCCAAAGTTCTTATCAGCAGCAACAGTAAACCAAGTATTTAACCAAGCTGAAGTATCTATCGTAGGTGGAAACTTCACAGTTGAAAGTGCGAAACAACTTTCATCTTTATTAAATGCAGGTGCACTTCCTGTTGATTTAAAAGAAATGTATTCAACATCTGTTGGAGCGAAATTTGGTCAACAAGCGTTAGAGCAAACGATTTTCGCTAGTGCGATTGGTATCGCTCTTATTTTCTTATTTATGCTTGTATTCTACCGTTTACCAGGACTTGTAGCGGTTATTATGTTAGGTTTATACATTTTCGTTACATTACTTGTCTTTAACTGGATGCATGCAGTTCTTACGTTGCCAGGTATTGCGGCGTTAGTGCTCGGAGTAGGTATCGCAGTTGATGCGAATATTATTACGTACGAGAGACTGAAAGAAGAGCTGAAAATTGGTAAGTCCATGATGTCGGCATTCCGAGCTGGTAACCATCGTTCATTAGCAACAATTTTAGATGCAAACGTTACGACTCTTGCAGCAGCTGGTGTGTTATTCGTTTATGGTAATAGCTCTGTAAAAGGATTCGCAACAAGTTTAATCGTAAGTATTTTAGTTGGTTTTATTACGAACGTATTCGGTACTCGTTTCTTACTAGGTTTACTTGTAAAGAGCCGTTACTTCGATAAAAAACCAGGATATTTTGGTGTGAAACAAAAGGATATTATTCCATTAACAAAAGGTGTAGTGCATCCGCCAACGAGATTTGATCGTATTAACTTCGTGAATATCGGTCATAAATTCCTTATCTTCTCAATTGTAGTTGTAATTGCGGGTGCAATTATCTTACCAATTTTCAAATTGAATCTTGGGATTGACTTTGCAAGTGGTACACGTATTGACTTGCAATCAAAACAAGCCGTTACGGTATCTGATGTTCATAAAGATTTTAAAGAATTGAACATTGATGTGAAGGAAGAAAATATTGTACCGACTGGAGATGACAATAAAGGTTTCGCAGTTCGTACATTAGGTGTTTTATCAAAAGATGAAATTGCCAAAACAAAAACATTCTTCCACGATAAATATGGTACAGATCCAAACATAAGTACAGTTTCACCGACAATCGGTAAAGAAATTGCACGAAATGCATTTATCGCTGTACTGATTGCTTCTGCAGTTATCATTTTATACGTAAGTATTCGATTCCGATTTACGTATGCGTTATCTGCAGTGCTTGCGTTACTACATGACGCATTCGTTATGGTTGTTATGTTTAGTATTTTCCAATTAGAGGTAGACTTAACGTTTATCGCTGCAGTACTAACAATCATCGGTTATTCTATTAATGACTCAATTGTTACATTTGATAGAAACCGTGAATTATACAAGCAGAAAAAACGAGTGCGCGATATAAAAGACCTAGAAGAGATTGTAAATGCAAGTATCCGCCAAACGCTTGGTCGTTCGATTAACACCGTATTAACAGTGTTATTCCCAGTAATTGCACTGCTTATCTTCGGTAGTGAGTCACTACGTAACTTCTCGTTTGCGTTACTTGTTGGATTAATTGTAGGTACGTACTCTTCTGTTTTCGTTGCCTCTCAAATTTGGTTAATGCTTGAAAACCGTCGTTTGAAAAAGGGGAAAAACAAGAAGAAGGTTGAGAAAGTAGAATCTGAACCGCAAGTATAGAAAAGATGATGCCTTATTATGAGGCATCTCTTTTTTCGTTTGTGGATACAATAAGATAGCAACTTTTTGATGGGAAGAAGATGGAAGAAAGTGGTGGTGTTATCGCTGTTTTTGTTAAAATAAAAAGATAGGTTAAGAAAAGAAGGGATTTTAATTATGGAAAAAGATGAACGTTTTAAACAGGCCGAGTTTGGTGCTATTGTCGGGATCGTTGGTAATATTATATTAGCAATTGTAAAGGCGGTAATTGGTTATATTGGGAACAGTAAAGCACTGCTAGCAGATGCGGTGCATTCTGCATCAGATGTAATTGGTTCGCTAGCTGTACTTTTTGGATTGCGAGCGGCAAAGCAGCCACCTGATGAAGATCATCCGTATGGTCATGGTAAAGCGGAATCGATTTCAGCGATTATTGTTGCGGTATTATTATTTATTGTGGGACTTGAAATCGCGATTTCATCTATAAAAGCTTTTTCGCAAGAACTAGAACCGCCGAAAGGAATTACGATTTTTGCTGTTGTTCTTTCAATCGTCGTGAAAGAAGGAATGTTTCAATATAAATTCCGATTAGGGAAAAGGGTAAATAGTGATGCAATTATTGCAAATGCATATGAGCACCGTTCGGATGTATTTTCTTCAATTGCAGCTTTAATCGGTATTTGTGCAGCTATACTCGGTGGTAAGCTTGGTATAGACTGGCTTGTATATGCTGATCCGATTGCAGGATTAGTTGTTTCGCTTCTTGTTGTAAAAATGGCATGGAGCATTGGAGCGGAAGCAATTCATGCAACGCTTGACCATGTTCTTCATGAGGAGGATGTTATTCCGCTTAGAGAAGCAGTTCTTCAAGTAGATGGTGTGAAAAAAATTGGTTCTTTATATGCACGGGAGCATGGTCATTATGTTATTGTCGATATTAAAGTGTCTGTAGATCCATACATTACTGTAGAAGAAGGACACCGTATTGGAAAACATGTGAAAGAAATACTTATGAAACAAGATAATGTACAAAATGTATTCGTACATATAAATCCGTATTCTCCAAATTAAACATCATTAACATTTTAGTATATAGATATTGCATCGTAGTTTGCATTATATTGTCACCCCTTAATCTGTCTTGTATAATGAACAGGTTAAGGGGTGATTTCGTGTTACAACCGAAGACGCGTTGGAAAGAAAAAGAATATAATGACGAACGAGTGAGTGAATTAGCAAGTAAATTACAGTTATCGCCACTTGTCGTTTCATTATTCCTCGGTAGAGGACTAGATACAGAAGATAAGATTTTAGATTTTTTAAATACAGAAAATCAAGAATTTCATGATCCATTTTTATTAGAAGGAATGGATAGAACGGTAGAACGTGTAAATAAGGCGATTCAAAATGGAGAACAAATATTAATATTTGGTGATTACGATGCAGACGGAGTAAGTAGTACAACTGTGTTATATCTTGCTCTTCAAGAATTAGGTGCAGAAGTAGAATTTTATATTCCAAATCGTTTTACAGAAGGGTATGGGCCGAACGAAGAAGCGTTTCGTTGGGCGCATAGCGCAGGGTTCTCACTGATTATTACTGTCGACACTGGCATCGCAGCAGTACATGAAGCAAATGTAGCGAAAGAGCTTGGAATAGATCTAATTATTACAGATCACCATGAGCCACCGCCAGAATTGCCAGAAGCACTTGCGATTATACATCCGAAATTAGATGGCGGTGTATATCCGTTTCACTATTTAGCTGGTGTAGGTGTTGCGTTTAAAGTTGCGCATGCACTATTAGGCCGTGTACCAGAACATTTATTAGAGATTGCAGTAATCGGTACAGTAGCCGATTTAGTGTCACTTCATGGTGAAAATAGGTTGCTAGTGAAACGCGGTTTAAAACATATGCGTATGACGAAAAATATTGGTTTAAAGGCATTGTTTAAAGTTGCTAACGTTTCGCAAAGTGAAATTACAGAAGAGAGTATTGGCTTCTCAATTGCACCGCGTATTAATGCGGTCGGGCGTTTAGAAGATGCAACGCCGGCTGTACACCTTTTATTATCAGATGATCCTGAGGAAGCGAAAGAGTTGGCCGAAGAAATTGATGAGCTGAACAAACTGCGAAAAGATATTGTAAAGCAAATTACAGAAGAGGCTATCGCTGAAGTTGAAAATAACTTCCCACCAGAAGAAAACAAAGTGTTAGTACTTGCAAAAGAAGGTTGGAATCCAGGTGTAATTGGGATTGTCGCTTCTAAATTAGTTGAACGTTTTTATCGTCCGACTATTGTATTATGTATTGATCCTATAAAAGAAACAGCAAAAGGCTCAGCGCGTAGTATTGCAGGATTTGATTTGTTTGCAAATTTATCAGATTGTAGAGAGTTATTGCCACACTTCGGAGGGCATCCAATGGCAGCGGGAATGACGCTACATATGAATGATGTAGATGAATTACGTCGCCGCTTAAATGAACAAGCAGATGCAATTTTAACAGAAGAAGATTTTATTCCAATTACAGCAGTTGATGTTTTTTGTAAAGTAGAGGATGTAACACTAGCGGCAATTGAAGATATGCAAAAACTAGCCCCGTTTGGTGTTGGAAATCCGAAACCACGTATTGCAGTGAAAGATGCAGAGTTAGAAAGTATTCGCGCGATCGGATCAGATGGCTCTCATTTAAAAATGGCTCTTCGTGATGGACAAGCAACACTGGATACAATTGGATTTGGTTTTGGTGCATATGCGAAAGAAATCTCTCCAGTTGCAAAAGTATCTGTAATAGGAGAAGCATCCATCAATGAATGGAATAATTTTAAGAAGCCACAATTAATGGTACAAGATATTGCTGTAGAGGCGTGGCAATTATTTGATTGGCGTAGTATGCGTAATGCAGAAGCAAATTTAGCAGAACTTCCGAAAGAAAAAATAACAATGGTGTATTTTTCTGAAGAGGTATTGAATAAATTTTCTTTAGAGAGCTATAAAGAAAAGCTCATGCATGCTTCAGAAGTAACGCATTTGGATGATCAATATATCGTGTTACTTGATTTACCAAAAGGAAAAGATGAATTAAGTGAGCTATTTAAAGTAGGATTCCCAGCGCGAATTTATACGCTATTTTATCAAGAGAATAACCACTTATTTAGTACAGTTCCGACGAGAGAACACTTTAAATGGTACTATTCTTTCTTAAACCAAAAAACACCATTTTCTTTAAGACAATATGGAGAACAACTATGTCGTCATAAAGGCTGGTCAAAAGATACAGTAAATTTCATGACACAGGTGTTTTTTGAGTTAGAATTTGTTACAATAAAAGATGGCGTCATTTTTATGGCAGACAAAAAACAAAAGCGTGATTTAATTGAATCGAACACATATCGTGAGAAGATGAACCACTTACAATTAGAAAAAGAATTGGTTTATAGCACATATCAGCAACTATATACATGGTTTGAAACGATTCGTAATCATAAAGAAGTAGAACAGTTAGGGTAAAGGATTTGTATTTACAAACCTTTTAGATCTGAGGAGGATTCAGAAATATGGATTTCAAGCAACATATCGCAATTGTACCGGATTATCCGAAAGAAGGTATTGTGTTTAAAGACATTACACCTTTAATGAATGACGGTAAAGCATACAAAGCAGCAACAGATGCAATCGTTGAATACGCAAAAGAAAGAGATATCGATGTTGTAGTAGGACCAGAAGCTCGTGGTTTCATTATCGGTTGCCCAGTTTCTTATGCGTTAGAAGTAGGATTTGCGCCAGTTCGTAAATTAGGAAAATTACCACGTGAAGTAATTACAGTTGACTACGGTAAAGAATATGGAACGGATGTTTTAACAATCCATAAAGATGCAATTAAGCCAGGTCAACGCGTATTAATTACAGATGATCTATTAGCTACAGGTGGAACAATCGAAGCGACAATTAAGTTAGTTGAAGAGCTAGGCGGAGTTGTAGCAGGGATTGCATTCTTAGTAGAGCTTACTTACTTAGATGGTCGTAAAATGTTAGATGGTTACGATGTATTAGTATTAGAAAAATACTAATCACTATATAGGTAAAACTACGGTGATAAAAAGTACCCGTGAATCTCTTGGAGAGGAGCGGGTACTTTTGTATAATTGAACAAAAAATCATGGTGAAATGTCAGTAAAATCTTTTCCTTTTCACAATTCACAATCATTGGGTTATAATGATAGAATATAATTTATTCTATTAAATAAAGATAAAGTCAATTTTCAATAAAAGGTGATTCGATGGCAAATGAGCAGGTACTAACAGCTGAACAGGTACTCGAGAAAGCAAGTCAATATTTAGCACATGAAGATATTGAGCTAGTGGCACGTGCCTATGAATATGCACGAGATGCGCATAGCGAACAATATAGAAAATCGGGTGAACCGTATATTATTCATCCGATTCAAGTTGCAGGTATTTTAGTTGATTTACACATGGATCCAGCTACGGTATCAGCAGGTTTCTTACATGATGTAGTGGAAGATACAGAGATTACGTTAGAAGATATTGAACGGGAATTTAACAAAGAAATTGCTATGCTTGTTGATGGTGTTACAAAGCTTGGGAAGATCAAATATAAATCTCACGAACAACAACAAGCAGAAAACCATCGCAAAATGTTTATTGCAATGGCTCAAGACATTCGAGTTATTTTAATTAAATTAGCTGATCGTCTTCATAACATGCGTACATTGAAACATTTGCCTCAAGAGAAGCAGCGTCGCATAGCGAATGAAACGTTAGAAATCTTTGCACCTTTAGCACATAGACTCGGAATTAGTACTATTAAATGGGAGCTAGAGGATACGTCACTTCGCTATTTAAATCCCCAACAATATTATCGTATTGTAAATTTAATGAAGCGTAAACGTGCAGAACGTGAAGAATACTTAGACGAAGTAATGACTGGTATTCGTGAGAAATTAAAAGAAGTTGCAATTCAACCTGAGATTTCTGGAAGACCGAAACATATTTACAGTATTTATCGTAAAATGGCACTGCAAAATAAGCAGTTCAATGAAATTTACGATTTATTAGCTGTACGTGTCGTTGTAAATAGTATTAAAGATTGTTATGCGGTGCTTGGAATTATTCATACGTGCTGGAAGCCGATGCCAGGTCGTTTTAAAGATTATATTGCAATGCCAAAAGCAAATCTATATCAATCTCTTCATACGACTGTAATTGGACCAAAAGGTGATCCACTTGAAGTGCAAATTCGTACGAAAGAAATGCACGAAATTGCAGAATTCGGGATCGCGGCACACTGGGCGTACAAAGAAGGAAAAACAGCAGAAACAACAGGTACATTAGAGAAGAAACTCACATGGTTCCGTCAAATACTAGAATGGCAAAATGAAGCTTCTAATGCAGAAGAATTTATGGAGTCATTAAAAATTGATTTATTTTCTGACATGGTATTCGTCTTTACACCGAAAGGCGATGTAATGGAATTACCACTTGGATCGGTTCCGATTGATTTCGCGTATCGTGTCCATTCGGAAATTGGGAATAAAACAATTGGTGCAAAAGTAAACGGTAAAATGGTGACGTTGGATTATAAATTAAAAACAGGCGACATCATTGAAATTTTAACGTCGAAACATTCATATGGCCCAAGTCAAGATTGGGTAAAACTTGCTCAAACATCTCATGCGAAAAATAAAATTCGTCAATTCTTTAAGAAACAACGTAGAGACGAAAATATTGAAAAAGGCCGTGAACTTGTTGAAAAGGAAGTACGTGGTCTAGAGTATGAGATGAAAGAAGTATTAGCGCCTGATAACTTAAAACGCGTCGCTGAGAAATTTAACTTTGCAAATGAAGAAGATATGTTTGCAGCAGTTGGATATAGCGGAATTACAGCTTCGCAAATTGTTACGCGACTAACGGACAAGTTCCGCAAACAACGCGAAGAAGAAGAAATTGTTGAAGTTAAAGAAGTTCGTAAACCGATGAAAATTCGAAAATGGGATTCTGGTGTAAAGGTAAGCGGTGCTGATAATTTATTAATCCGTTTATCGAAATGCTGTAACCCAGTTCCAGGCGATGATATCGTTGGATATATTACGAAAGGCCGAGGTGTATCGATTCACCGCCGTGATTGTGTAAACGTTCATACAGAAGAAGCTGTAGAACGTTTATTAGAAGTAGAGTGGGAAGGTAGCCCTGAAAAAGAAATTGAGTATAACGTTGATATTGAAATTTCGGGTTACGATCGCCGTGGTTTATTAAATGAAGTACTGCAAGCTGTTACAGAGACGAAAACGTACATTTCAGCTGTTTCTGGTAGAAGTGACCGTAATAAAATGGCAACAATTAATATGTCAATCTCGATTCGTAACTTACAACACTTGAAAAAAGTAGTAGAACGCATTAAACGCGTTCCAGAAATTTATGCAGTACGACGCATGATGCATTAATAGGGAGTGTAGAAAGATGAGAGTTGTTTTACAACGATCAAAGAAAGCGTCTGTCACAGTAGACGGTGAGATCGTAGGACAAATTCCGTTCGGTTTAACATTACTAGTTGGCATTACGCATGAAGATACAGAAAAAGATGCAACTTATATTGCGGAAAAAATTGCAAACTTACGTATTTTTGAAGATGAGAGCGGAAAGATGAATCATTCTGTACTTGATGTAGAAGGACAAGTTCTATCTATTTCGCAATTTACATTATACGGAGATTGTCGCAAGGGAAGACGTCCAAACTTTATGGATGCTGCGAAACCTGACTACGCAGAGCGTTTATACGATTTCTTTAATGAAGAAGTTCGCAAACAAGGATTGCATGTGGAAACAGGGAAGTTCGGAGCAATGATGGACGTTTCTTTAATCAATGATGGTCCGGTGACCTTAATTGTAGAAAGTAAATAGTGTTGATAAAAAAGAGAGGGTTATATAATCCTCTCTTTTTTATACATTGTTGTATGTTTTGTTCATTTATTTGGAATCAATAGCAGTTTCGGTTATGTATAACTCTCTCATCAATATGGAACAATAAAAAGTAAAACATCCATATTGAATGTGAGGGATATACGTATGCGTATGAATGAAAAAGGGCATTCTGTTACAAATGGTGCAAATCAACTGTTTAACGTGAATTTTCATGATTTTATTTCAAAAGAGCAAAATAATACTTCAATGGAGCTTGCTTCCGAGTTTGGGATTTCTCTTCAAGATGTAAAGCGTTTAAAGAAGCAGATTGAACGTTCTTAGAGCACTTGACAATCCTACTTAACAAACGTATAGTAATTTTATATTTACATATGAATATAACCGTTGATAGAGAAGAGTAAATGAGATACACATGGAAAGAGAAGGAATGTCTTAGGCTGAAAACATTTCTGCATGATGACTGATTGAATGACACTCTAGAGGTTTCAACTTGAACGGCATATATGCTTAGTAGGGATGAACGCATATTTAAGCGTTATTAAAAAAGTGGAAGCATACGTGCTTCAATTAGGGTGGCACCACGGGTATAATACTCTCGTCCCTACTGTTTAAACAGTAGAGGCGGGAGTTTTTTTATTTTTATTAAGATTAAAACAATTTGAGGAGGAACTGAATATGTCTATTCAAATCCCACGCGGAACGCAAGATATTCTTCCAGGCACTGTTGAGTTATGGCAGTATATCGAAGGGCAAGCACGCGAAATTTGCCGTCGTTACAATTATAAAGAAATTCGTACACCAATTTTTGAGCACACTGAGCTATTTTTACGCGGTGTTGGTGATACGACAGATATCGTACAAAAAGAAATGTACTCATTCCAAGATCGTGGAGAGCGTAGCTTAACATTACGTCCAGAAGGTACTGCACCTGTTGTACGTTCTTACGTTGAAAATAAAATGTTTGGTGATGCAACACAACCAACGAAATTATACTATATCGGTCAAATGTTCCGTTATGAAAGACCACAAGCAGGTCGCTATCGTCAATTCGTACAATTCGGTATCGAAGCAATCGGCAGTAATGACCCTGCAATTGATGCAGAAGTAATTGCACTTGCTGTTGAATTTTACCGCGGCATGGGCTTAAAAAATATTAAAGTTGTATTAAACAGTTTAGGTGACGCAGCGAGTCGTCAAGCACACCGTGATGCATTAATCGCACACTTTGAGCCACGTATCGGCGAATTCTGCTCTGACTGTCAATCTCGCTTAGAAAAGAACCCACTTCGAATTTTAGACTGTAAGAAGGACCGTAACCATGAATTAATGGCAACAGCTCCATCTATTACAGAATACTTAAACGAAGATTCAGCAGTATACTACGACAAAGTACAAGAACTATTAACGATGATGGATGTTCCATTTGAAAAAGATCCGAACTTAGTGCGTGGTTTAGACTACTATCAACATACTGTTTTTGAAATTATGAGTGAGGCAGAAGGTTTCGGTGCGATCACTACATTAAGCGGTGGTGGCCGTTATAACGGACTTGTACAAGAAATCGGTGGACCAGAAATGCCAGGTATCGGTTTTGCAATGAGTATTGAACGTTTAATTATGGCGCTAAAAGCTGAAAACATTGAATTACCACTTGAACATAGCATTGATTGTTACGTTGTAGCGCTTGGTGAAAAAGCGAAAGACCATGCTGCAAAAGTGGCATTCGATCTTCGTAAAGCTGGATTGTCGGTTGAAAAAGATTATTTAGATCGCAAAATGAAAGCACAATTTAAATCAGCAGATCGTCTAAAGGCGAAATTTGTAGCTGTATTAGGAGAAGATGAGCTAGATAAAGGCATCATTAACTTAAAAGATATGGCAACAGGTGAACAAGAAGAAGTAGCGTTAGATGTATTTGCTTCATACGTAGCAGAGAAATTAATATAGGGGGAACTTACAGTGGCTGAAAGAACACATGCATGTGGAAAAGTAACAGTAGAAGCTGTTGGACAAACAGTTCAATTAAAAGGTTGGGTACAAAAACGCCGTGACTTAGGTGGATTAATCTTTATCGATTTACGTGACCGTACAGGTATCGTACAAGTTGTATTTAACCCAGAAACATCAAAAGAAGCGTTAGAAGTAGCAGAAACAATTCGTAGCGAATACGTATTACACATAGAAGGTACAGTTGTTGAACGTGGTGAAGGCGCAATTAATGACAATATGGCAACTGGTCGTATTGAAGTACAAGCAACAAAAGTAAATGTACTAAATGCAGCGAAAACAACACCAATTATCATTGCTGATGATACAGATGCATCAGAAGATGTGCGTTTAAAATATCGTTATTTAGACTTACGTCGTCCTGTAATGTTCAACACATTCAAAATGCGTCACGACGTAACAAAAACAATTCGTAACTTCTTAGATACAGAAGAGTTCTTAGAAGTAGAAACACCAATTTTAACGAAAAGTACGCCAGAAGGAGCTCGTGACTATTTAGTACCAAGTCGTGTACATGACGGTGAATTCTATGCATTACCACAGTCACCACAGTTATTTAAACAGCTTCTTATGGTCGGCGGATTTGAGCGTTACTATCAAGTAGCACGTTGTTTCCGTGATGAAGATTTACGTGCAGATCGTCAACCGGAATTCACGCAAATCGATATCGAAGCTTCATTCTTAACACAAGATGAAATTTTAGAAATGATGGAGCGTATGATGACGAAAGTTATGAAGGATGCAAAAGGTGTAGAAGTTAGTGCACCATTCCCTCGTATGAAATATGCTGATGCAATGGCTCGCTACGGTTCTGATAAGCCAGATACACGCTTTGAAATGGAACTAACAGACTTATCTGAGTTTGCAGCAGGTTGTGGCTTTAAAGTGTTTACAAGTGCTGTAGAAAGCGGCGGACAAGTAAAAGCAATCAATGCAAAAGGTGCTGCAAGTAAATATTCTCGTAAAGACATCGATGCATTAACTGAATTCGTGAAAGTATATGGTGCAAAAGGTCTAGCTTGGCTTAAAGTTGAAGAAGACGGCCTAAAAGGACCGATTGCGAAATTCTTCGGTGAAGAAGATGCAAATGTGTTAATGAGCACATTAGAAGCTACTGCTGGCGACTTATTACTATTCGTAGCAGATAAGAAGAGCGTTGTTGCAGATAGCTTAGGCGCACTTCGTTTACGTCTAGGTAAAGAGCTTGAGTTAATTGATGAAAGTAAATTTAACTTCCTATGGGTAACTGATTGGCCACTTCTTGAGTACGATGAAGATGCAGATCGTTATTTCGCAGCTCATCACCCATTCACAATGCCATTCCGTGAAGACGTTGAGCTACTAGAAACAGCACCAGAAAAAGCACGTGCACAAGCATATGACCTTGTATTAAACGGTTATGAGCTTGGTGGTGGATCACTTCGTATTTACGAGCGTGACGTACAAGAAAAAATGTTCAAAGCACTTGGATTCTCACAAGAAGAAGCGCAAGAGCAATTCGGATTCTTATTAGAAGCATTCGAATACGGTACACCACCACACGGCGGAATCGCATTAGGTTTAGATCGTCTTGTTATGTTACTTGCAGGCCGTACGAACCTTCGTGATACAATTGCATTCCCAAAAACAGCAAGCGCAAGCTGCTTATTAACAGAAGCTCCAAGCCCAGTTGCAGAAGCACAGCTTGAAGAGTTAAACTTAAAATTAAGCTTAAAAGAAGAAAAGTAAGAATAGGGTCTAGATGGTTATACTATAACCATCTAGACTTTTTTAATGGATAATTAAAAGAAGAAACAAAATCCCGGTTTACACTATGTTTTCATTATCGAAATATGTATTTTTAGGAATTCTATAACTTTTTCTATACAAATAGTCGGAAAAACGCTAGAATACATGGTAGACCATTTTTGTAATAGGAGTGTAGAGCTGAATGTTACATCAATTTTCACGTAATGAATTAGCCTTCGGTAAAGAAGGACTTGAAATATTAAAAAATAGTACAGTCGGTATTTTAGGAATTGGCGGCGTAGGTTCATTTTCAGCTGAAGCGTTAGCGCGTTCTGGAGTAGGACGTCTCGTATTAGTTGATAAAGACGTTGTAGATATTACAAACGTAAACCGTCAAATTCACGCTTTAGTATCTACTGTAGGACGTTCAAAAGTAGAATTAATGAAAGAGCGTATTGCAGACATTAATCCGGAATGTGAAGTAATTGGACTAGAAATGTTTTATACAGATGAAACATATGAAGAGTTCTTTAAACACGGTTTAGATTTCGTAGTGGATGCATCTGATACGATTACGTTCAAAATCCATTTAATTAAACAATGTTTACGTCGTAAAATTAAAATTATCTCATGTATGGGTGCAGCAAATAAAATGGACCCAACTCGTTTCCGTATTGCGGACATTTCTAAAACACATACAGATCCAATTGCGAAAGTAATTCGTACGAAGCTTCGTAAAGAGGGTATTAAAAAAGGTGTAAAAGTTGTCTTCTCTGACGAAAACCCAATCGTAATTCGTGAAGAAGTACGTAAAGAAATCGTACCAGACGAGAATGCAAAAATTCGTAAAGCGAAATTACCGCCTTCATCAAATGCATTCGTACCATCTGTGGCAGGCTTAATTATGGCAAGTCACGTTGTACGTGAACGTATTAAAAATGTAGAAGTGAAACGTGTAGGGCAAGAATAAAAGAAAAGCATATATCCATTTTGGATATACGCTTTTTTTATATGTATTAAAGAAATATGGATACTTGCATCACTACTAGTTCAAATGTAAGTAAGGTTAGTAAGTAATAATCATATTTATCTGATTTATAGGCGGAAGTCTTTTTTAGACTGTTAATGGTGAAAAGAGCTAAAGTCAGGACGAGAAGGCCAAGAGTTATTTTGAAGATTATTAATGAAATAGCAACCATCCCCCTTTAAAGGTATATGTTTATAATAACATTTTAGTAAAAAATATCTAATCCGTTTTAGGAGTTTCCTTGTATGACAAGGAGGAATGTTATTGTCAATCTTTGTCGTTAAATCGATATCCTTTATTAAATCGTTGATATATTGCAAGTTGTGATAGATATATTTGAAAAATCGTTGATATAATTTCATTTACCGACATGTATATATATGATTTACCGAAAACAAACAGGGATGTCACTCAGTCAAAAAAGTGACATCCCTGTTTTTAATTCTCAGCAGAATAAATAATATCTAAATTCCCGTTTTGATCGGTTTTGAAAATCGGGGCAATTTGCTCTTCTTGCTCTTCGACCGAAACAAGTTTTCGAGCACGATCCATAATTCGAACAAGCATCGCGTAATCTTCTTCGATTGCTTGTTGTTTTTTTGTGAGTACCGCTAATTTCGTTTCAAGTTCATGATTCGTTTTTTGCAGAGAAGTGAGCTGAGCTTGTAATACATCATTTTCAGTTTGCAACTTTGCGAGTGAAGGGTTATTATGCTCCAAGTTTTGCAAAAATGAGATGACATTTTGCATCGTAAGTTCTTGTTTACTTGGCGTAATATCTTCAGAAAACTCAGCATCGATTACGAGTTGTTTCGTTTTCGTGAACTGATTTTTTTCTATTTTAGCTTCAGAGCGCTTTAATTCTTTACGTTGTTTCTTCGCAAGCTGCACAGCATCTTCGTAATTCGGCCTTACTTCAGCATTCCATCTAAAGCCGCAAGCTGCTGAAGTCCGGTTCAACGTATCGCCGACTTCATCAAATGCTTTTATTTGTGTACTTCCGCTGCGAATATGTCGTAAAACAGTTTCTGCTAAAAGGAGATCATCTTCTTTTGTCCATGCATCTTGACGTGTTTTCATAAGCGAAGCCTCCATAATGGTGACGTTTTCGTTTATGTTACCCTTTATTTTTCGTTTTATTCGAAGTTTGTAATCTTTCATAAACAGTAGAAAGGGCTTGCTCAAATTTCCCTGTCGTTTTCGGTTTATAATATTGCTTGTTTTTTATTTTATCAGGTAAGTATTGTTGCCTTACCCAGCCATTTGGATGGTCGTGTGGATATAAATATCCAATGCCTCTTCCAAGTGATTCTGCGCCTTTGTAATGACTATCTTTTAAATGGCTTGGAATGTCACCTGTTTGACCGTTGCGTAAATCGTGTAATGCAGCATCAAGTGCTTTATAAGCTGAATTTGATTTTGGTGATAAGCATAGCTCGATAACGGCATTTGCAAGTGGGATGCGTGCTTCTGGGAATCCAACTCGTTCAGCTGATTCAATTGCAGCTAGTGTACGTGGTCCAGCTTGTGGGCTAGCAAGTCCAATATCTTCATAAGCCATAATAAGAAGGCGTCTGCCAATACTTTGTAAATCACCTGCTTCAATAAGGCGTGCTAAATAATGGAGCGCTGCATTTACATCACTTCCGCGCACTGATTTTTGAAATGCTGATAATACGTCATAATGAGCATCGCCGCCTTTGTCGTGAACGAAGCTCTTCTTTTGTAAGCATTCTTCCGCAATCTCGAGTGTGATTTCAGCCGCTTGATCGTCTGTAGTAAAGCTAGATAATACAGCAAGCTCAAGTGCGTTATAAGCGGAACGCATATCACCACCAGAGGCATTTGCAAAATGATGTAGTGCTTCATCTGTTACCGTTACAGCATATTCTCCAAGGCCTTTTTCTTTATCTTCTAAAGCTCTTTTTAACCCAATTAAAATATCATCTTCTGTTAGTGCGTGTAATTCGAAAATTTGACACCTGCTTCGAATAGCGGAGTTTATTGCATGGAATGGATTACTTGTCGTTGCACCAATTAAAGTAAGAAGTCCGCTTTCTAAGTGAGGTAATAGAAAGTCTTGCTTTGCTTTATCTAGACGGTGAACTTCATCTAAAATTAAAACGAGGTGTCGATGCATCTTTGCTTCTTGTACGACAACTTCCATATCTTTTTTATTGTGAGTAACAGCGTTTAATAGACGAAACGGGGTACCGGTACTTCCTGCAATTGCACTGGCAATGGATGTTTTTCCTGTACCTGGAGGACCGTATAAAATCATAGATTGAAAATGATTTGCTTGGACCATTCGCCATAAAATCTTTCCTTCACCAACTAAATGTTGTTGCCCAATAATTTCTTGAATATTAGTAGGGCGCATTCGATGTGCGAGTGGTTGTTTCATTTAGACCGTCTCCCTTAATATATAATCTCGTTCTATCGTATCATTTTTTTCTACGAAATTTGAAATAGGATGCTGTTTTATGGGAAAAATGAAGAATAATATTTTCATTTTTCTTTCAATTGTAATAATTTCCGAGTTTTTCAATGTGATTTTATGTTATCATTTTGATACACAAGTTGAAATTTCTTATAATACTATATTATGCTATAATTTCATAGGATTTTAAATTGTGTTCTTTTTATAAATAAGATATAACCAATAGAAGTGAAAATTTGAAAAGAGGTGCAAAATAGATGAAAATTTCAACGAAAGGCCGCTATGGCTTAACAATTATGATTGATCTTGCAAAAAAGTTTGGTGAAGGTCCAATTTCATTAAAATCAATTGCGCAGGCGCATGACTTATCCGAGCATTACTTAGAGCAATTAATTTCACCACTTCGTAACGCTCGTCTTGTAAAGAGTACGCGCGGGGCATATGGCGGATATGTATTATCTGATCAACCGGCTAACATTACAGCTGGGGATGTAATCCGTGTATTAGAGGGACCGATTAGTGTTGTAGAAATGATAGAAGAAGAAGAGCCAGCACAGCGCCAGTTATGGATGCGTGTTCGTGATGCCGTGCAAGAAGTGTTAGATAGTACAACGTTAGAAGATTTAGTACGTTATGAGGAAGAAAATCACGGGGGCTATATGTTTTACATTTAATTCCTTGTGAAACGATTTGGAAAGAAGGAGATTTAATGGAACGCATTTACTTAGATCATGCTGCGACATCTCCGACTCACCCAGAAGTGGTCGAAAAGATGATTCCATATATGACAGAAATATTCGGGAACCCGTCTAGTATTCACTTTTATGGACGTCAAACTCGTCACACAGTAGATGAGGCGAGACGAGTGTGTGCACGCAGCATTCATGCGAATCCGAATGAAATTATATTTACGAGCGGTGGTACAGAAGCTGATAATTTAGCGCTTATAGGTGTAGCACGTGCGAACCGTCATAAAGGTAACCACATAATAACGACGCAAATTGAACATCATGCGATTTTGCATACGTGCGAATTGTTAGAGCGTGAAGGGTTTGAAGTGACATATTTACCTGTCGATGAAACAGGACGCATTCAAGTTTCTGACATACAAAAGGCATTAACAGAAGAGACGATTCTTGTATCTGTTATGTTTGGGAATAATGAAGTAGGGACAATGCAACCAATTGTGGAAATAGGAAAGCTGCTAAAAGAGCATCAAGCTTATTTCCATACAGATGCGGTACAAGCTTACGGTTTAGTAGAATTTGACGTGAAAGAGTTTGGTATTGATTTATTATCAATTTCAGCTCATAAAATTAATGGGCCAAAAGGTGTAGGGTTCTTATTCGCTGGTGCAAATGTGAAATTTGAGCCGTTATTAATAGGCGGAGAGCAAGAAAGAAAACGCCGTGCTGGTACGGAAAATGTGCCTAGTATTGCTGGGCTTCAGCATGCAATTCTTATAGCTGAAAAAACTCGTGAGCAAAAAAATGCCCAATATGAAGAGTTTAAAGATATAATGGTATCTGTCTTCAAAAATGAAGGCATTACTTTCGAGGTAAACGGAAACTTAGAACATCGCTTACCGCATGTACTTAATGTAAGTTTTACAGGAATGAACATTGAACCGTTTCTTGTGAACTTAGACCTAGCTGGCATTGCAGTATCAAGTGGTTCTGCTTGTACAGCTGGTTCGATTGATCCATCACATGTATTAGTAGCGATGTTTGGAAAAGACTCCGATCAAATACGTTCATCCGTACGCTTTAGTTTTGGACTTGGAAATACGAAAGAGCAAATTGAAAAAGCGGCGTACGAAACAGTGAAAATCGTGAAGCGATTAACACAAAATTAGCATGGGAGGTGACATGATGAACAAACTACCTCACGAAACACGCGTTGTCATCGGAATGTCCGGTGGCGTCGATTCATCTGTAGCAGCACTTTTATTAAAAGAGCAAGGTTATGATGTAATCGGAATTTTTATGAAAAACTGGGATGATACAGATGAGAATGGTGTCTGCACAGCAACAGAAGATTACAATGATGTAATTGAAGTGTGTAACCAAATTGGTATTCCGTATTATGCAGTAAACTTTGAAAAACAATACTGGGATAAAGTATTTACGTACTTCTTAGATGAGTACCGAGCTGGTCGTACACCAAACCCAGATGTAATGTGTAATAAAGAAATTAAATTTAAAGCATTTTTAGAGCATGCAATTGCGCTTGGTGCCGATTATGTAGCAACAGGTCATTATGCACGCGTTGCTTATATGGACGGCGAATATAAAATGCTTCGCGGCGTTGATGACAATAAAGATCAAACATACTTCTTAAATCAATTAAGCCAAGAGCAATTATCAAAAACAATGTTCCCGTTAGGTGAACTGAAGAAACCACAAATTCGTGAAATGGCGAAAGAAGCTGGCTTAGCGACAGCGGCGAAAAAAGATAGTACAGGTATTTGCTTCATTGGTGAGCGTAACTTTAAAGATTTCTTAAGTAACTACTTACCAGCACAACCAGGTGTAATGCAAACATTATCTGGTGAAGTGAAAGGGAAGCATGACGGTTTAATGTATTATACAATTGGACAACGTCATGGTCTTGGAATTGGTGGTAATGGTGATCCATGGTTTGCTGTTGGAAAAAATCTAAAAGAAAACATTTTATATGTTGATCAAGGATTCCATAACGAACTTCTATATGGTGATGAAGTTATTGCTACGAATGTAGGATGGGTAAGTAACAAAGAAAAAGAAACAGAATTTAAGTGCACGGCGAAATTCCGTTATCGTCAAGAAGACAATAAAGTAACGGTTCAAATCGTTGATGAAAATACAGTTCGTATTCTTTGTGATGAGCCAATTCGTGCAATCACACCAGGACAAGCAGTCGTTTTCTATGATGGAGATGAGTGCTTAGGCGGTGCTACAATTGATGAAGTATACCGTAGTGGTAAGAAATTGGATTATTTAGGATAAATGAGAAGCCTCTGCCGATTAGCGGTTAGAGGTTTCTTTTACATAAAGCGAATTTTCGTTCGCTTGGAAAATACATTCTTTGTTATAATTTGTTGTAGAGGTGAAGGACATGTCAAACAAACTTGAAACAGGTATTCAATATATGCAAGAAGGAAATTGGGAAGAAGCAGCTAAAAATTTTACAGAAGCAATTGAAGAAAATCCGAAAGATGCGCTTGGATACATTAATTTTGCAAATTTATTAGACGTATTAGGTGATAGTGAGCGAGCGATTTTATTTTATAAACGTGCATTAGAGTTAGATGATAAATCTGCAGCTGCTTATTATGGCTTAGGAAACGTATATTATGGCCAAGAGCAATTTACTGAGGCGAAAGCTGTATTCGAACAAGCAATGCAAGCTGGATTACAATCAGCTGATGTAACATTTATGTTAGGTATTACACATGTACAGCTTGGAAATGATCGTCTTGCACTACCATTCTTACAAAGAGCAACAGAATTAGATGAAAATGATGTAGAAGCTGTATTCCAGTGCGGACTTTGCTTTGCGCGACTAGAACATATTCAAGAGGCGAAACCTTATTTTGAAAAGGTATTAGAAATGGATGAAGAGCATGCAGATGCGTATTACAATTTAGGTGTTGCTTACGTATTTGAAGAAAATAACGAGAAAGCTCTCGCTTTATTTAAGAAAGCAACTGAAATTCAGCCAGATCACTTTTTAGCTGGTAATGGCGTTCGTTTATTAGAGCAAGAAGCTGAATAAGATAAAAATATAGTTTAATGGGTAGTTATCCCTCATCTAAAAAGGTGGGGGATGTACTGCTCATTAAAGTGAAAATATCGGAAAGGAGAGGAAAGATGGGAAATCAACATGCAATGGATTTGTTTGAGGAAGAGAAAAAATTTATAAAAGCGCAAGTTCTTCATACCATTTTCCACAACGAAGAAAACCTCTATTCCGTTGTCAGTATGAAAGTCATTGAAACGAATGAAACGTATGACGAAAAGAAAATAATGATAAACGGTCATTTTCCCCGCATGCATGAAGATGAAGTGTTTACATTGACAGGTCACTTTAAGGACCATCCAAAGTATGGAAAACAATATATGGTTGAAACATTTAAAAAAGAATTGCCGCAAACAAAAGCAGGTATGGTGCAATATTTAGCGAGTGATTTATTTAAAGGGATAGGAAAGCGTACAGCGGAAAAAATTGTGGATCATCTCGGGGAACATGCTATTTCTAAAATTATGGATGACCCTGAGGCGTTAAATGGTGTTGTTAACAAACAAAAGGCTCAGGAAATATATGAGACAATTGTTGAACATCAAGGATTAGAGAAAGTAATGAGCTTTTTAAATGGTTACGGTTTTGGAACGAAACTTTCTATTAAGATTTACCAGCAATATAAAGAGATGACATTAGAAGTGATTCGTAATAATCCGTATCAACTTATTGAAGAAGTGGACGGGATTGGTTTTGGACGAGCGGATGATATAGGGCGTGCGTTAGGGATATCGGGTAATCACGACGACCGTGTACGAGCGGGATGTTTTTACACATTAGAGAATGTCTCATTGCAACTTGGTCACGTTTATATGAGGAAAGATCAACTTGTAAGAGAAACGATGTCACTTTTAAACAATCAAGAAGGAAGAGTGACTGAAGAAGATATTATAGGTTGTATTGAAACGATGCAAAGTGAAGGGAAAGTCATCATAGAAGAAGAACGAGTGTATTTAGCAACTTTATTCTACTCTGAAAAAGGTGTTGTAAAGTCTATTCGTCGATTGATGAATCAAGAGGAAACACCTTCATTTCCTGAAGCAGAAGTGTTAAAAACATTAGGTGAAATTGAAGAACAGTTGAATGTACAATATGCACCGTTTCAGCAAGAAGCGATTCAAACGGCACTTCATAAACCGATGATGTTATTAACAGGTGGACCAGGAACAGGAAAAACAACCGTTATTAAAGGGATTGTTGAAATGTATGCGTCACTTCACGGATTATCGTTAAATCCGAATGAATACAGTGATGATAATCCATTTCCAATACTATTAACAGCTCCAACAGGAAGAGCAGCGAAGCGGATGAGTGAATCGACAGGACTTCCAGCTTGCACAATTCACCGTTTGCTTGGCTGGACGCCAGAAGGATCTTTCCAGCGTAATGAAACGGATCCTGTCCAAGGTAAGCTCCTTATTATCGATGAATTTTCAATGGTTGATATTTGGCTCGCAAATCAGCTATTTAAGTCGCTACCAACGAATATTCAAGTTATCGTTGTAGGTGATGAAGATCAGTTGCCATCTGTAGGACCTGGACAAGTATTAAAAGATTTATTAAATGCAGGTGCAGTTCCGACAGTGAAGCTTACTGAGATTTATCGTCAAGCAGAAGGCTCATCTGTTATTCAACTTGCCCATGCGATCAAAGACGGCACACTCCCACCAGATTTAGCGCAAAATAAAAAAGATCGTTCGTTTATCAGCTGTACAGGGGCTCAAATTGTTGAGGTTGTGAAAAAAGTTTGCGAAAACGCTAAAACAAAAGGCTTTAGTGCAAGGGATGTTCAAGTATTAGCACCGATGTACCGCGGGCCTGCTGGTATTAATGTATTAAACGAAGCGCTGCAACAAGTATTTAACCCGAAAAGGGAAAAGAGTAAAGAAATCCAGTACGGTGATGTTGTATACCGAAGAGGCGATAAAGTACTGCAACTCGTTAATCAGCCGGAGAGCCAAGTATTTAATGGGGATATCGGAGAAATTGTTTCGGTGTTTTATGCGAAAGAAAACGTTGAGCAACAAGATATGATTATCGTTTCATTTGATGGAATTGAGGTAACGTATACAAAGCCGGATTTAAATCAAATTACACATGCATATTGTTGTTCGATTCATAAATCACAAGGTAGTGAATTTCCGATTGTTATTATGCCGATTGTGAAAAGTTACAACCGTATGTTACGCCGTAATTTAATTTACACGGGCATTACAAGAAGTAAGAAGTTCCTTATTATTTGCGGGGAGGAAGTAGCTTTCCAATCTGGTGTAAATCGCCTTGATGATGCAATGCGTCAAACAACTTTAGCTAGTCGCTTGCAGGAATCACAAGGAGAAGTACAGATGGTCACAGTTAATGGCGAGGAAATGGACGTGGAAAACATTTCACCGTATGATTTCATGTAACAAGGTGAAATTATATAGTGAAACTTTCAAACGCATAGCGTTGAAAGGCTCCAGCAATGTATAAATGAATGCGGTTTGGACATAATGGCGAATAGAATCTGGGAGACTGTAAGGAGATGAAAGCCATATGTTCATTTGTCCAAATTGCAAAGGGAAAGACATTGGAAAAATAGGTGTCAACCAATTTTATTGCTGGAATTGTTATATCGAATTATCGGTTTCAAAGGGGAAAATCCATACGCATCAAGTTGAGGAAGATGGTTCATTAAGCTCTCTTGATGATTTATTTGATGAGAATGAAAGAACGATCGGATAACGAAAAGGGGGATTTACTTTGAATCTACGCAATTCATTAATCGCATTAGGGGTTGGAGCTGCAGCATATCAATATGCTCGTAAGCAAGATGTATTTTCAAAACGCAATATGAAAAAAGCACGTAAGATGATTAAGTCTTACTTATAATCATTTCGATAAAGTGAAAAACTCCCTTATAGACAAGGGAGTTTTTTTATGCACTCATATGCAAATAAAAAAGTCCAATTTCTGAGAAAAGATAAGATAAACCGTAACAGCCAACGCCAAGTATTCCATACTGCCATAATTGCTTCGCTTTTTCTTTACGTGAGGAACGAATAAAGAACCCCTTCCAAATACCAAAGCCGATACAAATCCATTCAAGAATCATAAAAAGTGCTGATAATCCAAGCATAAACAAAACCATAATTAGCCCTCCTGATTACATTATTTCATGCTGTATTCTCAGGGGTGGTTGTCCTTGTTATGTTATTTATATGTACGTCTTTAAAAAACAGTATGGTCCGTATGAAAAGATTTTAAAAGTTTCACACATAACCTAACCCATTTATTTTCAAAATAAAGGTGGAGGAGGTTTTTCATGTGAAGAATCTTAAAATCATTTGGATATATCGTTTAGGATTATTGTTACTTGTTTTTCTTTGTTTGCTCGTCTTTTTAAAAATTAAGCCACTATGGGCACCGATTATTTTTGTATTTAAAGTAGCAATTACGCCGTTTCTTATCGCCTGTTTTATTGCGTATTTATTGCACCCTTTAATTGAAAAAATTCATAAGGAAGGGATGCCCCGTACACTTGCCATTTTGCTCATTTATATCCTTTTCTTCGGCGGAATTGGTTATGGGATTTATAAAGGAACACCAGTCGTTATTAAACAGTTACAAGAGATTAATGAACAATTTCCGCAGTTTACAAAGATGTACGATTCGTGGATGGATGGCGTTACAGAACAAACAGCGAATTTCCCTTCGTTCATTCATGAAAAGGTGAAACAACTTTTTGTGGGTGTGGAAACGAAGATTCAAGCGCTTTTAAATAAAGTGATGAGTACAGCTCGTGGTGTACTCGATTCATTGCTCATTATTTTCTTAATACCGTTCATTGTATTTTACATATTAAAAGATTATGGTGAGTTTTATCATATCTTTTGGAAACTAGTCCCAAGTAAATGGCGAGGTACGGGGCAAATGCTTGCGAAAGAAATTGATAAGTCACTTGGAAGTTATATTCGAGGACAGTTATTTGTTTGTTTAGTATTAGGGGGAGTATCAGCTCTTTCTTTTTGGTTTATCGGTATGAAATATCCATTATTGCTTGGCATTATTATTGGGGTAACGGATATAATCCCGTACTTTGGTCCTATTTTAGGAGCGATCCCGACGTTAATGATTGCAGCAACAGTATCAACGAGTTTACTTATTAAGGCGGGGATTACGATTGCTATTTTGCAATTTGTGGAAAGTAACATTTTATCGCCTTACATTGTTGGTAAGTCACTTCGTATGCATCCTGTTATTATTATGCTTGCATTACTTGTTGGAGGGGAAGTAGCTGGTATTGTAGGATTACTAATATCGGTTCCGATTTTAGCAGTTATTCGTACTGTCATTGTTCATGTGAGACCTCTCTTGAAAAAAGAAAATGTGTAAGTATAGAAGCCCTCTATGTAAGAAATAGAGGGCTAATCATATATTTATTTAGAAAGCTGCTCGTGTATCTTTTGAACGAGGGAGCTCACATCATTTGTTTGAATATGTTTTATTTTTTTCCATTCGTTATCATACATAAATACAATTTGATTGTTGAAAAGACGCTTTTGTTCTTTTAGATTAGAAATTTTTGCGAAAGAGTACTCTTCAAATATTGGATTCTTACTTACATCTGGCCCGTAAAAGAATAGCCTTTTGTTCGTTAAAATTAGCAATCCTGGCCTTGCGACGGAACGATAAATAAATATGTCTAATGAACATGCTGCGTAAAATAATATCGTTTCGTCAGTCGCTAATATGTTTTTAGCTTTGTTAAGTAAGGTTGTCATTGTGATCGCTCCTTTATTTTATTAACAATAATTTAATTATAGCAAAAAAAGTAATATTTAGAAATTTTTATAAATAATTATTGTAAGGAGATTCCAATTTATTAATAAACGCATAATATATGAAAAGGCTGTTAAGAATGAATAGTAGAATACCTATGATTAATAAGCGATTAATACAATATAAATGATTATCTACATTGACAAACTTAAGAGAATTCTATTATATTTAGTCATATAATACATTAAATCAATGACGGAACAAGTACGTTACAGTCCATTTATAGAGAGAAGCTTCCATATGGCTGAAAGAAGCTTTAAATGAAGGGTAACAGAAAGCTAATCCTGAGAGCAGCTAATCACTGCCGTCTTGCCACGTTACGGCACCATGAGGTGATGAATTGATTGTTATTGTAATCAATTCATAATTAGGGTGGTATCGCGAGTTAACTCTCGTCCCTTTTATAGGGACGGGAGTTTTTTATATTTAAGGAGGAAAATACAATGAAACAACTAACAGGCGCACAAATTCGTCAAATGTTTTTAGACTTTTTCCAAGAAAAAGGACATGCAGTAGAACCTAGTGCATCACTAGTTCCACATGAAGATCCATCTCTTCTATGGATTAATAGTGGTGTAGCAACATTAAAAAAATATTTTGATGGACGTGTAATCCCACAAAATCCACGTATTACAAATGCTCAAAAATCAATTCGTACAAACGATATTGAAAACGTAGGGAAAACAGCTCGTCACCATACATTCTTTGAAATGTTAGGAAACTTCTCAATTGGTGATTACTTCAAAGAAGAAGCAATTACATGGGCTTGGGAATTCTTAACGAGCGACAAATGGATCGGATTCGATAAAGAATTACTATCAGTTACAATCCATCCAGAAGATGAAGAAGCATTCACAATTTGGAATGAGAAAATGGGCGTTCCAAAAGAGCGTATTATCCGCTTAGAAGAAAACTTCTGGGATATCGGTGAAGGACCAAGTGGACCGAATACAGAGATTTTCTATGACCGCGGAGAAGCTTACGGTAATGACTTTAGTGACCCAGAATTATATCCAGGCGGAGAAAACGAGCGTTACTTAGAAGTATGGAACCTTGTATTCTCTCAATTTAATCATAATCCAGATGGTTCATATACACCACTTCCTAAGAAAAACATTGATACAGGGATGGGTCTAGAACGTATGACATCTATCGTTCAAGATGTGCCTACGAACTTTGATACAGATCTATTCATGCCGATGATTGGTGCAACAGAATCAATTTCTGGTGAGAAATATCGTAATGGCGATTTAGAAAAAGATATGGCGTTTAAAGTAATTGCTGACCATATCCGTACAGTAACATTTGCTGTTGGTGACGGTGCTCTTCCTTCTAACGAAGGCCGTGGTTATGTATTACGTCGTTTATTACGCCGCGCTGTTCGTTATTCGAAGAAATTAAACATTAACCGTCCATTCATGTTTGAATTAGTACCGGTTGTTGGAGAAGTAATGAAAGACTTCTATCCAGAAGTACTTGAAAAGAAAGATTTCATTGCGAAAGTTGTGAAAAACGAAGAAGAGCGTTTCCATGAAACACTTCATGATGGTGAAGCAATTTTAGCTGAAGTTATTACAAAAGCAAAAGAAGAAAAAACAACTGTTATTTCTGGAGTAGATGCGTTCCGTCTATATGACACATACGGTTTCCCAATCGAATTAACAGAAGAATATGCAGAAGAAGCTGGTATGACAGTTGACCAAGAAGGCTTCGAAAATGAAATGGAAAAACAACGTGAGCGTGCACGTGCTGCTCGTCAAGACGTTGACTCAATGCAAGTTCAAGGCGGTGTACTTGGAGAAGTTAAAGTAGCGAGTGAGTTCGTTGGTTACGGTACAGTTGCAACAGAAAGTAAAGTTGTTGCACTTGTGAAAAACGGCGAATACACAGATAGCTTACAAGCTGGTGAAGAAGGACAATTAATGCTTGATGTAACACCATTCTATGCTGAGAGCGGTGGACAAATTGCAGACCGTGGTTACCTTCTTGCTGATGGCGTGAAAGTTCTTGTAAAAGACGTGCAAAAAGCACCAAATGGTCAAAACTTACACAAAGTTGTTGTTGAAGAAGGTACATTAACGAAAGATGCGGCTGTGAAAGCTATTATCGATACGAAAAACCGTAGTAGCGTTGTGAAAAATCATACAGCAACTCACTTACTACACCAAGCATTAAAAGATGTACTTGGAACACACGTTAACCAAGCAGGTTCTCTTGTAACTTCTGAACGTTTACGCTTTGACTTCTCTCACTTCGGTCAAGTACAAGCTGACGAATTAGAAAAAATTGAGCGTATGGTAAACGAGAAAATTTGGGAAAGTATTGATGTTGAGATTTCTCAAAAAGCAATCGAAGAAGCGAAAGAAATGGGCGCAATGGCATTATTCGGTGAAAAATACGGTGATGTTGTACGCGTTGTACAAGTTGGCGATTACAGCTTAGAGCTTTGTGGTGGTTGTCACGTTGATAATACAGCTTCTATCGGTATTTTCAAAATCGTTGCTGAGTCTGGTATCGGTGCAGGAACTCGTCGTATTGAAGCAGTAACTGGTAAGTCTGCATACGAATTAATGAACGATCAAGTAGGTTTATTAAAAGAAGCAGCAGGAAAAATGAAAACAAATCCGAAAGATATTTTAACAAGAGTTGATGGTCTATTTGCCGAAGTAAAACAACTGCAAAAAGAAAACGAATCTCTTGCTGCGAAATTAAGCAATATCGAAGCTGGAAACTTAACTGATTCTGTAATGACAGTTGATGGTGTGAATGTATTAGCAGCGAAAGTAAATGTCGCAGATATGAACAACTTACGTACGATGATGGATGATCTAAAAAATAAATTAGAGTCGGCAGTTGTTGTATTAGTGTCTGTTAATGACGATAAAGTAAATATCCTAGCAGGTGTAACGAAAGACTTAATTGGCCAAGGTTACCATGCTGGTAAACTTGTGAAAGAAGTAGCTTCTCGTTGCGGCGGTGGCGGTGGTGGCCGTCCTGATATGGCACAAGCAGGCGGTAAAAACCCAGCTCAAGTCGAAGAAGCTTTAGCATTTGTACAAGAGTACGTTAAATCTGTTTCAAAATAAAGAGATAGTAGTGTACAATGGTAGGGAGAGGAGAAGTTCTTCTCCCTATACTTACTATATAAGTGAGGTGCTTGAAATGGACGGTTTTGATAAAACAATGAAGTTTAGCATTCAAGATGAAAAACAGAGTGTCCATGTAAATGATGTACTTTTAACTGTGTATGATGCACTTCAAGAAAAAGGCTATAATCCGATTAACCAAATCGTCGGTTATTTATTAAGTGGAGACCCAGCATACATACCTCGCCATAAAGATGCACGTAGCATCGTTCGCAAGCTTGAACGTGATGAGATTATTGAAGAGCTTGTGAAGTCTTACTTGAAACATCATCGTGAGGAGTAGTTTATGCGGATATTAGGTTTAGATGTAGGTACAAAAACAGTCGGAGTTGCAATTAGCGACGAAATGGGCTGGACAGCACAAGGATTAGAAACAATTAAGATTAACGAAGAACGAGGTCACTTTGGTTTTGATCGTATTTCTGAGTTAGTAAAGCAGTACAATGTGGATAAAATAGTAGTAGGTTTACCTAAAAATATGAATGGTACAATTGGCCCACGTGGTGAAGCGTGCCAACAATTTGCAGAAAACCTACGAGAGCTGTTACAATTAGACGTTGTAATGTGGGACGAGCGTTTGTCAACGATGGCAGCGGAACGTCTACTCATTTCAGCTGATGTAAGTCGTAAGAAGCGAAAACAAGTAATCGATAAGATGGCTGCAGTCGTAATCTTACAAGGATTTTTAGATAGTAAATAAGAGGTGACCAAAATGGAAGAAAATCAAATTACAATTGTAGACGAAAAAGGTAACGAACATTTATGTGAAATTATTTTCACTTTTGATGCTGAAAAATTTGGTAAAAAATCATATGTAGTCTTCTCTCCAATCGGTGAAGTAGACGAAGATGGAGACCCAATTTATGATGCAATGGCTTATGAGCAAAATGAAGAAGAGGGCGGAAGCTTACTTCCAATCGAATCTGAAGAAGAGTGGGAAATGGTACAAGAAATGTTCAACACTCTTGCTGATGAGCAAGAAGCTGAATAATAAGTACTGAAAAGATGGACGACATACAGTCCATCTTTTTTTGTATTTATATGTAAAATGAAAGATTTTTTGTCGAAACTGTGTAAGTCTTTGTAGTATAATGAGACGGATTGTAGAAAAATAAAGTGTCTATTAAAAAAGATAAGTGAATTTGTTGCGTTTTTACATCGTGCTGTATAGAAAGGTGTACATACGGTCTACAATTAAGTAAGGAGGAAATGTTTTGATAGAGAATCAAGTGAAAAAGAAGCGTAGACGCATCTTTTTATTTTCGATTATTGCACTGCTTTTAGTTTGTGGTTCAGTCTATGCGTATATTTCATCCGCATTAGGACCAGTTGATAGCGGGAATAAAAAAGAGATTGAAGTAGAAATTCCGAAAGGATCATCTACAAGTAAAATTGGAGAAATTTTAGAAGAAAAAGGCGCTGTAAAAAACGGTACAGTTTTTAGTTTTTATACAAAGGCTAAATCGAAAAGTTTACAAGCAGGTACATATTTATTAAACCCTTCAATGAATGCTGAAGATGTAATCGAACAAATGTCATCTGGCAACGTGCATCGTCCAGCTCTTTATAAAGTGACGATTAAAGAAGGGGCGCAAGTAACTGAAATTGCAGAAACGATTGCGACAGAACTAAAGTGGAATAAAGATGATGTTACGCGTCAATTAAACGATAAAGCATTTATTCAAAAAATGCAGCAAAAGTATCCGAAGTTATTAACGGATAAAATCTTTGATAGTAATATTAAATACCCATTAGAAGGTTATTTATATCCTGCAACGTATTCGTTTTATAAGAAAGATACAACGTTAGAAGAAATTGTAATTCCGATGCTTGAGAAAACAAATGCAATCATTGTTCAAAATGAGGCGAAAATGAAAGCGAAGAATTGGGATGTTCATCAGCTTTTAACATTATCTTCACTTATTGAAGAAGAGGCAACTGGTTTTACAGATCGTCAAAAGATCGCTAGTGTCTTTTATAATCGTTTAGCAAAAGGTATGCCGCTTCAAACGGATCCAACGGTATTATATGCACTTGGAAAACATAAACAACGTGTATTATACGAAGATTTAAAGGTCAACTCACCGTACAATACGTATGTTGTAAAAGGATTGCCGGTAGGGCCGATCGCAAACTCTGGTAAACATTCAGTGGAAGCTGCGTTAGAACCTGCGCAAACAGATTATTATTATTTCTTAGCTGCACCAAGTGGTGAAGTGTACTATGCGAAAACATTAGAAGAGCATAATGCATTAAAGCAAAAATACATTACGAAAAAACAGTGAAATGGGGAGGGATAGCGAAAAAAGTCGCACATCCCTCTTTTTTGTGGTAAAATATATCGGGTTAAAAACTGGCAGAAGAATCGTTTTTAATATCAAAACGGGACGTACAAGCTAAGGGTAAAGCTGGCTTGTATTTTTATTGCATTCTATGTGGGAAAAGACGTCATAGAGGCACTTCTCCATGTAAATAAGGAGGACCATTTATGGAGGATGCAGTTAACGAGTACCTATTATCATTTATTGATCCGAAAGATAAATTAATTCTTGAAATGGAAGAATATGCAACAGAAAATCATGTGCCGATTATGGATCGACTTGGAATGGAATTTATGCTGCAATTTTTACGTTTAATTGGACCGAAAAGCATTTTAGAACTTGGAACAGCAATCGGTTATTCTAGTATTCGTATGATGCAAGCTATTCCAAATTCACGTATTGTGACAGTTGAGCGCAATCGTGAGCGATATGAAAAAGCACTTGAATATATAGAACGTTCCCCAGTAACAGATCGTATTTCAGTTATTTACGGTGATGCGTTAGAGACAGGTGAACAAGTAAAAGAACACGGGACATTTGACGTTATTTTTATTGATGCAGCAAAAGGACAGTATCGTCGCTTTTTTGACTTATATGAACCGTTATTAAATCCTGGTGGCGTAATTATTTCAGATAATGTTATGTACCATGGTCTTGTAACGACAAAAGAGAAGATTGAAAACAGACGTACACGTGGTTTAATCCGTCGTATTAAGACGTACAATGAGTGGCTTATGAACCATGAAGGATATGATACAACGATTTTCCCAATTGGTGATGGAGTAGCTGTTAGTAAAAAGAGAGGGTGACCAAGGTATGAAGAAACCTGAATTGTTAGTAACGCCAAGAGCGGTGGCGGATATCGAACTTCTTGCGAAAGCAGGAGCAGATGCGGTAATGATCGGTGAGCAAAAGTTTGGTTTACGTTTAGCAGGGGAGTTTTCACGTGAAGATGTAAAACAAACTGTGAAGATTGCGCATGAAAATGGTGTGAAAGTATACGTAGCAATGAACGCTATGTTCCACAACGATAAAGTAGAAGAATTAACAGATTACGTTTCATTTTTAAATGAAGTAAATGTAGATGCAATTGTTTTCGGAGATCCAGCAGTATTAATGGCTGTTCGCGAAGTAGCGCCAAATATGCAGTTGCACTGGAATACAGAAACGACAGCAACGAATTGGTTCACTTGTAATTACTGGGGCCAAAGAGGAGCGAAGCGTGCTGTATTAGCTCGTGAGCTGAGCTTAGATGAAATTGTTGATTTAAAAGAAAATGCTGAAGTGGAACTAGAAGTACAAATTCACGGTATGACTTGTATGTTCCAATCGAAGCGTTCATTAGTAGGAAACTACTTTGAGTATCAAGGACGTAATCTTGACGTTGAAAAGAAAAAATATGAAGAGAATATGTTCTTATATGACCCAGAGCGTAATAATAAATATCCAATCTATGAAGATGAAAATGGTACTCATATTATGAGTCCGAACGATATTTGTTTCATCGATGAATTAGAGGAACTAATCGAAGCTGAAGTTGACAGCTTAAAAATCGATGGTGTACTAAAAAGTTCTGAATACATTATTGAAGTAACGAAGAAATATCGTCAAGCGATTGATTTATGCGTAGAAGATCGTGATGCGTATTATGACGTGAAAGATGCTCTATATAAAGAAATAGAAGAAATGCAACCAGTAAATCGTCCGTTAGACACAGGATTCTTCTTTAAAGAAACGGTTTACTAAACGAGGAGGGTGTAGGAAATGACTGTACAAGAAATTTCACGAGTGATCGATGGCAAGCGCGTTATTGTGAAGAAACCTGAACTGTTAATCCCTGCGGGTAACTTAGAAAAATTAAAAGTAGCTATCCATTATGGGGCAGATGCTGTATATTTAGGTGGACAAGAATTTGGTCTTCGTTCGAATGCAGGTAACTTTACGCTGGAAGATATGGCAGAAGGCGTTGAATTTGCAAAGAAATATGGAGCGAAAATATATGTAACAACAAATATTTTCGCACATAATGAAAATATGGACGGGCTAGAGGAATATTTAAAAGGGATTGAAAAAGCTGGCGTAACGGGAATTATCGTTGCTGATCCGCTTATCATTGAGACGTGTAAACGTGTAGCGCCTTCTGTTGAGGTGCATTTAAGCACACAGCAATCACTATCCAACTGGAAAGCAGCACAGTATTGGAAAGAAGAAGGTTTACATCGTCTTGTATTAGCTCGTGAAGCAAGCTATGAAGAAATGAAAGAAATTAAAGACAAAGTGGATATTGAAATTGAAGCATTCGTCCATGGTGCAATGTGTATCGCATATTCAGGAAGATGTACACTAAGTAACCATATGACAGCGCGTGACTCTAATCGTGGCGGTTGTTGCCAATCTTGCCGCTGGGATTATGATTTAGTTCAAACAGTATCACAACATAAAGATGCAAAAGAGCTTCCTCTATTCCAAGAAGAAGATGCTCACTTTGCGATGAGTCCAAAAGATTTAAATTTAATTTTATCAATTCCGAAAATGATTGAAATTGGAATCGATAGTTTAAAGGTAGAAGGACGTATGAAATCAATCCATTACGTAGCGACTGTAGCAACTGTATATCGTAAAGTAATTGATGCTTATTGTGCGGATCCGGATAACTTTGAGTTTAAACAAGAATGGTTAGATGAGCTTGATAAATGTGCAAATCGTGATACAGCTCCTGCATTCTTTGAAGGGGTTCCAGGACATCAAGAGCAAATGTTTGGAAATCATAGTAAGAAAACAACGTATGATTTTGCTGGTTTAGTGTTAGATTATAATGAAGAAACGGGCATCGTAACGCTTGAGCAACGTAATCATTTCAAACCAGGACATGAAGTGGAGTTCTTTGGACCAGAAATAGAAAACTTTACGCAGACGGTGGAGAAAATTTGGGATGAGGATGGAAACGAATTAGATGCAGCGAGACATCCGTTGCAAATCGTGAAATTCAAAGTGGATCAACCAGTGTATGTGAATAATATGATGCGCAAAAGCATACTTCAATAAGAAAGAGTGGTAGTCGAATGGGGACGAATAAGCCTGTTGTAATTGGAATCGCTGGTGGTTCAGGATCAGGAAAAACAAGTGTAACGAAAGCGATTTTTGACCATTTTAAAGGTCATTCCATTTTAATCTTGGAGCAAGATTATTATTACAAAGATCAAAGCCATTTACCAATGGAAGAGCGTTTAAAAACAAATTATGATCATCCGCTTGCGTTTGATAATGATCTGTTAATTGAACATTTGCAGCAGTTGCTTGCATATGAGCAAATTGATAAGCCTGTATATGACTATACATTGCATACGCGTTCAGAAGAAATTATTCCAGTTGAGCCGAAAGATGTAATTATTTTAGAAGGAATTCTTATTTTAGAAGACCCACGTCTTTGTGAGTTGATGGACATTAAGTTATTTGTTGATACAGATGCTGACCTTCGTATTCTGCGCCGCATGCAGCGTGATATTAAAGAGCGCGGTCGTACGATGGATTCAGTTATTGATCAGTACGTAACTGTTGTACGTCCAATGCACAATCAATTTATTGAGCCTTCTAAGAAGTTTGCGGATATTATTATCCCTGAAGGTGGACAAAACCATGTTGCAATTGATATTATGGTGACAAAAATTGCAACAATTCTTGAACAAAAAGTAAATTTGTAATAGCATAGTAAAAGATATACGGTAGGAAGGGATTTTTTCCCTTCCCATCGAATACAATGAAACATGCAACCTCATCTATATATAGGTGAGGGCATATTTATATCAACTTTCCATACATATCTTCTTTATATAAAGAAGAATTGGAAATACGGGGTTGTATGTGACAACTCCGCTAGTGCAAGGGTACTAGAAACCTCCGCTAACAATGGAAGCGGAGGAGTTTTCATATGGAACTCCTCTTTTTTTCGGGGGATTGGTATATAAAAGGAGTGGAAAATATGTCAACAGAAAAAACATACCCTATGACGCAAGAGGGTAAGCAAAAACTAGAGAACGAACTTGAGCAATTAAAAACAGTAAGACGTAAAGAAGTAGTGGAACGTATTAAAATCGCACGTAGCTTCGGGGACCTTTCTGAGAACTCTGAGTACGATGCAGCAAAAGATGAGCAAGCGTTCGTAGAAGGACGTATTACACAATTAGAAAATATGATTCGTAACGCAGTTATCATTAAAGATAATGGCGAAGTATCTACTGTTGTTACATTAGGTAAAACAGTAACATTTAAAGAATTACCAAATGGAGATGAAGAAGCGTACACAATCGTAGGTAGTGCGGAAGCTGATCCATTTGAAGGAAGAATTTCTAACGATTCTCCAATCGCAAAAAGCTTATTAGGTAAGCAAATTGGTGAGAAAGTAACAATCCAAACACCAGGCGGAGAAATGCAAGTAGAGATTGTCTCTGTAAAATAATAAAAAAATCACTCGTGTAAAAACGAGTGATTTTTTTCAGGCTGTGGAGAAAGTCTTCTCCACAGCCTGTTTTTGTGTCTGAACCTCTTTTTATGTGTCAACACTGATAAAAAAGAGGAAAAGGAGAGAGTTTTTATGATGGGTGCTTTAAAAAATCATCGTGATGAACGTGTATCTGTTTCTGTAGAAGAGTTGGTTCCACAAGATCATTTCCTTCGTGCGATTGAAGCGACAATTAGTTTTGATTTTATTGAAGAGAAATTACGCCCTTATTACTGTGAAAACAATGGACGTCCGTCAATCCATCCTATCGTTTTATTTAAAATGATGTTTATTGGATATTTTTACGGTATTCGTTCGGAGCGTCAAT
>NZ_FRBJ01000002.1:0-607536 GCF_900142585.1 Bacillus sp. bc15
TCCAATTGACGCTCCGAACGAATACCGTAAAAATATCCAATAAACATCATTTTAAATAAAACGATAGGATGGATTGACGGACGTCCATTGTTTTCACAGTAATAAGGGCGTAATTTCTCTTCAATAAAATCAAAACTAATTGTCGCTTCAATCGCACGAAGGAAATGATCTTGTGGAACCAACTCTTCTACAGAAACAGATACACGTTCATCACGATGATTTTTTAAAGCACCCATCATAAAAACTCTCTCCTTTTCCTCTTTTTTATCAGTGTTGACACATAAAAAGAGGTTCAGACACAAAAACAGGCTGTGGAGAAGACTTTCTCCACAGCCTGATAAAAAGAGCTGCAATTAAGCAGCTCTTTTTTTACAACTCATAAATCGCACTATATTTCGCTTCTAAATAATCGGCTAAGTAGTTTGCATTTAAGCCTTCACCTGTTACATCTTCTAAAATTTCAAGCGGCTTTTTCGTTTTACCATATTGGTGAATATGTTCTGTTAACCATTCACGAATCGGTGTTACGTTTCCTTCTTCTAATAATGCATCAAAGTTCGGAATGTCTTTTAACATTCTTTGCTTAAATTGCGCTGCATACATGTAACCAAGCGCATAAGATGGGAAGTATCCAAATGAGCCACCAGCCCAGTGAACATCTTGCAATACACCTTGCGCATCATTTTCCGGACGAATTCCTAAATATGCTTCCATCTTATCATTCCAAGCTGCTGGTAAGTCCTTCACTTGTAATGTACCATCAAATAATTCTTTCTCTAATTCATAACGCACCATAACATGAAGCGGGTATGTAAGCTCATCTGCTTCTATACGAATGAATGACGGCTTCGATTCGTTAATTGCATCATAAAACTCATCGACTGACATATCATCAAATTGACCATCGCTATACTCTTTTAATAAATCATAATTTTTCTTCCAGAATGATTTATTACGGCCGATAAAGTTCTCAAAGAATAATGATTGTGATTCGTGAATACCCATAGATGTACCACTGCAAAGTGGTGTACCTTCAAATTGTTCTGCAATGTTTTGTTCATATACTGCATGACCACATTCATGAATTGTTCCAAATACAGCCATACGGAAATCTTTTTCATCATAGCGTGTCGTAATACGAACATCCCCTCTATTTAATGTAATTTCGAAAGGATGTACTGTTTCATCAAGACGGCCTGCTTCAAAGTCATAATTCAATTGCTTTAATAGTTCTAATGTAAAGTTCTTTTGTTTTTCTTTTGAAAACTGTTCCGATAAAGCACTTGTTTTTAATCCTTTTTTAGACTCAGAGATTTCTTTTACAAGCGGCACGATGCGCTCACGAAGTTGACCAAATACGTGATCTAAAACTTCTACTGTAATACCTGGCTCATACATGTCTAATAATGTATTGTATTTATATGTTTCATAACCCCAATATGTAATAAATTTCTTTTTAAATTCAACAATTTTTTCTAAGTACGGGCGGAACATTTCGAAATCAGATTTTTCGCGAGCTTCTTCCCACACACTCTCTGCTTTCGCTTCTAATTTCACATAAGCCTCATATTCAGCTTGTGGAATTTTTTTATTTCTATCATATTCTTTCCGACACTCTTCAACCATTTTCTTTGTCGTTTCAGAAAGTTTATCTTCACGTATTAAAGCTTCAAGTTCTGTTAAATAGTTTCCCATCTCATCTGAAGTCGACATAGCAAACACTTCTGACGAAAGCATACCAATTACTTCTGAACGCTGATCTACACCTTTTTTTGGTGCACCTGTTCTTAAATCCCAAAACATTAAACTTAATGCTTCTCCGTAATTCTGTATCTTCTTCACGTATGTTAAAAATTGTTTTTCTACCTCATATGTAGCAACTGTCATCGTATAAAAGCCTCCTTTTTCTACCTCAAACTTAATTCGACACGGAAACATAAATTCCTTTTATAATAGAAAAAAAGCTTGGCAAACGCCAAGCTTTCTCCTTATAATTCTTTACCTTCTACTGGCAGTACATTTTTCACAGCTGCAACTACTTTCTCATCTTCTGAATCAGATAAGAAGATTGATATAGCACCTTTATCTTCACTTGTACGAATTAAACGCCCAATTCCTTGACGAAGTCGTAAAATCATATATGGTACATCTACATCCCAGAATGGATCATTTACGTGCTTACGTTTCGCTTCAAACACAGGATCGTTTGGAGGGAATGGTAATGACCAAATAATAACGTGTGATAATGATGAACCAGGAATATCTAAACCTTCCCATAAATGAACCGCACAAAGTACAGTCTCTTCTTCATTTTGGAAACGAGAAACGAGCTGGCTAATTTCCTGATCTCCTTCATATAAGAACGGAACCGACATTTGCTCCTTACTTACATACTCTTTGAACGCTGCAAGCTCTTGCGTTGTACGGAATAATACAAGCGTACGTCCATTTGTTTTTTGTATATTTTCAAGTGTATATTGACACTTTCTTTCCCATTCATTTTCTTTCGTATGCGATAGTAAGTTTACTGCCATTTGCTCTTCGTAATCAAACGGTGAGGCAACTGAGAATGATAAGTAATCTTTTACCCCTAGGCTATTAGCTGTAAACGCGAATGAATCATTGTTCGATAATGTCGCAGAAGAGAAAATATACGGTATTTTCTTCGAGAACACTTTCTCTTGTAATACTTCTTCAACTGCACGCGGCATAATCACTAACGTGAAGGCACCATCACCTTCTTCACCCCAAGTAATTACATTTTTCTCGTGCATGAACAGACGAAGTGAATGTTCTAATACATCTAAATGCTCATCAACAATATTTAAATCATACGTGTTTACTGTATGCATTTCACTTTCGAATACTAATGCATCTCCAACTTCACCGATTTTTGCATAAAGTCGTTTCGCTTCAGCTGTTACTTTTTCTGTCACAGTAATTTCTAAACGATCAGAACCGGCAATTTCTTTTTTGTTTTCTTGTAACACATCAAAGAATCGCTCTGTTTGCCAAATTGTTTCTTCTACTAAATGTGCAAACTCCTCACGAATATCGTTTTGTAGCAATCTCGTTAAAAGTTGCTCCATCATCGTTTGCTTTAAACGGTATGTTAAAGCTTTTTGAGCTGCATATTCTACAAGATGTCCTTCATCGAATACAACGCAGCTACTTTCTGGTAATAATGGAATTTGTCCTTCACGCTTACGAGCATCGTACGTCCAAATATGATCCATATAGAAATCTTGAGAACAAATAATTAAATCTGCTGCTTTACGATAATGTTCACGAGAAAGAGTTTGTCCACAACGATGACGAGAATCACAAGTAAAGCAATCTTGGAAGTAATCCCAATTTACTTTTGACCATTCTTCGTCATTTAAAAGTGGAAATTCTTTTCTGTCACCATAGTGAGTAAAGTTTTGCATCGTACCATGATCGAATACAAACTGTGGTAACTCATAATATACGTCTTCAATTACTTCTGGAGCTCGTCCACTCATAACATCTTCAAGTTTACGTAAGCATAAATAATTATCCATTGATTTTGCAAGCCTTACATCAACAGATAGCCCTAATGCTTCAGATAACTTAGCGATGTCCCCTTCTTCTTTCACAAGCTGCTCAATTAACGTTTCATCTGCACAAGCAATAATAGCTGGTTTCCCAGTATAACGCGCGTAACAAATTGCATATAGAAGATATACAATTGTTTTCCCTGTTCCTACACCAGCTTCTGCGAACATAACTTTCTTTTCTTGGAAAGCGCGTTCTAACTGAAACGCCATAAAAATTTGTTCATCACGCTCTTCAAAGCCTTTTTCCGGAAGGATGTCGTAAAACACATCTCCAATCCACTCATTCAACTTATCATAAAAATTATCTTGTTTTCCTACTTCAAATGGTAATCTCTTCTCAGTAAACATCCTTAGCCTCCAACCAAAAAGTTTTTCTATAAAAAGATAATAGCAACTGCTACGCATATGTATGCATTTGCTTTCCCCTGTTGCAATACATAGAAATTCACGAAAAAAAATTTTCCTTTCGAAAAAGGAAAATTTTCTTCTATATTAATGACTTTAAATACCGTTTATCAATCGCTGTTTCATGTGAAAGAGCTGACAAATATTCTTCTTGTGCTTTTTGTATTTCATCTACAATCGCACCTTGACTATCCACTTCTTTTCCGAGCTCATCATACGTACGGTGAATAGCTTTTTGAATCATTGATAATTGGAAATTATCCATATCACTTCCTCCTTTACGCATTACATAATAGCCAGTATATGCGCGCTGGAGGAGTTTTATACTATGAATTACGCGGTGGACGTTTTCCGAAGTATTGGTAGTAATCTGTACGGATAAATCCGTTAAACAGTTTACGCTTCTTCGACGCATCTTTTCCGTAACACTTCTCAAATGCTTCGTAGCTTGTTAATACATACGCTGACCATGTATCTAACGGGCGGAATACTTGTCCCATTTCTTTATACAGTTGTTCAACGAGTGCTTTTTCACTTAAACGTTCTCCGTATGGAGGATTCGTTACAACGTAGCCATAATCCTCTTTTGTTGTGAAATCTTTTACTTGCATTTGTTTAAATGTAATTAAATCGCCTAAGCCCACTTCTTCTGCGTTATCTTGAGCAACTCGAATCATACGATGATCAATATCTGATCCAATGATTTGTAATCGTTGATCATAGTTCGCTAAATCTTCAGCTTCTTGACGAGCTTCACGCCAGTTTTGTTTACCTACCCAGCCCCACTCGTCAGATGCGAAACCACGGTTAAATCCTGGTGCAATGTTTTGTCCAATTAATGCTGCTTCAATTGGAATTGTACCTGATCCACAGAATGGATCAACAAATGGACGATCTGGCTTCCAGTTTGTTAATTTAATTAAAGACGCAGCTAATGTTTCTTTTAACGGAGCTTCCCCTTGATCCATACGGTATCCACGTTTATGAAGTCCAACACCACTCGCATCAATTGTTAATGTTGCAATATCCTTGAGCATTGCAATCTCGATACGGAATAACGGACCATCTTCTTCAAACCAAGTTGTACGTTTATATGTTGTTTTTAATTTTTCAACGACAGCTTTTTTAACGATACGTTGGCAATCCGAAACACTGAATAATTCAGATTTTAAAGATTTACCGATAACAGGGAACTCGCCATTCTCTGGAATATAATCTCCCCAGTTTAATGCTTTCGTTTTTTCAAATAGCTCATCAAATGTTGTTGCTTTAAATTCGCCAACTTTAATTTTTACACGGTCCGCAGTGCGTAACCATAAATTCGTGCGACAAATCGCCTTTTCATCTGCTTCAAATGTTACTTTGCTGTTTTCTACTTGACATTCATAACCAAGATCGCGAACTTCTCGGGCAACTAACGCTTCAATACCCATTGCCGCTGTTGCAATTAAAGTAACTTTTCCCATTTGCATTCACCTCTTATGTATATTCAAACAATAATTAATAGCAATTGGTCCTATTAATCATTACATTTTACGAAAATTTTTCTCATTAACCATTTTAACTCATACTTTATAACTTCATACAAATAAAAAGCCCTCCTCTAACAAAGGAGAGCTGAGTTATTTCATAGTTGGTTCATAACGTTCTGTAAGCCATGTTCTGTTCCTTTGTACTACAAACGGCCCACGCCTCGTACTCCGGTGGCAATCATCTATCTACAGGTTATAAAACCTGTCCTTTCCCGTCGTTCATTTCCTTGGAAAAGATTCCCCTACCATTATTTGGGTTTCTCGCTCGTGGGGTTTACCTCGTTCCACTCCTATCATTTCTTCAAGGACTTCGTCACTGTGGCACTTTAAAGGTAGTCAAACCATATCCGAAAGGACTTAGGTTTTTTCCCTGCCGTTAAACCAGCCTTACAGCCAGAATACCCTAGCTTATGAATTGGCTAGGCACGAACACTACAGCCATCTCAGGCCGTGCGAGCATGGACTTTCCTCTACAACGTTGGCGTTGCAGCGATTACCCAAACGTTATGACATCCATTAGTATAGTGGAAACAAAAAGATTTTGCAACGTTTTTTTCTATGTAAAACGCTTAAACCTTTTCCCACCTTACATCATTCGTATAACTTACTTCCAAATACAGCTTTTTCTAAGTTAGATAAGCGTTTTAAAATATCCGTATTCGTGTTGTTATAAACCGGTTGTGCAACTGGTGTTTGTACAGGTTGTTGTGGAACTTGCGTTACTGCTAGTTTTTGTTCCTCTAATTCACGCTTTAAACGAGCATTTTGTTGCTTTAATTGCTCAAACTCTTTGTGGAAAGCTTCATAGTCTTTAATGATCATATCAAGAAACTTGTCTACTTCTTCTTGCTGATAACCTCTCATACCTGTTTTAAATTCTTTTTCTAAAATATCTTTCGCTGTTAATTTAATTTTATCCGAAATCATTTTCTTCACCTCAAATTTTTACCAAAACTTTCATTAACTAAATTTTTTCAGAAACAATGCTTTTTGTCAATCATATATACGAGTACTATATTACATATTACTCTGCATTATTCCACTGTTCCTCTTCTATTATATCTTGTAAATCAGAAAAAAGAATGAAATAACTGTGATAATTTTCTATTTCCCCTTTTTTCTTTGCTACTTCTACAATATATTTGGGACTTCCTGGTTTTTCTTCATCATATACCGCTAAAAGCGCATCACTTTTTTCAATAAAAAATTGATTTTTTAATTTAAATTGTTCTGGGCTTTCATACTTCCGTTTCGTGATACTATCAACATGGTCTGCTTGAGAAAGAATAAATTCGTAATATTCACGATTATCTTCTTTCCAATTTTCTTCTTGTTCTAAAAACGGAGTAAATACCGCTAATTTTAAGTCTGGATATTCTACTTGAATTTCAAAAACAACTTCAGCAGCCCATAATTCTACACCTAACTGGCCGCTTATTATAACCCACTCTAAACCATCTTCTACAAAAGTGGTTAATTTGCGGTGTAATGCCTTTTTTATACACTCCACCCCTGGATGATCATTTTTAAATATTCCAAGTTCAAATGGCTTATATCCTGTTACTGCAATAACTTTCATATCAACACTCCAATTACAAAAAAAGAACTAGCATTTCGCTAGTTCTAACATATCATTTACTTTTTAAATATTCCACCAACGTTTGGTCCGATATTTGGACCTACTGGTGATACATTGTTTGGTAAAAACGGTGATACATTTGGTCCTGGTCCAAACGGTGATACATTCGGTCCTGGCCCAAATGGAGATATTTGATGACCGTGGTGATGATGACCATGACCACACGGTCCACATCCACCGCCGAATCCTGGGTCGATTGGGTCCACAACATTTACATTTGAATTTGTTTGTGGGAAGAAGTTTTGGTTTTTAATTTGTTGATGATGTACATGTGTTGTATGTGTTGGGAAAATGTGTGGCACCACCGTTGTTGAAAAAGAGTGTGTTACGCATTGTTTCGTCGGATGAACGACAGGAGCAGTTGTACAAATAGGTCCTACAGGCTTATGCCCTCCAAAACAAGGATGACAATGATGCATAGTTTTTTCTCTCCTCTCTCGTTAAAAAAATCTGATTACACTTTACAGTATGAGAAAAGAGAGAAAGCCGTTTGTTATATATACCCATTTATTACAAGGAAATTTGTCTAGTCCTTTATTTCATATACAATACTTTCAGAGACAACCCTTCAACATTACTTACCAAAGAAGCCTCCAACTTGCTTTACAATACCTGTCACCTGATTCATCGCATTCATCATCTGGCCAGCTGTGTTCATCATTTTATTTACATCATAGTTACCATCTGATGTTTTAAATTGAGAAACAAAACTAGAAAACTGACTTGGCTGTTGTTGCTTTTGTTTACTCTGCGTCGGATACGGTTGTTTTGGTGGATAAAACATCCCTTGTTGATTAGCATAGGGCGCTTGTGGTGGCATATAATATTGTGAATTCATATAAGGCTGCTGCTGTTGTTGATTCATGTATGGTTGCTGAGCTTGTGATTGTTGAGCTTGATTCACATAAGGTTGCTGCTGTTGTGGTTGTTGGGCCTGATTTACATAAGGTTGCTGCTGTTGTTGAGCTTGATTCATAAATGACACTTCAAACGGTTGATAATAATTTTGATTTCCATAATAAGGCTCGAAAGGATACATATTATACCGTAAATATGTATCCGTATTATATTGGTACATATTTTGCTGTGCATATGGATACGTTTGCTGATATACGTTAGATTGTTGAAACATGCATTCTCTCCTCCTTTACATAAGTTTCTACATATATAATATGTACCTATAAAATAATATGTGTGATGGAGTATCTGTCTATTTTTGTCGGAAGTTTAAATTTTTAAAAAATTAAAAAAGAAAACCCTTCCATGCTATGATAATTAAGAAGAAGATTCTCATGGGGGAGGAATCAACATGGTATTAGGGGATTTAAAACAAGCGTTTTCTCAAAAAAAGGGGTATTGCACAGAGAATGCAAATGAATTATTAGACTTTGCGAGACATTGGTATCTCGAAGGAAAAATATGCATATCAGATTATCGAACATTAATAAAAGAATTAGAAATAAACGGCGCAACAAAACCTACAACAATGACAGAAGCATAAAAATAACAAGAGGGTTCTCCCTCTTGTTATTTACATTGCTCAACTATATTTTGCAAAGTATACGAAACGGCTTGGTGTGTTTCAAAGAATCGTTTACCTTTACCTTTATTTACAAAGCATTGTAACACATTCGTTTGTAAATTATCGTATACTTGATCAATTTGCTGTACATGTATATACTTTGGCTTTTCTTCTTTAATCCACGTATAAGCTAATTCTTTCCACTTCTCTAATTCCTCATCTACCATATCTACAAACGGTTTCATATCCTTATAAAAATCGTATTCAATCAGTTCTCTTTTTTTTACATTCGCTTCATTATTATACTGCATGAGTTTTTCTGAAGACTGTATTAATGCTTCATTCTTCATTTCTTTCCCACCTTATTATGCACTCACTACGACGTTTTGAAATGTCTTTACCCAATTCCCTTTTTCTTCGTGATGCACTAATTTATTTTCCATATGTTCAATATGCATTTCTGTTATTTCTATCTTATTGCATATTTTTTCACTCGCATCCTTTAATGCATGATTCATTCTAATCGCTATATTCATTTCCAGCAAATCGAGAGAACTTAACATTTGATCCATTTTTTTCATTACATCTTCCTTCTGAACCATCGCCATATACAAAACGCCTCCTTCTTTGCTTTTCCTTTGTCATGTAATTTCGCCGAATGATTCACCACTCCTGCCCACATGACAAAACTAGTTGTTATTCGTCAAAGAAATCATTTCGTATGTCATTTATAGAAATGGTAACAATACAAAAAGGAGGTGTATTACAATGGCAAAGAACAAAAATGAAAAAAAGAAAAACCAAAACAAACAACAAAATAAACCTGAGACTGGCAATCCAAAGCTAGATGGTCCAAACTTCCCTGCTACATAAAGCGAGACTTTATTACGAACAGGTAGATTTCAAATCATCCTTAATCTCCTACTAGCATTACGTTTTGAAATTAAAGTCGTAGCACGCATAGCAGGATTGTTTCAAATTAAGAAGTCCCGTCTTCAAAATGGAAGACGGGACTTCTTTTTTATTATATCATGAACTCATCCATCCTTTTAGCAAAACGATTTACGATAGATAGCCTATAGATTTGTTCTCTCTTTCTTCTATACCATTCTGTTATATTAACTTCCTCTTTAGGTTCTTCAAGTACAAATAGCACATTCATTTTCATATTTGCACAAAACCAATCTCTCATTTTTATTTCTTCATGTAAAATAACAGGATAAATATCTCTAAGTGTTGGCGTATAAGACTTTCGAGTTTCCTGTGCGTAAACTTCATAATCTTCTCTAGACCCAGTATGTGTAGTTTGCAATGCAAACTTATAAAACGAACCATTATAAATTGGATGAAACAATAACCATGCTAATTTTTTTCCTAGTTCTATACGCTGTTGTAACGTTTCAAATTGATAAACCGAAAATCCATACATCCTCCCTTCAATTGTTGGGAAGATAACTGCACTAATATGAAATCTTTCTTGTACTTTAAAAAGTGCAGTATGGAATACATGTTTTTTAAAATATGTGTTCTCAATGACTGGTTTTTGAATTTTATTTTGTTCATTTATAATAAGCGCTGTCATAAGCCTATTCATATCTCTTCTTTCCCAGAAAAGTAACCATTCTTTTTCCATAAAAATTGATACGCTGAAATATTGCAACAAATGAAAGAGAGGTGCCCGTCTCTTCTTACTTTCCTCATACAATAATAGCTGAGGAAATGCATCTAAGAAAATAATCCAATTAGCTTGTTCGTACAGAAGAAATAAATGTTTTTTTACCGTTTCAGGTAATACAGTGGCATAATATCTCCCTTCTAAATCAGTCATATTCCATCCCGCATTTCTCGAAACCATACTCGCTAAAAAGGCCCACCTGATTTCACTATTTCTTAAATAATATTCTTGATAAGATTGTGTCCGAGAAATATTGTCCACATTAGCTATTTCTGTTTTCTTTTTAATATTGCGAATGATCGCTTTTTCTTTCTCTGTACAAAATTTTTTTTCTCGATTTTGTTTAATTTTCATATAATCATTCCATGTAAACATAAATAAGTCATCATACCTTTCATCAAAAAGGTCACATCTTTTTTCATTTTTTGATATAATCACCTTTGTAAGTAATTCTTAGCAAGTTGGGAGTGGACACACTATGACCATTCGTTACCCAAATGGAAAAAGGTATAATCAAGCTTCACAACCTCAAAAAACACCTATAAAAACACATACTTATAGTAATAGAGGTATGTCCCTTGAAGAGGAATTGAATGAAACAAATCAATATTACTTAACCCATAATATTGCATGTGTACATAAAAAGCCTACACCTCTTCAAATTGTAAAAGTAGATTACCCCGCTCGAAGTGCTGCAGTGGTAAAAGAAGCGTATTTTAAACAACCTTCTACGACAGATTACAACGGTGTATACAAAGGGAAATACATCGATTTTGAAGCAAAGGAAACAAAAAATAAAACTAGTTTCCCACTTCAAAACTTCCACCTTCATCAAATAGAACATATGAAGCAAGTGGTTGCTCATAATGGAATTGCATTTGTCATTATTAAATTTACACTTTTTGATGAATTTTATTTATTAGATGCAAAACATATTATTGCATTTTGGAATCGTCAAAATACAGGTGGACGCAAGTCGATTACGAAAGAAGAAATAGAAGAGCATGGATCCTTATTATCATGCGGTTATCACCCTCGGATTGACTATATCCGTGTACTAGACACGGTTTATTTTTCGTGATAGAGTCATCACTAAGGCTCTTTTTTCGACTTTTGGGGGAGAGAATGAAAGGTAGGAGAAAGTATAATGTCAGATAATTATCGTTCTCGTACAGAACGAAATCATGTAAAAAATCAAGAGAAAAAAACAAATAAAGAAGAAAAACCAAAGAAAAAAGGCTCCTTTTTCAAGAAATTCCTTATAGGTTGTCTACTTCTTGGTATCGTTGGTCTTGTAGCCGGCGTTTCCGCTTTCTTTGTTATGGTAAAGGACGCTCCAAAATTAGATAAATCCAAACTTGTTAATCCTTTATCAACAAAGTTTCTTGATAAAAATGGAAATTTCTTCTATGAATACGGTGCTGAAAAACGAACGCATGTTACTTATGATCAAATTCCAAAAGTAGTTGAAAATGCATTCCTTGCAACTGAGGATTCGCGTTTCTATGATCATAATGGAATTGACTTTAAACGAACTACAAAAGCAGTTATGGAAAATGTCACTGGTGGTTTCGGTTCCCAAGGTGGTAGTACGATTACACAGCAAGTCGTTAAGAACTATTTTCTAACGATGGATAAAACCGCTAAGAGAAAAGTACAAGAATGGTACTTATCTTATAAATTAGAGCAACAATACTCTAAACATGAGATTTTAGAAATGTACTTAAATAAGATTAATTTAGGTAACCGTTCATATGGTATTGCGACAGCAGCGCAAAAATATTATGGTAAAGATTTGAAAGACTTGCAATTACATGAAGCTGCTATGCTCGCTGGTTTACCCCAAGGTCCAAACATTTATGATCCAACAAAAAAGGAAAATGTTGAACGAGCAACAAATCGTCGTAATGTCGTATTGTCATTAATGAATCGACATGGTTATATAACAAAAGAAGAAATGAATAACGCAGTTAAGATCCCAGTAACAGAGGGCCTTCAACCGTCTTCAGAAATAACTGAGATGAAGTATCAAGCATTTTTAGATGCAGTTGTAAAAGAAGTTGAAAAAGAATATCCTGATGTAAATATCGGTTCAGATGGTTTAACGATTCATACAACACTTGATCAAGATGCTCAAGATTATGCTGAAAAAATTATGGATGGCAATCTTATTAAGTATCCAAACGATCAATTCCAAGGATCATTCGTATTTATGGATACACAATCTGGAGAAGTTCGAGCAATTGGTGCTGGACGTAAAGAAAATAAGTCCACTTTCAAAGGTCATAATATGGCAACTGATTTAAAACGCCAAGTTGGTTCAACAATGAAACCAATTTTCGACTACGGTCCAGCGATTGAGAATCTTCAGTGGTCTACTTATCATCAATTAAATGACTCTGAATATACTTATTCTGATGGCACAAAGATTAAAAATGCTACAGGGAGTTTTAAAGGTGACGTTTCACTTCGTGAAGCATTGAAGAAGTCATTAAACATCCCGGCTTTAAAGACAGCTCAAACAGTTGGGCTTAATAAATCAAAAGAGTTTGCTGAAGGTTTAGGCATGACATTTGAAAATGGAGTACATGAATCTACTGCAATTGGTAGTAACGATAGTTCTCCATTAGCAGTAGCAGGTGCATATGCAACCTTTGGTAATAGTGGTAACTATAATAAACCACACTTCGTAAAAGAAGTAACCTTCCCGGACGGGAAAAAGAAAAGCTTTAAACCGAAAGAACAACGCGCTATGCAAGACTATACAGCTTACATGGTAACTGACGTTCTTCGTGACGTAGTAAAACCTGGTTCTGGTGGTACAGGACCAACAGCATATGTTTCAGGTGTTGACGTAGCGGGTAAAACTGGAACGCAAAACTTTGATGCAAAAGATTTAAAGAAATACGGCATTCCAGCTGATGCAAACAGGGATAGCTGGTTCGCTGGATATACACCACAATATACGATGGCTGTATGGACGGGTTACGTAAAGAACGGTCCAGAAAACTACATTAGTGATCGTTATACTAAAATTGCACAGCAAATGTTCCAAGTAATGATGAGCAAATTCGCTACAGATAAATCACGCTTTGAACGTCCTTCTTCTGTACAAGAAATAAACGGAGAGTTATACGTAAAAGGTGCGAAAAAAGATGCAATTAAAGAAATTAAAGTAAATGCCCCTAGTGGTCTGAATGTCACTTTCGATGGCGCTAGCACAGTTACACTAAACTGGTCTGGACCAGCAGAAGTTGATGCATATGCAGCCAGCTATAAAGCAACTGATGGTTCAAGTGGTAGCCTATCAATAAGTGGTACGACAGCTACTCTTGGTGGTATTAAACCAGGTGTTACTTACAGCTTCTCTGTAGTAGCGAAAAAAGGCACTGGAACAAGCCCAGCAGTTGGTGCATCCTTCACTGCGCCTGGCGGAACTCCAGATGCGAAAAAAGCTGATGAAGAGGCTAAGAAAAAGGCCGATGAAGAAGCTAAGAAAAAAGCTGATGAGGAAGCCCAGAAAAAGGCTAATGAAGATAAAGTAAAACAAGACGAAGCTAAGAAAAAAGCTGATGAAGAGGCTAAGAAACAACAAGAACAGCAACAAGAACAACAACGTAAACAGCAAGAAGAAGCTCAAAAGAAAGCTGATGAGGAAGCTAGAAGAAAAGCTGAAGAAGAAGCTAAGAAAAAAGCTGAAGAAGAAGCTAAGAAGAAAGCTGAAGAAGAGGCCAAGAAAAAAGCTGAAGAAGAAGCTAAGAAACAACAAGAACAGCAACATCAAAATACCGGAGGAGATACACCTCACGCAGACGGTACTGTTATTACAACAGAGTCCTAATAAACAAAAAAGAAGTCCGTTTCTCTTAACGAGAAGCGGACTTCTTTTTTGTTATCATTTTCTTTACATATAGCTTTTCTATTTCGATATACAACTGTGCTAATTGAATATAAGAATGATAATTACTCGGTTTCTTTATTATGAATGAATATCTTTCCATAAAATTAACAGGTTGCACTTTTAATTTATTCGTATTTATTTGCATTTCATTCAAACTATGAACAGGTTGCTCATTTAGCCAATAGACAACCGATAACAAGTGAGCTGCAAAAAGAATCATTGGCCCCTCAGCCTCTTGCTTATTTCTATTTCGAAACAGTATAGCAATGTCTTCATGCTTATTTTTCCATACATTCAACATCGCTGGAATACTGTTTTCAATTTCCTTCCATGGCTCATACTGTCTTTCAATATCAAATATAAAGTAAGTATTTTGTATTATTTCTTCAAAAGAATCGTCTGTATGATACTCAATTGAATTTACGCTTTCTTTAAAAAATGGTAAGCAGTGAAATTCTTTCGGTATTTCTATAACTCGCTCCATCCCTTATTTCACCTTCATTCGCTTCTTTCCTTCACGACATACTTCTAACAGTCTGCACTCCTTACATTGCGGTCGTTGTGCTTTACAATGATAACGTCCAAAGAAAATCATACGATGATGCGTAACCCCCCACTCATCCATCGGTACTTTCTTCATTAACGTTTTTTCTACTTCTAACACAGAATCTTTCCATCTACAAATCGCTAATCGTTTACTCACTCGCTCCACATGTGTATCGACAGCAATTGCAGGAATCCCAAACGCTACGGAAACTACAACATTCGCTGTTTTCCTTCCTACACCGGGTAATTTCGTAAGTTCATCTCGATCGCTCGGTACCTCCCCATTATAGTCATCTAATAACATTCGGCATAATTTTTGAATGTTTTTTGCTTTATTTCTATACAATCCGATAGAGCGTATATCTTGTTGTAATTCTTCTAGAGAAACACTTAAATAATCTTCTGGTGTTTTATATTTTTGAAATAAATTTCTTGTCACTTTATTTACAAGTACATCTGTACATTGTGCAGATAACGCCACCGCGATTACAAGTTCAAATGGATTATCATGAACCAATTCACAATGCGCTTCTGGATACATATCCGCCATTGTGTCTAAACAATAACGGATTTGCGTTTTGTTAAGCATATTTCTCCTCCTATATTACTGCTCCAACCAATTATAAAAAGGCACTTTTCCAGTAAATTTCGTCTCTTGTTTTGACATTTGTTGTGCTCTTTGTTGATTCGCTCTAAATTTTTGACCTTGATTTTGAGCCTGATCTACCGTTTTAATTCCATTCTTTTTCCACTCAAATAAAATACGATCAATATATCGGAAATTTAGTTTCCCACTCATTACAGCTTCTCTAAGAGCTGCCTGAATTAAATTTGGATGATGTTGATCTTGGTCCTCCCACATTCCTAACGTTTCACATTCGAACGGCGAAAGTGGTCTTCCAAATTCTTTTTCAAATACTGTATATAAATTTACTTGCAGCTGTTTTTTTTCTTTTTGCTCTTCCTCTATTGATTCATCCATTAAGAAATGTAATATTTTTTCCCATAACGGTTGTAAAGAATAACTTTCGCACATCATTGCTTCTGATCTTTGTCCACCTTCTAGTGATAAAAAACCTTTTTGAATCAACGCTTGAATTACTTCCATACATTTCATTTCCGTTATCGTCATCCGTTCAGAAATCTCTGAAGGAGTCGGAAACGAATTACCTGATTCTAAAAATGTGTGTACATGAAGTACAACCATAAATTCCGTCTCATTTAAACCTAATTTTTTATAATGCATCATAAGCAATTTTGGAATTGCAATGCTTCCCTGCTCAAACCACTGTAGCATCATTTTCTTTTTCATCACCAAACACCTCGCTCTCTAGTATAACACACCTTTAGCTATTTCTTTTTGCCACAATTCGTCAAAAAAACCTCCCCATCAATAGGGAGGTTTTTTATATTACATGAATGAAATATAAAATTAAGCTTGCACTTTACTTTTCATAAATGTATGGATGCGTTCTAATGCTTTCTCTACTTGTTCAAGAGATGTCGCATATGATAAACGAACATTATTTGGAGCACCAAATCCTGTACCTGGTACAAGAGCCACTTTTTCCTCTTCTAATAGAGCCTTTGCCCAATCATCAACTGTTGCATATCCTGATAAAGCTACAGCTTCTTTTACGTTAGGGAATAAGTAAAATGCACCTTGCGGTTTAATACAAGTAAAGCCAGGGATTTGAATTAATTTATCATAAATGATGTTTAATCTCTCTTCAAAGGCTTGACGCATTGTTTCCACAGGTTCTTGTGAGCCCGCATATGCCGCAATTGCGCCGTATTGAGCGATTGAAGTAGGGTTTGACGTACTATGACTCGCTAAGTTCGTCATCGCTTTAATAAGCTGCTTATTTCCTGCAGCATACCCAATACGCCATCCTGTCATAGAATGAGATTTAGATACACCATTAATAATAAGTGTTTGTTCTTTTAATGCATTAGAAAGCTGGGCAATTGAAGTATATTCTACGCCACCATAAATTAATTTTTCATAAATTTCATCAGAAACGATTAAAATATCATGTTCTAAACATACTTCTCCAAGCTGTTGTAATTCTTCTTTGCTATAAATCATTCCTGTTGGATTGCTCGGTGAATTAATAATAACTGCTTTCGTTTTCTCTGTAATTGCCTCACGCAGCTGCTTTGCTGTAATTTTGTACTCATTGTCTTCTAAACCTTCTACATAAACCGGCTTACCGCCAGCAAGCTTTACTTGCTCTGGATAGCTTACCCAGTAAGGAGTTGGAATGATAACTTCATCTCCCTCATCAAGTAATACTTGGAATAATGTATATAATGCATGCTTTGCGCCATTACATACAATAATTTCAGATGGATCATACGCAATACCTTGATCGCGAGTAAATTTCTTCACAATTTCTTGTTTTAACGATTGTAATCCACCTGTTGGTGTATACTTCGTATGCCCTTCTAACATCGCTTTATGTGCAGCATCCATAATATGCTCTGGTGTATTAAAGTCAGGTTCCCCTGCCCCTAATCCAATTACATCATGACCCTCTGCTTTTAATGCTTGTGCCTTTGCTGTAATTTCTAAAGTTGAAGACGGTGTTAAAGCAGCTACTCGCTTTGCTAATTTCATTTGTAGTTCCCCCTACATCTATTTTTCAATGCTATATCGTCTTAAAAATTTTCCATCTTTAAATTCAAGATAGTAATAACTATAACGATTGTCATCATCAATATATGTAACTTCCCATAGTGGTACATCATTTTCAAAGCCTAATTTCACTTTCATAATCTCTTTCGGCTTACTTTTTGATTCCTTACTTTCATTGCCGACTTGTTCTAATGTTCTTTGTATAGCCTCTTTTTCAGAAATACCTTCGCTCTTTTTCCTTACTACAGTATCCCCTTTTTTCTCCGGCACCCAAACGATAAGTTGTTCTCCCTTTTCATCTGTACCTTGCACGACTATATATGCAGATTTTCCGTTGTAATAATCAACAGATTTCACCTTTGTAAGCTTTGCTTTTTCTTTAGCAATTTCTACAAATTTCGACTCTTTTGGAATTTTCTTCCCCATTGCTTTATTATAAACATACGCCCCATATATTCCGCTAGCAACGATAACAATAATGATTGCAAAGATCCACTTTTTCATTGTATCACTACGTTCTGTAAATCGTAAATACAGCTGTTTCTTTATCTTTTTCGTCTAATGCTAGTCCGAACATGAGGTCCTGCTCTTTTAACGTACGATTCAAACTATCAACAATTTTATACAAATCAGACGAATATTTAATACGCGTCGTTGATAGTACTTCGATTTTCTTCTCCATGAAAAAACTCCTCCGTTACACAAAAATTTCTAATTATAGAAGAACGCAATGCGGTTACAATAAGAGTACATTCTTTACAACCCCTGCTTCATCACCCATCTATTATAGCAGGACATGTACAGCAAAAAAAGGTTTCAAGTCGAAAACCAACACATTTTGTATACAAGAAGTAAGAAAAATAAAATTCCTCCTACCCACATTTTTTACGCCTGAAGTTTATAAATACTTCAGGCGTATTTTTCTTCCATTTTTATTCATTTGATGGTTCTTCTAATTGTACTAATAATTCTTCTAATGGTCCTTCATAAAGAGGTACGTTAGGGATCGATTGTAGAAATCGTTTTCCATAGGAAGAACTCGTCAAACGACGATCTAACACTACTACCGTTCCTGTATCTGTATTCGTTCGAATTAAGCGGCCGAATCCTTGTTTGAAACGTAATATTGCTTGTGGCAGCGCTAATTTAGCGAATACATCCTCACCTTGATTTTTTAGCCACTCACCTTTCGCTTCCATCATCGGCTGATGAGGCGGCGTAAATGGTAGACGGACAATAACAAGACAACTTAAGGCATCTCCTGGAATATCTATCCCTTCCCAGAAACTGCTCGTCCCTAATAAAATTGATTTGTCAAACTCTTGAAACTTTCGAATTAAACGGCTTCGACTTCTATTATTCACACTTTGTGTGAGTAATAAATAACCCTCTAATTCATCATTATTTTTTAAATTCGCATACGCTTCTTTTAACATTTCATACGAAGTGAATAAAACAAGCATTCTGCCCTTTGTGGCTTTCGCTATCTTTGCAATATGTTCCGATACAGATTCAATATATCGCTCATTACTTACTTGCTTAATAAAAGGTACATCCGTTGAAACCATTAATTTCATTTGTTCATCATAACGAAATGGCGATGGAACCTTTAAAGTATTTGGAGCGAAATCATGTAAACCAAGTTCCTCTTTTATATAATCAAACGTATCGTTAACTGTTAGTGTTGCGGATGTAAAAATAACACTCTTTTTTTCTGTTAAAAATTCATCAGCAAATCTTTCACCAATATGAACAGGCTGTGCATATAGAACTGTTGAATGAATCGTCCCTTTCGTTTCAGTCTCCATCCAAGTTACATACGAATTCTTTTCTAATACGAGTAACTGTAATGATTCTGCCATCTTTCTCAGCAACTCAATTAAATGCATAAATTCACCTGTTACAACATGCATCTCCCATTCTAACTTACTTTGCAATATATCCACTTGCTTCTCAAGAGCAGTTACTACCCTTCTTAATTCATATATAAAACGATTTGTTAATTCAACGATACTATCCCACAACTTACCTTTTTCTAGTTCTGCGTTATACCTATAGATGAGCGGCATATTATTCGTTCCTTGTTCTTGCTTTGTTTGTTTAAATATAAAAGTACGTAACATTTGGAAGAGTTCATCCGCATCAAACTTAAGTTCCTTCAAACTATAACTTATCATACGGAAAGTTGAACGAGATGCTTGCTCTGATTTTTTCATCATTTTATATACTTTGGAGAGTACATCTTCTGTTTCTAGCGTCCCAAGACGAGATATAACCAATTGAAAATACATACAAGAGAACTGTTCACCCAATGTTCTACTCGCAGCTTCTTCAATATGGTGAGCTTCATCAAAAATAATATGTTCGCATGAAGCAAACAGCGGTTCTTCACTTGAAAAATCTTGAAATAATAACGCATGATTTGTGATAACGATATCTGCAAATAAAGCTTTATTCTTCGCTCGCTGGTAAAAACAACGACTAAACCAATTACTTTGCATACCGCCTGGACTATACGCATCACTACAAATACGATTCCAAAGTAACTTTCCGCCCTCAGGAATATTTAATTCGTCTTGATCACCCGTTTCAGTTTGCAATAGCCAAACTAAAATCTTCGCCTTCGTAAGTGCCATATCATAATTTTTTTCTTCCTCTTGTAAAGCATACTCAAATTTGTGTAAGCAAAGATAATGCTTTCTTCCTTTAAGAAGAGCTACCTCAAATGAAAATGGCATTATTTTTTGTAATAACGGTATTTCTTTTTCTAATATTTGTTGTTGGAGTTGTACCGTTTGTGTACTTATAATGACAGGTTCTTCTTTTCTCTTTGCAAAATAAAGACTAGGAAGCAAATATGCAAGAGTCTTTCCTGTTCCTGTACCGGCTTCAATTAGTGAAAAACGAGAGTCTCTTAACGCCGTATATATCTCTTTCATCATCAGTTGTTGACTTTCTCTTCTTTCAAACTTTGGCATATGTGATTCCAATTTATCCATCGTTTTATTCAAGAAAGCATCAAACTTTGAGGAACACGTTTCTCCAAGGTTTAAGGAATAGTTCCGCTTTTTCAGCGCAATATTTCGATGTATTTCATACTCCGCTATATCTTCTTTACCATTCATTACTTTCTTTAAAATATTTTCAGAAAGCACATCAGCTATATCACTTTGGAACACATCGCTTAATTCATAAAGCGATTGCAACGTGACAAGTGGTAACTTTTCAATTTCATTTAAAAATTGTAAAAATAATTCCGCTGTTGCAAGAGCATCACTATCCGCACGATGTGGTTGATCATGTTCTAGTTCATGCTTCTTAGCTAAATCACGTAATTTATAACTATCAGCTGTCGGCAAAAGAATTTGAGCCAATTCAACCGTGTCGATTTTAGGACAATGTATTTCTGTATATCCAGCCTGTCTTAATTCTTCATTTAAAAAATTCCAATCAAAGTGAACATTATGCGCAACGAAAGCCGCACCTTGTAATAGCTCAACAATCATCGGGGCTACATCTTGAAATAACGGGGCTTGTTTTACAAGACTTTCATCAATCCCTGTTAATTCTGTAATAAATGGTGGGATCTCTCTCTTTGGGTTAACAAAAGACGAAAAAATCTCCAATATCTCTCCATCTTCTACTACAACAGCTGCAATTTGGGTAATTTTATCCTTCCCATCTTTCCAGGAGTTCCCTGTCGTCTCTAAATCAACAACGACATAACGCTTACTCATATATGTAACACCTCAATTTCTTACCTTTCAAACAACAATAATTTATATAATGTTACTATACCACGTTTTATCTCATCTTAATGAAAAGATGCACAAAAAAGCTATCTCCGCAATGGAGATAGCCTTTCTACTTATAATATCGTACCCGCTTTTTCAGCACCTAACATTTCAATAATTTGATTATTATCGTCTAGTACTGCAATTTTGGGTTCTTGTTTATGAACCTCTTCTTCCGTAACTAGCCCATAACAAATAATAATTACTTTGTCCCCTGGTTGTACAAGCCTTGCCGCAGCACCGTTTAAACAAACAACACCACTACCGCGTTCCCCTTTAATAACGTATGTCTCTAAACGAGCACCATTATTATTATTTACAATTTGGACTTTTTCGTTTTCTACAATATTTACTGCATCCATTAAATCTTCATCAATTGTAATACTACCTACATAATTTAAATTTGCCTCCGTTACAGTTGCACGATGTAACTTTGCTCTCATCATTGTGCGAAACATAGGTGCTCCCCCTTATTTAACCGTTAATGTTATATTGTCAATTAATCTTACATTTTCAAACTTAACTGCAATAGCTAAAATGATTCGTCCTTCGACTTTCTCTACCATTGTTAATGACGGATATGCATATAAATCCGCATAATCTACAGTGCCTTTCGTATGCGTCTCAATATACTCTTTCACAAGATTTGTAATGATTTCCGGATTACGTTCACCTACCTCAATTCTTTCTTTCGCTATACATAGGCTGCGGTATAAATGAAGAGCCTCTTCACGTTCATCTTGTGATAGGTACACGTTACGAGAACTTTTCGCTAATCCATCTTCTTCCCTCACAATATCAACTGGTACGATTGTAACCGGAATATTGAAATCAGTTACAAATCCTTCAATTACTGCAACTTGTTGAGCATCTTTCATACCGAAATAAGCACGCGTTGGCAGCGTAATATTAAATAGTTTCATTAGTACAGTTGCAACACCAGCAAAATGACCAGGTCTTTGTTGACCGCATAATACGTCCGTGCGCTTCACAACTTCTACTGTTGTTGTTTGTTCTGCTGGATACATTTCTTCTACACTCGGATAAAATAAATAATCTACACCGTTTTCTTTTGCTACATTTTCATCTCTATCAATATCACGAGGATATCGATCTAAATCTTCATTTGGGCCAAATTGCAGCGGGTTTACAAATACACTTAAAACTGCAATTTCATTTTCTTCTCTTGCCTTACGTAATAAGGTAGCATGCCCTTCATGTAAATAACCCATCGTTGGAACAAAACCAATACTCTTTCCACTTGCACGAAGTTCGTTTGTAATTTGCTGCATCTCTTGCACTGTAGTTACGATTTTCATTATTGTTTTCCTCCGTATAACGCTAAGCATTCTTCCTCTTTCATTGTGAACGAATGTTTTTCTTCAGGAAATTGCCTTGTCTTTACTTCAGTAACATATTGTGAAATCCCACGCACAATCTCCTCTTGAACAGATGTATATTGCTTCACAAATTTCGGCACACGATTCACGCCGTATGAGATAAGATCATGATAAACAAGCACTTGCCCATCTACTTTTTGCCCTGCACCAATCCCAATTGTCGGTATTGTTAGTTGCTCTGAAATAAGTTCTGCTAACTGCATTGGTACACATTCTAACACAAGCGCTATTGCACCAGCTTCTTCACATTTCTTTGCATCTTCTATTAATTTCTTTGCACTCTCCGCATCTTTTCCTTGCACTTTATATCCACCCAACACTCCTACAGATTGAGGGGTTAAACCTAAATGCGCTACAACAGGAATTCCTGCGTTCGTCAAATATTGAATCGTTGATATAACTTCTCCAGCACCTTCTACCTTCAGTGCATGCGCCCCGCTCTCTTGAACGATGCGGCGTGCATTCACCATCGTTTCTTGTAATGATACGTGATACGACATAAATGGCATATCAGTTACAATAAACGTCTCTTTCGCTCCACGGCGTACAGCTTTCGTATGATGAATCATATCCTCTACTGTTACAGGTACTGTTGAATCGTATCCGAGTACAACCATTCCAAGAGAATCTCCAACTAAAATCATATCAACTTCAGCTTCTTCTGCTAATTTAGCAGATGGATAATCATACGCCGTTAGCATTGTAATCGGCTCACCTTGCTCTTTCATCTTCAAAAAATCTGTTTTTGTTTTCAAAAACTACTCCTCCTTTATGCAGGAGAGAGGAGATGGCCGCAATCATATAAAAAACCCCTCTGGCCATAAAAGGGCAGAAGGGTTGTGTGTTAGTCGGCATTATTCATCCCTCTGTCCCAGTCCGTTATTGGATCAAGGCAGAATCCAAGTTATTATTTTTCGTATTACTTCGAATCATGGTGCAGTTCGCTCTGATACTGCCCACATTCGAACTAATTATAGCAAACTACAAAAGGGAATTACTACATTTTTTTGAAAAAATAATTTTTTATTCTGATTACGGTATATGAAATTTAATAAGAGAGTATATATGCTAGAAAGTGAAACTTTAATCAGCCCGATCCCCACCTAACTTCTTTGCTTCCGCTGAATTTTGAGGTGGAGGTCTTATTGCCCAGTAAATAGCGGGATAAAGTTTTTATAGATAATTCAATCCTGAAAAGATACATGTTTTTTCAACGCATGTTAAAAAATTCCAAGTTAATTTCTTCTGTAATCAATTTAACTGTATAGTATAACTCTTAAACTAATGATGCAGGTTAATTGAGGAAAAGTACTTAACAAAGGAGAATTGCAGATGTCTATGAACAGGTGGTTATTTCGATTCAGCAGTTTGCTTGTAATGATTGTATGGTGGATGTCTTTAGGATCCTTTCATGTATTTGCCTCAGTTAATGTCGTAACACAACCCACCGATGTAACGAACGTGATTGAGGTTGAACTAAATGATGATTACTTTAATCCAAATGTCATCACGATTCCGCTTGAAGGATCAACAACATTACTATTGAAAAATAAAGGTAAAAACGAGCACACCTTTACAGTGAAAAAACTCGGCATTGACGTCGTAGTTGAGTCAGGAAAAGAAAAGAATATTACCGTGAAACCTAAAAATACTGGTACATATGAATTAATATGTCGATACCATCTCCTTAAAGGAATGGAAGGCAAAGTAATCGTCAAATAACATGCCAGGCCAACTAGACGGAAGATATCTTGAAATGAACTTTAAATATGAAAAGGATTTATTATCATGTTACAAATTTAACTCAAAAATATTGAAATAAAAAGAAGTTCCAAAAGAGGAACTTCTTTTACTTAATTTCGATATCTGCAGAATGAATATGATGTACTTTCCCCTCATGATCCTCCAGAAGTAATACACCATCCTCTGTGATTCCTTTTGCTAACCCCGTAATCGTCTCTCTCATCGTTCGAGCGGTAATTTCTTTCCCGATGCTCACAGCGTAACTTTCCCAAAGAATTTTAATGACAGAGAAACCATTTTGTAAATACTCTTCATATAATTTTTCTAGTTGTAAATAGATTTGTTGCATAAGTTCTGCACGAACAATCGGCTTACCTGATTCAATCGCTAATGAAGTAGCAATGTGCTGAATTTCTTCATCAAAATGTTCTTGCTTTTGATTCGCATTAATACCGATGCCCATAATGACAGCATTAATTTTATCAGGATCCGCTTGCATTTCTGTTAATATACCTACAGCCTTTTTACCTTGAATTAAAATGTCATTTGGCCATTTTATTCCCACGTCTACACCTGTACATTTTTCAATTGCCTGTGCAACACTAACAGCCGCTAACAAAGTAAGTTGCGGTGCATGATGAACTGGAATCGATGGGCGTAAAATAATACTCATCCAAATTCCTGTTCCTTTTGGTGAATGCCATTTTCTGCTTAAACGACCTCTTCCCGCTGTTTGTTCTTCTGCTACAACGATAGTTCCTTCTTCTGCACCTTCATAAGCAAGTTTTGCTGCAATGTGCTGCGTTGATTCAACAGTTTCTTCAAAATACACTGTTCTACCAATTCGCTTCGTTTGTAGCCCTAACTGAATTTCATTAGCAGTCACTTTGTCTGGCTTACTTGCAATTCGGTAACCTAATCGGCGCACAGCTTCAAGTCCATATCCCTCACTCCGGAGATCTTCCATATGTTTCCACACAGCAGTTCTTGAACAACCAAGTTTATCACTAATCGTTTGGCCGGATACAAACTCGCCATCCGCTTCAGAAAAAACTTGTAATAACTGCTTTCTTATAGTAGATTGCATCCTTGCAGCCACTCCCTTATACGCTCTTTCTCATTAACTACGTTTCCTTTTACAATTGCTTCCTCGATTTTCTGAAGCATGTCAGCAACCCACGGACCAGGCTTTTTGTTTGCCCAGTTTAATAAATCATTACCAGTCACATTCATTTCTTGACGACCCTGGATTGGCAATGCATGAAACATTGATTGTACTCGTTTAACAGATGTAGGATTATAGCTTTCAATCATCGCTTCATATACTCTCTCTGCCATTTCAGCGATATAAATTCCCGTTTTATAAAGAAGGACTGTATCCCAATCCTTCTCCTTTCTAGTACGGATTGCCAATAAAACTGCAACAATATCTTTTATTTTTTTATTCGAAAACTTCCATTGACGTAAAAAGACAGATGGATGTTCTTCTCCGATACAATATAAGAAAAATGCCCACGCCTCAATATCCGTTTCGAAAGAATCCCATTTATACTGCGTAGCTTTTAACAGTCTCTCTTCTGACATTTGTAAATATGGCAAATGAGAAAATAGCTTCGTCTCTACTAATTCTTTGAGACCTTTCACACAATATGTACCAGTTAACAATTTCTCAAACTCTACTGTAATGCGCTCAATTGCTATATGTTCTAGCAAATGTCCATACGTTTCAATCGCTTGCTTCGTTTTCGTTTCTAATGAAAAACCTAACGCGCTTACAAACCGAATACCACGCATCATTCGCAGGGCATCTTCTTGAAAACGATCCGCAGCATTTCCAACTGTCACAATTTCTCTCTGTTGAATGGCTTCCTGTCCAGCAAATAAATCAACCATTTCGCCTTCTTCTGTCATAGCAATTGCATTCATCGTGAAATCACGACGTTTTAAATCCTCTTCTAATGAACGAACAAATTGAACACTACTAGGTCTTCGAAAATCTTCATATTCGCTTTCTGTTCGAAAAGTAGTTACCTCATAAGGCTCACCATTTTCTAAAACAATTACAGTTCCATGCTCAAGACCAACAGGAACATTTCTTGGGAATATAGCCATCACTTCTTCTGGTAAAGCAGATGTCGCAATATCAATATCTCCAATCGGCCTATCGATAATAAGATCTCGTACGCTCCCACCAACAAAGTAAGCCTCATGTCCTTGTTGTTTTAATGTCTCAATAATAGAACTAGCTTTTTTAAATCTTTCCATTTTTGTCATCCCTTAGTACGTCATAGTAAATCGTTTCATATTGTGAAACAATTTTTTCTGAGCGAAATTGCTCATAAACACTTTCTCTTGCTCGTTCTCCCATATTACGGTGAAGTTCCTCGTCCTTTAATAGCTGAGTAGCTTGATTTGCCACTCCTGTTGTATCGCCAACTTCACATAAATATCCTGTTTCCCCGTGTTGAATAACCTCTGGAATACCTCCAACCCGTGTTCCGATACAAGGTACACCACACGCCATTGCTTCTAATAAAACAAGACCAAAACTTTCCTTCTCTGATAGAAGCAACATTAAATCACTCATCGCAAGTAGTTCTGCAACATTATCTTGCTTCCCTAGGAATAAAACACGATCTTCAATATGTAAATTCTTCACTATCTGTAAAATCGTACAGAATTCTGGTCCGTCTCCAACAAGAAGCAACTTCGCATCTACTTCTTTAACAATTTTAGCAAATGCCTCAACAACATCCTGCACACGTTTCACTTTACGGAAATTCGAAATATGAATAAGTACTTTTTCACTCTCACTTATACCGTATTCTTTCTTTAATTGAGACATATTACGTTTGAAATATACACGTTCGTCTATAAAGTTATATACCGTTTGAATTTCTTTACTTGGTTTTACAAGCTCATGCGTTTCGTTAATTAATGAATGCGAGACAGCAGTAACAACATCCGATTGCTCAATACCAAAACGAATTAAATTATTTAACGAAGGGTCGGAACCTAACACAGTAATATCTGTTCCATGCAAGGTTGTAACAATTTTAATACGCTCTCCGATCATTTGTTTTGCTAAATATGCACAAATTGCATGTGGTATTGCGTAATGCACATGTAAAATGTCTAAGTTTTCTCTTTGTGCAACCTCTGCCATTTTACTTGCTAACGCTAAATCGTATGGTGGATATTGAAATACAGAGTACTGGCTTACCGTCACTTCATGAAAATATATGTTTGGATATACTTTATTTAACCGGAATGGTAAACCCGATGTAATAAAGTGAATTTCATGCCCGCGTTCCGCCAATTGCTTTCCTAATTCTGTTCCAACAACTCCAGAACCACCTACAGAAGGATAACATGTAATACCTATTTTTAATTTCATTTACATCCCCCTAATAAATCAGCATGTAATAAAACCGGTTTCTTACTCATAAATCCCTCGGCATACAAGACTCCAACTTCTTTTCCAAACATCTTCTCACGAGCAATCACAGTTTCAACGTATCCTTCTGTTAACGGTGTCTTAACACCATCACTTCCTGTTGAAAATTGACTTTCATATGCTTCTAATGCTTCCACCTTTATAGAGAGGTACTCACTTATATCTATACAAAAATTCGGTTTATGAAAACCATTAATCATATAATTATAAAAAGACTCCACACGATGTGGTGAAAGTTCCGGCATATATTTACGGATTCCTGCTGAAAAAATAGCCTCTTCCACAAGCTTTGCACAATTTGCATGATCTGGATGACGATCTTCATAGTATGGCGCAAAAACTAGTTTTGGTTTATATGTACGGATCACCTTGACAATTTCACGTATATACTCTTCTTTCATATACAAACCACGGTCTGGCATCGCTAAATTCAGCCTCGTTTTTACTCCCATTATACGAGCTGCGACCTCTGCTTCTTCTTTTCTCAACTCTATCGTTCCATTGGAAGAAAGATCAGCTTCTGTTAAATCACAAATACCTACTTCATACCCTTGCTTTGTATATTTAGCGATGGTACCAGCCATGCCGATTTCAACATCATCGGCATGAGCACCAAACGCTAATATATGTAATCCACTCATAATTGTTCCCCTCATTTTCTTAACTTACGATAATCTAAATCTCCTCGCTCTAATGCGTGCATCAACATTTCAGCACTTGCCATATTCGTTGCAAGTGGAATCGCATATACATCACATAAACGAAGCAATGCATTCACATCCGGTTCATGCGGCTGTGCTGTTAATGGATCGCGGAAGAAAATCACCATATCTAAATCGTTTTTTGCAATCATTGCACCAATTTCTTGATCTCCACCAAGAGGGCCAGATTGATATCTTGTTACAACTAATCCAGTCGCTTCCATAATACGAAGCCCTGTCGTTCCTGTTGCAAATAATTCATGTTGCTCAAAAATTGGTTTATATGCGTATGCAAACGAAACCATATCATTTTTCTTTTTGTCATGTGCGATTAAGGCAATTTTCATCCGTTGTCTCCCCTTTAGTCGATAATATTTTCTAAACCGTACACAAGATGATCAAGGTTCATTACTGTCTCAATTGATAGTTTTACACCTGACATAAATGATGCACGATTGAATGAATCATGACGAACTGTTAACATTTGTCCATCTCCACCAAACATTACTTCTTGGTGTGCAATAAGCCCTGGCAAACGTACACTATGAATGTGAATACCGTCTACATTTGCACCACGTGCACCTGCTAGTTGCTCTACTTCATTTGGATGACCTTGCTGCTTTGATTCACGATTTTGACGAATTAATTCTACCGTTTTTACAGCTGTACCAGATGGTGCGTCTAATTTTTGATCATGATGTAATTCAATTACCTCAACATCTTGGAAATATTTCGCTGCCATTTGTGAGAATTTCATCATAAGAACTGCACCAATTGCAAAGTTTGGAGCAATAATTGTTCCTACTGCTTTTTCTTTTGCATTCTCTGTTAAACGTGCCAATTCTTCTTCTGTAAATCCAGTTGTACCAATAACAGAACGAAGTCCACGCTCAACTGCAAGTGTAACGTGTTGTTTCCCAACTTCTGGTGTTGTTAAATCTAACAACACATCTGCTTCTACTTCATCTAAACAAGTATGTAAATCAGCGTAAATCGGTGCATGTAATGCTGGCATGCCAGGTAAATCAGAAATCTTCTCACCACCATGCTTATAATCCACTGCTGCTACTAAATTAAAATGTTCCGTTCTTTCCATAAGAAGGACTGCTTCATGTCCCATACGTCCTCTTGGTCCGGCGATAATTACTTTAATTTCTTTCATTATTCTTTCTCTCCCTCATCAATACGTGTCCAGCGATCTTTATCACGTGTATTAAATTTATTCATTACAATGTTATGTGCTGTCTCTAAATCAATATTTAAACTATTTGCCATACAAATCATAACAAATAATACATCTCCAAGCTCTTCTTCAATACTTCTTTCTTTTTCAGTTGTTTTCTTCGGTTTCTCACCATAATAATGATTTACCTCTCTCGCAAGCTCTCCCATTTCTTCCGTTAAACGAGCCATCATTGCAAGCGGACTGAAATAACCTTCTTTAAACTGACCAATATATGCATCTACTTCTTTCTGCATATCTTTCATCGTTTTTGCTTCCATACTATTCACCTCTAATCCTTCCTCTTTCATGTTAGCCAATTCATCGCGATTTGACAAATATTATTCCCCGCCAAACACCTATTTGCGACCCTTTTTTGGATAGACTATAATAAAGTGAAACTTTCTTTTGCGCTTTTTGCAAAAGATTAGTTGAACCAATCGGGTTCCAACGGCTGGTTCGCCTTTCTTCAGAGCTTTATCTCCTACCAGCCGTTGGAACTGGGTAAAGTGAAACTTTCTTTTGCGCTTTTTGCAAAAGATTAGCCCATACTAATCGAGTTCTTACTATTTTCACTAGCAACTAGAAATTACTTATTATTATGTTTTACCGTTTCAGCGGAGCAATGTAATCATTACATAATTAGGGGGATTTCTATATGACATCAAAATTGAAGATGCGAAATATTATTTTTATTTTAATCGGTTCCGCTATATTTTCTTTCGGTATTGTCAATATCAATATTGAAAACCACCTTGCAGAAGGTGGGTTTACTGGTATTACACTATTATTGTATTTTTTATTTAAGTTTGATCCTTCCTACTCAAACTTAATTTTAAATATCCCTATATTTTTTATTGGTTGGAGGTTACTTGGCAGAACGACATTTTTATATACATTAATCGGCACATTTAGCGTATCTTTATTTCTATGGATTTTCCAGCGTTACGAAGTGCTCAACTTACATTTAAACTTGCAAAATGATATGACACTCGCAGCTTTATTCGCCGGGGCATTTATCGGTATCGGCCTTGGGATAATATTTAAATATGGCGGGACTACTGGCGGTGTAGATATTATCGCACGACTAGCCCACAAATATGTTGGCTGGAGTATGGGTAAAACGATGTTTATGTTCGATGCTGTCGTTATCGTCGTCTCTATTCTTACCTATTTATCATACCGCGAGGGTATGTATACGTTAGTTGCTGTTTTTATCGGGGCTAAAGTCATTGATTTTATGCAAGAAGGAGCCTATGCCGCCAAAGGAGCGACTATTATCTCAGAGAAAAACGATGAAATTGCTGCCAAAATTTTATCTGAAATGGAGCGCGGAGCAACCTTTTTAAAGGCTGTTGGATCGTATACAAAAATGGAACGTAACGTACTGTATTGCGTTGTTGCTAAAAATGAAATCGTGAAATTAAAGAATATTATTACTTCAGTAGATCCTCATGCATTTGTCGCTGTAAGTGATGTACATGATGTAGTTGGTGAAGGATTTACGTTAGATGAAAATAAAAACCCTTTACATAATTAAATGTAACTAGAAAAGCGCCTTAGCTTTTCTAGTTTTTTATTACAAGTCTTTTAAGCTTCTCCAAATCCTCATAAATAAGCTCCAATAAACTCCGATTATAAAAAATGGAAGCTGGATGAAAAGTTGGAAAAACATGATATTCATTCTCTGACCATGTAAACTCTGCACTTTGCATATCCTTTAATTTTTGAATGGGCTGTTTTAATAATTGCCCGTGTACATCTGTGATTTTTTTATTTTTTCCTGTTAAACGTTGAAGACCAATATTTCCAAGTGTGACGATAAGCCTCGGATTTATTTTCTCTAATTCATAATCTAACAAAGGCGCATGGGCAACTATTTCTCCTTGATTTGGCGTTCTATTATACTTTTTTTGTATGCTTTCACCATTTCGTTCTTTTTTCTCTCGCCATTTATAAGGTCTACTCCGAACAGCGCTCGTAATATATACTTCTTCCCTCGTAACGTGAATACGCTCTAAAAAACCCATTAATTGTTTTCCCGACCTCCCGCTAAACGGAATCCCATTATGAATTTCTGTTTCACCAGGCGCTTCTCCTAACAACATAAATTTGGGATTTTCAGGACCTTGTCCACTTAAAAAACCTTCTAGTTGATAAGGAGCACTACGCTCTTTCACTTGTTTTACTAAATGGTCTGGATATTTCATTTCCCCCACCGCCTTTCCGCATTACTTCTATTATTTCTATTTGTAATACATTATATAATTCAATCCACACAACAAAAAAAGACTATCAAAATTGATAGTCTTTAGTCGTCGCTACGCTGCATACCAGTATACATTAATACGAGACGTAATAATTCAAATACCGCTACAGCTGCAGCTGCTACATATGTTAATGCTGCTGCATTTAATACTTTACGAGCTTGGCCATATTCATCTGTTGATACGATACCTAACGCTTCAATTTGTTGCATTGCACGCTTTGAAGCATCGAACTCAACTGGTAATGTAACAAGTTGGAACACAACACCTGCAGCCATTAAAATAATTCCTAATAACAATAGTTTCGACATTGTCGCAAATATACCAATCATAATAAATACCCATGATATATTCGATCCAAAATTCGCCACAGGAACTAACGAATGACGAATACGCATAAAGTTATAATCTTGCGCATCTTGAATTGCGTGTCCTACTTCATGTGCTGCCACTGCTGTACCAGCAACTGAATGTCCATAATAGTTATCTGTTGATAATCGAACCGTCTTGGCCGTTGGATCATAATGGTCTGATAAATGACCTGGTGTTTCTTCCACAGCTACATTGTATAATCCATTTTCATCTAAAATTTTTCGAGCCACTTCCGCTCCTGTCATACCTGATGTTGAATAAACTTGTGAATACTTGCTATAGGCACTTCGTACTCTTGACTGTGCATACAACGGTATGATCATTATGATCGCGAAGTAAATTAAATAAAACATCATGAACCTCCATTGAAGTTTTAATTATAGTACTTCTCATTCTATTTTCTTCTGCCACTATTGTCAATGAATAAACCTTACAATCCATATCTTTACTTATTACATTATCTATTTTTAGAATGCACATTACTTTTTCTTTTTTCTCTCTCTCCTTTATACTTTCTCCATCCAACATAAGTTAATGTGAATAAAATAAGTCCCCCAGTAATTGTCATAAACCAAATGAGAGAAGGTGCAATTTCATCCTTTTTTACTGTGTGAAATATCTTTTGCAAATCCCCTTTAATAATCCCTAATTGCATTTGGCCACCTTTCGTTTTTAACATAACGTTACGAAATTCATCCAAATAAGATAAATGAACATTTACACGCTGTACCTCGTTTTCTGGCAAAGCAATCATTAAACTTGGATAAATAATATTGAATTCATTTAAAAATGTATTTAATGTTTGTTGAAACTGCCCAGCATCTTCTTTTTCCATCGCTTTTTCCATTTGAGAAAAGGCATCCATTACTTTCCTTTCTCTTTCCATCCAAAGTGGTTGATATTTCGATACTTGTGCATCAACAGCAAGTTGTAATGCCAACACATTATCCATTTTAGCTTGCTTACCTAAACCTTCTTCAGAGAGCGATTGCTGCGCCTTGTCGTAAGCTAAAGAAATAACTCTAACTTGATCTGGTGTTACTTCATGCTTCTTTTCATTCCCCTTCATTAAAAATTGCTCTGAGAAAAGTTGTAATACTTGTACCGCTTTTTCATCTTCATTACGCTTCACTAACTGTAACGAGTCGTCTAACAACCCTGTTAGCTCATTCCACTCTTCAGCATATATACGTAACGGAAACATTATAATTAGAAATGCTATCAATCCAATTAATGTTCTCTTCATCCCGGTCCCCCCTATAACTACTAGTACAAAATATGTTAATTGGGACAAGAATAGAACAGAACTGAACCGAAAAATATATTATCGTTTTACAAAGAAAAAATTCCCTTTAAGCAGAGAATTTTTTCTTTGACATCCTTTTCTTTTTTACGAAATATCTATATAAGCTATAACAAAGTATACTACCACCTAAAATAAATAATAAAATAGCACACGCAGCATGCATAAAGAACTCCTCTGGTAGCATTAATATAACTGGATCCGTTTCAATATCAAACATCCAATAATCATTACTGAATAAAAGCTTATGGAATAATACAAAGCTCTTTTCAAAATTAATAGCGATTGGTAACATAAGCGCTATCGGAAAAATGATTGTTAAAATTGATCCGTGCAGTAAAAACTTTTCATTTTTCTTTTTTAATAAATAAATTCCCCCTATCACTGCAATCATAATTGTCGCATACATCACATATTGAATCTTTACTAAAATATTTTTAACATCTACAAAATGAATACGGCCATTTGTAGACATATCTAATGTTGGCAAATGTAATGCTCCGTCATAAAACGGGGATAAATATGTAATAAGCACATCGTAATTTCTTTTAATTTCATCCTTCGTCATATCCGCTAAATCAGGAATATTTAAAAAATCAATTTCAAAATAATACAGCCATTTTCCATACACAACTGCCGTTGTTGCGAGTGCAAAAATAGAAAATGCTATGCTATATGAAACAACTAAAGTAATCAATCGATCCAATATTTTTGTACCACTCTTATTTTTCTCCATGTTCTCCCCCTAAATGTTCTAACCGTCATAAAGAAAATTGTTTCCTGTGCTCACGTAAGCAACAATAATATGTAATACATAGTACAGCAACGCTTAACCAAAACGTAAAATAACCAATTTCCTCTACAAACAAATGCATAATTCCATATCGTGGCATTTGCCAAAATAAATAATCAATTGCATCATTATGCAACGTCCATACACCCGCTACTATAAAATGCCATTTTTTTATACGGTAAAATGGAGCATATAAAACACCTTGCACTGCCATCGCAAAGTGCGAAAGCATTAACATGTAGCCCATAAGACCAATAGGACCTTTTACGTAAATCATAATCGCATTTACAACAACAGCCCAAATACCATATTTTATTAAAGTAACAATCGCTAGCGCTTCTATTAATCCCCAGTTTCTCTTTGTCAAAAAAGCAATTAAAACAAAGACAAAAAAGAGACTCGCCATAGGACTATCTGGTACAAACGGCCAAAATATAGGTGACGTTTCTTTCAGTTGATTTCCGTACCATATAAACCCGTAAATTGTACCTAATATGTTAACAACCAATAAAAATAATAATACCGAGCGTTGTCTTAACATTGCATACAAGTACACCAATCTGTATGTCCAACACCTTTCAAGCAAAGTAATTCATTCACTAAATCCTACTCTATTATAACAAACTTCATCCAACTAAATAGAAAAGCTGACTACAAATTTTGTAGTCAGCTTTTTATTATTTTTTATTATACTTTGCAACGAATTCCGAAAGCTTCTTCAGTTCCTCATCTGTACCTTTAAATACACCTTTAGGCATGGAACCTTTTCCATCTTTCGCAATTTTAGCAATTTCTTCTGGCTTTAAAGTTAAGTTTTGCAGTGCTGGTGCTGCCGCCCCGCCCTGTAAGTTGTCACCATGACATGTTAAACAAGTATTTTTTTGCATTAATTTATAGCCATCATCATTTTTATCAACTGGCGCGGTTTTTACAATTGCTCCTTGTTTCTTTGCAGCTTCCCAGTCGTGGTGTGCTACAGATTCCCAAGTTAAAAAGATAATCGATGCAATTGCTAAAAGCATAAATCCAGTTGCTACAGGACGCTTCAATGGACGTCTTTCTGGACCTCGATCAAGAAATGGAGCTAACAGTAATGCACCAAACGCAATCCCTGGCATAATAAACGCTCCAATTACAGTAAATGAACCGGAAGCATAAGAATACTTTAATAACTGATACAAGAATAAGAAATACCAATCTGGAAGTGGTATATATCCAGCATCTGTTGGATCCGCCATTCTCTCAAGCGGCGACGGATGCGCCACTGTTAAACATAAATAACCGATTAAAAAAACTGCACCAACCATCCATTCTTTTAACAAGAAGTTCGGCCAAAATGCTTCTGTTTTCCCTGGGTATTCAGAATAGTCTTTTGGAATATTTGGTTTCCGAGCTACCGGTACCCGAGAATCTCCTACAAACTTCATCCCTTTGCCGCGATGCATAATCTCCCTCCTTTAGTTCTTTCCCCTTTAATTTAGCAATCTCTTATAGTGGACCGGAAATACCTTGTTTGCGAATCATGATGAAGTGGAAGGCCATTAAACCTAGAAGTGCTGCTGGTAAGAAGAAGACGTGAATAGCAAAGAAGCGAGTTAATGTTTGAGCGCCAACAATTTCGGAATGACCAGCGAGTAATGTTTTAATATAAGGACCAATGAGCGGTGTTTGCTCTGCAATTTGAATCCCTACTTTTGTAGCAAATAAAGCTTTCATATCCCACGGTAATAAATATCCGGTAAAACCAAGACCTAACATAACAAAGAAAATAAGAACACCAACAATCCAGTTTAACTCACGGGGCTTTTTATACGCACCTTGGAAGAAAACTCTGAGTGTATGTAAAAACATCATTACAATTACGAGACTAGCACCCCAGTGGTGCATACCACGAACAATTTGCCCATAAGCAACTTCATTTTGTAAATAGTAAACTGATTCCCAAGCATTTTTAATATCAGGCACATAATACATCGTCAAAAACATTCCAGATAAAATTTGAATTACAGTAACGAAAAAGGTAAGTCCTCCAAAGCAATAGACGAATGCAGAAAAGTGATGTGCCGGGTTTACATGTTCAGGTACTTCATGATCAGCGATATCACGCCATATCGGTGTAATATCTAATCTTTCATCTACCCAATCATAAATTTTATTTAACATCTACTTTGCACCCCCTCTTGGCTTCGCTTTTCCTAGATACAGCGTTCCATCTTTCACTTTAGACTCGTACACATCCAGCGGAGCAAGGGGTGGCGTACCTTTAATGTTCATCCCATCTTTTGTATAACGACCCCCGTGACATGGACAAAAGAATTGATTCGGATGTGCTTTGTCCGAATTCCAGTTAACTGTACATCCTAAATGTTTACATACTGGAGAGAACGCAACAATGTCTCCGCTTTCATCTTTATGAACCCACGCCGATTTTGGTTCTTCAGACTTGTACCAACCATCAACCTGTTTCACTTTAAAATCGAAACGCTTCGGCTCTGTTGTAATATCCTTTACTTGCGCAACAGCAACCATATCTGTTCCGGCTTCTTTTCTTAACACCGGATCAAGCGCAAATCGCGTCATCGGCATTAAAATACCGGCAGCCATAAAGCCTCCTACCCCTGTGAGTGTGTAATTTAAAAATTGTCTTCTTGACACGCGATGTTCTTTCTCGCTCACGAAAATTTCCCCCCTCTATCAGAAATTGTCCCCTCGTGATAAATTATATAAAAAATAAAAACTAGGACACTATCATGATATAATACGCTCATGCACAGGTCAATATCATACTACTCATAATAATAAGAACTTTCTGTTTATTACGAGTTTCCCCACTTCTCTTCCAACATCACCATTATATTTTTTATATGCGCATGAATAACTTCTCTTTTTGCTTGATCACTAAATTGTTCTAATGCTAATGAAGGAAACCAAAATAAATCTCCCTGTAACTCTTGCATATCCTCTTTCCATGAAAAATCACTTGTAACATAAGCAATATGCTTAAAACCTTCGCTTCGTAAATGATTTGTCCATTCTTGCAAACGACCTTTTTCATTCTTTTGACTTTCTACCAAATACGTAAACGCAGGTAGTAAAAGCACTCTTCCTTTATACTCTCTTTCCAATTCCGTGCTCAACAATTCGATAAATTCACCTTGTTCTACAACCATTTTCATTTCTTGTGCTGCCGAAATTGATAAAAGCGGTATTACTCCTGTATCAACATACTCTCTTGCTTGTTCAAACTGTTCCACATCTTTTACACTCCACTTCAAATTCCTTCCCTCCTTCACTTACAAATGACAGAACTTTCACTTTATATATATTAAACCATACTAAAAGAGGTAAAAAAAGAAAAACTACCCAATATAGGTAGTTTTTCTTGGCGAAAGTCTGAAATTTGTAAAAATTTATTAATCCAAATAAATTCTATAAAGTCTTTAACTCGGCCGTTAATCTATGAAACGCTTCCTTATCTTGCTTATCTAACGCTTCATCAATTTGTTTCAAAAGGCGTTCTCTCCTAAATGAAAATACACTTTCTTCCAAAAACCTTTCTGCAAGTAAACGATCTTTTTCATTTACTTCAATATGCTTTGGTAGATATGGGTTTTCTTCTAATACAGCTACATAATTCGCATTTTGAAACGATGATTTAAAGTTGAGTTGAATATAAATATCCTCATCTCGATTTAAACGAATATCATGAAACGATTTTTCAGCATCTGTTGTCATAACATTTTGTTTAAAAAAGTGAAACGGTGTGTCTTTCACACAATTCGCTGACATCACTAAGCCACGCGGACAATATTTTGCATGCTCTACGAAGTGGACTTTATGCATCAATTGGTCGTGACTCATTAAATAATTCAGAATCCATACACATTCACGCTGTTTCAGTTGGTAATTATTCAAAAACCATTTTACAAAATCCTTCTTCTCGTTTACAGAAACAGGGGTATTCATAGCAATTAAGTCCCTCCTCTGTCTTTCTCTTTTCTTTTTAGATTCAAGAAGCGGCATTCAGTTTCCTTCCAACTTATGAAAAATCCTCTAAATTATATAACAACTCTTCAATATGAATTTGTGTCGGGTCTAGTTGTAATAACTGGGTAAATACTTCTTTCGCCTCTTTTCGCTTTCCTTCTTCCAATAAGAAATAACCGTATTCTTCTAAGAAGTCTGGATGATTCTTAAAAGAAGTATATGCACTTTCATAGTGTTTTAATGCATCCGAATACATTTCTAATTGTTTTTTTGCATACGCAAGGTCCCAAAGTAGTTGTGTATCTGGTTCTCCACTATCAATAGCACGCTCTACAATTGCAATTAACTCTTCGTACTTTTCTTGTCCTTTTAAGATATACGCATATTTTAATGTTGCGCCTAAATGCCCTGGGTCTAACTCAAGTGCTTTTTGAAGAACTTCCTCTGCTTCTACTATTTTTCCTAATTTCGCTGCAATGTTCGCTAACTCTACATAAAACGGAACTGAAAGCTCATCTACTTTAATTCCTTCATGAAGCGTTTCATAGCTTTCTTGAAGCATTCCTTCTTTTTCATAGCTTTTCGCTAAATACATGTACAGTGATGCGTACTCAGGGTCTAATTCTTTTAGTTCTTGCCAAGCACCGATTGCTCTCTGATATTCTTCACCTTGGTATAATGTGAAGGCATATCCAAATAATGAGTGAATATCTTTTTGTTCCTCTAGGCCTGCTTCATAATAAGAAATCGCCTCTTCCCAGTTTCCAATCGCACTTAACGTTTCTGCAAGGCGAAGTGCGATCACAACACCACCCATTACTTTATGTTCAGCTAATAGCGATTCATAATAAGTAATTGCCTTTTGTTCTTCACCTTTACTACTATATAATTCTGCTAACCCAAACGTAATAACAGGTTCATCAGGCATCATTTCTTTCGCCTTTAATAGTTTTTGCTCTGCTACATCATCAAAACCTTGCATTTGGAATAAATCTGCAACAAGTAATAAAGATTGAACATATAAATCGTCATTTTCTGGAATATCATGAAGTACTTCAATCGCTTCATCTTCTTTATCTAGATCAATATATAATTCTGCTAAAAATACAGTGAATTCACTTTCTTCCGGATACAGTAAACGTAAGTCTTCAGTAATCGCTAATGCCTCATCTGTAAATCCAAGTGTATGATAGTAACGAGCGATATCATACTTCTCTTCATCATTTGCAATTTTTAATTGTTCTTTTAATAATTGTAATCCTTTTTCCGCTTCACCATTTTCAATATATGAAACAGCTTGTTCAAACTTTTGCATAAACGTCTCCTTTAATTCTAAAAAATATTCTCTTCTGTTCATTTATCATAAGCAACTCACTGTTAGAACGCAACCTTTAGAATGAGCATGCTTCTTCTTATACTTCTTCTTACAGAGTAGGTAATTATTCAAAAGGTTCGGATATGACACCGATACCTTATCATCATCTTCTATTGTACCGCTTTCTTTTATGACCGTGCAAATAACTTCTCTCACTAATTATCAAGCCATACAAACCGTGATTTACAGAACAACTTAATTGCCAGTCTTCAACCTTTATTTTTAATACGATAAAAAAGGCTCCTATAATAGGAGCCTTCACAATCTCTTAAGAATATGTTTCTTCTTTCTGTACTTGCTCATTTACAAGCTCTTTCAGCAACTCTATAATTTCATCATTTTCTTCTTTCAAACCGACAGTAATACGAATACCATCATCGATACCAAATGCAGCACCAGAACGAACGATATACCCTTTTTTCATTAATCGTTCGAAAGCTTCATTACCTGGTATACCAAGTTTTAAGAAAATGAAATTTGTTTGAGATGGATAATAGAATACGTTATATTCTTTACAAAATGCATAATACTGATTTAGACCTTCAGCATTCTTTTTCACACAATCTTGTAAAAAGGCTTGATCTTCTAATGCAGCGAGTGCTACAGATTGCGCTACAGTTGATGTATTGAATGGTAACCTCGCTACTTCTAGCTGTCCGATTAACTTCGCATCCCCAATCGCATATCCGATACGAAAAGCAGCTAAACCATATGCTTTTGAAAACGTGCGTAAAACCATAAGATTTTCATACTTTTCAAGAAGTGGCAATGTTTGCGGATAGTCTTCTGCTTCCGCGTATTCATAATATGCTTCGTCCATAATAACGAGAGCCGACTTAGGAACTGATTCTAAAAATGAAAGTAATTTTTGTTTCTCAACATATGTACCTGTCGGATTATTCGGATTACAAATCCATACAATTTTCGTTTTATCATCTACTTGCTCTAGCATTGCATCTAAATCGTGAATACCGTCTTTAAGTGATACTTCACGAACTTCTGCTCCTTCAATAACAGCATGGTGATGATATTGTGAAAACGTAGGATTCGCCATTACAACGTTTGTTCCTTCATGTAGTAACGCTCGGCTAATCATTTGAATGACTTCATCTAATCCACTACCAAATAGTAGTTGTTCTGCTTTTACACCTAAATGTTCCGCTACTTTTGTCCGAAGTTCAAAGGCATATCCATCTGGATAAAGGGCATATTGGCTCGCTAAAGAAGTTAATGCTTCTGTCACACGCGCTGAGCAACCGAATGGATTTTCGTTCGATGCTAATTTCACAATTTTCGATAATCCATATTCCCTTTTTACTTCTTCAATGTTTTTCCCAGGCACATACGCTCTCAAAGTTAACAATTGCTCTTTCACTCTCATTTTTCTTCCCCCAGTCATTTCATTCAATTTGATTACAATACAGTTATAGCCCCTTACTGTAATCTTTTATCATAACCGTCACTATTACGAGAATACCTCTAAATGAGCACTTCACAACACTTCGTTATCATTTTAAACTATATCTTTTTGAAATGCCTCTAACGCAATATGAACAGTCTCATCTGAAATAGATACGACATTCACTACCCCATATTCCTGCATAAGCACCATATGAATTGCTCCTGCATTTGCTTTCTTATCTTGTTTCATCAATTGAACGAGGCGCTCTACATTCAAATCTCTTGGCATTTTTGGATAGCCGTATTTCAAGAACCACTGCTTCATATCTTCATAAGCAAGATCAACCTTGTACACTTGCTCACTTAAAAATATGGCGAATAACATTCCAACCGCTACGCCGTCACCGTGAGTAATATTCCCATACCCTAGCTCTTTTTCAAGAGCATGTCCTAACGTATGTCCAAAGTTCAAATGGGCACGTACACCCTTCTCTGTTTCATCTTGTGACACAACATTTGCCTTTACAGGAATCGCCTTCGTTAATATATGGATTAACTTCTCATCACGAAGATCCGCTAATGTTTGCACTTCTTCTTTTAACCAATGATATAGCTCCACATCACCAATAAGAGCATGCTTTATCACCTCTGCATAACCTGAACGCCACTCTTTTTCAGGAAGAGACTGTAAAAACGGTGTATGATATACAACCGCTTCTGGCTGATGGAATGCACCAATCATATTTTTACCTAACGGATGATTAATCGCTACTTTCCCACCTACTGCGCTATCGTGCGCTAATAAAGTCGTAGGAACCTGCACAAACCGAATACCCCGCATAAAAGATGCAGCAACAAAACCAGCTAAATCTCCAATCATTCCGCCTCCAAGTGCAAGAATTAAAGAATTTCTATCTAATTTATTTTCAAGAGCTGACGTATGAGCCGCATAGAAATTTTCGAAAGACTTCTCTTTTTCGCCACTTGGTACAACAAACGAAAACACGTCCTGCTCCACTTGTAATGCATCGATAACTGTCTGTAAATGTAGTGATGCAACAGCTTCATCTGAAATGATCATTACGTTAGATACAGCTGGCTGCATATTTTGAACGATCATTGTTAAGTTTGACAACGCTTCTTTACCAACATGTACATCATATTCTTTTGATTTCGTTTGAATATGTATGTTTCCCATTAAAATCCCCTCGCATATTCATTATGTTTATCAATATTTTCACGAATTAGTTCCATACGATCTAATCCGAATTGTTCTATTAAAGCTGTTGCTAATTCCCAAGCCACAACCGCTTCTGCAACGACACTAGCTGCTGGCACTGCACAACTATCTGAACGTTCAATGCTCGCTGTAAAAGGCTCTTTCGTATCAATATCTACACTTTGAAGAGGTTTATAAAGTGTAGGTATCGGTTTCATCACACCGCGCACAACAATTGGCATTCCAGTCGTCATACCGCCTTCTAATCCACCTGCATTATTTGTTCTTCTTGTATATCCATGCTCCTCATTCCATAGAATTTCATCATGAACTTCACTTCCCGGTCTATGCGCTGCTTCAAAACCAATTCCAATCTCGACACCTTTAAAAGCATTAATACTCATAATTGCAGCTGCTAATTTCGCATCCAGTTTTCGATCATAATGCACGTAGCTACCTACTCCAATTGGCATTCCTTCCACAATTACTTCAACGATTCCACCAATTGAATCACCATTTGCTTTCGCATCATCAATCGCTTTCATCATTTGGTTACCAGCTTCGTCATCTAAGCAACGTACAGGAGATGCTTCTGTAATACTCTTTAATTCTTCAATTGAACTATACGTAACCTCCTTAGCTTGTACACCGCCAATTTCAATTACATGGCCCGCCACTTTAATACCAAGTTCTGCTAACACCTTTTTAGCAACCGCACCAGCAGCAACACGCACCGTCGTTTCGCGCGCTGACGAACGTTCCAGTACATTCCTCATATCTCTATGACCATATTTAATTGCACCATTTAAATCAGCATGCCCAGGCCTTGGTTTTGTCACTTTCCTTTTTATCTCTTTTTCTTCCTGCTCAGTTAAAGGCTCTGCCCCCATAATTTTTGTCCAATGGGCAAAATCACGATTTTCAACAACGAGTGCAATAGGGGAACCTAATGTTTCTCCATGTCTAACACCACTTAAAATTTGCACTTGATCCGTTTCAATTTGCATGCGTCTACCACGCCCATATCCCTTTTGCCTTCTAGCTAACTCTTCGTTTATATCATCCGCTACTAAAGACAATCCTGCTGGAACACCTTCTATAATCGTTGTAAGTTGCGGACCATGAGATTCACCAGCTGTAATATATCGCATACGTTATTCCTCTTTTCGTATATGTATTTATCTCACTATATTAACTTTTATCATTCTAAAAATATTAAAGAAATTATATCATAAATCGACCATTTTCTTATTCTATATTTCCGATAGGCCTAATTTAAATATCAATATATCATAACAGCTCAAACTTCGTAACTAATTGAAAATAAAAAAAGTGCAAGAAGAATACCCCTATTCTCCTTGCACTTTTTACTATTATCACAGTGATTAAAGCGTTTACAAATTATTTCGAAATAATTAGTAAATCCATTCATTCATTAATTTTGAGTAGTCAACTAATTCTTCTTCTTTAAAGAAAATAGCAATCTCGCGCTCTGCGCTTTCTAAAGAATCAGAACCATGAATAATATTTTTCGCAACAGTTACACCGAAATCTCCACGAATTGTTCCAGGAGCTGCTTCATGTGGTCTTGTTTTCCCCATCATGTTACGCGCTGTATCTACTACACCTTCACCTTGCCATACCATTGCGAATACAGGTCCAGATGTAATAAAGTCTACTAACTCACCAAAGAAAGGTTTTTCCTTATGCTCAGCGTAGTGTTGTCCAGCAATTTCCGGAGTGACTTGCATTAATTTTGCACCAACTAATTGAAATCCTTTTTTCTCAAAACGAGCTACAATTTCCCCAATGAAGGCACGTTGTACACCGTCTGGTTTTACCATTAGAAATGTTTTTTCCATAAAAAATCTCTCCACTTCTGAATTATGTATGTAATTGTATATCCCCACACACATATTATCACCCTTATCACAATTGTGCAATAGTTTTGAAATAGAGAGATTATTTTATTTTTTAGAATAAACATTAAAATTTTCGTTTTCCAATATACTTTGCAACATTTTGTAATGCATACTTTGCTTTTCCACGTGGGAGTGGTTTTATTATTTCTAAAGCTTTATGTAAATAACGTTCACTAAACGCAAATGCTTGATCAATTGCTGGACTATTTTTTACAGCATCAATAATTTCTTGCATTTCACTTGCTGTTGTATTTTCATGTACAGATGTGATTTTTTGACGAAGTACTGGATCTTCCATCGCATATAAAGCAGGGAGCGTTATGTTTCCTTGTAATAAATCTCCACCAGCAGGTTTTCCAAGTTTCTCTTCTGTGGAAACGAAGTCTAAAATGTCATCAATAATTTGATAAGACATTCCTACAAAATACCCATACCAAAATAGACGATTTACTGTATCACGATTAGCACCAGCAGCAATCGCTCCCAATTGACAACTCGCGGCAATTAATAATGCTGTTTTTCGCTTTATTCTTCTTAAATACGTTCTTAAATTTTGGTCATAATTGTATTTATCTTTAATTTGTTCAATTTCACCTTTACAGACTTCTAAAATAGTATGTGATAACGCTTGATGCGCCTCTGGGATTTCGATATTTGTTATACATTCAAGAGACTTAGCGAACAAATAGTCCCCTGTATACATCGCAATACGATCTCCCCATTTCGCATTCACAGTCGCACTGCCGCGTCGTAAAAATGCAGCATCAATAACATCATCGTGAACAAGAGAAGCCATATGAATAAGCTCTAACGCAACAGCAACATGCTTAATCGCATCTAACTTATAATCTCCAAATTTCCCTGCAAGCAACACAAATACAGGACGAATTCGCTTCCCACCAGCTTCAATAAGTTGTAATGCTGCCTCTTCTACTAATGGCTGTTCAGAAGCAACTGTCTTTTTTAATTCTTTTTCTATCACATTAATATCCGATCGTAAAAAAGAGTACATAAGTTGTAACTTCATATTGTTCACCTTAACCTAAAACTTCTTTTTTCTTTTTTCTTTTTTCTTTTTTCTTTTTTCTATTTTGATTCTGGTTTAATACCTAAATGCATCGCTGCTACCCCAAAAGTAAATGGTTTCACTTGCACACGTTCAAGTCCAGCTTGCTCAAACATTTGGGCCAATTCTTTCATCCCTGGGAATGCACTAGCAGATTCTTGAAGCCATGAATATTCTTTATAACTTTTCGCAAACATCTTTCCAAATAACGGCATGATATATTTAAAGTATAAAATATACCCTTGTCGAAAACCAATCATTGTTGGTTGAGATGTTTCTAAACAGATTACTTTTCCACCTGGTTTTACTACACGCGTCATTTCTTTTAATACGTGCATATAATCCGGTACGTTACGTAAACCAAACCCAATTGTTACATAATCAAACGTATTATCTTCAAATGGAAGCTCCATCGCATTCCCATGTAGAAGTTCTACTTGTTTTAATTGTAACGCCTCTACCTTTTGCTTACCGACAGATAACATATTTTCACTGAAGTCTAAGCCAACAACCTTTCCTTGCTCACCTACCGCTCCAGCTAGCGCAATTGTCCAATCTGCGGTTCCGCAGCATACATCAAGCGCTTTACTGCCAGGTTGTACATCCATAATTCGCATCGTTTCTTTACGCCACGCTTTATGTCTTTGAAAACTAATTACAGAATTCATCACATCGTATTTATCAGAAATCTTTTCAAATACGTCATGTACTCTTTCTTCTTTTGATTGTTGCATGCTCGTACCTTCTTCCAATGTAAAATTGCTTATGTCTTCTATTTATCCCTTAACACAGAATTTATTTCATGTACGTCTGTGTGATTTTCTAAAAATTGTTTTTCTTTCTTTCTCAATTCCATCATCCAACCATTAATCACTACTTCTGCTTTATCCCCTAAAGCATCTTGCACCGCTTGAAAAACAGGTGAATGTTGTTTATCAGCATACAATTGAATTTCTTTTTGAAGGCGATTTCCACCTAATACGTATGTGATAAATGGCTTCCAATGTGATAAATGAAAATGATCACATGTTTTTTGAAGGAGCGCAGACTCAATCGTTACTACGCTTTTCATTATGTCATCCATCGTTTCATGCGCTTTTTGGTATAACATAATTTTGTGTTCATTTATCTCTTTAATTCCTTCAGCAAGTGCACGAATTAAAACAATATCACGATTCATAGACAATAAATAATAATATAGTCCACTATAGTAATCGCCTGCAAGTACTGTTAATTGACGACATTTATGGAATTCAATCTCTTCCTCGCCTGCTTTATTTGATACCCTTTCATGCGTATCAAGCGCAATTTGTACAAGCATAATTGTTACTACGTAATGCTCAATTTGTTCTATATGTAAGTTTGCACTCTTTAAAGCACCATATAACAATGCTATCTTTTCTTCATCAATAAATGGTTCTTCAATATAGTTTATAAAATAAGGATGGCGTAATTTCTCCATCAATTTCTCTTTTATACCCGCATACCCTCCGTAGATGTCACACACAAAAAATCACCCTTGTTTTCTAATTCATAAAACTTATTATAACACATACACTCTATTTTCTATAACCAAAACTTGGCTACACCTACCATTCATGTAAGCAATCTTTCTAATCTCACTCTGTCTAGCTAAAACTATATCATTTATTTACTAAAAAAAAAAAGAAAAGCAGTTTCCCGCTTTTCTTTACTTCGCTTTAATAAACGATAAAATTTCACTGCGCGCTGCAGCATCATTTTCAAGCACACCACGCACTGCTGTCGTTACTGTTTTCGCACCTGGTTTTTTCACACCACGCATCGTCATACACATATGTTCTGCTTCTACTACTACCATTACACCATGAGGCTCTAGTACTTCCATAATAGAGTTCGCTACTGTTGATGTAATACGTTCTTGCAGTTGTGGACGACGTGCAATTGTATCTACAGTACGAGCTAATTTACTTAACCCTGTCACCTTTCCACCTTGCGGAATATATGCAACGTGAGCAACTCCATAGAATGGAACTAAATGATGCTCACACATCGAATAAAATGGTATATCTTTTACTAGTACAAGCTCTTCGTGATCTTCTCCGAATACTTTATGCAAATGCTCTTTCGGATCTTCATGCATACCTGAGAACACTTCTGCGTACATTTTTGCAACACGCTTTGGCGTATCAAGTACTCCCTCACGATTTGGATCATCCCCAATCGCCTCTAAAATAAGGCGTACTGCATGTTCAATTTGTTCTAAATTAACTTTTGCCATCCGCTAGCCCTCCCGAAAACCTAAAAGTGATACGAACACATTCTAGCATATTTATGTTTTTAAAAGCAAAAAGAAGAGTTCCCAAAAAGGAAACTCTTCTTCCCTGTTAATATGTAAGGATTATTTAACCGCATCTTTTAACGCTTTACCAGGTTTGAATGCAGGTACTTTACTTGCAGCGATTTCAATCTCCTCACCTGTTTGTGGGTTACGACCTTTACGAGCCGCACGCTCACGAACTTCGAAGTTACCGAATCCGATCAGTTGTACTTTATCACCTTGTTTTAAAGCTTCTAAGATAGAATCAAAAACAGCGTCTACTGCTTTTGTTGCGTCCTTTTTAGAAAGGGAACTTGCTTCTGCAACAGCATTGATTAAATCTGTCTTGTTCATGCCATTCACCTCCTCCCAAAGATAAGACTGTATAATGATCATAAAATGAGTCTTACTTTCATTTGTAGGCAATTTTTACAAATTCTATACTACAAAGATGTAGATAAATCATTATCAACGCCTATATTATACGATTCTCCTTTATAATTCAATATTTTTAAGGAAATTGTTACTCTGAAAATGTGAAAATCTGATGAAACTTGACAATTTACAACAATGTATTAGATAATGACTGTTTATTTTTCTATTTTATAATCGAAAAAACAAAAAATCCCTCTACAGTGAGAGGGATTTTTCTTATAGTATAATCGCAATTAATCCGCCAGATCCTTCATTAATAATTCTTTCTAGCGTTTCTTTTAATTTATATCTAGCATTTTCTGGCATTAATGATAATTTCGCCTGAATTCCTTCTCGAACAATCGAGCTAAGCGAACGTCCAAAGATATCAGAATTCCAAATTGATAACGGGTCATCTTCAAAATCTTGCATTAAATAACGAACTAATTCTTCACTTTGCTTTTCAGTACCAATGATCGGCTCAAACGTTGACTCTACATCTACTTTAATCATATGAATAGATGGCGCTACCGCTTTTAACTTCACACCAAACCTTGAACCGTGACGAATAATTTCTGGCTCATCTAAGCTCATATCCGCTAGTGCAGGGGCTGCTACACCATATCCTGTTTGCTTAACCATACGCAGTGCATCTGCCACTTGGTCGTATTCTATTTTCGCATGAGATAAATCGAGCATAAGCTTCAATAAATGATCTTTCCCTCGAATTTCTACTCCTACTACTTCTTTTAAAATCTGATCATATAATTCATCTGGCGCATATAAATCAATCTCCGCCACACCTTGCCCCATATCAATGCCAGCTAGGCTCGCCCGATCAATAAATTCATATTGACTAAACTGCCAAACAACGCGATCCACATCACGAAGACGTTTTATATCCTTCACAGTTTCTTGAACTGCTTCTTGATAACTTTGACGCAACCAATGCCCTTCATTTAGCACCATTACCCAGCTCGGAAGGTTCACATTCACTTCTAATACAGGGAATTCAAATAGCGCTTCACGAAGTACATTATATACATCTGTTTCTCTTAAACTCTCCACACTCATTGCAATAACCGGGATATCATATTCTTCTGATAAACTTTGGCGTAATTGCTCTGTATCTGGATGATACGGCTGTACCGTATTAATTATCATAATGAAAGGTTTTCCTACTTCTTTCAACTCATTTACAACGCGTTCTTCTGCCTCTATATAATCTCTTCTTGGAATTTCACCAATCGTTCCATCTGTTGTAATTACAACACCAATTGTTGAATGTTCTTGAATTACTTTACGCGTGCCGATTTCTGCAGCTTCATGGAATGGAATAGGTTCTTCATACCAAGGGGTATTAATCATGCGCGGGCCATTCTCATCTTCATAGCCCTTCGCTCCTGGAACCGTATATCCAACACAATCTACTAATCGAATGTTCACTTCAAGTCCTTCATCTACTTCGATAGAAACCGCTTGGTTTGGAACAAACTTCGGTTCCGTCGTCATAATTGTACGACCAGCAGCACTTTGAGGCAATTCATCCTGCGCTCTTTGACGGTCAGACTCATTCTCAATATTTGGAATAACTACAAGTTCCATAAATTTTTTAATGAATGTTGATTTCCCTGTTCGAACAGCTCCTACAACTCCAAAATAAATATCACCGCCTGTTCGTTCTGCAATATCTTTAAAAATATCTACCTTTTCCAAGTGATTCCCTCCCTCAAAATTTTTGGGAATAATTCCGCGTTTATAGTCAACTAATACCTTCTCTAACGTTGCCTATAATATCTGATATAATATAATGGTATTCTAGAAGTTCGGACAATATATCATATAATTTTGTCCAATTTCATATGACTATTAAAAAATATCTTTTGTTTGCATCGTAAGTTGTATAACATAAAAAACCTTTCTTCTAGAACTTATTCACTAAAAGAAAGGTTCATGACTTATGATTTTAAAAAAATTGGTTCTCCGTTCTTTACTGTGTACGGTAAAGAATAAGCTGGTACAAACGGGGAACCTTTCGAAAGTATATTTCGAATATCTTCTCCCTCCGTAAACTGCCCTTCATTTTTTTTCAAAGCGTCATATAAGTCGATTCTATAATCAACAAAAACTTCTCCTTTTTCATTAATTACAAAAGGAAGCCCTTTACCAGAATATGGACTTGTCACTTGTGGCACATCTTTATATCCTAGTTTTTTGAAATCCAATTCATATACACCATCTGAAATTACTTTTTTAAAAGGTGGATATTGATGTTCATCACGATACATCCTAAGTTTTAAAGATAATTCCTGAATTTGTTCAGCCATCCTAACATCAATTAACTTTACTGTTGGATTTGTTTCAACGTCTATTAATACGTATTGATATACTCCTCCACTTTCATATGCATTCCCTGGCGCTTCTTGTATGTAACGCGGAGCAATCTGTTGAAAATCGATTGGATACTTTTGATAAATAGGTGTACTCATATCCCTCGTCTTAATTGGCAATATCCCATCATTTTGCTCCTTAAATGTCACAACAGCTTTTTGAACAACCTGTAGCTGATCTTCATAAGGAACCGCATTTTGCTTCATATTTTCTTTCGGATACAGACACCCCGTTAAAAGGCTCATACAACAAAATATTAAAATAATATGGACTTTTTTCACTAGCATCACCTTTTCATACTAATATAACTTGCTCCGTATGTAGTATTTTCGAGACCATTCCATTTACTGCTGTACAGGTCCACTAAATACAACAAGAAAAATAACAATTCCTGACACAACCATAAGGGTGTACGCTACTAACGCTGTAATCCCTTTCAAAAATTTATTCTTTATTTTATGTCTACTTAATAAAATAAAACTTACTGCAAAAAACATAAATCCAATTGCCCCTAAAGCCAACCACATTTTCATAAGCCCTTCTGACATATACACACCCCTTTTTATTAATCTATTTTTATACTATTTTAACAAATTAAAATCTTTAAACAAATACAAAAAGAACATTTTACTACAAATCGCGAATATGTAACTTTAATCAATAGGTTTTTCAGCATCTTCCACCAATCTAGATAAAAATAAAACCGAAGCGATTGTATCTCTCGCTTCGGTTGACCAAATATGCCCAAAAACAGCTCTATTCCCATTCTTTCATGGCTATCATATGCAATCTGCAAACTCTTTGTTTCTCATAATTTATTTTTTAAACATTTTGCTTAATGAGCCAAAATCTGCTGGCATATTATTATTAATAATCGCTTTTACAATTTGATCCTCTTGCTCTTTCGGCACTTCACGTCCCGCCATAAGAGCCACTTGATGAATCAATTGACGAAGTACAGTTTCATCACGTAAATTCGCATTTTGCACGGATGATGCTAATTTAAAAATATCCTCTTTATTTACTTTCGCTTCCTTCTCAATATTATTAAAAATGTTATTATCCATTCTTTTCACCCTCTCCTCAAGTTACTCTTCATCCTATGCAAAAATAAATAAATGGTGAAAAGACCCATAAAATAAAAAAGCGACAGAAGTACAAATGTACTTCTGTCGCTTTTCTTTACAGTAAGTCAGGTATAGCTTCCACTTCATGTTTTCGAACACGTCCCATTAATGAGCCTACCGCATCTTTTACGTTATTCCCATTGAACAGCACGTCATATAAAGCAGCTGTAATCGGCATTTCAACTTCCATTTTCTCTGCCAATTCATGAGCAGCTTTCGTTGTTCTTACACCTTCCACAACCATACCCATGCTTTCTAACACTTCTTCTAAAGAATGTCCTTTTCCAAGCATATTTCCAGCGCGCCAATTTCGGCTATGAACACTTGTACAAGTTACAATTAAGTCTCCCATACCAGTTAGACCAGCAAACGTTAACGGATTCCCGCCCATTTTTCTTCCTAAACGAGCAATCTCTGTTAAACCACGTGTCATCAATGCCGCTTTTGCATTATCACCTAATCCAAGACCATCAGTTATACCAGCAGCTAATGCGATAATATTTTTTAACGCACCACCAAGTTCAACTCCAACGATATCTGGATTTGTGTATACACGGAAATAACTATTCATGAATAAATCTTGTACTTCCTCAGCCGCTTCCATACGCTTTGCTGCAGACGTAACTGTTGTCGCTTGTCGTAAACCAACTTCTTCAGCATGACTAGGTCCAGACAATACAACAACATCTTTAATTAAGTTCTCTGGAATTTCTTCCTCGATTACTTCCGAAATACGTTTTGACGTACCAGGTTCAATCCCTTTACTCGCATGAATCCAAGTAATCGGTTCTGTAACAATTTCTTTCATCTCTTGTAATACATCTCTGTACGCTTTCGTCGGTACTACTAGCAGTACTGTATTTACATCTACTAATGCTTCTTCTAAAGAAGAGTAGGCTACGATTGTGCTTGGCAATGTAATGCCTGGGAGATATCGACTATTCTTATGTTTCGTATTCATTTCATCCATAAGTTCTGAGCGATTTCCCCAAATACGTACATCATGTCCATTGTCAGCTAATACCATCGCTAACGCTGTTCCCCAGCTACCTGCTCCTACTACTGTGATTTTTGTCATAAAATCACATCCTCTCCATTAGTCTCTTGCTCGAGCAATAATGTGAATCGGCGTTCCTACAAAACCGAACGCTTCACGTAAACGATTCTTTAAGAAGCGCTCATATGAAAAGTGCATTAATTCTGTATCGTTTACAAACACAACAAATGTCGGTGGTTTTACCGCAACCTGTGTTGCATAGAAGATTTTCAGACGGCTACCATTATGAGTCGGTGTTGGATTCATTGCTACCGCATCCATAATTACATCGTTTAATACGTTTGTTTGTACACGGATACTATGGCTTTCATTTACCTCATTGATAACCGGTAATAACGTTTGTGTACGTTTTTTCGTTTTTGCAGATAAGAATACAATCGGTGCATAATCCAAGAATTGGAAATGAGCACGAATGTTTTCTTCAAATGCTTTCATTGTTTTTTCATCTTTTTTCACTGCATCCCATTTGTTTACAACGATAATAACAGCTCGTCCTGAATCATGAGCATATCCAGCGATTTTTTTATCTTGCTCAATAATTCCTTCTTCTCCGTCTAAAACAACTAAAACAACGTCAGAACGTTCAATCGCTCTAAGTGCACGAAGTACACTATACTTTTCTGTACTTTCATATACTTTTCCTTTTTTACGCATACCAGCTGTATCGATGATTACATAATCTTGATCATCTTTACTATATGGTGTATCGACAGCATCACGCGTCGTTCCTGCGATATTACTTACAATTACACGTTCTTGACCAAGAAGTGCATTTACAAGCGATGATTTCCCTACGTTTGGACGTCCAATTAAAGAGAAACGGATTGTTTCATCGTCATACGCTTCTTCTTCAATCTTTGGAAAATGATTTGCAGCTTCATCTAACAAATCACCAAGTCCTAAACCGTGTGTACCTGAAATCGGGAATGGCTCGCCAAATCCTAATGAATAAAAATCATAAATATCACTACGCATTTCTGGATTATCAACTTTATTTACCGCAAGTACAATTGGTTTTTTAGAACGATACAAAATTTTAGCAACTTCTTCATCCGCTGCAGTTACACCATCGCGACCATTCGTCATAAAAATGATAACATCTGCTTCATCAATCGCAACTTCCGCCTGTTGACGAATTTGTGTCAAGAACGGCTCGTCTCCAATATCAATTCCACCTGTATCAATAATGTTAAACTCATGATTTAACCATTCTCCCGCACTATAAATACGGTCTCGAGTTATACCTGGGATATCTTCTACGATTGAAACTCTTTCTCCAACTATTCTATTGAAAATAGTAGATTTTCCTACGTTCGGGCGGCCTACTATTGCTATTACTGGTTTCGGCATATACTTTCATCCTTTCAACTTGCTTCTGTTTATTATGTAAAAAACCCTTCTTTGTGCAAGAAGGGATTTGCATTCCAGAATATTTCTCAACGTATCAAAACACCTCACATTATAACACACGTTCCTAATGTTTCACAATAATATATACATTCTCTTGTAAGCGATGCGCAATACCATCTAAAATTGCCTCTAAATTATTTGCAACAAATTCTAGTTCCTCCATCGACTCACAAACAAATAAAGGAGCACCACCTGCAAATTTTTCTGGCGCTGTTGTAATAACTGCCAGGATAACGCTTTCTAACATCATCTCTTATCTCCCCTTCCTTTCGGGGCTTCCGATGACATATGGACAGCACTTTCTAACGTTGGTACATTTCCTATGACACTTATTGCTTTCTCTGCATCTTGATCTTGCGGTAAGACAAAAATCCCAACCCTGCCATCCTCTAAATCACGCTTTGCTAACGGTACAAGCGCTGGTGTACCAGAATCTCTATAAATGCCTAACGCCACCGAAACATCGTGTAAAATAGCTTGCCGTTGCCCTAAATTTGAGATTGTCACCATCGCATCAATTGATTTCGGTTTTAATATAAACCCCATGCCATATTTCATAATCTCTTCTTGCCTCACCGGCAATCCAATATTCATAATATAAATATTATCGATATAAAGCCCTGCTCCTTCAAAACGCAGCGGAACATGCTCAATATCTACAAGGTCATGGAGTCTTCTACCAGACATTAATTTTTTCGCAATAAAAAATGCGATTATAGCCATAATTACTCCAGCAATCCATGAACGGAACCCTATATACGCAAACGTCGTTGCAAACGACGTTAACATCGCCAAATAGTTGCGACTTTCAAAAACCAATGCAATCCCTTCAATGTACGTATTTCCACGCGGTACGAGCTCATATCCATCTAATTGTTGAAGTGTATTTCTTTCCATATTACGTACATCACGAAATTGTGTCGCTGCTAACGTAAGAAATGTAATGGCAGAAAAATCTTTTTTCAAAATAGATGGGATTGCAATCGCTCCTAAAGCTGCTGCAATTAACCCCATTGCAATATGAATAATCTTTCCATGTAGCCTCGTCGGATATTGCCGTGTATCCGTCCGAAGCATTAACACCCTTGTAACTGTCCCCGCTATTACGCCGCATAAAATGGCTGGTGTATATTCAGTCATGTATTACCCTCGCCTTTCTTTTACGTGTTTTTCTCTTAAACTGTTCCATGTATACTGATGCTTTTGCAATCCAAAACAATACTGCCATGAATAATGTAGAAACGGCGACGATATCAAAAAATGCTAAACTACCGTAATCATATGGAAAATTCAATTTCCGAAAAATAAATGTCACTAGCAACTCTCCTTGTAACATCCCTACATATAGGGAACATAATCGTAATATGCGATCCCCATGCAATAACACCGATGCATACACAAGAGCACTACTTAGCAGAAACACTCTATCCACCACAATCCAAATCGGATCATATATCTCTAACAGATGAAAACTTGTATATAACATCGCAATAATAAGTGCCGAAAGTAAGCTATATAATTTTTTCCAAACAGAATACAGCGCGATCCCTATAAAAGAAATAATACAAAGTAAAAGAGCATTTACTGATACCATGAATGAGGCGATCGTTACATGTAACGGAGAGCAAATTATAAAAATCAATATACAAGCGCCTAACTTCCACCGAATATGGTCCTTTTTCATAAAAAAGGTTACGACAACCCACCCTATCCAAGCTATAAAATAAAAAGTACTTCCATCCATCTACTTCACCTCCTATGTTTTCCATTATGGGAATTTTTTATGAAAGTTAATCCACTTTATTTACGCATAGTTTTTTCTTATAACAGCAACACTTTTAACAAGGAGGTGTTATTCATTATGGGTAAAGATCGCCAAGAACGAAAACTACGAGAATCACGCCGCGTTGAATCTGATCGTGATCAATCACTACAATATCCAGGTGCAACTGGACTTGATACACCAGAGCAGGCTCGAAAACAAAACCAGCACTAATGAATACAAAAAGACGGTTTCGATATTGTACGAAACCGTCTTTTACATAATCATTTTAATGATTTTTATTTATATCGAAATAATATTTTGTGTACTATATCCTCCTATCACTTCTTTTTACCTCCACCTATTTCCTTTAGAAAATACCAATTCCATTTTATATTACGAGAAAGAAAACAAAACAAAAAAATCAACCGAACGGTTGATTTTTTATCTCCTACTATAATGCGCAGTATCAATACCACGCTGCATTAACCAATGATATGTTTCACCTTTTACAACAAGAGGTACAGATTGCAACTCTTCTATCGTCTTCGCACCAAGAGCTGTCATAATAAATTTCAAATCTGTAAGTAGAAGTTCAATTTCATCCACTAATTTCTCGATACCATCTTGCATTAAAATACGTAAAAAGTAACCAGCAAACGCAGTTGTATTCGCCCCTAATGCGATTGCTTTCGCTACGTCAAGCGCTGTCTGTATACCCCCTGATGCAATAAAAGAGAGGTTATTATTTGTAGAGGTTGCTTCAATAATCGAGGTTGCTGTTTGTATGCCCCAGTTATTAAAATAAGAAAGCATTCGCTGTCTTCTTTCATTTTCAACAGCAGCAAAATTCGTACCACCTTGCCCACCAATATCAATTGCCGTTACACCTACGTTCGCTAACTGTTGCATTGTTTCCTTGCTCATCCCAAATCCAACTTCTTTTACAATGACAGGAACTTTACTATTTAAAACAATTTTCTCTATGCGCTGAAGTACACCAGTAAAGTCACGGTCTCCTTCTGGCATCGTTAACTCTTGTATGACATTTAAATGAATTTGCAATGCATTCGCTTCAATCATATCAACGGCACGCTCTGCCTGCTCGATAGTTGCCTCACTACCTAAATTAGCAAAGAAAATACCATTCGGGTTTACCTTTCTAATCACCTTATAAGAAGCAGCCTCACTTTCATCTTTTAACGCCGCCATTTGCGACCCTACAGCCATAGCAAGGTTATGCTGTTTCGCTACATATGCTAATTGCTCATTAATATGTAACGTTTTCTCTCCTCCACCACCAGTCATCGCATTGATAAAAATCGGCGAACTTAGTGAAAGTTCGCCGATTTTTGTTTCACATGTTATTGTGTCATAATTTGAATTTGGCAAGCTTTGATGCACAAAATCAATATCATGAAAGCCATGCGTACGAGACTGACCAGTAGAAAGAGCGTATTCAATATGATCTAATTTACGTTTTGCCCTTACCACTTGTACCCCTCATTATTTCTTTAATTTTTTCAGTTGTTCACCAATAATATCACTTAATTGGAAAGTAGCAGAATCAGCATTTGGCTCATACTGACTATAATCTTCAATTACATTATTTTCCTCAAGCGCTTCTTTTATACTTAAAGAAATACGTTTCTCTGCTACGTGAACTTCAAGTACTTTCACTTTTACTTCTTGTCCCATTTCCAATACTTCATTCGGGTTTTTCACGTGACGATTTGCAATTTGAGATACGTGTACAAGTCCTTCAACGCCAGGTAAAATTTCAACGAATGCACCAAATGTAACAAGGCGTTTTACTACTCCCTCACGAATATCTCCAGCTTTTATTTCGCCAGCAACGTTTTCCCAAGGTCCTGGTTGAGCCGCTTTAATTGATAAAGAAATACGTTGTGTATCAGCATCAACAGATAACACCTTCACCTTCACCTTTTGACCTTGCTCTAATACTTCAGAAGGTTGCTCTACACGTTCGTGTGAAATTTGTGAAATGTGAACTAAACCGTCCACGCCACCAACGTTAACGAAAGCACCAAAGTCAGTTAATCGTTGCACTGTTCCTTCAACAACGTCACCTTCTTTTAATGAAGAAATTGCTTCTTTTTTCTTAGAATCTAGTTCTAATTCTACTACCGCTTTATGCGAAAGGATTACACGATTTTTTTCACGGTCTAATTCAACAATTTTCACCGCTAATGTTTTACCTTTATAGTCAGTAAAGTCTTCTACATAATGTACTTCTACAAGTGAAGCTGGAATAAAACCGCGAACACCAAGGTCCACAACTAATCCGCCATTCACAATATCTTTTACAGTAACATTAAATACATGACCAGAAGTAAATTTCTCTTGTAATTCTACCCATGCTTTTTCTGCATCAACAGCACGTTTAGATAAGACAAGATCATCTTCTTCTAATTTAATAATTTTCAACTCTAGTGTTTGATCTAATTCTACAACATCGCTTGCTTTTTCAATATGAACGTTAGCTAATTCACTAATTGGAATTACGCCATCTGTTTTGTATCCAACATTTACAAGCACTTGTTTCTCTTCAACTTTCGTTACAGAACCTGTAACAACGTCACCAACTTGTAATTCTTTTGAATCCATAACTTCTTCATTCATTTTCTCTACCATGGAAATACCTCCCTACAGAATTGACAAAGCATTTTTTTATGTATATACGAAATGAAAACAAAGTTTTCATTTGCATGTTTAAGAATTTCTCATCACATACTCTTTTTCAATACCATTCACAAGAAAATATATTAAACCTATATAAATAGTATACAGCAAAACCAGCTTGAAAAAAGTATGTTTTGAAATATAATAGCGAATATATTCTGACAGTTTTATTCCTCTTTAACTAACTTCTTACAAATTAGCTCATTTGTCAAGGAAAGAGACTCACAATTCACGTATCCTTTACATTTCTATTTCAACAAAAAAAGAAAGAGGATTATCCCCTTTCTTTATTTCGCAAACACTCCTGAAACAATACTCATAATTTTTTGGACAACTTCTTCAATTGATAAAGAAGTCGTATCTAATTCCAATGCATCATCAGCCTTTTTTAGTGGAGAAACTTCGCGTTCTGAATCTAATTTATCACGCTGAGCAATTTCTTCTTTTAGCTGCTCTAAATTAGAATCGAAACCTTTATTTAAATTTTCTAAATGCCTTCTTTCCGCTCTTTCTTCAACAGAAGCAAGCATAAAGATTTTCACCTCAGCATCCGGTAATACATGTGTACCAATATCACGGCCGTCCATTACAACGCCGCCTTTTTTCGCTAACTCTTGCTGACGACGTACCATTTCTTCACGAACAAGGCGATGCTTCGCTACAATAGATACTCGATTCGTCACATCAGGTGTACGGATTACTTCAGAAACATCTTGTCCATTCAAAAATACAAGCTGCGTATTTTCTCCTTGCTGAAATTCAATATTTACATTCTTTACAACTTCCATTAACTGTTCTTCATTTTCAATATCTACTTTTTGTTCAAGGGCTGCATATGTAAGCGTACGGTACATCGCGCCTGTATCAATATAAACGTAAGAAAGTTCCTTCGCAACAACTTTTGCCACTGTACTTTTCCCAGCAGCTGCTGGACCATCTATAGCAATTGAAATTCGTTTATCCATTGTAACACCTCATTTTTTCACTTATAAAACAAAACGAAAAGCAGGTGTTCACCCTGCTTCTTCTCATTTGCTTCACGTCATTAAATCCTCAATTATTGTAGCATAATCCTTCATAGAAGAAAATGAAAACTACCTATTCACCTGCAAGATTTCTGCTTTATTTTTTACCATGACACCTTCGTAATAAACGATTTTAGATAAATATTTCACTGATGACTTATGTATAAATAACAATTGTACAACAGAAAGACAAATGAATTGTATTATTAATATACGAATAAAAATTCTCTCCATCTTTTTCAACATAATTGCCCCCTCCTATACTATATTTGCACATTTCGTTTCGTGATTTTATACATCATACATATAGCAGTTAATTTTATTGTCATTTTCGAGGCATACTTTTATACATTTCCATTGTCGAATTTACTCAAAACATGTTATGTTCTAAATGTATTTTTTTACTTGAAAGGGGTATAAGCATTGAAAAGAATCCTAGTTTTACACACAGGTGGAACAATTGCAATGGAGGAAGATAAAGAAACTGGGGTCGTACAACCAGGTGAAAAAAATCCTCTTTTAAAATTCATTCCTGATTTAGAAGGCGATGTTGATTTAATCGTTGAAGATGTGTTCCATCTACCATCTCCTCATATGACACCGAGCGAAATGTTACAATTACAAGTCATCATTGATGAAAGAGTAAAACAAGACAACATTCATGGCGTAGTCATTACGCATGGTACGGATACATTAGAAGAAACAGCCTATTTCTTAGATTTAACAGTACAAGCAACCATTCCGATCGTTGTGACAGGTGCAATGCGCTCTAGCAATGAGTTAGGTGCTGATGGTCTATATAACTTCTTATCAGCTGTAAAAGTTGCTAGTTGTGATGAAGCTGCAGAAAAAGGTGTTTTAGTCGTATTAAACGACGAAATTCATTGCGCTACAAATGTAACGAAAACACATACAAGTAATGTCGCAACATTCCAAAGCCCACAATATGGACCAATTGGAATGGTAACAAAACGCGGTGTTGTCTTCCATCACGCTTTAGTACATCACGAAACATATACGATAAACAAAGTGTCTAAAAATGTAGTTGTTCTAAAAGCATATGCCGGCATGGATGATACATTATTAGCAGCAATCGAAAATCTTCCTGTAGACGGTATTGTTATCGAAGCGCTTGGACAAGGTAATCTACCTCCAAGAACACTTCCTAGTCTAGAACGATTATTAAATAAAGGTATTCCTGTCGTATTAGTTTCTCGCTGTTTCAACGGTATCGTTCAAGACGTATATTCGTATGAAGGTGGCGGTAAACACTTAAAAGATATGGGCATTGTATTCACATACGGCTTAAATGCACAAAAAGCACGCATTAAATTACTTGTCGCATTAGAGAATACAAATTCTCATGAATCCATTCAAAATATGTTTATGCACGAATAAAAAGGAGCTGTCGAGGTTTTCCCGACAGCTCCTTTTTATTTTTCTCTTGATGCAATAGTTTGTGCAATCGCATCTCCATGAAATCTACCGTTCTCGATAAATATTTCATTTGCATTATTTCCAGCAGCTATGACACCTGCAATGAAAATATTTTCAGCATTCGTTTCCATTCTATCCTCTGTATAAATTGGACGTCCTGTTTCTTCATCAATCTTAACACCCATCTTTGTTAAGAAGCTATGATCAGGATGATAACCAGTCATCGCAAATACAAAATCATTTTGGATTGTAAAATCTTCACCATCAACTGTAAACGTTAATGTATGCTCAGTAATTTCTTTCACATGAGCCCCGAAATGCATTTGAATTGTGTCGTTTCGTACTAACGCCTCAAATTCCGGCAAAATCCAAGGCTTTATGCTTGGTGAATACTCACTTCCACGATACAGTACCGTTACACGCGCACCAGCTTTAACAAGTTCTAACGCGGCATCTACACTCGAGTTTTTCCCACCTATAACTACTACATCTCGATCAAAATAAGGATGCCCCTCTTTAAAATAGTGAGCTACTTTCTTCAATTCCTCACCTGGAACATTCATATAATTTGGATTATCATAATATCCAGTTGCTACAACAATATATTTCGCTATATATATTTCTTTACTTCCGTCACGCTTTGTCGTCTCAACCTGAAAAACTTCTCCATCGTTTTGAACTTTCTCCACTCGCTCAAAAGCATTTACACGTACAGATTTACGTTTTACTACTTCACGATAATACGCAAGCGCTTGATTTCGAACTGGCTTACGATTTTCTGTAATAAAAGCTACATCACCAATTTCTAATTTTTCACTAGAAGAGAAAAATGTTTGATGAGTTGGATAATTATAAATGGCATTTACAATGTTTCCTTTTTCAATTACCAACGGATTTATCCCTACCTTTTGCAACGAAATCGCTGCCGCTAATCCGCACGGACCGCCTCCGATTATAATAACTGTTTCTTTCTGCATACTCGTCCACTCCTAGTCTTCTACCAATACACTATTTATAAAAACAAGAAAAAACCTACTTACAGCAGTAGGCACCTATCTTTATTGTATTCATTTTTCATATATTTGTCATCTAAACGAAACGTACATCCGATAGACATCTGCTAAAAACTGCTGAAATTTAATACCTTGTTTCCCTAATACATTCTCAGGATCAATCTTTCTAGCTGGATCAAGCGTTTTATGTGACACGATATCTTTTTTCGGATTTAAGCCAAAATTTTGGCATAAATACGCATGATACCATGTAAAACGATTATATGCTTCCCAAAAGTTAACATCACCGTCATAACAAAGTTCCACTCCAATGGCCGCCTTATTCGCGTCATATCCGTATAAGTCATTATCCGTCGGCACACCATATCGAACATGATATGCAACTTCATTTATAGGAATAATCTCCAATATTGTTTTATCATCTATAAATGTATGCGCCGAAGCTTTCGGTTGTAATTCATTAAAGTAATCTCGATTTCCTATCGCATTGCTTCCAGGATTCCCCGTATCATGACTTACAATAAATCTCACTTTAGTTAGAGGAATCCCCGGTCGTGAACTTCCATATCCTATATAGTTGCGCTCTATAGGAAACATCGCCATTGCTACCAACTCCCGCTCTAGAAGATTACCTTACTTCCTTATATATGTATTCGGTAGCAATGTCCTTATCGCATATTTCTTACGCGAAGAGAAAATCGAAAATATTTGAAGTGAACACCATAAACAACAAGATACTTACAGCCACTCCATAAAAACCGTAAAACCAAACACAATCTTCTTTCGTATCTAAACCGAAAAATTTGTTTACCGATTGTAATAATGTGCCACGCTTGCTTTGTTTGTTTCGTAATACTTCCACTCGCTCTACAACATCTGCTGGCATCATAAACCTTTGGTCTACTGTCATTTTCATCATTTATCTCTCCTTAAAATCATTTCCGTTTTGTTTATCTAAGGAGAGTATAGCACGTTTGTTCGCACAGAACAAGCGTTCTTTTTGTTTTTATTTTATTTTATTTTTCAGCAAGCCAAGTAAAAATTGAGATTATAACGGCAATAATCGGCCCTACTACAACCACACCAAATATCAAAAACAGTAGCCCTTCCCCGAACATCCGGACAGTACTTATTTTTCGAGCTTTCACCGTTCTTGCAAGTTCTCCCTCTAACCTCTTAACCTTTTCTTCTAATTGTTTTACTCGTTCCAGCATTTCATTCTTCATATACAACACCTCATTTAATACTTCAACAAAAAAACGTGATTCCCTCGAAAGGAAATCACGTTTTCTCAATATATAATATTTTATACCCAGCCTCTGAAGCGGCTTGCTTCAGCCATTTTACGAACACCAATCATGTACGCCGCTAAGCGCATATTCACTTTACGAACTTGTGCTGTTTCATAAATAGAATCAAATGATTTTACCATTACTTTTTCTAAACGTTGTTCTACTTCTTCTTCAGTCCAGTAGTAACCTTGGTTATTTTGTACCCACTCAAAGTAAGATACCGTTACACCACCAGCACTTGCTAATACGTCTGGAACAAGTAAAATTCCGCGATCTGTTAAAATTTTAGTCGCTTCTAATGTTGTTGGACCATTTGCAGCTTCAACAACGATTTTCGCTTTAATATCATTAGCATTTTCTTCTGTAATTTGGTTCTCAATTGCAGCTGGAACTAAAATATCGCAATCAAGCTCTAACAATTCTTTGTTTGAAATTGTATTGTTAAATAGCTTTGTTACTGTACCGAAGCTATCACGACGGTCTAATAAATAATCAATATCTAATCCGTTTGGATCATGTAAAGCGCCGTAAGCATCTGAGATTGCAATAACTTTCGCACCTGCATCATGCATAAATTTAGCTAAGAAGCTACCAGCATTACCGAACCCTTGAACAACAACGCGTGCACCCTTAATATCAATGCCACGTTTTTTCGCAGCTTCGCGAATACAAATTGTTACACCTTTCGCAGTTGCTGTTTCACGTCCATGTGATCCACCTAATACAAGCGGTTTACCTGTAATAAATCCTGGTGAATTAAATTCATCAATACGGCTATACTCATCCATCATCCATGCCATAATTTGAGAGTTTGTGAATACATCTGGAGCTGGAATATCTTTCGTCGGACCTACGATTTGGCTAATTGCTCGTACATAACCGCGGCTTAATCTTTCTAACTCACGGAATGACATTTCACGTGGATCACAGATAATTCCACCCTTACCTCCACCATATGGTAAATCAACAATACCACATTTTAAACTCATCCAGATTGAAAGTGCTTTCACTTCATTTTCTGTTACATTCGGATGGAAGCGAATTCCACCTTTCGTTGGACCAACAGCATCATTATGTTGTGCACGATATCCTGTAAATATTTTAACAGTCCCGTCATCCATACGAACTGGTATTTTCACTGTCATCATACGAATTGGTTCTTTTAATAATTCATATACTTCGTTTGGATAACCCAATTTTTCTAACGCTTCACTAATAACAATTTGTGTTGAATTCAATAGTTCAAAATGTTGTTCCCTTTGTTGTTGTGTTTTTGTTTGAGTTCCCTTTTCGGCTACCATAGTAAGTAAACCCCCTGTAATTTCACTTGTTTAGTAAACCTTCATTGCCTAGTATACACCCTTAAATTTGGAATGCAATAGAAAACGCTAACAAATATATACAAACTATTTTCTGTTGCAAGCGTTTTCACTATTATTATAGTCCTTTTATTACTTTTAGAAAAGTAAAATACTTAAATATTTAAATATTTTTTATTTTCCTCAGCGACACTCCCATAAAACTGCATATTTTATTTTCAAAAAGTATGTTCGCGTATTTACTATCATCCCTTCCCTTATCCAAATAAAAACAAAACCTCAGCTATGTTGTATTAGCTGAGGTTTTGTTTTTTCACAAAGTAATTGTGTATTTGTTCTATCGCGTTAAAATCCATTAATTCTTTACCGTACTCCATGATGCGATAAATAGTTGCTGTAGACGGATTGCCGTATTCCGCTAAAATAGCTATAAAATCCGCTTTTAACAATTGAATTTGTTCCTCTTCTTCCACCCAAAGATAGAAGCGCTCATCCCACGTATATAGCTTTCCGCCAGTTACACCAAGGTTATATAAGCGATTCGACAGGTTAATTATGTCATCTAGCGTAGCAAACTCATATAATATATGTTCACTTTCGTCTAGAGTCACTTGCATTTCAATAAACTCGTCACGGAACTCATCATCCGTATCCATTTCTTGATTTTCTTTCGTTACAATTACAACCATCCCTTGTGCTTGTAGAGAAAACACTTCAACTGCAATCGGACCATCTGCTTCAAATCCTAATTCCTTATTTGCTTCTTGCATCATATCACGAAATAATTGCTGTACTTTCGGCGCATTTCTCCATAAATCTTCTTTCGTTAATCCTCGTTCAGATAAATCATCAAATGTTAGAAAAATTTTTATCTTATTGTAATTTAATCGTTCCAGCCTCATCTCATACCCTCCCTACGTAACCAATGCATCTAATTTTTATTATATGAAATAGAAAATAGATGGTTCTTTTCGAACAACTATTCCGACATTTTTAACCATTCATCCCATTCTTCTTTCGTATCACCAATTAAGATTGTTTCAATGTCCAACTGGTTTAGAACGCCTAGCTTTCCGATAAATCCAACAGAAAGAGATTCCTTTTTTTCTTGTAATACATTTATAAAGTTCATCGTCTTTTTCATTTCTAGTTCGTCAGCAAAAGATACAAACACATATTTCGGCTGTATTTCCTCTACCGCTGACAACATACCATCTTCAGCTAAGCTTGTCCTAATATATATCGCCTCATATCCTTTTAAGCGTAAATAAGTTGAAAAAATAAATCCTTTCAATGCATTCTTTTCTAACACAATAACTTTGTGTAAAGAAGAAAACATTGAGGCATTGTGATACACCATCCCTAGACGCGTTTGTAAAAATGATAGTGCATATTGAAATTGCACCATTGAAATCTCATTATTATTTTTTGACGTTAATAATTTGTCTGTCACTCGAAGAACGATACTGGCAACAACCTTTTCTGTTGAATATATACTAAAAGCTTCGTTTAATAATGCAGCAATTGTAATTTCATCAAATTTTAACAAAGCTTGTAGCAAATCGTCCACTAAAACAACTTCTTTATCGAAATGTATCTCTTTTTGAACTGTACTCTGCAAACGATTCTCTTCTAATAACTGAACTGCTTGTCCAATCATCATACCGGAAGAAACTTTTTCCATTAACCATTTTAAAATTTGAATATGCTCTTCTGTATATAAACGATGCCCAGCTTGATTCCGCTTTGGGGAAATAATTTGATATCGTCTTTCCCATGCGCGAAGCGTACTCGGCTGAACTCCAATTATATTTGAAACAGCTTTTATATTATATTTTCCACTAAGAGTTGGCATCATTTCCCTCCGCACAATGTAATAATATGTGTTTGAGCAGGAGCTCGGAAACGAAGTGGTATCAATGTTGTTCCGTACCCATTACTAACAAAGAGAATCGTATTCAAATGGTTATATACGCCACCTTTTAAATATTTTTTAGATGGGAATAATCGGATTTGTCCTCCATGCGTATGTCCACTTAATACAAGTGAAATCTGTTCATTTCCAGACATCTTTTTTATTATATCGGGGTTGTGACTAACTAAGATACGAAAACCATCTTCTTTACAATCCGCCAATGCCAAATCTAAACGATCACGGTGCAATCCAACATCATCTATACCGAGCAAACAAATTTTCTCGCCTAATTCAGACTCAAATACCACTCTTGTATTATCTAAAACTTTTACGTTATTTTCTAATAATAAAGCATCTAATTCATGATATTCTATCTCATAATCATTGTTTCCCCACACAAAATATACAGGAGCTATCTCTCTTAACTTTTGAATATTGGCAGAGATTTTTGATAAAGAGACTCCTTTCTCTGCTAAATCTCCTCCGATAATTACGAGATCTACTTTTCCTTTTACTTGTTCAATTAACAAATTCGAAATGGCTCTTCTATGAATATCAGAAATAAAAAACACATTTACTTTTTGAAAACTTTTCGGAAATTCTTTAAATACTAAAGTATGTTCCAACACTGTATTACGCATCGCTTCTTTATACATCACAAGAAGTAATAAAATCCCCATTCCTATGAGAGTACTGAATAATATAATCCATATCATATTTTTTACTCCCCTCATCATAAAGATAACCCTAGGCTTTTATAACAAACTGCGTTCGCCTAATTCACTAACTCTCTTGCTTTGTGGACTTATCTTTTATCGGAATTTTTAATTCTTGACCTGCACTCACTTCATCTTCTTGCAAGTTATTATACTTTTTAATTACTTCAACCCCATTTTCATCTGAAAAATATTGCTTCGCTATACTTTCTAAAGTTTCTCCCTCTTTCACAGTATGCGTTATCGCTTTTTCAGACTGTTTCTGCGACTCAGATTTAGCTGAATCAAAGAAGATTACTTCAAACGCACTTTTCCCGGCATTATTACTATCGCCCTTCACCTGAATATATTTATCCGTATACCACAAAATACTAATCGGCAGCAGAATGAATAGAAATGTTAAAACCCGAACGAAAATATGATTTATTTTAAACTTTTGTTTTTTCTCTTTATTTCTATGAATTTCACTACGCGGCGGTAAACTTTCTTTTTCTTCTACTCGCTCAACTTCTAATTCCTCTTCAAAATCAGGAATTCGTTTCCTCATGTTGTTCACCACCACCTTCCATTTATTTTCTTAATTGGAGTCCCATTATAAAATCAACAAGAAAGTGTGCAAAGATTGTTATAAACAAATTCCCTGTCCATTCAAATACATAACCAAAGACAAAACTAATGAAACAGACGAAACAAAACAAAAATGGCTTTGTTATATAACGAATATGTAACACTGCAAATACGCAACTCGCAATTACAATTCCAAAATGAGTCTGCACTACACCTCTAAATAAAAATTCTTCTGCAAAACCGATTACGAACGTAATAATGAGTAAATGCAGAACCGACATTCCTCGAAACATCTTATCGTTAATACCACCATCATCAAACCAAGACTCTGGAAACACTCGTATTGCAACATAATCTAATAACACAATACCAATCGCTAACAAACCACCTATAATAAGTATAGATACTGGTTCCCATCTCCATAAATTAAACACTTCTTTTACATCTTGAAATAATATATATGCTAGTAAACAGCCAATACCGATAATAATTAACTGTGTTATATATAGATTCAGCCTTATTTCCTGCGGACTCATATCTTCAACATTATGCCTTTGAATGTTCATCATTCCCCCATCTTTTCTAGGCCGAAAAGCTTTTGTAACTCTGTTTCCCAATTATAGTCGAAATCCGATTGTTGCGCTCGTCTTTTTTTATAATCTTCTTTTGTAATACCACAATAATCACAGCAATTATTTAACTCTTTCTCTTTCCTATAACCGAACTGTTGCAACACATATTCACGTCTACATCCTTTAACTCGTATCCATGACTTCATATTTTCTAGCTCACTATATTTATTACGCAACCTTATCTCTACTTCAGCTATTAATCGGTTCATAATTTCATCTGACAAACTCTCTAATAATAATCTTCGTTGTTGTATAATTCCAACCTGTTCGAGATGATAACGAACGAAACGCCAATATTGCTCATTAAATCTTGCTGCATTATAACAAATTTCTTCTACATCTTCTATTGGTAATTCTTTCGTTTGAAACATTCTTTCTTGTAGTAAAGAAAATAAAAATTGTATTTGCGACTTACTTGGCAATTCATCCTCAATGATTGAAATTGGTAAATCATGATCCAACGGACTACACAATAAAATAGCTATACTCGGTTCGCCATCTCTTCCAGCTCTTCCGATTTCTTGTAAGTAAGAAGCTATATTAGTTGGATAATGAAAATGAATAATATATTGCGTATTCGCCTTATTTACCCCCATACCAAATGCACTTGTACATATTACAAGCTGCAATTGATCGTTCATAAACTGTTGTTGAATTAACATACGCTCTTCATGTTCCATACCACCATGATAAAAAGCTACACCAGTAACACCTTTTCCTCTCAAGTATTCCGTTAACCTTTCTGTCCACGCTCTACTTGAACAATATACAATTCCCGGCCCTTGTAAATACATCACCTGCTCCAAAAGCGCCTCTTTCTTTTCTTCTATCGTCTCTACAAATTGCACCTCCATTGCAATATTAGGACGGTCAATAGAGTATACATGTTCCGCGGCACCCTTTAAATTTAAACTGTCTGCGATATCTTGTAGTACCCCTTTTGTCGCTGTGGCTGTCAATGCTAATACTGTAGGAGAACCAATATTTTCAATAACTACATTTAGTTTCTTATAGTCCGGTCTAAAATCATAACCCCATTGAGAAATACAATGAGCCTCATCAACAACAAATAATGAAATATGAATTTTCTTCAATTCCCTAATTAATAACTCCGACTGTAACATCTCTGGTGAAACAAAAATAAATTTATATGAAGATAATTTTTTCATCGCTTCTCTTTTTTCATTTAATGTCCGAAAACTATTAAATGCTATCACTCGGTTTTTCACAACATACTTTAATTGTGTCACTTGATCTTCCATTAAAGATAATAACGGTGATACAACAAGCACTGTTCCTTCTCGCATAAGCCCCGGAAACTGATAGCACATAGATTTCCCTCTTCCAGTCGGAAGCATTGCTATCACATCTTTTCCTTCTAATAAATCTGTAATAACTCCTTTTTGACCTGGACGAAATTCAGAATATCCAAACCACTTATATAAATATTCTTCAAGTTTCATTTACACCCTCCATCCGCGCTAATACAAGACGAACTTCAAAATAAGAGATATCTTCTCCAACCGCTTGTTTCAAAACACGTAACTTCCGCGTTTGTAATGCTTCAATTACTTTTATTACTTTGTCTATCTTTTCTTTTTCCATAAACATTTCAATAGAAAAATCTTTTTCTCGCAAAGCAATTTCAACAAAATGATCTTCTATCGTTGCAACCTTTAAATTCCGAATCGTCGCTATTTCTTCTAAAGAACGCCCTTGTCTCCAAAAATTATATGTTTTTTTCGTGGATAAACTAAATAATTCAGCTCTCTCATTTGGATAAGATATAATTTCAGCTAATAGTGGAAATTCATTTTCTTTATCACGAACTTCTTGTATAAAGAAATGCATTGTACCCCAAAATAAAAAATACACCCTGAATATATCTTGTTTCGTAATTTCTGCTAATTGTTGCAATGTACAACCAATACGTTCATAGCCCGTTAGTCGATATGTTACAATCGTCGCTTCTATCGCATTACTCTTTTCCAAAAGATTATGTACTTCCGTCCATAGTTTCCTCGCCAACTCACTTCTTTTATATGGCCTTCCTGTTAGAAAACGTTTTACCCACATCATTATTTCTGTATCTTGTTGAATTGGGATAAACTTCGTATTATTCTGTTGTAAATTTGATATGGTTTGAATAATCAATGATAATCTTTTCCAAAATGTTTCACCTAATTCACCATAATGTAAACCATGCAAATGTGCTGGAAAAGCATAAACTTCCTCCCATTTATGTAACTGCATTTTACCCGTAGGTGTTAACACATATGTATTTTCATGTATTTCTTGAATAAAATCCGCTTGCAACAACTTTACAACTTCACCATCATAGTCATTTCTATTTAATGATTTATATATTCCGAATAAAAAAGAAATCCGGAACATATTTCCATCTTGTAAAGTTTGCGAAGAACGTTTGCCCTTTAGTAAATAATAAATAGAAGAAACGGTTCTTTCACCATTCAATTGTTTTAAACAATGCAACAAAGTATATTGTATTTGCATGACCGCTTCCACCTTCCAATCTTAACTTCATTCTTTTCAGTACAATTACACTATCTACTGTCGCTCATTAAACTTATCATATAAGAACTATATACTTGTATATATTCTATTGTATCAAACGAAATCACATTTACGTATTTTGAAAATCTTATGACATAATTCAAAAATAAGTTGACACTCTAATTGATAAGCATTATCATTATAATTTTATGTTGAAAAGTTTCACAAACCGTTTTACAATAAGGTTATAATTTTTATGGCGAGCTTTTCACATACATATTATCAGGAGGGAAAAAAGATGGCAAAATATACAATCGTTGATAAAGATACTTGTATTGCATGTGGTGCTTGTGGCGCTGCTGCACCAGACATTTATGACTATGATGATGAAGGTATTGCATTTGTAACATTAGACGATAACCAAGGTATCGTTGAAATTCCAGATGTATTAATTGAAGATATGATGGATGCATTCGAAGGCTGTCCAACTGACTCAATTAAAGTTGCTGACGAATCATTCGACGGAGACGCTTTAAAATTCGAATAGTCTTTTATTAACTTCAAAAAACGCCCCTCATATTGATGAGGGGCGTTTTTTGTATCTAAATTTTATTTTCCTTAATAAAAAACCATTAGTAGTTCCACACTACTAATGGTTTTAATATATATTATGCATTTTTCATTTTTGCAAACACCCATACTTTCAGGCGTGAGAATAATGCTACAAATACAATTGTTACAACAATTCCTTTAATTAAATTAAATGGTAAGATTGCCGTTACAACCGTTGTTCTGATAGCTTCGCTAGACATAGCCGGTGAATTTAAAAACCAAGTGTAAGCCGGGAATATGATGATGTAGTTTAATACACTCATAATAAGTGCCATTGTAATTGTCCCTAGCATTAATCCTGTCGTTAAACTCTTCACAGTACGATACTTTCTAAATAAGAAAGCTGCTGGTCCAATAAATAAACATCCTGCAATAAAGTTTGCAATTTCTCCAACTGGTACTCCTGTTAAACTTCCTTGAATCCCGTAATGTAAAATGTTCTTTATCGCCTCTACAATCACTCCTGCTACTGGTCCAAAGATAATTGCTGCAATTAGAGCTGGTACATCACTAAAATCAATTTTCAAAAATGGCGGAAGCCCTGGGAACGGGAAATCCAACATCATTAGTAAATATGCAATACTACTTAGCATCGCTACACTCACCATCTGCACTACACTGTTTTTTTGTTTCATCTTTCTCTCTCCTTTTCCATCGATCATCTCATGGAAAGTGGAAAGGTTCTGCTATGCCTATTTTTTCATAGAACGAAAAAACCCTTTGTGTTTTACACAAAGGGAGAATTTAAGGCACATCAAACAGACGTTCAAATCCATATCTTTTTTGAACGCTTGAACCTCCATCTTCTCCCATCCAGACTATACTGTCGGCTTTGGAATCACACCAAATCCTGCCTTAACGGCTCGCGGGCTTAGAACAAAATCATAAATAGTTCATCACCGCCGGTCGGGATTTTCACCCTGCCCCGAAGATAGACCGATATTCTATTTTCCCCTTCATTATACAACAACCTCATAACATTGTGAACTAAAAAATTGTAACTTATTTAAAATTAGTTATTTATTTTTCGTAACAACAAATGAATTGCGAAATATTTTACAATACAATCCATATTTTTTATTATTCGGCATTTCTCTTTTGAATTACCTAGTCATATATAATTAAAAGTGATAAGATATTGAATTGTTAAGATAAGAACATTTTCTGAGTTATGGAGGAAATGTCATGAAAAAAGAAAAGAGACATTCTATTCGAGAAGCAATGAAAAAAAACTTAAGAAAAGAATACTTTTACTTAAAAAAAGAATTACTTTTCTACTGCCCAATTGATTTAGGCACATTCTCAAACGAGACATACTATGCTACTTTCGATGAAGATGGCATCAGTATTTATCAGTATGATAAGAAAACAGAAAGTAAATTAAAATTGTGTGAGCGTCATCCGTGGAAGAGTTGGAGTAAAGTGAAGATTGATCACTATTTGACAACTTCTCAATTTATTTTTCAGGGTGAGCGAAATTGGATCTTATCTCTTTTTCAAAAAGGAAAAGAAGCTCAAAAAATTATTGAAGAGCATACATCTTTACAAACAGAAGTTGTTTCCCGCTCTTTCTTAAAAAAACTTCCTGGCTTTCGTTCTAATACACCACTGAATAAATACATCGGTAGCATTTGTTACACTGCACTTATTGCATTTTTATTAAAATGGATGATTCCATTTCAAGCACCACAAATCGCCCTGTATTCTATTTCGATTGGTTGTATGCTTCTTGGCCTACTTTGTTTGACAATCGGTTTAATTGAACCGACTATCGTACTGTTTCGAACAAAAGAGAAAACAAGAACAAAAGTTTTTTACTTATATAGCTATTTAGCTATTTCTGGATTTATATGTGTCTTTATTTTTTGGTAAAAGAAACCGTCCCAAAATAAATTTTGGGACGGTTTTCTTTTAAATATAGATACTCTAATTCACTCAATACTTCTAGGAGAAGCGCCCATATAATTTCATTTACATTGAACCTTATTTAAGAATATTCAAAGTTTAATTTTTGAGACGTTGCCTTTACTTAACATATAATTGTTGATTAGGATAAATTAGCTCTTGCTGCAATCCATTTTTTTCTTTAATTTCCTTAAGTGTCATACTAAATTTCCGTGCAATACTAACTAAAGTATCCCCTTTTTGTACGACATATAATGATGAAGAAACAACTTCATTTCTTTGTTCACTTAAAACAAGCAATGGGTTCATCGCATTCTTTTTCGCCATCGTCCATCTTCCTTGATGAAGTTCTAGATGTAAGTGTGCACCTCGCGATTCTCCCGTGTTCCCTACTTCTCCAATTTTTTCTCCTTTTGAAATATAATCCCCTTGAACTACATATCTCTTATTTAAATGTGCATACACAGCCTCATATTCTCCATGTTTAATAAATATAACGTTTCCATAACTACTTGAATAATAAGACTTTGTTACCTTCCCTTCTTGAATAGCTGACACAGGCGTGCCGATCGGTGCCGCTATATCTATACCGTAGTGTTTTCCGTGTCTTGTCCCAAAATAATCACTTATCTGTCCTTCAACAGGCCATGCCCATTGATTTCCCTCTGCGTACACATGTAATTGAGATAAAAACAGTACTGTCAATAACATAACGCCGTATTTTAAAACTTTCATATACATCCTCCGTTTTCTAATTACCACCATACCTTCTCTATTTTGGTATATTACAGAAAAAAGTATACAAAAAAGAAAGTGAATCACTCCACTTCCTTCTCTTTCTTATCACGAAAAACGATTGCACTGCGATTATACTCTACATCTTTTACTTGTAATCGAGCGTTTATTACTCTAGCTACTGCAAATAAATAGTCAGATAATCTATTTACATACTTTAGAACAACTTCATTTATTTTTCCTTCTTTTTGTAAGGACACGATACATCGTTCTGCTCGCCTTACAACTGTACGTGCAATATGAATAGCAGCTGCCGACTCGCTTCCACCTGGTAAAATAAAGCGCTCTAGCGGCGGTGCTTCTTCTATATACGAATCAATCCTACTTTCTAAGTTTTCGACCATTTCAATTTTTACTTTATAAGGTATCTTCTCACCTACTATCGCCAAGTCTCCCCCGCAATCAAATAGTTCATGTTGAATCGTTTCAAGTTCATTGTAAATATCTCCGAAAGGCCCGCCTTGTAGTTTAGTCATTGCATATCCGATATGAGAATTCGCCTCGTCTATTGTTCCATACGCTTCCACACGGATATCATCTTTATCAACCCTACCACCTATTACACTTGTCGTTCCTTTATCTCCTGTTTTTGTATATAATTTCATTTCTTCACAGCACCTCTCTTGTTATTCTTTATTCGAGCAACATAGAAAAAAGTTCTACCATTCTTTATTTAATTGAGTTTACAAAAAAATAAAAAACAGCAGAACTTTATTCATTATCAACTTTAAAAACGTATATCTAAATTATACGATTCGGTAAATAGACAGAGAATGTAGTTCCTTCTCCAACAACACTTGATACAGAAATTTTACCATCATGGCCTTGAACAATATTTTTCGCAATCGCAAGCCCGAGTCCTGTTCCACCTTTTTTTCCACGTGTTCTTGCTTTATCAGCTTTATAGAAACGATCAAATAAAAATGGAATATCTTCTTCTGGAATACCAACGCCCGAATCTTGTACTTCAAAAATGAGACCATTATTTTTCGTATCAATTACAAGTGTTACATGTCCGCCTGCGTTCGTATGACGTATTGCGTTATCAATTAAATTCGTCAATACTTGTTCCATACGATCTGCATCAAACGGGTATTGTTCAATTGGATTTTTGAAATCAACTGTTAGTTCAACTTCTTTATCCTTTGCAATCCCTTGGAATTTACGACCAATTTTTTCAACAAACGGATGTATGTCCACTTCACCTATATGTAACTCTACATTACCACTTTCCATGCGTGCTAAATCTAATAATTCATTTACAAGTTTACCTAAACGAACGGATTCATCATAAATGATTTGAACAAACTCATTAATTTCTTCTTTCGTTTGCACAATATCATCTAAAATTGCTTCACTATACCCTTGCAGCATGACCATCGGTGTACGAAGTTCATGCGATACATTCGCAATAAAGTCTTGACGCATCTTTTCAAGACGACGTTCTTCCGTCATATCTCGCAGTACTGCTACAGCCCCGCGAATTTTCGTTTGATTGTAGAGCGGCGTCATAAGAACTACATAGTTCCCTTTTTGTAAATTAATTTCAACAACTTGTTGTTGTTCGCTTTCTACAACGAGATGGAATAGTTCAACAAGTTCAGAAGGCAGTTTTTTACTGAGCTCTATCTCTTTTTCTTCTTGCCAAACTTGTAAGAAATGTTCAGCCGGCGGATTGATTACTACAACTTCACCTTCTTGATTTAATGTAATAACCCCATCTGCCATACTACTCAAAATACTTGCTAACTGTTCTTTCTCTTGCTGCAGGGCATTCATATTAAACTTCAACTGTTTCCCCATTTGATTTAAGGCCGTTGCAAGCTCACCAATCTCGTCCTGAGATACCATAGGGGCTTTCGCATCAAACTTCCCACGCGACACTTCAAAAGCAACCTCACGCATTTTACGAAGTGGTGCTGTAATTCGAGTAGATAAGAAGAATGCAAAGAAAGTTGTTAATATAATCGCAATCCCTGCTGATAAGAATATAAAATCAGTCGTTCTTTCCATACCTTGTATCGGCACTTGTAAAGATTCGTATACAAACACTGCACTTTGATTTTTTGATTGCACTGGTTTTCCGACAATCATAATATCATTTTCAGTATTTTTATTTTTTCTACTATTAGAGGCTTTTCTAATGTTATTCTTAATTTCTTTTTTGTCTGTAAACACAGCCGCTAATTCTTTATCTTCTTTTAAGTCATCCATTGTAAGAGTGACTAAGCCTTCTTGTTTCGGTGAAGAAGAGATTTCTTTACCATCTTCTACAATAATAATCCTTGAAAGTGGATCAGAGAATTTGTAAGCGATATTCTCAATCGTTTTTACATCGGCACCTTCTTCAATTAACTCTGAAACACTTGTTGCGACTTTTTGAAGCCTAGCTTCACTCATATCAACATAATACGTTCTAAAAAACTGTGAAAGTAAAATCGCAACAAATCCAAGAACAAACGAAACGAGAAGTAATATGGTCATCCATAACTTCCCTACTACACTTCTCCAAAGCATCAGTCGTTCACAACCTCAAATTTGTAACCTACACCCCAAACAGTAACAATCATTTTCGCTGCATCTGGTGATTTTTTGCTTAACTTCTCACGTAAACGCTTTACATGTGTATCAACTGTACGTAAATCTCCGAAGAATTCATATTGCCATACTTCTTTTAACAGTTGCTCACGATCGAATACTTTATCAGGAGCTTTCGCTAAAAATAATAGTAACTCATATTCTTTCGGCGTTAAGTTTACTTCATTACCATCTGCAGTAACACGGTGTGCATCGTTGTCAATTGTTAAGTGCGGGAATACAGTAACATCTTTTGTCGTTGTATCTTGTGTAAAGAATGTTGTTGGTACAGCACGACGTAATACCGCTTTCACACGTAGCACGACCTCACGTGGACTAAATGGCTTTACAATATAATCATCTGTTCCAACTTCAAATCCTTGTACTCTATTTACTTCTTCACCTTTTGCTGTCAGCATAATAATTGGTGTCGCTTTCTTCTCACGAACCCCTTTACATACTTCAATGCCATCTTTACCAGGCATCATAAGATCTAATAAGATTAAATCGTAATCATTTTGTAACGCCATTTCTAAAGCTGTATCACCATTATCTGCTTCTTCAATTGTGTATTGTTCTCTTTCTAAGTACATTTTCAATAAACGACGAATACGATCCTCATCATCTACAATTAAAATTCTTGATTCATTTTCCATCTCTACCCGCTGCGTACTCTCACTTCAGCGGTTCACACCTACCCTTCTTTACTATTATGTTGCGCTATTCTCGTTTATTTAAGCAATCTTCTAAATGTTTCACTTCCCATATTATGCTTCACAAGAATAATAAATTTTGTTCAATTTTTTTCCAAAACTATGTATTTTTTTTGAACAGTATATAATGTCCTCGACATCATTTTACAAAATCAACCGCTACTTTGTCATGTTTTTCTCAAAAAAGAAGAAAAGTTGACAAAAATAAAATAGGAAAGTGACATGCACTCTCCTATTTTATTTCTCTATGCATATGAATGTAAACCGGCAATAATTAAGTTTACTACAATAAAGTTAAACATAATAATTGCAAAACCAATTACTGCAAGCCAAGCTGATTTCTCTCCATGCCACCCTTTAGATAATCGTAAATGTAGTACTGCAGCATAAAAGAGCCACGTTATAAGTGCCCAAACCTCTTTCGGATCCCAGCCCCAAAAACGCGTCCACGCTATTTGAGCCCAAATCATTGCAAAAATTAACGCTCCTAATGTGAAAACTGGGAATCCAATTGCAATAGATCGATATCCGATTTCATCTAGTAAATCACTATTCGTATTCTTTACTAACGGCTGAAGTGCTGCCGATACTCGCTTCCGTAAAACAAGTCTTAATACAATATAAAGTAATGTTCCAACTAACACTGACCAAATAACAGTATTTAATTTCTTCGCATTTACAATCGCTGGAACTTCAACTGCCGGTTCTAATTTATTTTCTGTCAGTAACTTCCCTTCATGCGGTCCAACTAAAGCCGGAAGATTGTACTTCATTTCCAGTTGCTGTTCATTTTTATCAACCCATTGAAACTTCGCTTCATATTTCATACTAGAAAATACCGTTGTTACTCCAATAAATCCAACTGTACAAACAAGTGTAAATACTACCGTCTCTAGCCAAAATGTCCGTTTACTTCTCGTTGATTGATCTACATTTTTTAATAAATACATAACGCCCGTAATAAAACTAATCGCTAAAATTGCTTGTCCTGCTGCTGCAGTCGTCACGTGAATATGTAACCAATTACTTTTTAAAGATGGAATAAGCGGAGATATTTCCCTCGGAAACATACTTGCATAGGCAATTAATAAAAGCGCAACTGGTAATGCAAATAGTCCAATTATACTTACACGGTACATAAAATACATTACAATAAATGCTCCTACAAGCATCATGCCGAAAAATGTACCGAATTCAAAAAAGTTACTAACTGGTGCATGCCCTGATGCGATCCACCTTGTAACAAAATATACTGTTTGTGCTATAAACCCTAAAATTGTAATTGTTATTCCTACATTTGCCCATTTATGACCCTTTTCTTTAATGGCTCCACCAAAAAATAGAGTCGCAATTAAATATAAAATAAATGCGGTAAAGAGAAAGTTACTACTTATTTGCACCATATCGTTTCCCCACCTTAACTAATTTTTTTATCGATTACTTTATCATTTGGCTGTGGAATTGCTGTACCTTCTATTACTCTTTCAATATCTTTCTTTAAACCGAACCAATTTTTATTCGTATGCCCTGCAATCCACCATTCATCATTAACACGTTGTATCCAAATACGGCGATGATTCCAATACATACCTTGAATGACACCAACCATAAATATAAACCCTCCAATACCGAGAATCCAAAGCGTTAAATCTTTTCTTACAGTAAGTGCTGTTGCATTTTGCATTTCAACACCTGCAAACGACATTTTATATTTGTTGTTTCCATCAGGTTCTATATTTTGCTGAATACCAACAAAACTCACTTCACCATCTGGTGTTTCAGGTGTAAACATTTTAAATACAAATGCAGGATTGTTCGGTAATTTCGTTTTTGTATTTGGTTTTCCATTCTCATCGAAATAAAAATCAGGAAAATAGCTTAATAGTTCTAGAGAATAACCATTTCCTAAATCATATTTTTCCTTAGGATTCGTTAAATCTACTTTAATCGGTCCCCATTTTTGATTATTTTCTTTATTTTGCAAGTTGAAGGACATACTTTTAAATTCACTTTCTTTATAATCCACTTGATACACTGCAAATTGATCAAATTTCAGTGGTTCATTTACTCGAATTTCCGCTTCTTTTACTTTTTCCAACTTTGGTTTTTGCCCTGCTATATTTTCGCCCACAGCTTTATATAATACAGCATTCGTTTGGAAGTTTTTCGCAATCATTTTATCGCCTACACGATCAATCGCTTCCTCAAAAACTTCCTTGTCCTTACTTTTATCATAAACTTCTTTTATAAATTTCTCGTTTTTTAAGTAGTATTGTCCATCCGTCCCTGGTATTTCTTTCGTTTCACCATCACGTAACCAAAGTGCTTCGTCTACGTACATACTCGGTAAAAAACGAAGCATCGCACCGAATAAAAAGATAATAAGACCGATATGATTTACATATGGACCCCAACGCGAGAAGCGTCCCTTTTCTGCTAAAACGTTTCCGTCTTCCACTTTCACGTTATAGTTTCTTTTCTTTAAATTCTTTTGCACTCTTTCCAGGTCACCATCTTTCGGTGTACCAGTCCCATATAATCTCTGTCTCTTTAAAAAGCTAGGATGTCTTTTTACGCCTTGCTTTTTTAAAGCTTTATAAAGTGGAATAACGCGGTCTAAACTACATATCACAAGTGAAATACCGATAGAAGCAATCAAAATCATATACCACCATGAACCGTATAAATTATTAAATCCTAATTGATAGTATAATTGCCCTAAAAATCCGTATTCTTGTTTATAATATTCAGCTGGTGCAATCCCTGGAGTTATGTACATTTCTTGCGGAAAAATAGTTCCTATCGCTGATGCAGCTAAAGTTATTACGATTAGCCATACACCCACTTTTACAGAAGAGAAAAAGCTCCAAATTTTATCGACTATCGTTTTTGTTTGCGTGAGAGATCTCCGTGCACTCCCCTCATAGCGCATATCCAATAGTTTTGCATTTTCATTGCTTTCAAATGGTTTCCCGCAAGCTTCACAAAAAACGGTTCCTATCGGATTAACATGTCCACATTCACATTTAATTTCTTTCAACACTCTCACCGCCCTGTCTCTATATGTACTATTGTATATTCTAACCTCGAGTTACCGCAATACTCAGAATTTTTAAACCAGAGGCACTATAGACACGCACCTCTTATGTAAAGGCTTTCTTTATTACGGAGTAATTTTCTTTAAATACCCTTCTAATTGTTCTTTCGTTTGTTCACCTATAATTTGCTCCACTACTTTTCCATCTTTATCAATCAAAAAGCTTGTCGGTAATGGACCTACTCCATATGTTCCTATAATCTTTTGTCCTTTATCAATAGCAACTGGGAATTTCAAACCATATTGGTTCACAAAGTTCTTTACTGCAATATCCGTTTCATCTGCATCTAACGCTATGATTTCAACGCCTTTTTCTTTATACTTTGGATATAATTCATTCATATAAGGCATTTCTTTTTCACAAGGTTTACACCACGTACCCCAAAAGTTTAAAAATACACCTTTTCCCTTTAAATCTTTTAGTTCAATTTTCTTCCCTTCTAAATCCGTCACAACAAAGTTAGGTGCTTCTTTTCCGATTTGCATTTTCTCTTTATTAGCAAAGAATCCTTGATAAAGGGTAAATCCTACAGCACCACATAAAATGAGTAGAATAATAACGCGAAATAATAAGCGATTTTTCTTCATATTACCTCTCCTCTCCTCGGTAAATGTTATGTATTATCTTCTGTAAATGTTGTATTGAATAAATCACCAGCAGAGCACTCCACTGGTGAATTTTTAACTCTATAGCTTATCTTGGCTTTGTAGAAGCAAGCGCGCGTAATTGTTTCACCTCATGTGGTGTCAATTCTCTCGCATCACCAGGTCGCAGGTTTCCTACTTCTAAGAAAGCATAACGTTCACGTTTTAATTTCACTACTTTACAGTCTAACGCTTCAAACATACGACGTACTTGACGGTTACGTCCTTCATGAATTGTTAATTGTACAATAGCCATTTCTTTACGCTTGTCCCAAGAAATAATTTTCACATGTGCTGGTGCTGTTTTACCGTCTTCTAGTGCAACACCGCGTTCTAACATGCGAATTTTCTCACCTGTTAATGGGCCTTTTATTTTTGCAACATACGTTTTTTCAACTTTATATTTAGGATGCATTAATATATTTGCGAAGTCCCCGTCGTTTGTCATTAATAATACTCCTGACGTATCATAATCTAGACGTCCGATTGGGAATAAACGTTGTGTAATTTCAGGGAAAAAGTCTGTTACAACACTTCTACCTTTATCATCTGATACACTTGAAATTACACCAGTTGGTTTATATAGTAAAAAATAAACAGGTTCTTCTTTTTCAAGAGGGATGTTATTTACTTCTACTTTATCTTGAGGAGTTACTTTTGTTCCTAACTCTTTTACTATTTTTCCGTTAACTTTCACTTTTCCTTGCTGAATTAATTCCTCAGCCTTTCTTCTCGATGCAATACCTGCTTGCGCAATCACTTTTTGTAATCGTTCCATTTCTTTTTTTCACCTCGAATTTATCTTACCTTACATTAGAAAGACTTGGCAACCGCATACGCTTTACGGTTATTCGCTCCATCTCACTTAAACAACATAGCGATGATATTAAACATATAAAGGTCAAATCATGTTTTTATCCTTTATTATTGTCCATATTTTTCATATTTCTCACAATAAAAGTTCATCATTTTGTCAAAAATACCACATAAAAAAACCACTATTAAGCTACACCTTAATAGTGGTCGTATACGTATTATACGCGAAATAGCATAAAAAATGAATAGCTTTACTGAAACAATAGGGAAACAAAGACAATCGAGCAAATAATTCCGATTAAATCTGCAAAAAGACCTACTTTTAATGCATCTCCCATTTTTCTAATACCAACAGCTCCGAAGTATACTGTTAAAATATAAAAAGTCGTATCTGTACTCCCTTGCATCGTAGAAGCTAATCTCCCAATGAATGAGTCTGGCCCATATGTGGCAATTAAATCAGTCGTAATACTTAGACCAGCAGAACCTGAAATAGGGCGTATTAGTGCTAATGGAACGATTTCTGCTGGAACATGAATTAAATCTAGCATTGGCTTCATTACTGATATCATTGCATCTAGCGCACCTGAAGATCGGAATATAGAAATAGAAACAAGCATTCCAACCATAAACGGTAAAATGGAAATTGCAATTTGAATCCCTTCTTTTCCTCCCTCAACGAACGATTCATACGTCGGCACTTTCTTTATCGTGCCATATAAAAGGATAAAACCAATTACACAAGGGATTACCCATAAGGAAATTGTATTTACAATACTCATTTTTTCCGCCCCTTTCTACTCCTTCTTCGGTAAAAATAGCGGTCAATCCAAATCGCTCCAATCATAGAAAGTACTTGTGCAATAAATGTTACCCCAACAATTTCAGTAGGATTGGCTGATTCATACGTCATTCGAATTGAAATGACTGTCGTAGGAATTAATGTAATAGCTGATGTATTTAATGCTAGAAACGTCACCATAGAACGGCTCGCCGAATCCTTTCCTCCATTTAACTCTTTTAGTTGTTCCATCGCTTTAATACCAAGAGGGGTTGCTGCATTACCTAGACCAAAAAAGTTTGCCATCATATTTGATAGAATAAATCCCATGGACGGATGGTCCTTTGGTATTTCTGGAAACAACCTTTTTACTATCGGCATAAAAAGCGAAACTAATTTTTTTAACAATCCGGCTTCCTCTGCAATTTTCATTAAACCAAGCCAAAATACTAAAACACTAATAAGTCCTATACAAATCGTTACTGCATCTTTTGCTCCGTCAAATACAGCCTTATTCACTTCTTCCATCGTTCCATTTATCATGGCGTATACAATCCCAATGACAGCCATCGCTACCCATACGAGATTAACCATCGTTCCCAACACCTATCATGTAAGAAAAAATTTCTTTCACATTATTCCAGTAAAGTCCCGTTGTAGCTACTAACTTCCGTTTACTATAAAATAAATTCCGTTCTCCAACTTTCTCATTGCCAACATAAACATCTGTCTTTCCAACCTTTACTCCATCCTCAAGCGTTATACTTTTATCCAGTTCAACTTTTAATAACACGTTCTTTCTTTCCTCTTCAGTTAACGGCACGGAAAAACTATTTTTCGTATAAACATGGTTGGCATACTTCTTTTCATTTATTTCAGCAATTGCTCCTTGTCCTAAAACTTTCGTTTGCTTGAAACGTTCGAATCCTTTGTCAAATAGATTCATATGATCATCCCAATCACTAGAAGCACTCAAAGTTACGACAATTAAATCTAGTCCATCTTTTGATGCCGTTGTAACAAGCGTTCTTCCTGCTTTCTTCGTAAAGCCTGTTTTTCCTCCTGTTGCAAATTCATAATAAGACGTTACCAACTTATGTTTATTTTTCCACGGGTAATCCCAAGAATCGGATTTATACGTTTTTGTTCCAAAGATTTTTTTAAATGACTCGTTTCCCATTGCATACTTCGTTAATAACGCCATATCGTAAGCCGACGAATAATGTGATCCATCTCCATCTAAACCATGAGGGTTTGAGAAGTGAGTATCTTTCATTCCAATTTCTTTCGCCTTTTCATTCATTAAATATACGAATCCATCTATACTCCCACCCACACTTTCAGCAATTACTTGCGCTGCGTCATTACCAGATCTAAGCATGAGTCCGTATACTAAATCTTCTAACTTCACTTTTTGTCCAGGCTTTAAATAGATTGCTGATCCTTCCACCCTCACCGCTTCATTGCTAACTGACACCATTTCTTTCATCTTCCCTGATTCAGCAGCTAACAAGGCAGTCATAATTTTTGTTATACTAGCAATTTTTTGAGGTTCATGTTCTGCTTTTCCGTATAATACACGACCAGACTGTTGCTCCATTAATACAGCATTTCGAGCACTGACATTGCTGTTCATCTTTGCATATGTAGGAATTGGCATAACGCTTGCGTACATAATAAGAAGCGTAATGATTACACAAATTCGTCTCATATTTCCCCCCACGTCCTTTTGGCACTTTTTGTACAAGTGTATGCTTGGCCTTTTAAAATATGAACGAAATCTTCCTTCTGCTTTCATTAAAAAAGACGCAGAGAATTTGCGTCTAATATGGTGTCCATTCAATTTGTTTCGCAGTTTCAAACCTTTTTTCTACATCAGGCCAATTTACAACATTCCACCAGTTTTTAATATATTCATCTTTTCGATTTTGGTATTGTAAATAATACGCATGTTCCCAGACATCTAGTACAAGGAGTGGTATCGTATCCCATTGTGTAAATAATTGATGAAGTGTACTTTGCAAAATTTCTAACCTTCCAGACCGGGGCACCCAAACGAGAATTGCCCAGCCTGAACCTTCTACTTTAGAGGCCGCTTCTGTAAAATGTTTTTGGAAACGTAAAAAGCTCCCAAAATCTTGTTCGATTTGTTGTGAAAAAGCACCTCTTGGACTTCCACCACCGTCTTTTTTCATGTTATTCCAAAATATCGTGTGTAAGTAATGACCTGACCCATGAAAAGCCGCTTCTCTCTCCCAATGCTTAATTAAATCAAATTGATTTGTTTTTCTCGCTTCTTCCATCATCTTCTCTGCTTTATTTAACCCTTCCACGTAACTCCGATGATGTTTATCATGGTGTAACATCATAATTTCTTTAGAAATATACGGTTCTAACGCATTATACGGATAAGGTAATGGTGGGAGTGTATGTCCTCCAATTGGAACAGCTCGTTCGCTATCCCCTCTTTCATATAATTCATATTCCTCTTCTTCTTGCATAAATACTTCCTGCAAGTGATGCTGAATGTGTTCTACATCATCACTTATTTCATACATAAACTCTGCATCTGTTTCATACTCATGCTCTTTCATACGCTCTAACAACGTCTGAATTTTATAAGCAAGCATATGGACATCATACACTTCCATTGCGCGGCTATCTAATACGTGAAGAACACTTTCACACCAATTTTCTACTTCATGAAAGTAATCTGTAAATACACCTTGCTGATTCATGTTGCACCTCCCTAATGCTATCCACTTAACTATATTCAATGAAAATCCCTTATATAACTGTACAAAAGGAAAAGAAGCTAAGTCACCTTAGCTTCTTTTCCGCAATCAATATTTGTGTAACATCTTTGTCTGATAATCCGTCTCATAATATTCTAGTTCTTCACGCATCAATTGAAATTTACCTTCTAAACTCTTCATCACTTGCCCCAATGATGCAGGTGGTGTTTGTTGAAAAACGATAGAATTTTTTCCGGTATATGCAGACCGACTATTTTCATACCAATAATCACTCTTCGGTGAAAAAAACTCTGCAATTACTTGATGGTAAATCTTATATAAAATTTTTTCAGCTGCTGTTTTTCGAAATGGCTGACTATTCAACAAGACAAAACATGCATCATGTCCTTCTTCGCAAAAAACGAGAAGTCGTCTCATTGATGCTAATAACCCTTTATAATATTGCTCGTTCCCTGCCGGTGTCTCCTCTAATAAAGAAGGCAACGTATGATAATTTACATAATTGGTTATTAAATGAATAGCATCTTCTAAAAATATAGAAACTTGTTCTGTTTGATTTTCAACCATCAAATTAGACATTTTTCTCTCTCCTTTGCCATTTCACACTATTTCTACTCTTTTATTTTTATGTAATTCAGCCAATATTTCTTGTACTTTCAACACCGTTCCTTCATCAAAATATTGTTGAAATTCTTCCATATTATTTAAATACAAACGTTTTTGCGCACGAAGCTCCCTATCTTTCACTAAACAACATATCGCTACAATATCGCGCAAATATATGTTTTGTTCTTCTACTTTATACACTGGATTTCCTTCAAAAGGAGTAATTTCTTGTAAAACTTCTTCAAAATATCGAACGTATAAAACCGAAAAAGTTTTCTCTTTATCATTTAATATATATGTCACTTCAGATCTGTTAAAAAAATCCTCTGATGTATTAGGTTTCGCTTTTTCTAACTCATATCCTACATAACCTTTTATAATCATATACTCCCCCCTCCTCCTTCTTTTATCTTATTCTAACTTAATTTTCTGATAAACAAAATATTCTTTTAAATATACCTATATAAAAAATAGCTCCCCTATACAGGAATTTACCTTTTTATTTTTCTTGAAGTTTGTCATAATAATATTATTGTCTCAGTTTTCTTACACAAGGAGAGTTGTATTTATGTCGTTTTCATGGAAACGTTTCTTACAAATCGGGAAAATTATCTTCCCATTTGTTGTATTAACAATTGTATTCTTTCAAGCAAAAAAAGAATTAGCGGGCATTTCTTTTTTAGAAGCGATTGATACAATTAAAAACATTCCAACTGGAGGAGTCTTTTTAGCAATTACACTTGGTGCATTCGCTGTATCAACAATGTTCTTTTATGACTATGTTATGCTTCGTTACTTAAAAGCTGATATTCCTGTCCAAAAGATTTTCCGTATCTCGTGGATTGCTAATACTTTAAATGGATTTATCGGGTTTGGTGGTCTCGTTGGAGCCGGCGTACGCACAATGCTTTATCGTCCATACATAAAAGAAAATGGAAAACTTATTAAAAGTATCGCTTGGATGACAACTGCCTTTATTAATGGATTAGCCATTCTTTCATTTCTTGGTCTTATCGGAATATTAGACACGAGATTTATTTTGCATGAAAAACCATGGCTATGGCCTGTTCTTATCTTCTTTGCTCTTTTCGTTCCTATATATATCGGGTTTTCTAAATTAAAAAATAGAAAAGCGACGCAAACAGAGGGACAAGAAGAAGAGGAGAAGAACCCAACCGTTTTATACTCATTAGTTTCATTAGTCGAATGGGTATCTGCTGGTATTGTTATGTACGTCATATTATTATTATTTGGCATTGAAATCGAATTCCAAAAGTTTTTAGGCGTATATGTCATTGCTGCTTTAGCTGGTGTCGTTAGTCTTGTTCCTGGTGGCCTTGGATCATTTGACCTTGTCTTCTTAACTGGGCTTGGGCAATACGGCATCGATACAGGTGTTTTACTCCCTGCTATGTTATTATATCGTCTCGTCTATTACATCTTACCATTCTGCCTTGGTCTCATTTTTGCAGCTTTTGAAATGACAGGAGTAGCCATTAAAAAGTTTGAAGATAAACCTTTTATTGCGCCTGCATTAGAGACAACTGGTGTTATATGGACCTTGCAGCGTGACTTTCTAGGAAAGTTAGGTTCTTGGGCATCTGCTGCTTTAACAGTATTTGCTGGCTTAATGGTTATTTTATCAACCATTCTACCGACAAGTATAAATCGGGCACACGCCTTACATATTCTAGCTCCAAAACACCTTATTCAATTTTCTTTTAGCTTATCACTAACATTCGGTATTCTCCTACTCATTCTTTCACGGGGGATATATTACGGAACAAAACGTTCTTATTATATGACGATTGTTTCTTTAATTGGAGCGGCTATTTTTAATACACTAAAAGGAATTGATGTTGAAGAAACGTTTATTTTATTAATCGTACTCGCTGTATTGTATATGCTTCGTAAAAGGTTTGTACGTGAGAAAATGGAAGTCTCACTTTCCGATATCGTAAAAGTTTTTATATTCCTACTTGTAACGTTATATTTATATAAAAACTTAGGTATTTTATTTGCAGGTGCAAAGGAAGCTTTCAAACCTGATTTTGTCGTTCGTAATATTACACAAGTGAAACGAAGTGCATTAGCAGCTGCCTTTTTTGTTCCTACTTTTTTACTAATTGGTTCACTCATTGCAAATCGTTATCGAAATGAATTTCCCGGGCAACCAGCTAATGATAAAAGATTACAAAACTTCTTAGATGAACATGGTGGAAATGTACTTAGTCATTTAGGTTTTTTAGGAGATAAGCAGTTCTTTTTCAGTAGTGATGGAAAAGCACTCATTCTCTTCTCAATAACTGGAAAACGACTTATTGTACTAGGTGATCCAATTGGTGACCCTTCCTCCTATCGTACTGTATTGCAAGAGTTTTTAGCTGAGGCTGATCGATTTGGATACATTTGTGTATTCTACCAAATTGAAAGTAAATGGATGAGTTTATATCACGATTTTGGTTATAACTTCTTTAAGCTCGGTGAAGAAGCTGTTGTTGATTTAAATACCTTTACAATAACAGGAAAGAAACGTGCTGGCATGCGAGCTACTTTCAACCGTTTTGAAAGAGAAGGCTATACATTCTCTATTCATGAGCCACCTTTCTCCGACGAATTATATGAAGAGTTAAGAAAAGTTTCAGATGCATGGCTTGGTGGAAAAAAAGAGAAAGGTTTTTCACTCGGATACTTCGATCGTGAATATATTAGTCGCGCTCCTATCGCAACATTATCTGATGCGGATGGAAAAATTATTGCATTCACAACATTCATGCCCGTATATCAAAACGGATCATTATCTGTCGATTTAATGCGATATTATCCAGATGCGCCTAGCGGCATTATGGACGCAATTTTCATCCACTTATTCCAATGGGCAAAAGAAAATGAGTACCACTCCTTTAATATTGGTATGGCACCACTTTCAAATGTTGGTTTATCCACACAGTCTTTCTGGTCTGAACGAGTGGCTGCTGCAATCTTTAATAACGTTCGTTATACGTATAGTTTCAGCGGATTACGACATTTTAAAGAAAAATATAAACCAGCATGGAGCGGTAAATATTTAGCATTTAGGAAGAATCATTCTTTACCAATTACAATGCTCTCTGTAACAAAATTAATAGGAAAAAGAAAAAACAGCTAAATTCTTAGCTGTTTTTTCTTTTTTGAACTTGTACAATAAATTCTTTTTCATACTTCTTACCATTTATATAGAAATTCCCCCACATTTTATACGTGCCCTCGGCAGGAAATGTAATCCGGTATTGTAATTGCTCATCCGTATCTACAGGCATAGCGTATAAAAAGTTCTCCTTCGTTTCATCCACGATATAGAGTGACTCTACTTCTCCTCTCTCTGAATGTAATTTCAATTTTTCACCCTTTTTCGCTTGAAACTGAAATGTTAACGTAACTGGTTCATTCGGATGTAATGCGCCAAATAAAAGAGAAACTTCATACTCTCCTATTTTTTTTGTAAGTACACTGTCGATTGGAAATTTCACTTTTTTCTTATTGTTCTCCTCTTTCGTTCTACCAAAATCTTTCCTAGCGAATGACTCTACGGACTTATTTTTATCTTCGTATAAAAATATTGTATATTCTTCGTCTTTCGCTATTTTGGAAGATAACTTATATGACCCGTTCCCTGCAAATGTAGGTTTAATTTGTTGTATGTGTTTTAACTGTCCATCTACAATCACTGCCCGAATTTGATCATTTACACCACGAATTTCATTATTCTTTTTGTTTAACAACTGAAATAAAATATCTACTTTCTCATTTCCCTTTCCATTTGACACATCCCACTTTACTTCCTGAACATCTCCTACAGTCTCTTCGTTTTCTTGATATTTTTTTATGTAAAATCCTCCTGCCACAATAAGTACTAACGCAATAAGTCCAATGACAAGATTTTTCAAAACATCACCTACCATTTTTATTGTCTCTGTTCATACAAAACTTCTTAAGGTATATATTCTAGATTATGATTTATGAAATCCTCCTATTTTGCACATATTACAAATAATAAAAAGATTTTAATTGAAAGGATTCGTAGTGTATAATGCAAATGATATTGATTTCTATCAATACATTATAAGGAGGACTTTTCATGAGTGTACATATCGAAGCAAAACAAGGCGAAATCGCTGAATCTATTCTATTACCTGGTGATCCATTACGTGCAAAATATATCGCTGAAACATTTCTAGAGGATGTTACTTGCTATAATAACGTACGTGGTATGTTAGGTTTCACTGGAACTTATAAAGGAAAACGTGTATCTGTTCAAGGTACAGGTATGGGTGTTCCTTCTATTTCTATTTATGTAAACGAATTAATCCAAAGCTACGGAGTTAAAAATTTAATTCGCGTTGGAACTTGCGGTGCAATTCAAAAAGATGTAAAAGTTCGTGATGTTATTATCGCAATGACGGCTTGTACTGATTCTAATATGAACCGTTTAACATTCCCAGGATTTGATTTTGCACCAGCTGCAAACTTTGATCTTTTAAAGAAAGCTTACGATGCTGGAACTGAAAAAGGATTACACGTTCGTGTCGGTAACGTTTTAACAGCAGATGTGTTTTATCGTGAAAGCATGGACATGGTTAAAAAACTTGGAGATTACGGTGTATTAGCAGTAGAAATGGAAACAACTGCTCTTTACACATTAGCAGCGAAATACGGTGTAAATGCATTATCTGTATTAACAGTTAGCGATCACATCTTCACTGGCGAAGAAACAACATCTGAAGAGCGTCAAACTACATTTAACGAAATGATTGAAATCGCTTTAGATGCAGCAATTCAACAATAATACACTAAAGAACTTGTCATACGTCTGGCGAGTTCTTTTTATGTGACTTTTTATAAATAACTATTTTATAAAGAGACAGATTTCTCCCCTCTACTTTCTTGTAACGTTTGTTATAATAAAGTGAAACTTTAATCAGTGGGGATTTTTCCCATTCCCCATTGATTATTAGTTGAACCAATCAGGATTTTACGGGCAGTTGATCTCCCGCCTAACTCCCTTGTATTTGCCGAATTTTGAAGTAGGAGTCTTATTACCTGTTAAGGCGGGATAAAGAAATCATTTACAGTATTTCTCATAAGAGGTGACGCAGTGAAAAACAGAAGTATCGTCTTTAAACTATTTTTATTAACATCCACTTTATTTACAATCATATTCCTACTTTTTTTCCTAGGACAATCTCTATTTTTAGAGAAATTTTATATTAATAAGAAAGTAAAAACAGTCCAAACTGCTTTTGAAAAATTCGTAGATAATTATGATAAAAGTGATAAAAGTTATGAGCAGGTTAGAAAACTAAAACAAGAATTTCATGATAAAACAAATGCAGATATGCAGTTTTTGGATTCTAACGGTATTATTAAAAGTGATAACAATTACTATATCGATGTATTTAATCCCAACAATAATAAACAGTATTCCATTCCACTCAATAATCTTTTAACACCAGAAGAATATAATAAATTCGAAAATTTAGGTTTAAAAAAAGATGTAATAATCAATGTTGATGGAGTCGTACAAGAGAATAATATAATCACACCACAAAAATTAGGAACGAATTATAATCAATGGCAGAACGAACATTTCTATTCGGATTTTCAGTCAATTAATGGTAACCCTTCTAAGAACAGACTTGCAAGCCGATACAAATCTACAACTCGAATCGTCTTTACAGGTGTTATAACTAAGTTACAGCTCCCATCCAAAGCTGAGGTTCGTCTTGCAAATGATATTGAAACATTACAAGCCGTTCAATATTTCGCAGATATGATTAGAGAGGGCACTTCTAACTCGAACCAATTAAGTACTTTTATATTAGATGGTGGAGAAAATATAAAAAATAGTATCTTTGTAAAACCGATTATAGAAAATGGAAGGATTACAGAATACGCTTTTGCGATAGCATCTTTGCAGCCTGTTAATGAAGCGATGCTCGTTTTAAAAGATTATTATGTTTATGCCTTAATTATCGTGTTTCTCGTTATTATTTTGTTATCCTTCTACTACTCAAAAATCATTGTTAAGCCATTAATTAAAATAAATCGTGTTACAAAAAAAATGGCTAATTTTGATTTCAGCGAGAAATTACCTGTTACAGCTGACGATGAAATTGGCGGGCTTTCTGGCAGTATCAATACATTATCTGTAAATTTAAAAGATCGAATCGATCGATTAAATGTCGCTAATACAAAGTTACAACAAGATATTGAACGTGAACGTCAATTGGAAAAAACAAGAAAAGAATTCATTTCTGGCGTGTCACACGAATTAAAAACACCACTGAGTGTAATTAGAAGTTTTGCAGAAGGAATTAAAGATGGTGTTAGTAAGGATACTTCGTATTATACTGATGTTATTTTAGAAGAAACAGAAAATATGAACAGGCTGATTGTTGAAATGTTAGAATTAGCAAAGTTGGAATCTGGTACTTACAAACTAGATATGACGACGTTCTCAATCGGTGAATTAACGCAACAAGTCTACACAAAATTATTATTTAGCATGGAAGAAAAACATTTACAAGTGAACATCGATGCAGACCCTTCTATACTTGTTAAAGCAAATCGCAGTCGCATTGAGCAAGTAGTTGTGAACTTACTAAGTAATGCAATCCGTTATACGCCAGATGGAGAAAAAATACAAGTCTCTATTATAGAGGCAGAAGATACCGTAAAAGTCGAAATCGAAAATACAGGAAACCCTATCCCTGAAGAAAGTCTTGAAAAAATTTGGGATCGCTTCTATCGTCTAGATGCATCACGTAGCCGTCACACTGGAGGTACTGGTCTCGGATTATCTATTGTAAAAAACATTTTAGACCTCCATCATGCCGAATACGGTGTGTATAATACGACTAACAGTGTTGTATTCTATTTCAATTTACAAAAAGTAAAAGAAGTCAAATAATTTGTCTTAATTTCACTAGGAGTTCACATGAAATTCACACTCTCCCTTTATAGTAAGAAACAAGTTAATCCTTTCCTTTACACATATAAAAGAGGAGAGTGCGTGAAATGAAACAAGCAGGACAACCTATTCAAAATGAAAAACAATTAGAAACTATCAAAAATATACTTTTACAATCTTCGAAACGTGATGGCTTATTATTCGTATTAGCTGTAAATTCTGGCTTAAAAGTAAGTGAAATCTTACAATTAAAAGTTAGTGATGTAATCGATGAAAATGAAAATGTTCGCCATTCCATTTTATTTTACAATGAAAAAGTGAAGAAACATAAATGGTTTGCTGTAAATGAAGACTTACAGCACGCAATCGAAGACTACATGAAAGAACGTAAAACTTGGAAACGTAATGAACCATTGTTAAAATCTCAAAAAGGAACAAAATCTATTACGAGACAACATGCATGGTACATTTTAAACAAAGCTGCAAAAGAAGTTGGATTAGAAGGGATTAGCTCACATACACTTCGAAAAACTTGGGGTTATTGTGCATACAAATCAGGTGTTGATATTGCATTTTTACAACACTTCTTTGATCACAGTACTCCATCAAAAACTTTAAAGTATATCGGTATTGCTTAATAACTCTTATACATAAAAAAGGTTACCATTTGAAAATTTGGTAACCTTTTTTATATTTCATATTCTCTTTTCTTGTCTCTCCTATACTGTAGTGGTACTCTAATACTAAGGGGGAGAAATTATGAACACACTTACAATTGAATTACCAAAAGAAACGGCTGAAAAACTTGATTTATTAAAACAAGCTTATGAAAAGAAAACAGGTGCTTCTATCTCTGAGAGCACTCTCGTTCAAACACTTATCTCAAAAGAATTTATCCAGGCGATAACTCCTTTTGATTTACAACAATTTGTCAACGGAAAAGAACAGCATTAATCGCTGTTCTTTTTTTATCTCTATTTAAAATATACAAAGTTTTTTATATATTTTTAGAAAAACCATTGACAATGATAATGATAACCATTATCATTTATTATGAAGCCAACAATTGATGAATCAACCAAACGCTCAGTAACATTGTTACCCCTCTTTTTCATATAGAAAGGCACTGTACATTCCCCCTGTTTGTACAGTGCCTTTCTTGTTTATTATCATTCAAAAAAATTTAATTGCTCCGGCTTCGGCTCACCATATGTAATGTTCATCATTTTCATAAGCTGTTTCGCATTATCTGCTGCATCCCCACCTGAATTGTTGTTAAACAGTACGTATATATCCTTTGTTTTCTTTTTTAATTGCTCTAGTCGTTCAACCCATTCTTCCAGTTCTTTATTGTTGTAGCGATATAAACAGCGAACCGCTCTCCAATTTTCCCCTTTATCAAGCCAACCATGAACATTTCGACCGTGAAAACGTATTAATGCCATGTCTGAATTCGTAACCTCTAACACGAGTGGCACAGAACCTATCCCAGCCTGTGGTTCATCACAAATTGTATGAACCCATTTCTCCTGTTCTAGAAACTGTAACGTCTTATCTCTCATTTCTGGATAAAACCATGTTTGATTTCGAAATTCTATTGCACATGGTAAACCTTCCATTTTTTCTTTCGTATATCGAAGAAAATCTACATTTTTCTTTTTGCAATCAAACCATGGTGGATATTGAAATAAAATTGTTTTTAATTTATCAGCTTCTAATAAAGGAAGAATAGACTGTTTATACAAATCAAACATCTCATCGAACGTAGAAAAAGGAATTTCACCTTTCATATGTCCTGTCATTCCTTGATACGCTTTTACGACAAAAGAAAAATCTTTCGGCGTTTCCATTGCCCATTTTATATAATTTCGTGCAGGTTGCATCGCGTAAAATGAACTATCCACTTCCACAATAGGAAAATACTCGCTATATGTTCGTAATTTATTTCTATTTTCATAGGAATCTATGTATAAAGAATTATGATCTCCCCATCCTGTCACTCCAATGAACAGCACATATATCCCTCCCTTTTTAACTTCATCTTCTATTCACTTTCCAAACACTTTGCATTATGTAGCCTTTTCTTTAAGAGTATCCTTATAAAAATATGATATACTATATGGAAGAATTTTTAAAATGAGGGGTTATTTATTTATGCTTCCAAACGATGCTACTGTATCTCATGAAAAACGAATTGAAGAACTAGAAAATAAAGTACGTTTTTATGAAGAACTTGTGAATCAATTACCACATCATTTCACATACAAAAATCCACATATTGGTTTACGAATAAAGAAAACCAGAACAACTCATTCCATTCAAGAAATACCAAAAGAAAATAAAGAAGCTAATTTTCAACTTACTTGTGATTCATTATTTTTATTTGAACAACTTGAAAAACACTTTGTTCATATTTTTGATGCCTTTTCACATCATGTAACCTTTGTCGATAGTAAAGGGAATATTACTTTATGTAATCAAGTTGCCGCAGATGATTTCGGTGTAATACGCAATGATATTATTGGAAAACCAATTCAACAATTACTAAACTTGCCGGAAGAAAAAATTAAAGCAATTGAAACATTAAGAACGGGAACAGAAATATATAATGAAGAAGTTTTAGACAAAAATTACGGTATTATAAATAACCGAATTATTCGTGATTATAACGGTGAGATTTTTAGAGTTATTAGTGTCTTTCATTATTTAAATACAGAACGTGATGCAGAGAAGTTTTCGTTAGCAGGGCGAATCGCAGCTGGAATTGCACACGAAGTACGAAATCCTCTTACAACAGTACGAGGATACTTACAATTTTTACAAGAAAGCGTTTCTACATCAAATCAAGAGTTATTTAAAAACTTGCTTATCCCTGAATTAGATCGTGCAAATAATATTATTACAAAATTTTTAGCTGTTTCAAAAACACGGGAATTTACAAGAGAACCGTTTCCGATCAATACATTTTTACGTGACTATATTCAACAGTTACTAGCTAGTGAAGTCTCCTTGCATAACATTTCAATTGATTATAACTTCTCTAATGAATTAGATGATATTTTAGTCAATATTGATCGACATGAACTTGTTCAAGTGTTTTTAAATCTATTTCAAAATGCCGTCGATGCTCAAGGCGACAAACCTCTTTCTATTCAAATCACTAGTTATCGCCTTGATAACTTCGTTCGGATTACTTTCACAGATAATGGAATTGGTATTCCTCCAGCTATTCAAGAATATATCTTTGATCCATTCTTCTCAACGAAGGATTCGGGAACAGGACTAGGCTTGTCAGTAACAAAAAAAATCATCCAAAATCATAACGGCACATTAAAAATGACTAGTAATGAAGATGGTACAACTTTCACTATTTCAATTCCAATCTTACCTAAAACAACCCTTGAAAAATTAAATCAATGTAAATAAAGGACTAATCCACGAACTACATGCCAATTGTTAAACACTCCCAACAATTAGCATGTAGTTTTTTATATTGCACTTTTCTTCTTTACATTATATAAACCTTTCTCTATATCTTACTTATTTCTTTCTAGGTGGGCCAATTTCTTATTTTTTTAGAAATGGTAGTTTGTCCATCACGAATTTAGTATAAATTTCATTTTAATATATAGTAATGACTAATGATTCTATGAAAGAAAAGAATGAAAAGATGAACAATAAAAATAAAGGAAAAGTATTTTATGGTAATGATTGTTGCGAAGTAAGAGCATGTAGCCATATTAACATCCCTAAGTCAGAACTTACAGAATTTGTTAGACTTCTTCAAGCTCTTGGTCAAGCTATTCTAGTTCAATATGGATCTGGTTGCCTAGGTGGAGGAACTACGGGGACTACTGGTGCTCAAGGGCCTCAATCAAGGACCTGCGGGCGATACAACTGCGACACTATCTGTCTTCCGAATTTACTAACCACAATTTCCGAAAATATTTTGGGAGGACTAAGCACATTTATAAGTAATAGATGTGATTTTGATTGTCTATTAAATCTCTCTTTTAATAAAAAGGAGCACTTATTTGGGAGGATAAGTGCTCCTTCTTTACGTTTCTTTACCTCAAATTTACTCTATCTTAATCCTCATTTTGTATGATAAATAATGAAGTCAAAGATATGAAAGAGGGATGAAAAATGAGAGTTATGTCACTGATACGCATTTGGATTGCTCTTATGGTATGCATTATTTTATGTGTAGGATTTTTTTTAACTCTAAAATATTCCACTATTTCAAAAGCGGAGAGAAAAACAGTTCCATACAAACTTTTGTATACGAAACAAAACGACATCCCTTATTCCAATTCCACAAATAATGAAAAAAAAGTTATAAAAGGAATGCTTATTACGAAAGCTTCTAACTACGAAACTCTACTTCAAATTGCTGAAACGATTAAAGATCAGTATACAAATAAAGGAATTGATGAAATCACGCTGTCTATCCATAATGAAAATAATGGTAGTTATGAAGAAGAATTACCTTACGAACCGATTAGTAAAGGAACAATAATCGTCACATACGATTCTCAATCTTTTGGCATTACGAACATTACTCTTAATGAATAGTAGCATTTATCTCACTCATTATGAGCTCACTTTATTTTTCACATGAGAAAGAGGCGAATAATGAAATTCGCCTCTTTTTTCACCATAATGATGGAATCCACTCTTTCACTTTATCAAACCACTCTTGCTGTTCTTTTTTCCTTTGTTGTTCCTCTTCTTGCCTTCTCTTTTCTTCTTCTTTTCTTCTCTTTTCTTCTTCAATTGTTTGCAATTGTTTTTTATAGTCAGCCTCAGATATTAACGACAATTGGAACGCTTTTTGGGCTGGGTTTGCATTTGCTTTTTTCATGATGTCCCGGAACATCGTCGTCGTAATTTGACTACCACCTGGCACATAATGCTCGCTATCTGTTTTGTCATATCCCACCCAAATCGCACCTACTAAATCTGGTGTGTATCCTACAAACCACGAGTCCTTCGCTCCTACGCTCGGACCATTTACAAGTTGAGTCGTCCCTGTCTTTCCTGCTGTATCAACATTATTAACTTTCGCTTTTCCACCTGTTCCCTTTTCTACAACACCTTTTAATAAATACGTCATCTTTTGAGCGATTTTCTCACTCGTCACTCGTGTCTCTTTCTTATACCAGTTCCCTATTATTTCCCCTTCAGCATTTTGAACTTCTCTAATTGCATGAGCCTCTACTTGAACCCCATCATTAGCGAATGTACTATATGCTTGGGCCATTACAAATGGAGATGTCCCTACATGCATCCCACCTAAAGCAATTGGATACGTACGGTCTTCTGGTACTAATGGAATACCAAATCGCTCTAAAGATTTCAATCCTTTATCTAATCCTATTTGTTCTAATAACCACACAGCAGAAACATTATACGACTTTGCTACCGCTTCGTACATTGTCACATTACCATGAAAAGCCTGATCACTATTTTTAGGTTCATATTCTTTAATATGAAATGGTTCATCCTTTAATATATCGTATACCTCATACCCTTGTTCTAAAGCGGGTACATATACAGCTAGAGGCTTTAATGTTGAACCTGGCTGTCTTTTTAATTGCGTAGCATGATTAAATTGTAAAAACTGATATGGTCCTCTCCCCCCAACTAAAGCTGGAACACCGCCTGTTTTGGGATTTATAAGGACTACACCCGTTTGCATAAGTTGATCTGAGCCACTATCTTTGAAATAACTATCATTATTCACAACATCTTCTACAGCTTGTTGTTTTTTCGGATCCAGCTCAGTATAAATACGATAACCACCTGCTAAAATTTCATTTTGTGTTAATTCATACTTATCCATCGCTTCTCTAACTATATAGTCTACATATTGGGAGTATTTACCTTTATATTTATCATCAACCCCACGTTTTAATACAAGGCCTGACTCTTTTTCTTTATTGTATTGCTCTTCAGAAATATATCCTTGTTCCTTCATTAAACTTAATACGACATTACGTCGTTCAATTGATTTATTAAAGTTTTTATAAGGCGAATACGCAGACGGCGCTTTAATTAAGCCCGCGATCGTTGCAGCTTCTGAAATTGATAAATCTTTTACCTCTTTATCAAAATAAGATTTAGCTGCCCTCTTTATCCCCCAAGCACCTTCCCCAAAATAAATTTGATTCATATACATTTCAATAATTTCATCTTTTGTATAAGTACGTTCTATTTTTTTCGTTAAAAAGTATTCCTTTATTTTACGAGAAAATGTACGATCTTGTGTCAGAAATACATTCTTCGCGAGCTGCTGTGTAATTGTACTTCCCCCTGCTACAACTTCTCCTGCTGTAATATTTTTAAAAACTGCACTTATAATTCCACTATAATAAATACCATGATGGTTAAAAAATCCCTTATCTTCTACTGCAACAATTGCCTGAACCATAATATCAGGAATATCTTTTCTTTTAACGCCTTCTGTTTTCGAAGAAGCTAATTTAGTTGCGACCTCATTATTTGCATCATAAATTAAAGTCGGTTGTGGAACAGCTTGTTTTAATTCAGATATGTCTTGAATGGAAATTATTATATTTACAGCAATAAATAGAGTAACGAGTACACTTCCCAATACAATTAATGAATTACGAAGTTTCTTCCTCTTATTGAACCACTCAAGCATTTTTTTAAAATGAGTGTTCTTCAATTTCATTCGTTCACTTCCTTCATTTATTTACACTCTTCTTTTTAAAAGGAAGAATATACCGCCTTTTAAATTTATTATAATAACGTAGTCATTCCTATAGTGTAAAGCTTTTCTTTTACATTCATACTTTTTGCAAGAAAAGGACATTCTACAAGTAAGATATTCACTATTGGATATTAATATTATTAATAGAACAACGAGAGTTATGTTAAGTTTTTGTAAACTTTTCGATAAAATGTTTTAAAAAACGACAGTTTTTTGTTAGAATTGATTAGCCAATATATTTTACATATATTACTTTTGTGGGGGTAACAATAATGGTCTTTAAATCAAAAAAAGATAAATTTTCTGAAATGTTAATGAATGTTTCCGAAAATTTAAAAGAAGGCGCGCAATTTTTCGTGGAGTATAAAATTAAAAATGCTAGCGATTTAAAAGAGTTTTCTATGCGCATGAAAGAGTATGAGTCAAAAGGTGACTCATTTATTCACGAAATCATTATGGAGCTAAACAAAGCGTTTATTACTCCGATTGAACGTGAGGACATCCTACAACTTGCAATGAGTATGGATGATGTATTAGACGGATTAGATCACAGTGCTGGTCTGTTCGAAATGTATTCTATTACAGAAGCTGATGAATACATGATTAAATTCGTAGAAGCAATTAATCAATGTGCAATTGAAATTGCAAATTCTGTTGAACTACTGTCTAAAAAGAAGTTAGTCGACATTCGTACGAACGCGATTAAGATTAAGGATTACGAATCACAATGCGATGATATTCGTCGTCATGCGATTAAGCACTTATTCTCTCGTGAGAAAGATCCGATTAAGATTATTCAATTTAAAGAGATTTACGAAGAGCTTGAAGAAGTAGCTGATAGCTGTCAAAGCGTTGCAAACGTATTAGAAACAATTATTATGAAGAATGCGTAAGGAGTTTGATCATGGATACACTCTTGATACTGACCGTTTTAGTAGTCATTTGCGCTTTAGCTTTTGACTTTATCAATGGATTTCACGATACAGCAAACGCTATTGCAACGGCTGTTTCAACGAAAGCTCTAAAGCCTAGACATGCAATTATTATGGCAGCTATTATGAACTTTTTAGGTGCAATGACATTTACAGGTGTAGCAAAAACGATTACAAAAGATATCGTTGACCCATTTGCTTTACAAAATGGTTCTCTTGTAATTTTAGCTGCTTTACTTGCGGCGATAGCATGGAACTTAATTACTTGGTACTACGGTATCCCAAGTAGTTCTTCGCATGCAATTATTGGCTCAATCGCAGGTGCAGCCATTGCTGCTGCTGGTATTAGCTCATTAAACCTTAAAGGATTCATTAAAATTCTTGAAGCTTTAATCATTTCACCAATTATCGCTTTCGTTATTGGTTATATCGTATACAGTATTTTTAAAGTGGTCTTTAAAAACTTTAACTTAACGAAAACGAACAAAAACTTCCGTATATTCCAGATTTTCACTGCAGCATTACAAGCCTATACACACGGTACGAATGATGCACAAAAAGCAATGGGAATCATTACGATGGCTCTTATGGCTAATAACTATCATACTTCTAGCGATATTCCGTTCTGGGTACAATTATCTTGTGCTATCGCAATGGGGCTTGGTACTTCTGTCGGTGGATGGAAAATTATTAAAACTGTCGGTGGACAAATTATGAAAATTCGTCCTGTAAATGGTGTAGCTGCCGATTTATCATCATCACTTGTTATTTTCGGTGCAACATTCATTCACTTACCGGTTAGTACGACGCACGTTATCTCTTCTTCTATTTTAGGGGTTGGTGCTTCTCACCGTGTGAAAGGGGTAAAATGGGGAACTGCAAAACGTATGTTAATTACATGGGTTATTACACTTCCTATTTCAGCTTCTTTAGCTGCTCTGTTTTACTATCTATTACATTTTGTTTTCTAATCAAAAGTCGTCTTCCTTATTTTTCTAGGAAGACGACTTTTTTGTGAACAAGCCTATTTCTCATTAAAAAGCGTGTATAATAATTGGTGGATAAGTTATTTAGAGGAGTTGGCAATTTTGGAATACATCATGTTACTTTTCATCGGACTAATCGCCGGGACAGTCGGCAGCCTAGTTGGGCTTGGAGGCGGAATTATTATTGTTCCGTTATTAATTGGATTACACAGTTTATCACCACAACTTGCAGTAGGGACTTCTATGGTAACAGTCGTTTTTACAGGACTATCTTCCACCCTTACTTACATGAAGCATAAACGAGTAGATTATAAAAGTGGACTTATTTTATTTATCGGAAGCGGCCCTGGTGGTATTATCGGATCATGGGCAAATAAATTTTTAAACCAAGACACATTTTCTTTATACTTTGGGATTTTCCTTATATTCGTCTCAATTCTACTTATGCTTCGAGACAAATTAAAACCTCTTTCCCTCTCAAATACGTCTGTAATTAAGCGTTCTTTTACAGATAATGATGGAAATACTGTACACTATCAATTCCCACCGTTTCTTGCTATCTTTATTGCCTTTATAGTTGGGTTTATATCTGGGTTATTTGGAATTGGTGGCGGTGCCTTACTTGTTCCAGCAATGATGCTTCTTTTTGCATTCCCAGCACATATTGCAGTAGCAACTTCAATGTTCATCGTATTTCTATCAGCAATTGTAAGTTCTGCAACTCACATCTCACTTGGAAATGTCAGCTGGATTTATGCATTAATCCTTATTCCTGGTGCATGGATCGGCGGAAAAATCGGGGCTTATATTAATACAAAACTAAGTGGTAACGCCGTAATTAATTTATTACGTATTACGTTAATTATTCTTGGAACTAGATTAATCATTATTTCCCTTTTATAACGTATTCTTTTTAGAATGCGTTTTTCTTATACACATGAATATAAAAATCCTCCGAGGAGAACAAATAAAATTAAACAAACACATAATAACATATAATTTGAAATATGTACTTTCTTCAAGTTGACCACTCCTATAACTGCGACTGTTATCTTTATGATAGCGAAAAAATAGTTCACTTGCAGTTACAGAGTGCTAACAATGCAAAATCAATTATTACAAATTTTATCCTTATATTTCATTTCTTTGTATATTCTATCGATTTAATAAAAAAAGATGTCATATTGACATCTTTTTTAGTGAAGAAGTGACCATCCCATAAAGTCTTCATGTACTTGGCACGCCCTCTTATCATTTCGATCATATAATTCAGCATAACTATCTGTTTCTTCATCATAAGCCATCGTATAAATAATTTGGCCGTCTACTTCAACGGATAAAACGACTCCACCTTTCATCTCTTCTACATGAATGATAGCATTCGCCGGAATTCTCATATCCGTCATTCTCATCGCATCTAACAATATACTAAACCCCCTACAGCGTATTCATTGCTAGTACTATTACACACTAAATAGTATACTACTGTAATAGCATACATTTCGTCAATGAAATTGCTGTTGAAATAGCATATTGTCTATATACATATACGCTAAAATAGAAGAAATAGAAACATATTAATGGGGGGCTAACATTGATTCTACACAAAGGAGATGTACTATTCCGTCAAGGCGAGGACGGTCCTTTATACTTTATAAAAACAGGCTTATTAAAAGTAGTTCGGCTAGAGGAAGACGGAACACCATTTTTATTCAACATTATCGTTCCAGGTGAAACAATACCTCATCATTCTTTGATTTCACCGAAAGAATATCACGGTACAGCTATCGCTTTAATAAAAACAGAAGTTGAACCGATCACTAGTAGTGAATGGTATGAGAGACTTCAAGCAAATCCCGAATCATATGCCAACATCGCTATGCAATTGCAATCTAAATTAAGAATGATGCAACAACGAATTGATCAATTGACAACCGTCTCTCCGAAAGAACGTCTTCATCGTTTACAAGAATGGTTCACATTATATTTAGGTGACATTCCTATATATGAAATATTAACACAAACTGAAATTGGTCAACTGATAGGCATACGCCGTGAAACAGTTAACCGTTTATTACGAGAACAAATAAAAAACGAGGTAAAATAAATACCTCGTTTTTTTGTTTATTCTCATTCGTCTTATTGTAAGCTTGTTGCTGGGCCGAAAAATTCATAATGAATATGCTCTTGTTTCACACCTAAATCAGTTAGTGCAGCATTTATATGCTTCATAAATGCTACTGGACCACAAAAATAAAATTCTGCTTCAGTTGTCGGAATAATAGTTTTTAACCATTCGCTTTCAACGAAACCTTCTTTATCAAAGTTCTTCATTTCTAAATCTTTTTCAGTCGGTGCAGAATAACAAGTATATGCTTTAACTTGTTCATATTCATTTTCTACTGCCTTAACGTGTTCTTTCATTGCATGTGTATTACTATTTATTGCTGCATGAACAAAATATACATTACGTTTTGAATCTTGTTCAATTAACGTATTTAACATACTCATCATCGGTGTAATCCCTACTCCACCACTAATTAGTACAACTGGTAACGTTGAATCCATATTTAACACGAAATCTCCCGCTGGTGCACTTACTGGTAAAACATCTCCTTCTTTTACATGTTCATGTAAGTAATTAGATACTTTACCGTCTGGTGTATCTACACCTTTTTCTTTCTTTACACTAATACGATAATATTCTTTCCCAGGTGCATCAGATAAACTATATTGACGATTATGTGTATATGTCTCACCTTCAATATTGATTTGAACCGTTACATATTGACCTGGGATGAATGAAGAAACTTTCCCTCCATCTTCAGGTTTCAAATAAAATGACGTAATAACATCGCTTTCCTTCACTTTTTTAACAATCACAAAGTTGCGGAAGTCTTTCCATCCACCTTCTTTATGTGCAGCTTCTTCATACATCTCTGCTTCAAAGCTAATAAATGCATCAGCAATGACACCATATGCTTCTCCCCATGCATTTAAAACTTCATCAGGTGCACCTGCGACCTCTTTAATGGCACGTAGTAAACATGTACCTACAATCGGATAATGCTCAGCTTTAATACCTAAACTTCTATGCTTATGACCAATTTGTTTTACAACCGGAATAATTGCTTCTAAATTATCAATGTACGTTGCAGCTGCATAAACAGCATTCGCTAACGCTTGTTGTTGTCTTCCCTTTTTTTGATTCGTATGGTTAAAAATATTCAATAACTCCGGATGTTCTGAAAATAAAATTTGATAAAATCTCGTTGTAATTTCAACGCCTTTTTCTTGTAATAATGGTACTGTTGACTTTACGATTTCAATTGTTTTTGCACTTAACATTGTATCCCACTCCTCTATTTCCTTAACTGTTTTTAGTTTAACTGAATCTTATAATGCAGATTGTGATTTTAATCACTATTAACACGTTGTTTTTGTGAATAATATATGAACATTGCATTTACAAAAGAAAATAAGCTAACTAGAATTCTAGCTAGCTTATTATTTTGTTTGTATAGCTTGTTCAATTACCTTTCTATCTTTCCCATCGCCAAACTCCGTATACCCCCAGATATTCGTTTCACCTCTATATTTATTTACGATAATATCCAAGTCATGATATACACGGTGGGCATACACTACATACTCAATATTTTGAAGTTCCACACCTTTTTTTACAATTTCATAGCTTCTATTTACATCGCGTTTTATTTTTTCATTCTTTATTTCCGTATGTATATTTTTTAAAGATGGTTCTTGTTGTTGAAACCATTGCTTAAATTGCTTCCAATCCCCGTCTGTATAATTCTCTGCTTTACCGTAATTTAAGAAATTATTATAGCTTTCATGTGTCATTCGAATAAAATCTAGCACGTTTGTCTCTTCTTGCACATCTTCTACTTGAGCTATTGTATTTACCTCAGCAGGCTTATTCGCATAATGTAACAGCACTTTCATAAGACTATAACTCGCAATGATCATTACGATAATAATCCCGAATACACTTAACAATTTCTTCATATACAGAACTCCTTCTCTACTAAAGATATTACAATGTATGACTATACTTGTAACATTCTCTCGTAGAAATATAATTCCTGTATTAATTCTTCCTATCATTTCGACAATATTTTTCTACACATTTCGTCTTGGCAAATGCTCCTGTAAAACAATATAACCTTCATAAGCTGTATAACCAAGTATAGCTATTAATCCGATATAACAAGCAAATACTGTCCATTTCGTTTTCGTATCCACTTTATAATAGTTTTCTTGTTGTTCCTTTTCTGTTTTCCATTCATTTAATTTTCTTTCTGACGCTTCAAATACTTCTCTTATGTGAATAGTATACTCATCTTTTTCATCTTCATATGGAACATAATCTAACGGTTCAAACTTCGGTAAAAGATACTCTAACACTTCCATTTTTTGAAGTTCACCTATTTGTAACTCTTTTTCCCGTTCTCTTTGTCTTAATGCATTCATCTCATGATGCATCATGTATATAGTCCGATGTACAGCTCCAGTTTCTTTTAATTCCTCTTCAAGCCTAGCAACATATTCTTTCATTCCATCAATTTTATGCCCTAATTCCTTAATCGGCTCATCTCTCTTTATCACTCTGTATAATTCCATACAACCGATAATAACAATAAATCCTCCCAAAATACTTTTAAAGTAAATTGAATAGCCAAGTAATAAAATAAGGCCTGCTCCCCAAATTTTAGTACTGACAACTGAAATAATTCGCCCACCATCTAGCGGCGAAACAGGAATTAAATTAAAGAAATTAATCATACTTCCAAGCAAAATAACAAGCGCCCAAAACGGCTCTTGCGTCATTATATAAAGTGGAATCGCGGGTAAAAATGAAAGAAGTCCGAAAAGCGGCCCCATATAGGCGATGTAAGCTTCATCTTTCGCATTTTTCGGCATCTCTTTCATTCCAATAAGGGCCCCCATAAACGGAATAAAGATTGCTGGCGATGTTGGGATCCCCTTTCTTTTCGCAGCCCATAAATGGCCCATTTCATGAACAAACAACAAATAAATGAGCGCCACTCCAAATTTCCAACCATATAGAACTGCGTATGCGCCAAGCGATAGAAACATACTAAATACCGTTGAAAACTTTGCTAATTTAAAAATTGCAAATACCCACTTTAACTTAGACAGTAAAAATAGACCTATCGCAACAATAATTCCCCATAATCCTTTTTTATTATTTTTCATATTCCTCTCCTTTATCTCTCATTAATGAATCCTATTCATTCATCAAAGCTTGTTCTTTTCTCTATTATGACATATTTTTTTCTATTGTTAGAAATAATGTTTATTTAATCCATTTTTAGCCAAAAATATAAATAAAGGAGGTATATACGAATGAATTTACAATCTCTCATAATAAGTGTTTTATCATTTTTAGCTTCAACTCTTATTTTTTATACAGTGAGCTATGTATTATTATTAGATTGGTTGCCAAATCACTTACTTATCACTCTTATCATTCTTTCCGCTCTTATGATTTCATTTCTTATTACACGAAAATCAATGAATGAGCCATCTGCAAAAGCAAAATAATAGAGAGGGTGTTCTTCTCCCCTCTCTATTATCATTTCCTAGGAAAGGCTATATAGAATTTCAATTCAGTTACAGCCAATAAGGATCTTATCTCAAAATTCAGTTGGAACAAAGAAGTTAAGCGGGAATCAACGCCGAATTGGCAAAGACTATTAATCAACGAAAAATGAGCATCCTCTGCCGATTAAAGTCTCACTTTATCTTTGAAAATTCATTTTTTCACCATACTCTTTAACGATTTGAATTATATTTTGAAACACGCCTATTTTTTCTTTTTCACTGTTTAATATTTTCAAATCATACTTTTCGTAATATGTTTCTAATGATTTTAATTGTGATTCTGAAGCACCTTTTATCGGAACAGTAGCCTGCAATTCATATTGCTTATACCCTTCCTTTACTTTTTCACCTAAAATCATTTCACTCTCTTTTGCTCCAATTAATTTTTGAACTTTTTCTGGGAAAGTGAGTTGCAAATAATACTCTCGTTCCTTCACTAACTTGTTGTATAGTGATTGTGAAATCGTATACCGTACCATATAATTCACGTTTTGATCGCCCGCTTTAATATGAAACGTAGTAATCTGCAAATCTTTTTTTGTTACTTCCGTTAAAGGACCTACCTGCATCTCATCTTCTTTTTGTTCTGAAACATTTGGAAATATAGCCAAAAGCTTTTCCGTATCTTTTTCATTCAACATATACATAGCTTTCTTATATTGCACCCATCCTCGTCTATCTTCTCCCCTTAACCATGCATAATAAGTTTCTTTTTTCCCATCTCTACTAATTTGTATTTCATATTCAGGTTCACCGAAGCTTCCGGTTATTTCTTGTTTCTCAGCTTTATCCAAAATGTCTATTACTAACTTCGCTTCTGATTCCTGCAACTTTTTCTCTTTATGTTTTTTTTGTATAACGGTTACCTCTATTGTTTCTTTCACTTCATTCACCGTCTCTTCTACTTTTTTTGTTTCTTTTTTTTGCTCAGCTTGACCACAAGCTGCTAGTAACATAACAAATAACAACAATACATATTTCCCTTTCAAATTAATCCTCCTTTTACGATAAGAAATTCTTATAATCTTCATACATAAAACAAAAACGTGACATCCTATTAAATAAGTTATACTAATCATTGAAAGGAGGTCTTTATCATGTCCATTAATTTTCATGATCCAAATAATAAATACACATACGCAACAAGAAACGCTCATATTTCTTGGGCTGAAATGGTAAAAAACATTACAGACATACAAAACAAGCAAATAATTGATATTGGCTGCGGTGGCGGGATTTATACGAAAGAACTTGCTCTTATGGGAGCCAAAAATGTTGTGGGACTTGATTTTTCAAAAGAAATATTACAAGCTGCAAAAGAAAATTGCGGCAACATTCCAAATATTTCTTTCATCCACGGTGATGCACATAATATCCCATACCCTAATGAAACATTCGACATAGTTATTTCTCGTGCAGTTATTCATCATTTACAAGACATTCCTACATTTTTATGTGAAGCTTCTCGTATATTAAATAAAAACGGTGTACTTATTTTACAAGATCGAACGATTGAAGATTGTACAGTTCCAGGAAGTCCCGAACACATTCGTGGATATTTTTTCTCTATATTTCCAAAACTCATTGAAATAGAGTCAAAAAGACGCCCAAAAACCAACACGATACAGAAAGAATTACAAAAACATTCTCTTCACGTGCTTCCCACACAAACACAATGGGAAGTACGAAAAATACATGATTCTGTAGAAGCATTGCTACAAGATTTATCTCCTCGAACAGGTCGATCCATTCTATATGAGTTAACAGATGATGAACTTTCTCAACTTCTACAACATATACAGACCGCATTACAAAACGTCTCTCCTATTATTGAAAGAGATCGATGGACAATTTGGAGCGCCATGAAGTTGTAAGGAAGGAAGCCTCACAAAATAATGTGAGGCTTCCTTTCTTTCATAATCTAATTTTGCAACACTCTTGATATCCTCCACTTCTGGCCTGTGCACTTCCACACTTCGGACATACTAAATATCTAGACTGATTTGTCAACAAACTACCTTTTTGAAAGAGTAAAACTTCTGCTTGTTTAAACGAACGCGAATAATATAACCACATAAAACCAATTATAGCAATAATGCCAAATAATACTCCCATCGCAAGCATTTCAGTCACCTCTTTTGGTTTGTTCTTTCCAGCAAGTGGATTGTTGTAATATTCTCTGTAAATTCAAATAATCCCTTCTTTACTCCTATAAATATCAACTTTCTCTATAAATTTTACAATTCTCCACAAATTTTTACTCCCATTTTACAATTCATTATTCCTTTTGCAACAACGAATATTACTTTCGATATTTCCGTATATAAATATATCTTTCAAAAAAACATATTGACTTTCTAAAAAAAACATGCAACAATACTGTCAGAATACTTGAATAAAAATTCATTGACGAGAACGAGTACGTTATAGAACTGTTCCCCAGAGAGTTGGCGATTTGCTGAAAGCCAACGTTCAGTGCGTAACCGAAAATCATCTCCGAGAAGTAGAACCGAATGTTACAGTAAGTTCTTACCGGCCGTCCCCCGTTACAAGGAACACGTATCATGTTGTACGTTGCAAAGCCGTATACATATAGATTTATTTCTACATGTGTAAATTAGGGTGGTATCGCGGGTAAATATAACTCGTCCCTTTCTTTAGGGACGAGTTTTTTGTGTTCTTACAAATGAATTTAAAAAAGGAGGAAAAACAATGAACACTGTATCAAAAAAACATATTTTTTTCACGGGTCTTATGCTATTTTCTTTATTTTTTGGGGCAGGTAATTTAATTTTCCCTCCCATGCTTGGCCAAAATGCAGGTGAAAACTTTTGGCCAGCAATGATTGGATTTTTACTAACAGGAGTTGGCTTACCACTACTAACTGTTATCGCAATTTCTCTATCTGGAAATGGGATGCAGCAACTTGCAAGTCATGTTCATCCATTATTCGGAATTTTCTTTACAGTAATTGTATACATTGCTATCGGTCCATCTATGGGCATCCCACGTGTTGCAAATGTCGCTTATGAAATGGGTGTTAGTTCTTTCTTACCAGAAACAATCCGCTCTAGCAGCCTAGTGCTATTTGTATATACAATCATCTTCTTTACTATCGTATTTTGGCTGAGTTTGAATCCATCTAAACTTGTTGATCGTATTGGAAATGTATTAACACCTATTTTATTACTCTCTATTTTCTTATTGTTTGTTAAAAGTGTATTTACACCACTTGGGCAATCAGGACCAGCAATGCAAGAGTATCAAACTTCTCCAATCTTCAAAGGCTTTATGGAAGGCTACTTAACAATGGACACTATTTCAGCACTTGCATTCGGAATTATCGTTGTAAATGCAATTCGTTCTAAAGGTGTGAATGATCGTAAGTCCATTGCCATCGCCACAGCAAAAGCAGGGCTTATTGCCGCTACAGGACTCGTACTTGTATATGGTGCACTAGGCTGGCTTGGGGCAACTAGTGTCTCTCTCGGATATGCAAAAAATGGCGGACAGCTACTTACTGTTATCGTACAACAATTATTCGGTCCGTACGGTTTGCTCCTATTATCTCTTATCGTTACACTCGCTTGTTTAACGACATGCGTTGGACTCGTATCTGCGTGCAGCCAATATTTTTCAACATTATTGACTACATTTTCATACAAAACATTCGCGAGTATCATTTGCGCATTAGGATTATTAGTTGCCAACTTAGGTTTAACAAAAATTATCGCAATCTCTGTTCCAATTCTACTTGTTGTGTATCCAATTGCGATTGTACTCGTACTACTATCATTACTTCATAAATACTTCGGTGGATATCGCTCTGTTTATGTAGGTGCTTTAATCGGAGCAGCTGTAGTGAGCGTATTTGATGGATTAAAACAAGGTGGTATTTCAGTTTCATTCATCACACCATATTTTGAATTTATCCCTTTATATAATGAAGGAATCGGTTGGCTAATACCAGCATTAGCAGGAGCTCTTCTTGGCCTTACAATCGCTAAGTTAAGCGGTACGAAAAAAGTTCCATTACTAATCGAATCTAACGAAGTAAAAGCCTCCTAAAAAAACTCCCAAAAGGGAGTTTTTTTACATTTGATAAGCAGTATGATTAAAACTGCTTATTTTATAAGCTTTCGTATAATATTCAATATTTGTATCAACTGTTTCTACCTTGACAACATCATAGCGCTCTTCTTGCTTTACTAAAAATAAATAGTATTCCTCTGTTGCCTCAATAATCGCAATTTTATCTGTTTCAACATTATATTGTTCACAAAGTGCTTGTAATGCGTTCACATACTCCCCTAATTTTTTAGACTTATCCATTCCGAATATAGTTTGAACTAACATATACATTCTCCCCTTTATATGTACTGTTAACACCTTAATGATAACGCTTACATTGTTTATCGTCAATAAAAACATTCGATGGTTTTAACGCCAAATCTATATTGTAGCGAGCCAATAATCAGCGAGGAATTCCCCGCCAATTAAAGCTTCACTTTATCACTTCGTTAATTGATGCCTAAATGCATAAATAACTGCCTGAGTACGATCACTTACATTCAATTTATTTAATATGTTACTCACATGTGTCTTTACCGTTTTCAGTGCAATAAATAACTCGTCCGCAATCTCTTGATTACTTTTTCCCTCTGCAATTAATAACAAAATCTCAAACTCTCTTTCCGTTAAGTCATCATGCAAAGGTTGCTCTTTCTTTTGACGCATACGGGACATCATTTTCCCGGTAACTTTCGGCTCTAATACTGTTTCTCCATCATAAGTAGCTCGTACAGCATCAGCAATATCACTTGCTCTTGATGTTTTTAATAAGTAACTGGTCGCACCAGCCTCAATAACAGGGTACAATTTTTCGTCATCTAAAAAGCTTGTTACAACTACAATTTTTGCTTCTGGCCATTCTTGAATAATAGCACGTGTTGCTTCGACACCATCCATCTCATCCATAACAAGGTCCATTAAAATAATATCCGGTCTTAATTGCAATGCTAATTCTGATCCTTTTCGTCCATTCTCAGCTTCCCCTACTACTTCAATATCTGGCTGTGTAGATAAATATGCCGATACACCCATACGAACCATTTCATGATCATCGACAAGCAATACTTTTATCATACTTCTCCCCCTCTCTCAATCATAATCGGTACTTTTACTTCTATTTGTGTACCTTTGGCCGGGAAACTAAGCACCTTGAGTGTCCCACCAATTTCATGAACACGCTCTTGCATCGATCTTAGGCCATATGAACCTGCCTTATTAACGCCTACTTCAAACCCAACGCCGTCATCAATAATTTTTAAAATCGCATATTGATCAATTTTTCGAAGGCGCACTTCTGTTTTCTTTGCCTTTGCGTGTCGCAACGTATTTGATAGCGCTTCTTGCACAATACGGAATAAATGATCTTCTACACCTTTTTTTAATTCTATTGGCTCAATAAGCCATTCAATTTTCATATGTTGTTTTCGCGATAATTCCGTTAATAATTCCTCTATACCTTCTGTCAGTTTCTTACCTTCCAATTGTACAGGACGTAAATGAAGGAGCAATGCTCTCATTTCTGATTGAGCATTTACAACCATATTTTCAACAAGTTGTAATTGTTTTTTTGTCACATCTGGAAATTCAGTTATTTGTTCATTAATCGCTGACATCATCATCGACATTGCGAAAAGCTGCTGACTTACTGAATCATGCAACTCCCTTGCTAAACGATGCCTTTCTTGAGAAATCGCTTCTTGTCTCATCTCTTCATTCCAATGAGCTCGTTCATTCGTTACTTTTTGAAAGAGTCCAGCTTGCTCCTCTAATCGACGAGCCAAAACGATTACTTTTCGTTCCACTTCATGAAATTCATCATCTGCAGTAAACGAAACATCGCTCGGAAAATTCCCTCGCTCTACTTCAAATAGAAACGTATTTAATCCTTGTATACGCTGCTCTATATAGTAACCGATTGCATATCCTACAATTCCCCCGATAAGTAAACTTGTAGTCATAATAAACAAGCCAATTGGAACAGAAGCGATGGATTCCTTCCATAATAAATCATACACTTGTTGCTCGCTTTTCCATACATATACAATTGTACAAATGAGTGCGATACTAACTGAGGACAACATAGAATAACGAATATACATCCACGAAATATTTTTTTGTTTCTTCATTATACTTTCCTCACTTCCGTGTCGCCTACGACAAGCGAAGAAATAATTTTAATACGACGAGGAGCCTCTTTATACTGCTCTGTTCTAAATCTAACATTGCGGTTAAACCCTGTCTCTTCATGACCTGGCAAGAGCACACGTCCGACAATAACAGAATGATTTAAAGAAAGTTCAATATCATATGGCACATATAAACGAATATTACCAACGACACCCCGAATAACAATTATCGTTTCCCCTTCTGGAATCATAGCAGTAGTTAAATCTATTTCCACATCACAAGCACCGTATTGAACATTAATATCCTCAAGTTCATAAATATGATCCATCATTCGTACATTGCCTACAAACATATTTTTCAAATATGGTTCTGTACGATATATTTGCTTCTCTTCGTCTATAATCCCTTTTTCTTTAATTTCAACCTTCATTGCTTTTTGCTGATGCCCTTGTTGAATCAATTGATAACCAATTAAAGCTAAACAAGCAAATACGACAAGAACAAATGCTGCTGATGAAAATAAGAAGAATAAAAATACGATACCACCAACAAATAAAAATACATTTCCCCGTACATAACGATTCTTTTTACGATAATGCCTTCCAAACATAAGCATAATAAATGCAAAAATGAGACCACCTGGTTCAAAATGTCCAAGTATCATATCAAGAAAAAGACCGAATCCAAATATGATGAGGAGCATCCCCATTAATTGTGTCTTTGAAAAATGTTTCTTCATTTCAGCTCCCCCCTTCTTGTCACATATACATAGAAGAAAAGGCATTGCTTTCCAACACCTTTTCTCCTATCACTATATCATAAGCCTGTTTTATAATATACTACTATTATTTTGTTAACTCTTTTGTTAACGATACATCATTCTTTTCTTTCATTTCACGCTCAAGTTTTGCAATTTTCATATCAAATGTGTCACGCTCATGCTCTTCATTCATACGAGTTTCTAAGTCACGAATGTGATCTTCAATTTCTTCAAATCGTAAGAACGGATTATTTTCATCCATTTTATGCATCGCAGTATTCATACGACGATTTGCATGTGCCATATTTTCACGTGCCATTAGTTCCATACGCTTTGCGTGCATTTCTTTTAATTTATTTTTCATTTCAGAAAGACGACGCTCTAACTCATCAATTTGCTCTACAACACCTGCATACATTTCTTCTAATCGAGTTACTTGCCCTTCATAATAAGCTACCTCTTCTAACGCACGTTCGTGCAATTGTAATTCGCCTGCTTCTTGAGCAATGATAGCTTGCTTTGATCTTTTGTTAACGAAATAACGTGCTTGCTCAAGCTCACGAGCAAAGTTAGATTTTAATGTTTTATGACGTTCAATTAACTTCTCAATTTTTGTTATTTCACGCTCACTATCACGTAAATATTGGTTTAACATCGCAATTGGATTTTTTCTTTCCTTCTCATCTAACACGTTATGAAAATCAGCTAAAATTGCATCGCGTACACGTCCGAATAAAGATTGTTTCATTATAAATCTTCCTCTCTTCTACTTTATTTATAATTTGATTTATTGTTTTAGTTTTTCATTAATTTGTTCCACTCATCTTCAAAGTTGCTATATGGTTTAGAACTTTCTGGAGCAGATTCAACAACTACATCTTTTTCTTTTTTCCACTCACGGTATCCGTAGTATAAAACCACTAAAGCAGCGATACCGATTAATGCTGGTGAATGAGAAAGCGCAATGGATAAACCGATTAAACCAACAATACCCCAAGCTAACTTTCCAAAAAATGACTTAGCTCGCACAAATGATTTATAGCTCCAATATACAACTCCTGCTCCGATTGCGAATCCTACAATACCAGCAAGACTACCAAGAGCAATTAAAGCCAAAATACCGGCTGCGATAAACGCTAGAAATTGTTTCATCTTGTGCTTGCCTCCCTTCGATTTGATACTCTTATCTTAACTATTTTTTCATCTTTCCATAACGAGCTTAAGAACCGTTTTTAACTCAGACTTAAGACCGAGTCATATTCAGCCCTTTACGCAAAAAAACGTGCAGAGTTTATTCTCTGCACGTTTTTTTAATTACTAACATTCATATTAAATTAAGCTGTTTTATGATACTCTTTTTTCTCAGCTACTTTCGAAAATCTTGGAAATCCAATTAAAATAGAAACAATCCCACATACTCCAACTAAGATTGGATAAAATGCATATGGCAACAATTCAACCGGAGATAACGCTGCAAATCCTGCTGCCGTTAACATTTGGGCACCGTACGGAATTAATCCTTGTACACAACATGAGAAAAGATCTAATACACTCGCTGATTTACGAGGGTCTATTTCATATTGATCTGCAATATTTTTTGCAAGCGGGCCTGTAAAGATAATCGAAATCGTATTATTCGCTGTACACATATTCGTCATACTTACTAAACCAGCAATACCAAATTCCGCACCTTTTTTCGAACGAATATTACGTGTTAATACATTCATTAAATATTGAATACCACCATTATATTGGATTAATTCAACCATACCGCCAATTAATATAGCAAGTAATACTAACTCCATCATACCGCCCATTCCAGTCGTTACACTTTTAAAGAAACTTTCTAACGTGTAACTTCCATCTATAAGACCGATAAAACCAGATAATACAGTTCCACCAGTTAATACAATAAGTACATTCCAGCCAAGTAGCGCTGTAATAAGTACTCCTGCGTACGGTAAAATCTTTATCCAATCAAAGCTATGTGCTTTAATTTGCGTGTCACTTCCTGAAGTAACTATTACTAATAGTACAATTGTAATAATAGCCGCTGGTAACACAATTAAAAAATTCGTTTTAAACTTATCTTTCATTTCTGTTCCTTGTGAACGAACAGCTGCGATTGTTGTATCTGAAATAAATGATAAATTATCACCAAACATCGCTCCCCCAACAACAGTAGCCATTGCAAGCGCAATTGAGATATCAGTTTGACCACTAATACCTACAGCAATCGGCGCTAATGCTGCAATTGTTCCCATTGAAGTTCCCATTGCTAATGAAATAAATGCACCAATAACAAAGATTCCAGCTACGATAAATCCTGGCGGTAAAATAGTTAACGCTAAATTAACAGTTGAGTCTACTCCGCCCATTCCTTTAGCCGTTTCAGAAAATGCACCTGCAAGCACAAAAATTAATACCATAATCATAATATCCGGATTTCCTGCACCTTTAGCGAACCGCTCGACTTTCACATTAAAACTTTCTTTACGATTCATCACTAAAGCGATTCCTACAGCAATTGAAATTGCTACAAGTATCGGCAATTTATAGAAATCACCTGTAATAATTCCAGAACCAATGAATAGCGCCAAAAATATCCCAAGTGGTAATAAAGCTAAACCATTTCCTCTCGTTTCTTTCAAAGTACCATCTCTCCCTAGTTTCAACCTTTTTCTAATGAATAACAAAAGACCTCTTCCGATGAGAAGAGGTCTTATACATCTATAAGAAACGCTCTTCTCATCTTTCAAGCACATGCTTGCTGGATTTGGCACAGCACTCTGAAATCGAGTCCGCTGCCGAGGCATCGTAGGGCCAGTCCCTCCGCCTCTCTTTATAAGAAGGTTTCATATTTATTTTTTAATAATAATTTCTTCCCTAACTTTACTCGCTTACAAAACAAAAGTCAATTATTTTTTGTATAGATTTTTTTGGTAATTATACAAAAATTTGAATACAATAATCATTTTAACTTTTCGATTTCTTCTTCCAATATTGAAATCCAATAAAATTCACTATTTTTTATTGCTTCTAATATCCATTTCGTAGTGTACCAAGCTAACTCATACTCTTCCTTCGTGACATCGCCACTTTTATAAGCATCCTCTAGCTCCTCTTCATCTAATACATACACCTTACCGCTAGGTAATAATACTACATCTAAATATAAATCATCAAAATACGGTAAACCACGATCGTCTATTTCATATTCTTTCGTCACATCAATATAATATTGCACTAAATTGTGCCTATCATCTAACATAGCTGTAATCGCAAAGTTCTTTCCATTAATGAAATATTGAACCCACATATACCCATCACTTGCAATACAAATTTCTTTACCATCATATTCTTTACAACTAGGCTCTCTCACCTTTTTTATATCCAGTATTCCGAGCATTCCCTCTTCCACTTGCTTAAGCCTATAACTCTTTTCTATTAGTCTTTTCCACGAAGAACCGTCACCATATTTACGTTTCATTATGTATACTCCTCTTCTATATACAGAAAAGCTCCCACATATTATGTGAGAGCTTGTTCATATTATAATTAAGCAGCTTGACCCTTTTCAGAAATCTCTTTTAAATAAGCTTGTCCTTTTTCAGCGTCATATTGACCTTCCCACTTAGACATAACTACAGCTGCTAAAGAGTTTCCTACAACGTTAACTGCTGTACGAGCCATATCTAAAATACGGTCAATACCAGCAATGAACGCTAAACCTTCAGGTGGAATACCTACTGTACCAAGTGTCGCTAATAATACAACGAATGATACGCCCGGTACACCTGCGATACCTTTTGATGTAACCATTAATACAAGTAATAATGTAATTTGTTGTGTAATAGATAAATCAATACCGTACATTTGCGCCAAGAAAATAGCTGCAATTGCTTGATATAAAGTTGATCCATCTAAGTTAAATGAATAACCTGTCGGAATAACGAAAGATGTAATTGCTTTCGGACAACCGAATTTCTCCATTTTCTCCATGATTTTTGGTAAAACTGTTTCTGAGCTTGCTGTAGAATACGCTAAGATCAGCTCGTCTTTTAAAATCTTAAAGAATTGGAAAATGTTAATTCCAAATATTTTCGCTGTAAGTCCTAAGACAACTACGACGAAGAAGATCATTGCTCCATATACGACAATTAGTAATTTCCCTAATGGAATTAATGAAGCAAGACCAAATGTAGAAACTGTAACACCAATTAGTGCAAACACACCAAATGGTGCAAATTTCATAACTTGGTTTGTTACATAAAACATTGCATCAGCTACACCTTGGAAAAATTGAAGAACTGGTCTTCCTCTCTCACCAATTGCTGCTACACCTAAACCAAATAGTACAGAGAAGAAGATAATAGCAAGCATATCTCCGTCAGCCAATGACTTCATAATGTTCGTTGGAACAATATTTACAAACGTATCTGCAAATGAATGACTTTGTACTTGCTCTGTCGTATGTGTATATTTCGAAATATCTGTCTTTGTTAACTGCTCCATATTTACGCCTTTTCCTGGTTGGAAAATATTCGCTATTAATAGACCAACAATAATTGCAATTGTTGTAATAATTTCAAAGTAAAGAATTGTTTTTCCGCCTAGTCGACCTAGTTTTTTAACATCGCCAACACCAGCAACCCCAACAACAATACTTGCTACAACAATCGGTACAACGATCATTTTAATTAATCGGATGAAAATATCACCAATTGGTTGTAAGTACTTCACAACAGCTGGATTATCAAAGAAAATCGCCCCAACCGCAATACCAAGCGCAAGCCCTATTAATATTTGCCATGCAAGTCCTATTCTTTTCATATTTGTTGTAACCCCCTCTTCGATGTGTCACTCTATCTCTCATTCTATCTCTATAAAACTAAGAAATTAAGAGTATTACATATTATTCGACAATTCACTACATTTTGTCCCTGTTAAAAATCATAAATCAAAATTTAAAATCTGACAACAAAATAACTTTCCCCGAATGCAAATAATTTTCTTGACAAAAAATAAACCCATGTTAGAAAACCTCACATGAGAACGATTCCTTACTAGTGTTTTATTAGCTTTCTAAGTACTATTTCACCCCATAAAAACTATTACTTTCCTCCTGTATTTTACAGATAAATCCCAAAATATACCTTTATTACAGCCATAAATAAAATGTAAGTACTATGACAATTAAAGTTGAAAAATGATAAATTCCGACAAAACTTAGCAATTTTATAAAGTTTTCTTTACATTATGATTACAACGATAGACACTCTTCTTCTTATGATATATAACATTCATAGGGAAAGGAGTCAGACAACTATGAAAAAGAAATTTGCAGCGTTTAGTGTTTTAGCAGCAGGAACGATTTTTGCTTCCCCGTTACTTTCACCCGTATACGCTGAAACAAATCAAGATAAATTATCTAACATTCAATCTGAATTAGAAGGCAAACAAAGTGACTTACAAAATAAATCAGTCGAGAAAGAACAAATAGAAAAAGAAATTCAAGAATTACAGAAAAAAATCGATGAATTAACTACTTCTATTAATAAAAACGAGGCTGAATTAAACGATACAAAAAAAGAAATTAGCAAAACACAACAAGTAATTACTGACAAAAAGAAACATATAGAACAATTACAAACAAACATAGATACACGTCAGGAAGTTATTAAACAACGATTACAATCTATGCAAGAAAAACCGCGTACAAATATCATTACAGAAGTATTAACAAACTCTACAAACATTGCTGATCTTGTTGATAATATGTACTCCGTAAGTTTAATATTAAACAACGATACAGATATTGTAAAAAAACAAACATCTGATCAAAATGCTGTAACTACAGAAAAAGAAGCTGTTGAGAAAAAAGAACAACAACTGAAAGAATCTGAGCAAAAACTAGAACAAAAACAACAAGAATTACAAAATAACCAACAGCAGCAACAGACTCTTATTAACGATCTACATACGAAAGTAGCAAAAGTAGATTCAGAGATTGAAGGATTAGAAGAATCCAAAGGCATTTTAGAAAATCAACGTCAAGCTGTGCAAAAAGCAATTGAAGAAGAAAAACGGGCCGAAGAAGCTCGTAAAGCGGAAGAAGCTCGCCAGGCAGAAGAGGCTCGCAAACAACAAGCTACTAAATCTGCTCAAGCAACTCAAGCAGCTCCAACACCACATGATACAAACATCGGTGGCTTTATCAAACCAGCAGCTGGATCAAAAACTTCCGGATTTGGTGTACGTTCTTTAGATAACCATAAAGGAATTGACATCGCCGCTTCGGGAACGGTTCCAATTATCGCTGCTGCAGATGGCGTTGTTATTCGCTCAGAATTATCATCTAGTTACGGAAACGTAGTGTATTTATCTCACCGTATAAACGGAAAAACATATACGACAGTATATGCTCATATGAATAGCCGTTCTGTATCGAATGGACAAACTGTAAAACAAGGCGATCAGCTTGGATTTATGGGGAACACGGGCCAATCATACGGACAACATTTACACTTCGAACTTCATCTTGGAGAATGGAATGTCGGCAAGACAAACGCAGTCGACCCATCTCCTTATATCGGATTATAAAAAACCTCGGTACCTACCGAGGTTTTTTATTTACACTTCACACAATATAGGCATTCTACATAGACTATAACTAAATGCCTATAGTTTACGAGGTGATCAATATGAATACGCAATTACAACAAAAAATAGAAGAAGCTAGAGCGACATTTATCGGCCGGATATTTACATTTGGCGGATCAGTTTTATTTTTAATCGGTTCATTCCTCGCAGTCACCACAGCCTATAAAGCGTATAATCGTCTATTACATTCAACAACATAAAAAAAGACGGGAGATCCCCGCCTTTTTTTATGCAAACATTTTAAATACACCTATCACATTTAAAAATACAATTATTACAGTTATCGGAATGACATAACGAAGTAAGAAGAACCAAATGTTAAATAACGTTTTCCCCTTCGTTTCCGTCACTTCTAATTCTTTCATCAACAACTCTTTACTCATTTTATTTGGTACAAATAATGAAATAGCTAGTACTCCTAACGGCAGCAATACGTTACTTACCGAAAAGTCGACTAAATCAAAGAATGTTTTCCCAAATATTTTCACGTCACTCATAATCCCAAATGATAACGCTGATGGAATACCGACTGCAAAAATAAGAATACCAATTAATAATGATGCTGACGGACGCTTCTTCTCATTACCTTTCGCAACAGATGCTACTACAATTTCAAGCATTGAAATTGCTGATGTTAAAGTCGCAAAGAAGAATAAAATTAAAAACATAATAAAGAAAAATTGACCAAATGGTATTTTTGCAAATACTGCTGGAAGGACGATAAACAGTAATCCCGGTCCTTCAGTCGGTTTAACTCCTAATGCGAAAATCGCTGGGAAAATTGCTAATCCTGCAAGTACTGTAACAAAAACAGTTAAACTTACAATAGATGTTGCCGATTTCGCTAAATGTTCCTCTTTCTTTAAATACGAACTATACGTTACCATTACCGAGGCACCTACAGTTAGCGAGAAGAAAGATTGTCCCATCGCATATAAAATTGTATCTGCTGTAAGCTTTGAAAAATCTGGTTTTAAGAAGAACTCTACTCCAGCAAAAGCACCATCGAGTGTTAACGCACGAACAATAATCGCAATAAATAAAATAAATAATAGCGGCATCATGTACTTACTTGCCTTTTCTATACCTTTCTCTACACCTTTACTTACAACAAAAATCGTACAAAGCATAAAGATAAATTGCGCTCCAATCGCACTTAACGGATTTGAAATCGTTTCACCGAACAATTGTCCATAATCAGCTACTCCATTCCAGAAACTTCCTGTCACACTATAATATAAATAAAGTAAAATCCATCCACCTACAACACTATAAAAAGATAGTACACTAAAACAAGTAACAACTCCCATACGACCAATCCAAGGATATAATTTGCTATTTGGCACTAGTACTTTATAAGCTGTAACCGCCTCTTTTTGCGTGCTACGTCCAATAACAAACTCCGCTATTAGAAGAGGCATACCTATAAATAAAGTTAGCAGTAAAAATACAAGGAAGAATGCGCCTCCCCCGCCATTACCTGCAACATATGGAAATTTCCATATCGCACCAAGACCTACTGCGGCTCCGGCTGCTGCGAGTACAAAGCCTATTTTCGACGTCCATTGCTGTGTTTCTTTCATCATAAATTCTCCTTTTCTGAATATTTAAACTTTTGTTAATTATACACTTTCATTTCATACTCGCACACCTCCTTTAGAAAATAAAAAAGTCCCCTACACGCAAATATGCATGTAGAGGACGATATATGTAATGTAAATACCGTGGTACCACCTCAATTGGATTGATAAATCCCACTTGTTCAAGTACAGGAATAATTCCGATACTCTATCCTTTTAACGGCGGAACCCGGGTTGCCTACTACAATGTTCAACATACCTCTCGCAAGCCCATTCTGTATAATTTATCGTACCGGGCTCCCACCTAACCCCAGCTCTCTGAACGCATCAAATATACGTACTCTTCTTGCTCATCGATTTCATCTATTGAAGTTACTTGTGATTATAAATTATATTTTTATATTTGTAAAGCGCACTTTATCTTTTATTATTTTAAAATCTTTCCCTCTAATTCTCGCAAAAAACTTTCTCTTTCTCTCTCGTTTTGCACATATACTGATTTCAACACTTCTTGGAGTAATATATTTCGTTCTCTCTTTTCTAACTGTAAATCTTTTAACTTCACCCTTACTTCATATAAAAAATCTAAATACGATTCATATGTCTCATCATATTTATTTGCAATCTCATCTCGAATTTTTTTTGCGAGCTTTGGGCTCGCTCCCCCAGTAGAAACTGCTATATTAAGCAAACCACGATGAATCGCTGCTGGAAAGTGAACATTACCACTTTCCGGATTTGTAATAACATTTACTAATTGATTCTCTGCGGCATCTTCAGCAACTTGTTCATTTAATATTGAATCACTACTCGCTGCAACAACTAAAAAAGCATTTTTAATATCACTTTTTTCATATTCTCTTTGATACCAACGAATTTTCTTTTCTTCCACAAGTTTTACTAAATTCGCATCTAATTCTGGACTGATCACAACTATATCCGCACCTTGTTTGAGTAAAGGAATAATTTTAAATCCTGCAACTTTTCCCCCACCAATAACAACAACGCGTTTCTCATTAACTCGCACTGTAAGTGGATACATACTGATCTCCTTTCAATAACTCCGTCGTTTTCTGAATTAACATATCTTGTAACGCTTCATTCTTCCCTAAATATGGACTGATTTTTATCTCTTCCAATGCATATTGGCGCACTTCTTTCTCAATATGTTTCATAAGTAAACCTGTAAATAACAAATAAGGTAGCACAACGATGTTCTCCACTTCCCGTTCTACAACTTCCTTCAATTTCCTCTCAAATTTCGGCTCCGCAGCCGCTAAATAACAAACCTCAACTTTTTTAATTTTCTCCTCAGCTTGAAATAAAGAGGCGATCCATTTTATATCTTGTAATACTTCAGGATCACTACTTCCTCTTGCAACGAGCAGAAGGGTCACTTCAGCCTTCCCTTCCTTTTCAATACCACTTCCGTTATATACTGATTTGATCAGTGTTTCTGATACACCAAACGGATTACCATAAGTCACTTTAACATTCGGATATTGATTCTTGAGCTTTACCAATTCAAATGGAATATCTTTCTTCACATGACCTGCCGCTAATAAAAAAACAGGGATGGCAATAATCTCCGTGGCCCCACGCTTCACACATGTACGAAAACCATCTTCAATAGAAGGATTCGCTAACTCTAAAAAACAAACTTCTTGAATATTCGCTTCTATACGACTCATACACGATGTAATAAATTGAATCGCCTCTTCTTTCGCTGTCTTCAAACGACTTCCATGACATATATATAAGACGGCTTTCATTTTACAACACTCCACTTACTTGATAAGCATTTTCCGTTTGCTTCTCAAACCAATGGATTTTTTCTCTAAAACGGACAACTTCTCCAATTACAATCATGCTCGGATTTTGAATTTGCTCTTTTTTCGCAACATCTACAATTGTTCCTAATGTCCCAACAACTGTACGTTGCATAGACGTTGTCCCCTGCTCAATAATAGCAGCTGGCGTACTTTTATCTTTTCCATGCTTCATAAGTTGCTCACATATGTAGGGCAAATTACTAACCCCCATATATATCGCTAAAGTCTCTACACCTTTCGCTAAACTTTCCCATTTCACTTCTTCTTCAGCACCTTCTTTCCTATGCCCAGTCACAATAGCAAAACTTGCACTTGCATCACGGTGCGTCACTGGAATACCAGCATAAGCAGGTGCAGCTATTCCAGACGAAATACCTGGGACGATTTCAAATGGTACACCTTGCTTTGCTAATGCTTCCGCTTCTTCTCCCCCTCTACCAAATACAAATGGATCGCCGCCCTTAAGCCTCGTTACAACTTTCCCTTTTTTCGCATACTTAATAAGAAATGTATTAATTGTTTCTTGCTTCATCGTGTGATAATTCGGGAGTTTCCCGCAATAAATTAAATCCGCGTCAGGCTTTGCGTGTGAAAGCAGCTCTTTATTCACAAGGCGATCGTATAAAATAACATCTGCCTTCTCAATACATTTCAACCCTTTAACAGTAATTAAATCTGGATCGCCAGGACCCGCTCCAACAATATAAACCTTCCCCATCATCTCTCCTCATTTCTACTATTAAAATGAAACTTCCATTCGTATATAAGAATGGAAGTTTTTATTTTTTCGTATTACTAATCTCTACTCATGAATAACAAATGCTGCACCTTTTCGAATCTTCTTTTTTTCAAACAAAGAAATCTCTTTTACCTCTGGCAACGGTAAAAAATGTTTTTCAAGCTCAATCTCCGCAAGCTTAAATGCCTGTTCTTCACTTTGAGCAACAACAACAATCGGAACAATATCACTCACTAATACAGCTTCAAATCGATATAAATCCATATTGTCCCCCCTAAGACGCTATGACTTCTTCTAACACATTATTTAACGCTATTTGTAATGTGTCTACACCAACACGACCTACAAAATCATAAAATGTTTCGGCTGGTAATTTATTCTCTTTGAAATAACTTATAAATGATGCGAGTACATCAGGTAAATCCTCGCCATCTATTTTTCCTTTTAACTTTTGATTGTAGGCACCGCCATCTAACAACGTTCCACCTACATATATCTCAAATGCTTCAACAATTCCCTTTTCCTTCGTTTTCATTTTCACCCCTTGTAACCCAATGTCAGCAATTTGACGTTGACCACATGAATTCGGGCAGCCTACCATATGAATTCGAACTGGAACATCGAGTGCAATTTGTGTATCTAAGTATTCTGCAATTTTTCGTAATCTTTCTTTCGTTTCTACTAGTGCAAGATTACAATATTCAATACCGGTACATGAAACCGCATGACCAATAAATGATTTTGGGCTTGCAGATATCGCTTCAAACAACGGTTCACTAAGTAATCCTTTTACATTTTCCGGAGGAACGTTCGGAATAATGAAATTTTGTGAATTACATGTACGAATTTGTCCATTTCCATATTGCTTTGCGATTCTTGCAATCTCAAACATTTCTTCTGCATGTAAACGACCTACCGGTACATTAAAACCTACATATTTTAATCCCTCTTGTTTTTGGTCTTGAACACCATAAAAATAGCCTGCATTCCATCCTTTGAGTGCACTTTCCCCTTTACTTTGTAAAGGCCCTGTATACTCTATTAGTTTCTCTTTAAATTTCTCTGCTCCCCAGTCCGCAACAAGAAATTTCAAACGAGCTAAATGACGTTTCTCACGATATCCAAAATCACGGAATATAGTAGCAATCGCAATTGCCACTGCCTTCACTTCTTCTGGTAAAACGAACACATCTAATTCATCAGCTAAATATGGACGGGCTGATAATCCTCCGCCTACTTTTATATGAAAACCAACTTTTTTCTCACCATCTATTTCTTTCGTAGCAGGTGTAAATGCAACACAGTTAATCTCTGCGTTTGCTGAGTTATAAATATTAGAACTAATAGACATTTTAAATTTACGTGGCAAATTAGAAAACTCTTCATTATGTTGGAAATAGTCATATACCTCTTTCACAATATGTGTCGTATCAAATAGTTCATTTGCATCAATTCCAGCAAGCGGATTACCTGTAATATTCCGCGTTATATCACCACAAGCCCCCGCTGAAGATAATCCAACTCTTGCTAATCTTTTAAAAATATCTGGTATTTGCTGAATTTCTAACCAGTGAAACTGAATCGCCTGTCTCGTAGTAATATCTATTACATCACGTCCATAATCCTCAGCGATAGAAGCAAGTACTTCTGCCTGCGCATTTGTAATAATCCCTGACGGAATATTTACCCGCATCATAAAATAACCAGCTTCTTTTGGACGTTGTAAATACAATCCCGCCCATTTAAAAGCATCCCACTCTTCTTTCGGAATAGATTCAAATCCATTTTCCGCATAGTAAGGAATATCATTAAAAATTTCTAAGCCATCTTTTTCTAATTTATTTTTCTCCGTTTGATTTAGTTTTTCATTGTTAGCCCATACTTTTTCATAACTCATTTTTAAATCCCCCTATATAAAGTGAAACTTTAATCAGTAGAGTTTTGTTCATCCCACGCTGATTATTAGCCTTAACCAATCGGGTATTTACGGGCAGCCCGACCCCCACCTAACTTCCTTGCCCCAATCGAACTTTGAGGTAGGAATTTTACTTCCCGGCAAATAGCGGGATAAAACTACGCTCTTGTAAGTACTTCACGATTTGTTCTGCACATTCTTCAATAGAATATTTGTGCGTTTCTACAATTAATTCTGCTTGCTCTGGCTCTTCATAAGGCGAATCAATACCTGTGAAATCCTTAATATCACCTTTTCTTGCCTTTTTATAAAGCCCTTTCGGATCACGTTTCTCACACTCTTCAATCGGACACTTCACAAAAATTTCAATAAATTCATCTGCCGCTAATAAATCTCTTACTTGTTTGCGGTCTACTCGAAATGGTGAAATAAATGCTGTAAGGACAACCGTTCCTTGATCTACAAATAACTTTGCCACTTCGCCAATACGTCTTATATTTTCCATGCGATCACTTTCAGAAAATCCTAAGTCTTTATTTAAACCGTGGCGAATGTTATCCCCATCCAGCACATAATTTCCAATATTCTTTTCAAACAGTTTACGAGCGACCGCATTCGCTACTGTAGATTTACCCGAAGCTGATAAACCAGTAAACCAAATTACAAAACTGTGATGTCCATTCTTCACTCTTCTCTCATCTTTTGAAACCGAAGCTGTATGCCAAGTAATATTCGTATCCATCTCGTTCTCTCCCTATTCTGTTACTACTTCTTTTTTTAAACCTTTAATTAGCACTTCTACTACTTCTTTACGACTAAATGTACTTGGCGGAATCTCACCGTTTCTTAATAATTCTCTTACTTTCGTACCTGATAAAATAACATGATCTTCTTTTCCGTGCGGACATGTTTTCGTTGAAGCCATCGCTTCACATTTCGTGCAGTAAAAACTATGTTCAAAGAATAGTGGTGTAATGCCTAACTCTTCTATCGTAAAATTCGTGAAGATTTCTTGCGCTTCGTATGTTCCGTAATAATCTCCTACTCCGGCATGATCACGTCCTACAATAAAGTGGGTACATCCAAAATTCTTTCTTACTAACGCATGAAATATCGCTTCTCTTGGTCCTGCGTAACGCATTGCAGCAGGAAATACACTTAAAAAGACACGATTTTTCGGATAATAGTTTTGAAGGAGTACTTCATAGCTTTCCATTCTTACATCAGCAGGAATATCGTCCGATTTCGTTTCTCCAACGAGTGGATTTAAAAAGAGACCATCTACAATTTCAAGAGCAGATTTTTGAATATACTCATGGGCACGATGTACCGGGTTTCTCGTTTGAAATCCGACTACTGTTTTCCACCCACGTTTTTTAAATTCTTCTCTCGTTTCAATTGGGTCTAAATGATAAGAAGGAAATTGATTATTTTCAAAGCGTTTTGTTAGAATAATAGTTCCTCCAACGTAAACGTTTGGTCGTTCATATAACTTTTTCACTCCTGGATGAACCTCATCCGTTGTTTTATATACAAGTAACGCTTCTTTTTCTTTATCTGGTACGAAAATATCTTCTATTTGAATAGCACCATATATATTTCCATTGTTGACAAGCTTTACTTCCTCTCCGGTCTTCAGGCTTTCTGCGACTTCTTCTGTTACCGGTAATGTAATTGGTATACTCCACACACTACCATTTGCTAAACGAAGCGTCTCTACGACTGAATCATAATCTTCCTTCCCCAAAAAACCAGTAAGCGGGCTATATCCACCTGTCGCCAATAGTTCTAAATCACTTAAAGCAATGTTGTCTAATTTAATTTCTTTTTCAATTTGTGATACATCATATGTCTCATCTATACGGTTTACTAATTCGTTTACTGTGCTCATTTTCTATATCCCCTCTTAGCTTTATTTCAAGATTCATCTTATTGATAATGAAGACCACATTCGGTTTTCACTTTCCCAGCCCATCTACCATCTCTTGAATCGCCACCATCCCCTACAGGTAAAGTACATTTCTCACACCCAATACTTGGATAGCCAACATCATGCAACGGGTTATACGGCAAGCTATGTTTGTATACATATCGCCAAACTTCTTTCCACGTCCAATGAATGAGTGGACAAACTTTAATAGATTGAAAACGATGATCTTGATTTATAAACTTTGTATGCTTACGTGTTTCTGATTGTTCCCTTCTTAAGCCCGATATCCATGCTTTTTCCACGACTAATGATTTTTCTAAAGGTAAAATTTTTCTAATCTTACAACAAAGATTCGGATTGCTCTCCCACAGTTTTTCACCATGCAACTTCGCCTGTTCATCAAGTGTAAGTTCTGGCTGCTTTTCTATAATATTCAATGAAGGAAATCGTTCCCTCACTCTTTGAATTAATTCATATGTTTCTTGAAAATGAACATTTGTATCCAAAAATACAACTTTAGCAGATGGATTTACTTGGTTTATAAGGTGCAGCAATACCATACCTTCCACCCCAAAGCTACATGCGTAGACGATTTCATCTTTATACTCTTCATAAGCCCAATTTAATACTGATAACGCGCCTTTTGTTTCATCTTCTTCCGAAAACGAAACAACATTTTCTTCCCACGTTTCATACGTCAACATGTTTTTTCCCCCTGTAAAAGCAAAAAGACGGTTTTAACCTAATGAAAATAGGTTAAAACCGCCTCTAGTTTTTCTAGTCAGCGCTTTTCACTTTAAACGTACTTTTTCACTTTTCTCTAACTGAATTACTTTTCCATCTTGCACAACAATTGTAATTGAGCCATATTTCATATCAGCAAGCATCGCTTCAATCTTCTCGGATACTTCATCAAAATGTTCCCGTACACCCACGCGAACAGCCCCCCTTTTTATTCATAAAAAAAATCTTTCCCATTTCGAAAAGACTGTTCGGTAATATATTTTACCTTATCTTTCAAAATGGATTCCATTTTGCTGGATTTAGCACCTTGCTTTCTATAAGCAGGTTGCCGAGCTTCTTCGGGCCAGTTCCCTCCGCTTCTCTTGATAAGCTTTGTATTTGTATTTTATCACAATTCTGATTTTTTTCAATCCTAGTTTTCCGATATATTTTAATTATTTTATTTTACAAAAAAGGAATTGCCCATCCGAACAACTCCTTTTTCTATTTAAACAAGCTCTTTAATACGTATGCGATCGTTCCCAATAATATTTTCATATGTTTCGCGTTCCACAACTACTTGCGATGTTCCGCCTTTTGCAAAGACAACGGCTGGTCTTCGAATCCGATTGTAATTATTCGCCATCGAGTACCCGTAGGCTCCTGTACAGGAAACTGCTAGTAAATCAGCAGAAGCGACTTTCGGTAAATGAATATCCCAAATCAACATATCTCCGCTCTCACAACATTTCCCCGCAATCGAAACGAGTTCCTCATTCTCATCATTCCCTCGATTCGCTAACATTGCTTCATAACGCGCACTATATAAAGCAGGTCTTAAATTATCTGTCATTCCACCATCGACTGATACATATTTCCGAATACCAGGAATATCTTTCACAGACCCAACTGTATAAATTGTTGTCCCAGCATCACCTACAATGCTACGGCCTGGTTCAATCCATATTTCTGGCAATGGATATTCACATACAGTAAATTGTTCTCTCACTGCACTTGTTACAGCTCGCACATATGTCTCAAGAGTTAACGGTGTATCCGACTCTGTGTAGCGTATTCCAAATCCCCCACCTACATTTAACACTTTTACTACATAGTTTGTTTGCTCTCTCACTTCTTCTAAAAATTGGCGAAGAACTTCAATCGCTCGAACAAAGCCAGCTGTTTCAAATATTTGCGATCCGATATGTGAATGAATCCCTAGCACATTATAATTGGATTTTTGTAAAGCAAATCCAATTGCCTGCATCGCTTGACCGTTTGAAACGCCAAATCCAAATTTCGAATCATCTTGGCCTGTTGTAATATATTCATGTGTGTGCGCCTCTACTCCAGGCGTTACACGAATTAATATGTTCACAAACTTTCCATGTTGCATCGCTAAATCGTGTAAAACTTCTAATTCAAAGAAATTATCTACGACAAAACAACCGATATTCGCCTGAAGAGCCATCACTATCTCTTCTTCTGTTTTATTATTTCCATGAAAATGAATACGTGATGCTGGAAATCCTGCTTGGAGCGCAGTATATAATTCTCCTCCAGAAACAACGTCTAATGACATATTCTCTTCACGAGCTACTCGGCACATCTCCATGCACAAGAACGCCTTGCTTGCATATGCTACTTGATAAGAGAAACCACTTTCTTTAAAAGCACGATGAAATGCTCGGCATTTTCCTCGAATAGACTCTTCATCGTATACATAAAGTGGTGTTCCGTATTGCTTTGCTAGCTGCGTCGTATCGCACCCTCCAATTTCTAAGTGTCCTTGCCCATTAATTCGGCTTGTGCCGTGTAAATACATTTAAATTCCTCCCTTATTTCCTCTAAAACTCATAACCCCAATCTTCTATTCATTGCAGCACGCTTTTAGATAGACAAAAAACGCGCGGAACAATGTTCACACGCGTTTCTTATTAGGAAAAATATATATTGAAAAAATAAACGAGTTGTTATCTCCTCAAAATAAGAAACCGCATCAACATCTCCAAATAGCTCTCCATAAAATAAATCTTATGACAGTACTACATTTATTCAATGTAGTCCCAATATATGAATAAGATGGTTATTCTTATATTTCGGCAATAGTCCCTTTCAGCCTATGATCACAGATTCCATGAAATCTCCCATAGCTTACTCTTTCCTATCGCGGCCTCTACCTTTGAGAGTAGATGAGGTAAGTCTATTTAATTTTCAAACATCTAATTGTTGCTATTAACAATACCAAAGGACCATTTTATTTGTCAAACAATTTTTTATATTGTTTTTTTGCAGTTTAATTTTGTATCATTTGGTAAGCGCTTTACTGAAATCTTTGTCACTTCCCATTCGCCTTCTTCGTTATTAAATGTAATCGTTACCTTCTCAAATGGGGGAGCAATTTTCCCAGCAACACGTTCATACTTTGTCACTTCAATACTTGCTTGAAATAAATATGTACCGCTATACACTTTTTTTAAACTAATAATTTTAGGGCATTGATACGGTTTCAAACTTCCATATTGTTTTTCAATTGCTTTATTTATTTTTGGAAATAAAACAGAATAAAGTGCATCTTCCATAAGAGGTGCATCATATTGAGCTATTGACACACTCGGTGAGGTAAAAAGTATAACACTACTGCATGCTATAAAATATAATAATTTTCGCATTATAACCTCCGTATTATCACGCGATTCTTTCTGCGTACGATAATTATCATACATAGAAATTCTGTTTTATTGTCTCCCACCACTCTTTTTCTACTCGATTATTATAAAAAAGCCCACAACTCTCTTTTATTTTCGTATAATGATACTCATAGTATAATAATCATAATAACAAAGGACTGTTCGTATATATAAAATGAGTCGTTAAGCAAACTGACTCACAAGAACTGTCATGCTTTTTAGGAGAGGAGTATATTATGCTACAACATCTGTTTCCAAAACTGCGATTTGCACTCGTTGCAGTCGTTTTACTATGGATTAAAACATATATTGTGTACAAGCTAGCATTTGATATTAAAATTGATAATTTCTTTGAAGAATTCATGCTTTTTATTAATCCACTAGCTGCGTTACTTTTATTTTTCGGCTTAGCTTTACTTGCATCTAAGTACCGAAACCGAATTATAATTGGAATCAGTTTTATACTGTCATTTATTTTATTTGGAAACGCAATGTTTTATGGGTTCTATAACGATTTCGTTACTTTCCCGGTTTTATTCCAAACAAACAATATGGCTGATTTAGGGACAAGTATAAAAGAACTCTTTACGTACAAAACATTACTTTTATTTGCAGATGCAATTATTTTAATGTTTATTTCGCGTAAATTCCCATCATTTGGCGACAAAACACCACTTTCCCGCTCAGAGAAGCGAACTTTCTTTAGCGGTGTAACAGCTTTATTAGCACTACAAATTGTTGTATCAGTTATTTATAAACCACAAATGTTCTCGCGCTCATTTGACCGTCAAACTGTCGTAAAGAATTTAGGTTTATACACATATCATCTATTTGATATTACACTTCAATCCAAGTCTTCAGCTGAGCGTGTATTTGCAAGTGGGGATGGATTTTCTGAAATCAAAAACTATACAGACTCAAAAGACAAACAAGTTGATAAAAACTTATTTGGAGCTGCAAAAGGTAAAAATGTAATTTTAATTTCAATGGAATCTACACAAAGCTTTGTTATTAATAAAAAAATAAATGGAAAAGAAATTACCCCATTTTTAAATGAATTTATTAAGGATAGTTTCTATTTCGATAACTTCTATCATCAAACTGGACAAGGCAAAACTTCTGATGCTGAATTTATCGTTGAAAACTCACTTTATCCGCTAGATCGTGGTTCTGTATTCTTTACTCATGCAACAAACGAATACACAGCGACACCAGAACAATTAAAGAAATACGGATATTCTTCTGCCGTCTTCCATTCAAATGATAAAACGTTTTGGAATCGGGATGTAATGTATCCTGCGCTTGGATATGATCGTTACTTTAATTTAAATGATTACGCAGGAACGGAACAAATGTCTGTCGGTTGGGGATTAAAAGATAAACAGTTCTTTGAACAATCTATTCCAAAGTTAAAATCTTTACCGCAACCCTTCTATACAAAATTTATTACATTAACAAATCATTTTCCGTTTCTTCTAAATCCGGAAGACCAATATGTTGATGAATTCAACTCAGAAAGTGGTGTTGTAAACCGCTACTTCCCAACTGTTCGTTACACAGATGAAGCTCTTAAATTATTTATTAAACAATTAAAAGAAGAAGGACTGTATGATAATTCCGTTATTGTCATTTATGGTGATCATTATGGTATTTCCGAAAACCATAACGCAGCTATGGCACAGTTCCTAGGAAAAGATACTATTACACCATTCGATTCTATGCAATTACAACGAGTTCCTCTTATTATTCATGTGCCTGGTCAAGAAGGAAAAGTTGTTTCTAAAGTATCTGGTCAAATTGATATTAAACCAACGCTCCTTCATTTACTTGGTATTAAAACAAATAAATCCGTTGAATTTGGAACTGACTTATTTATTAAAGAAAAAGACCCGCTTATGGTAATGCGTGATGGTAGCTTTGTTTCTGAAGAGTATGTTTATACAAAAAATATGTGCTACAAAAGAAGTACGGGTGAAGAAGCTGATATGACGCTATGTCAGCCGTATATTGAAAAAGCAAAAACAGAATTAAAACTCTCCGATAAATTAATTTATGGAGATTTATTACGTTTCGATCCTAACAATCAATATAAAACTGGAACGATGACAACGAAATTTGAATAGTAAAGGAAGCAACTTTATACAAGTTGCTTCCTCTTTTTATTTTCACTTAATTTTTAAATCATCCTTCTATGAAATCTTTCACAAATTGGTAATTTCTTTCGTATGAGGAATAAATTTATGTTATGATAAAATAAGTAAACTTTCATACACTAATTAAGAATTTATTACAGAAAGCAAGGGATCAGATTTTGTATAGAGCAGCTATTCCAAACTTATTTACGCTCGGAAATTTATATAGCGGATTTTTATCAATCGGCTATGCATCTTTAGGATATTATAAATCAGCTGCTATTTTAGTACTTATCGGGATGATGTTAGATAGTCTTGATGGTCGTGTTGCTCGTTTATTACGTGTTGATTCACAAATGGGAAAAGAGCTCGACTCGCTTGCAGATGTCGTAACATTTGGTGCAGCACCTGCTGTTTTAATGTATTACACATCTTTCTCAAACTACGGAATCATCGGATTATACATAGCGGGATTATTCCCTCTTTTCGGAGCATATCGTTTAGCACGATTTAATGTAACACCATCTTCTACTTCAATGAAATATTTCACTGGAGTACCGATTACAGCAGCGGGAGGGCTTGTTGCTTTCTTAACATTATTTTCACATACCATTCCAAAAATCGTTCTTATTACCGTATTTGTAACGTTCGCATTTTTAATGGTGAGCCGCATTCGTATCCCAAGTTTAAAAGATGTACCAATTCCACGATATAGCATCATTATTACACTATTTTTAGTTGGAATCATTATTACAATGTATCAAACAGGATTTGGCAATTTTTCTGTTTTCTTATTCATTGCCATTCCACTATATATTTTGTACATGTTATCTCAATTCATTAGACAAAGACCGTCTAAAAAAGCGAATAAAGAAAAATAAGAAAACCTTCCGAGTCCGGAAGGTTTCTTTTTATTTTGTGACTAATACCTTTTGATTTACAGGTGTTACTGGCTCTTCGCCGTTTAATACAGCTAAAATATTTCTGACAGCCATTTCAGCCATCGCATCACGAGTTTCAAACGTTGCATTCCCTACGTGTGGAGCAAGTACTACATTCTTTAACTCTTTTAGCTCTTCTGTAATTTTCGGTTCAAATTCAAACACATCAAGAGCTGCCCCTTCAATTTCATTCGTTTTTAATGCATAAGCAAGTGCTGCTTCATTCATAATTGGTCCACGTGAAGCATTTACAATATACGCTGTTTTCTTCATCATTTTAAACTGCTCTTCATCAATCATATGATGTAATTTCGGATTATAAGCACAGTTAATTGTAATAAAATCTGCTGTTTGTAATAATTTTTCCAACGTCACATACGTTGCTCCCAGTTCACTTTCAGCTTCAAACTTACGATTTGGCCCTGTATATAAAACATCCATTCCAAATGCTTTCGCACGTTTTGCAACAGCCTTCCCGATTTCTCCAAGACCAATAATTCCGATTGTCTTACCGTGGACTTCTCGTCCTAAGAAAAATAACGGTGCCCATCCGTTAAATCCAGTCGTACGACATAACGTATCCCCTTCAGGAATTCTACGCGCCGCTGCTAAAAGAAGTGCAAATGTTAATTCTGCAGTCGCTTCCGTTGATACTTTCGGTGTATTCGTTACTGCAATTCCTTTTTCACCCGCATACGTGTAATCAATATTGTCGTAACCAGCACCATAGTTTGCAACAATCTTTAAATGAGGCGCTGCATCAATAACTTCTTTTGGCACCTTTGTCGAAAGTAAACTTAACAATGCATCTTTATCTTTTACAAGCTCTGTTAATTCATCTATAGAAATTAACTCCTCTTTATCGTACATTTCTACATCATGATCTTTTAATAGTTCTAATCCAATTTCCGGAATTTTTCCCGCTACTAATATTTTTGCCACTACTAACACCTCTTCTATAGAAAATAAGATATCTCTTATATTTCATTGTAAGAAATCCACATATAAAAACCAAGGAATTTGATTATAGTTTTGAAAATCGACACTTTTCCATGAAAAAAGAGGAGATGCAACTCTCCCCTCTTCTTACGCTTTTTCCTGCGATTCTTTTCCGAGCTTCACATCAATAGTTCCTTCTGCAACCGTATCGCTAATTTGCTCCTCAATAACCGATTGAGATGCAGCATTCGTTTCAGAAGTATAAGCTTGTTGCTGTGCAACTTGTACATTTTGTTTATTTTGTTGTTTCGCCATTTCTTACCCTCCTTTTCATTCTTTCTTATTTTGAACAAAAAGGGTGGTTTTCATCAAAAAATTGCGTTTCATTTTGAATTTGTTACTTCTTCTTCAAGCGACCTCATTACTCTTGCTCGCTTCGTAAATGTTGCAATCTGAGTAACACCGTGCGCTCGTAATGTTTGTACATTCTCTTGTACATAGTTCCCTAAATCATTTGGATAATGGGCATCCGAAGAAATCGTAATTGGAACACCATACTTAGCTAATACTTGTAAATATAGTGGACTTGGGCACATTTCACGAACAGGATAACGATAGTACAATCCTGCATTTATTTCTGTTGCCGTATTCATTTCTACTAACGCACAGGCAATTTCCTTATAATAAGAAAGCTGTTCATTCTCATCCAATCGATAATTAAATACCTTTATATTATCTAGATGAGCGATAATATCAAATAACTCGGTACGAATCGCACTCTCAACTGTTTTAAAAAACGTATCGTATAATACGCGTAGGTCATGCACCTCAAAATATTCTTTCGTATCTGGATTATCAAATCCCCAGCCATTTAGAAAATGAACGGAACCAATTACATAATCAAAGTCTCCTAGCGCTAATAATTCTTTTAACTCTCCTTCACAACCAATAAAATAATCCGCTTCAATTCCAAGTTTAAGTTTGACACCTCTTTTACTCCAGCGTTCTTTCGCCTCTTCAATTGCCTTTGTAAAATCATACAGTGAAACTACCCTTACTTGATCTAACCATTCTTTTTGTATACGACCGAGGTTAGAATCACTAATATCTACATATTTTTCATAATATCCTTTTGCTTCATGAAAACGATATAGATGATCAACAATTCCCACTTCTTTTATTCCTTTTCGCACAGCTTCTTCTAAATATAGATCTATCCATTCTGTTGTAAATGGCCCTTCCTTCACACGTTTTTGCAAACGCTCTTGTGTTTTCATAAGCCAATCCATAGAATGCCTTTCTTGAAGTGGTTCATAACATTCCAACGCTTCATTTATTTTAGCAAGCCATCCTATTGAATACGGTCCTTCTTCTAAGTGAAGATGATAATCTACTTTCATATACATTCCCCCTTATAATGTATCTATTTCCCTTCTATCCCCAACTCTCGAAAGCTTTCCATTTCGTTCTTTCACCTCTCGCATGACATCTTCCAATGCGATATTTTTTTCAGCTAATAAAACGAAACAGTGATAAAATACATCAACCATTTCTTTCACTACTTCTTCTTTATCATTATTTTTACATGCGATAATTACTTCAGCACACTCTTCACCAATTTTCTTTAAAATTTTATCTTCTCCTTTTGAAAATAAATAATTTGTATACGATTCAGGAAGTGGTCTTTCCTTTCGTTCTTCAATTGTTTTATACAGCAACTTAAAGGCATTTTCCATATGTATCCCCCTATATAATTTGATAGTGAAAACATGTCTTCTCCCCCGTATGACAAGCAGGTCCTACTTGTTTCACATTCACAACAATTGAATCTTGATCACAATCTAAGTATAGAGATTGCACATATTGAATATTCCCTGATGTTTCTCCCTTATTCCATAACGACTGCCTCGAACGAGAGTAAAACCATGTTCTTTTCGTCTCTAACGTTTTTTCATATGCTTCTTCATTCATATAAGCTAGCATTAAAACTTCTTTCGTACCTTCTTCGATGACAATTGCCGGTATTAATCCTTTTGAAAAATTAGGTTTCATAACCGCACCTCAACATTTGCATCTCTTAATTTTCGCTTTACACTCTGCACTGTCGCCTCACCATAATGAAAGATGGATGCCGCTAATGCTGCATCAACTGTTGTCTTTTGAAAAACTTCTATAATGTGATCCGTATGACCACAGCCTCCTGATGCGATGACTGGAATGGAAACACTTTTTGAAATTTCTTCTGTTAAACGAAGATCATATCCACTTTTCGTTCCATCTGCATCCATACTCGTTAACAAAATTTCACCCGCCCCGAGCTTAACAACACGATTCGCCCATTCTATGGCATCCATTCCTGTGTCAACTCTTCCGCCGTTGACGTATACGTTCCATTTATCTTCTGCTACTTTTCTAGCGTCAATTGCCACGACAATACATTGTGATCCAAAGTGTTCTGCGCCCTCTTCGATTAGCTTCGGATTTCGCACTGCCGCTGAGTTTATTGAAACTTTGTCTGCTCCAGCTCTTAGTAAATTGTAAATATCTTTCACACTTGAAATCCCCCCGCCAACCGTAAGAGGAATAAATACTTTAGCTGCTGTTTTTTCTACAACATCTATAATCGTTTTTCTTCCTTCATGAGTCGCTGTAATATCTAAAAATACGATTTCATCTGCCCCTGCCACGTTATATGCTTCAGCTATTTCAACCGGATCACCGACATCTTGTAATCCTATAAAATTTACACCCTTTACGACTCGCCCTTCTTTCACATCTAGACATGGAATAATTCGTTTCGCTAACATAACTTCGTTACCTGTAACACTTCTTCTAAATCAATCGTTTTCTCGTAAAGCGCCTTTCCAATTATGACACCATATATATTCATATCATTTAACTTTTTCACATCTTGAATAGATGCCACTCCTCCAGAGGCAATGAGACGAATGCCCACACTTTTTTGAAGTAACGCCAATTGTTCAAAATTTGGCCCTGCAAGCGTCCCGTCTTTCGAAATGTCTGTAAACACAATCGTTTGAACATCTAAACTTTCCATTTGTTTCGCTAAACTAATATAAGAAATTTCAGACAGATCAAGCCAACCTCTCGTTGCTACGAAACCATTTTTCGCATCAATTCCAACAATGATTTTCTCTTTATATAGACGAACTGCTTCCTCTAAAAATGACTTATCATAAAGAGCTGCTGTTCCTAAAATCACTTTTTCTACACCTACTGACAATAACTTCTCCACCGCTACAAGTGAACGAATTCCTCCTCCCACTTGCACAGGAATACGTACCGCCTTGCAGATTTTTTCAATGACGGGCAAATTTAACGACTCGCCAGCAATTGCACCGTCTAAATCAACAATGTGTAGTATTTCCGCTCCAAGCTTTTCAAATATGATTGCCTGCGCTACCGGATCTTCATTCATCACCGTTTCTTTACTAAACTCTCCTTGATAAAGTCTAACGCATCGTCCTTCTTTTAAATCGATAGCTGGGAAGATTTCCATGCTTCTACCACCCCTTGAAAATTTTTTAATATTTGCATGCCAATTTCACCACTTTTTTCTGGATGAAACTGTGCACCAAATACATTTCCTTTCGCTACAAACCCTGGTACTTGCATTCCATAATCACTTACTCCGCATACAATTTCATCTGGACAATCCGCGTAATATGAGTGAACATAATAAACGAAAGAACCATCCACTAATCCATTCCAAAGCGGAAATTCTCTTTCCTTCCTTAATTCATTCCATCCCATATGAGGAATTTTATACGAAACTTTTAACTTACGAATTTCCCCTGGTAGTAAACCCAACCCGCTACAATCTTTTAGTTCCTCACTTCGTTCAAATAAAAGCTGCATGCCCAAACATATACCGAGGAGTGGTTTTCCTATATCACAAACCTCTTTTAGTACACACACTAAATCTCTTTCTTCTAATACGTCCATCGCTTTCGGAAATGCACCTACTCCCGGTAAAATCACGCCATCGCTTCTCAATATCTCTTCTTTATCACTCGTTACAATGTACTCTGCCCCAATATATTTTAATGCTTGCTCTACACTGCGAATATTCCCCATTCCATAATCTATAATGGCAATCAATTACAACATCCCTTTCGTTGAATTTACACCAGTAATGTTGGCATTTTTTTCGACCGCTTCTCTAAGCGCTCTACCAAAAGCTTTAAATAATGCTTCAATTTTGTGATGCGTATTACTTCCGTATAGAACGCGCGCATGTAATGTAATATTGGCAGCATGTGCAACTGCTCTAAAAAATTCTTCCGTCAATTCTGTATCAAAATCCCCAAGCTTCGGATTTGTTAATTCCCCTTGAAATACACAATATGAGCGTCCACTTATATCAATTGCGACAAATCCTAAAGATTCATCCATCGGTACATACGCAGAACCGTAACGATTAATTCCCTCTTTGTTTTGCAATGCTTCTTTCAAGCAATTTCCGAGTACAATTCCAACATCTTCAACGGTGTGATGTGCATCGACAAATGCATCCCCTTCTGCTTCAACTTGCAATCCAAATCTTCCATGTCTAGCAAATAAAGTAAGCATATGATCGAAAAAACCAACCCCTGTTTGAATAGATACATTTGTACTTTCATCAAGCTGCAAATTTAATTTAATTTTTGTTTCTGTCGTCTCACGTACTTGACTGGACTGACGCATTATTTTTCCTCCTCAAACCTTATTTGGATTGCTCTCGCATGTGCATGTAACCCTTCTTTATTTGCAAGCTCTACAATGTGATGCTGTACATTTTTTAATGCTTCCTCCGTATAAGAAATAAAACTTGATTTTTTCACGAAATCATCGACTGATAACGGAGAAAAAAATCTTGCCGTTCCGCTCGTTGGTAATACATGATTCGGTCCCGCTAAATAATCCCCGAGCGGTTCAGGTGCATATGACCCAAGGAAAATAGAACCTGCATGTTTCACATAATCTAGAGCATTCATCGGTTCTTTTATATGTAACTCTAAATGTTCTGGAGCAATTTCATTTGATAACTTTAGTGCCTCCTCTAAAGAAGGAACGATAAAGATGGCTCCATTTCTATTTATTGATTCACGTGCAATTTCACTTCTTGGTAACATTTCTAACTGTCTTTCTATCTCTTTTTCTACTTCTTTAGCTAGTTCCATATTCGTTGTAATACAAATTGCCGTTGCTCTCTCATCATGCTCTGCTTGCGATAATAAATCCGCTGCGATATATTTTGCATTACCTGTTTCATCCGCGACAACTACAATTTCTGATGGACCAGCAATCATATCGATATTTACTATTCCGTATACTTCTCGCTTCGCTAGAGCGACATACAAATTTCCCGGTCCAACTATTTTATCCACTTTCGGAATCGATTCCGTCCCGTATGCTAAAGCAGCAATTGCTTGCGCGCCACCTATCGTATAAATTTCATCTACTCCCGCAAGATTTGCAGCAGCTAATATATGCGGATCAATTCCTCCTTTCCTCGGCGGTGTTACCATTACAATCTTTTTCACACCTGCGAGTTTCGCCGGCAATACATTCATTAATACTGAAGAAGGATATGAGGCTGTCCCACCCGGTACATATACACCTACATTTTCTAACGGCCGAATGAGTTGCCCTCTAATTATGCCTTTACTTTCACAATCAAATATTGAGTGCTTCTTTTGCTTTTCGTGATACGAAACAATGTTTTTCTTCGCCTCTTTTAAAGCTTCTAAAAATGAATTCGTTACAAACATACTCGCTTGCTGTATTTCTTCTTCACTTACACGAAAATCTTTCATCTCTACACCATCAAACTTTTTTGTATAGAAAGATAAAGCTTCATCTTTCCCTTCCCTTACATTTCTAATGATTTCTCTTACACTTCTTTGAACAGTTTCTTCTATTATATTAGCGTTTTCTCTTAGCACTTTTACTTTAGATAATGCCTCCTTAAAGTCTTCATAAATGATTTTCATTTTAAGTCCTCCTATTTCCCTGATAAGATTTCTTGCTCCATCATATTTACAATACTGAATATTTCGTCTTTTTTAGTTTTTAAGGCTGCCTTATTTACAATCATCCGAGCCGATATAGAGTGCATTTCCTCAAATACAATAAGTCCATTCTCTTGTAATGTTTTTCCTGTTTCAACAATATCTACAATCGCATCTGCCAATCCAAGAAGAGGAGCGATTTCTACAGAACCTTCTATTTTAATAATTTCTACATCCTCTCCCTTATCATGAAAATAAGTAGAAGTAATATGTGGGTATTTCGTAGCAATTCTTTTCTTCCGGTAACTCTTCGGATTATACGTAGGAATAGAAGCAACACAAAACTTACAAATCCCCACTCCTAAATCCAGCATTTCATAAATATCTTTCTCGTTTTCCATTAAAATATCTTTTCCAACGATCCCAATATCAGCTACCCCATGTTCTACATAAGTAGCAACATCAACCGCTTTTACTAAAATAAATGAAACATTTGTATTTTTACTTTGAAATACAAGCTTCCGACCTTTATTTTTGAGATCGGAACAATCAATTCCAATCTGCTCAAAAAGTGGAATGACATGTTTTTCTAACCTTCCTTTCGTTAACGCAATTTGAATGTTACGCATGAAGCCTCTCCTTCTTTCTGGACTACCCATTTCTCATTCCATACATATTCCACTAAATATTCATTCTTTGCCTCAACGACCGTTCCTATTTTATTTTTTCTTGCAAATTGAAAGGTATCGCTTAAATTAGAGAATAGAGATAACCAAGCATTTTTCCCATCCTTTCGAAGTAAATTTCGTAACCTTTCTGCTTCCGCTAATCTATTTAACTCATAATGAATCACAATATCAATTTGATTTCGTTCATATGGTTCTTGCTGCTCTTGCAGCGCCTTCACAATTTGATTTACTTGTACCGCGAGTCCAACAGCTGGCAGCATTTCTCCAAAATTCCCAATTAGCTCATCGTATCTTCCGCCACTAACGATTTCTTCTCCAATTTCATATATATATCCTTTGAAAATAACACCCGTATAGTAATCTAAGTGTTGAATCATGCCCAAATCAATTGATATGTAAGAACCATATCCTAACGTTTCAATTGTTTCATACATTTCTTTTACTCTTGCAATTGCCATTTTCATTTCATTACTTGAAGCAAGCTTTTCTGCCTCCTCAATAACTTCTAAATTTCCAAATAGCCTTGGTAATTTCTCAAGTAATCTTACTGTCTCATCGCATCGATCTAATTTCTTTTCTCCGATAAAATTTGAGAGGGCAGCATAATTTTTACTTTCTATATACGTTCTAAGTACTCTTTCTTCTTCATCATGGATGGAGAGCTTTTTTACAATACATTTATATAACTGTACTTGCCCAATCTCAATTGTAAAAGATTGCACCTTCAACTTTTGAAGTGCTTGAATGACACTTATTACACATTCAATTTCAGCTCTTACATTATCAATCCCGATAACTTCAATACCACTTTGTACGATTTCATTATATTTTCCAGAATGGGATTCATTCGCTCGAAATACATTCCCGCTATACGTCACTTTAAGTGGCGTATCCCATCTCTGTGTTCCAAACACTCTTGCTAAAGGAATTGTCATATCTGGACGTAAAACGATAATCCTTCCCTTTTCATCAAAAAATTTATACATCTTCTCTTCATCTATCGGTCTATTTTGAAATGCAAAAACATCATAAAATTCAATTGTAGGTGTTCTTATTTCCTCATAACCTCTCTCTAAAAAAGTAAGCCTTAATTTTTGCTCCACTTCTTCAATTAACGTACATTCTTCGAATAAATAATCTCTCGTTCCATTCGGGTTCGCCCGTTTCCATTTTGTCATCTAAATTTTCACACCTTTCCCCTTCTAATGTATGCCTATTTCATTCACCTAAGCCGAAAATAAAAAGAGCCTTGTAGACAAAATACCTACAAGGCTCTTCAGTAGAGTGTAGGTACAACGGGAATAACCCTTGTACCTACACGTTTTCACGCTAGGTTCAAGGGTTTCATGTATGATGATGTAGTTGTGTAAGCATTGTAATAGATTTTATTTTATTCATAATACTTACTCCCTTTCTCCTCTGATTTTCACATAGTATATAACAGTTAATTTTGAATGTAAATACATTTTTAATATTCCGTCACTTTCTTTAATGTAAAGCCACTTTTCTTTCATACTCTTTTATTTCTTGTTCATATTGCATTGTAATACTAATTTCATCTAAACCATTCAATAACTTCTCTTTCCACATTTTCTCGATTGTAAAATGGAATCTGTGCATATTCGTTATAATTATTTCATTTTCTAAATCAACTGTGATTTGTTCCCTCGCATCTGTTTTTGCAAGTTGTTCACGCATATCTTTGTCCATTACAATCGGTAACATGCCATTCTTCATACAATTCATATAAAAGATATCAGCAAATCCTCCAGCGATAATAACGCGGAAACCATAATCAGCAAGCGCCCATGGAGCATGTTCTCTAGACGAGCCACATCCAAAATTATCACCTGTGATTAATATGCTGGCTCCTTTTCTTTCTTGCGCATTAAGCGGGAAATTAGGGTTTTCTTGGCGATTATTATCATATCGCCACTCATCAAATAAAAACTTCCCAAACCCAGTTCTTTCAATTCTCTTTAAATATTGCTTCGGAATAATTTGATCTGTATCAATGTTATCATTCATCAGTACTGCGGCAGTACCTTTATGAATACGAAATGGCTCCATCATAACTCTCCTTTCTAATATCAACAAAATGACCATGTAACGCAGCCGCTGCCGCCATTGCCGGGCTAACTAAATGCGTTCGTGCTCCCTTTCCTTGTCTTCCTTCAAAATTGCGATTTGACGTAGAGGCACAATGTTCTCCTTCAGGCACTTGATCTGGATTCATACCTAGACACATTGAGCATCCGGGCTCTCTCCATTCAAATCCAGCTTCTTCAAATATGCGATGTAATCCTTTATGCATCGCTGCTTCTCTTACCCTTTGGGATCCAGGTACAACAAGTGCTCGCACACCTTCTTTTACTTTTTTACCTTTCACGACAGATGCAGCAATTTCTAAATCAGAAAGCCTAGAATTTGTACAAGATCCAATGAAAACATGTTGAACTGGAATGTCATACGTACTTTGTCCGGGACTCAACCCCATATAAGAAAACGCTCTTTCGTCATTTGCATCATGCTTTTCTGGCAATTTCTCATCAATCCGAACACCCATACTAGGATTTGTTCCCCACGTAACGTACGGCGCTAAATCCGTAACATCTACTAGAATATGTAAATCATAAGCTGCATCTAAATCTGTATAAAGTTCTGACCATTTTTTCTTAATAGATTCATAGTCTTTCGGCGCATATTTACGCCCTTTTACGTAAGCAATCGTTTTTTCATCTGGTGCAATAATACCAGCCTTTGCTCCCCCTTCAATTGCCATATTGCAAAGCGTCATCCTCTCTTCCATATCCATAGCATGAATGGTCTCTCCGTAAAATTCCATTACGTAACCTGTTCCAACTGCTACTCCGTACTTTGAAAGAAGGTGTAAAATAATATCTTTCGCATAAACACCTTGCGGTAACTTTCCTTTTAACTCAATGCCCATCGCTTTTGGCTTTCGTTGCCATAACGTTTGCGTTGCCAATACATGTTCCACTTCACTCGTACCAATACCAAACGCTAGTGCGCCAAAAGCACCGTGTGTTGCTGTATGACTATCACCACAAACAATCGTTTTTCCTGGCTGTGTGAGTCCAAGTTCTGGTCCTATAACATGAACGATCCCTTGCTCTTCATCTCCGATATCCGCTAATGGCACCTGAAATTGTTTACAGTTTTCCCGAAGTGTATCTAGTTGCTGCTTCGCAATGCGGTCGGTAATATTCCAAACATCTTTCGTTGGAATATTATGATCCATCGTTGCAAATGTTAAATCTGGTCTGCGGACTGTTCGATTTGTAAGCCGCAAGCCTTCAAAGGCTTGCGGTGACGTTACTTCATGAACAAGATGTAGATCGATATATAATAAATCCAATCCATTTTCATTTGTCGCAACTACATGTCTTTCCCAAAGCTTATCTAGTAACCTTTTCCCCATTATCTTCCTCTCCCTACTAACGCTTGCTCTTCCATTTCTTGAATAACTGCCTTTGTAAATGAAGTTGTCGTTTCAGTCCCCCCGATATCTGCTGTACATTTTCCAGATTTAAGGACTGCAGAAACTGCTTCTTCAATTGCACATCCTTCTCTCGTTAATCCGAACGATTGCCCAAGCATCATTGCAACAGAACGCATCATCGCAATTGGATTCGCCTTATTTCTCCCCGCAATATCCGGTGCTGATCCGTGAATAGGCTCGTATAATGAAGGCCCCTTTTCAGCGTGACTTGCTGATGGAAGCATTCCTAATGATCCAGCTAATACTGAAGCCTCATCACTTAAAATATCACCAAATAAATTTTCCGTTACAATAACGTCAAATCTTCCTGGATTCCGAATTAATTCCATAGCCGCTGCATCTACTAAAATGTGTTCTACTTCCACATTTGGGTAGCGAAGTGCTACTTCTTCTGTCACATTTCTCCATAGTTTACTAGACTCTAAAACATTCGCTTTATCAATAGATGTTACTTTTTTCTTCCGCTTATTTGCTAATTGAAAGGCATACGAAACGATACGTTCAATTTCATGTCGATGATACGTAAGTGTATCTGTCGCCACTTCTTCCGTTCGCTCTTTCGGATAAGAAAAATAAATTCCGCCTGTTAATTCACGAACGACAACGAAATCAATTTCATCAGCATTTTTTAATGGTGATAAATGTGCAGTTGCACTTTCTACCGTTACAGGGCGAACATTCGCAAATACACCGAGTCCTTTTCTTAATGCTAATAATCCTTTCTCAGGCCTTTCTTTCGCACTATCCCACCTTGGTCCACCTACTGCTCCAAGTAAAACCGCATCACTCGCTAAACAGGCGGCAAGTGTTCGCTGTGGTAATGGTTGCCCAGTTAAATCGATAGCAACACCACCAAAGTACTCATCTTGCAAATGAAAATGATGTCCATATAGCCTTTCTACCATATGCAATACTTCCTTCGCACTTTCCATAACTTCTGGACCAACACCATCACCAGCTAAACAAACGATACGTTTTTCCATTTTTAACACTCCTTTTAACTGAATTTTCAGAACCTTAATTTGATAGGTGAGGAAAGCTTCTCTCACCTATCAAATATTTATTTCACAAGCGCTATAAGAGATTTTAATTTCCCTGCTGCATGGACATAAGCTCTCGCCGAAGCTTCCAATACGTCTTGCGCAACTCCAAAACCTGATATTTGGTGACTACCTTCTTTTAATTCAACATGAACGTGAGCAAGTGCATCTTGACCTTGTGTAATAGATTGTATGCGATAATCTGCCAATTCACATTCTAATCCTAAAATTCTTTGAATCGCATTGTATATCGCTTCAATACTACCAGAACCAGTGGCTGCATCTTCATATACATTTCCTTCCTCATCCTTCAGCACAACTGTTGCGCATTGTGTACTATTTGATACGAAATGCACTTGTAATTGCGTAATGTTATATTGCTGGGCTGCAAATGCTGCTTCACCAAGCATAATTGCGCGTAAATCTTCCTCAGTAATTTCCTTTTTACGATCCGCCAATTTTTTAAATGCTTCGAATGCCGCATCTCGCTCTTCATTTGTAAATTCATAACCAAGCTCTTTCATTTTTTCCGTAAACGCATGACGGCCAGAATGTTTCCCAAGTACAAAGAGATTTTGAGATTCTCCTATAAGCGCTGGTTCGATAATTTCATAAGTTGTTACTTCTTTTAGAACCCCATCTTGGTGGATGCCTGATTCATGAGCAAATGCATTCGCTCCAACGATTGCTTTATTTTTCGGTACAACCATACCCGTTAACCTGCTTACTAATGTACTCGTTGCCTTAATCTCTTTTAAAGTCATCGAAGGTTCTGCTTTATAAAAATCTTTTCTAATATGAAGAGCAACCGCAACTTCTTCTAACGCTGCATTCCCTGCTCTTTCTCCAATGCCATTAATCGTTCCTTCTACTTGCACTGCTCCGCCTTCAACCGCAGCTAACGAATTTGCTACTGCCATACCAAGATCGTCGTGACAATGACAAGAAAAAATCGCTTTTTCATATGATGGAACGGATTCTTGTAAGTATCTAAAAAGAGAATAATATTCTTCCGGATTCGTATATCCAACTGTATCCGGAATATTAATTACATTCGCTCCTGCGCGAATCGCAGTTTCTACTGCTTCAGCTAAAAATGCTCTCGATGTTCTTGTCGCATCTTCTGCAGAAAATTGTACTGTCGGAAATAATGATTTTCCAAGCGTAACCGAACGATGAATACTATTTAACACATCTTCTTTTGACATACAAAGTTTATATTTCATATGAATATCACTCGTAGCTAGAAATACGTGTAGACGAGGAGATACAGCACCTTTCACAGCTTCATATGCTCTTCGAATGTCACTTTCTTTCGCTCTAGCTAAACTCATAACCGTAGCATTTTGAATTGTATTCGCGATGCGTTTTACCGATTGGAAGTCACCTTCGGAAGCTGCCGCGAATCCAGCTTCCATTACATGAATACCAAGCCTCTCTAATTGCCTAGCAATTTGTAACTTCTCTTGTTCATTTAAATTTACTCCTGGTGATTGTTCGCCATCACGAAGCGTTGTATCCATGAACAAAATCTGCTTCATATTATTTAATCCCTACCTTTACTCGCGGCTGTACGAAAGGCATCATTTCACGTAATTTACGTCCTACTACTTCGATTTCATGTTCATTCTCTTTCTCATTTGTCGCGTGGAAATTTGGTCTTCCTGCTTTATGCTCTGCAATCCAGCCTCTTGCAAATGTACCATCTTGAATTTCTGCTAATACTGCCCCCATCGCTTTCTTCGTATCTTCAGTAACAACGCGTGGTCCTGATACGAAGTCTCCCCACTGCGCTGTATCTGAAACTGAATATCTCATATTTTCAAGTCCACCTTCATACATAAGGTCAACGATTAGCTTCAGTTCATGTAAACATTCAAAATATGCAAGTTCAGGCTGGTATCCCGCATCAACTAACGTTTCAAATCCTGCTTTTACAAGTGCAGTCACTCCGCCGCAGAGTACAGCTTGCTCTCCAAATAAATCTGTTTCTGTTTCTTCTTTAAACGTCGTTTCTAATACACCAGCTCTCGTTGCTCCAATTCCGTCAGCATAAGAAAGTGCTTTTTCAGTCGCAACTCCTGTTGCATCTTGATATACTGCAAATAATGCAGGAACAGCCCCTCCCTCGGTGAACGTACGGCGTACGAGATGCCCCGGTCCTTTTGGCGCTACTAGAAATACATCTACATTAGCTGGTGGTTTTACTTGATCAAAGTGAACATTAAATCCATGTGCGAACACGAGAGAGTTTCCAGCCTGTAAATTTGGTGCAATTTCAGCTTCATATACTTCTGGTTGTAATTCATCAGGTAATAGAATCATTACTACATCAGCTTTTTCCGCTGCTTCTGCTACTGTATATACAGAAAACCCATCTTCATTCGCTTTATCCCAAGACTTACCTTTTCTTAAACCTACTACTACATCAAATCCGTTATCACGTAAATTTTGCGCATGCGCATGACCTTGCGAGCCATATCCGATGATTGCTACTTTCTTTTCCTTTAATACATTTACTGTTACATCTTTCTCATAATAAACTTTTGCCATTTTCATTTCCCCCTATATTTAAATGATTATTGAATTAACATAACTTGCTTATCTTGTTTTTTCATACTACGTGTAAATGCTGTTACACCTGTTCTAGCAATTTCTTTTAAACCGTATGGACGAAGTAATTCAATTAACGCTTCTACTTTATCTTGCGTACCTGTTACTTGCACAACTATGGAATCCTTCCCAACATCTATTACAGCGGCTCGAAATGGTTCAATTAAACTATATAATTCTGCCCTCGCTACAGAAGTTGCTACTTTAATAAGAGCAAGCTCTCTAGCAATCATTGCTTCTTCTGTAATATCTGATACTTTCAGAACATCGATTTGCTTATGAAGTTGTTTAATTAACTGCTCAACTTGCTGTTCACTTTCAACGTGTACAACAATCGTCATTCGCGATATATCTGATGATTCTGTATGACCTACTGAAATACTTTCAATATTAAAATGTCTTCGTGTCATAACTCCTGTAATTCGGTTTAACACACCACTTTGATTTCGAACTGTCGCTGTAACAATTCTCTTCACCCTTTTTCCACTCCCTCCATTTGGTGAACACCTTTTCCTGGTGCAACCATCGGCATAACCTTCTCTGATTGAAGTACACGACAATCGATTACGACTGGCTCTTGTAATTCGATCGCATGCTGGATTTGCTTCTTTGCAAGAAGTGGATCGTCAATACGAACACCTTTTATACCATACGCATTCGCAAGAGCGACGAAATCTGGTTGGCATGGCAATAAAGAATGTGAATATCTTTGATTGTAAAATTCATCTTGCCATTGTCTTACCATTCCTAAAGCTTCATTATTTAAAATAAATACTTTAACGGGTAAAGCGTGTTCTTTTAATACACTTAATTCTTGCAGAGTCATTTGAAACCCAGCATCACCAACAATTGCAATAACTAGTTCATCTCGCTTTGCAATTTGCGCACCGATTGCTGCTGGAAATCCGAACCCCATCGTTCCTAATCCGCCAGAAGTTACCCATTTATCTGGATTTTTCAACGGATAGTATTGTGCTGCCCACATTTGATGTTGCCCAACGTCTGTTGTTACAATCGCTTCTCCTTTCGTGATTTCATATAGCATATCAATCGCGTATTGAGGTTTAATACTTTCAGAATTTCGTTTATAAGAGAATGGATACTTTTCTTTTCTACTCTTTAATAAAGAGAGCCATTCATGATGATTTTCTTTCTTTCCTTCTGATTGAAGCAATACTTCTAACGCCCGCTTAGCACTTGCAACAATAGGAATCTCTGTTGGCACATTTTTCCCAATTTCTGCTGGATCAATATCGATATGTGCAACAGTCGCCCCTTTAGCAAAAAAAGCTAAATTCCCAGTAAGACGATCGTCAAATCTCGCACCTATATTAATGAGTAAGTCGCATTCATATAACGCCATATTGGCTGTGTAAGAACCGTGCATTCCCCCCATCCCTAGAAATAGCCCATCATCTGGCGGAAAACCACCAAGTCCAAGTAACGTATGCACAACAGGGATTTCATATTTACGGGCAAAACTTGTCAATTCTTTCGAAGCTTTCGCATGCAGTATACCTGCTCCAGCTAAAATTAACGGTTTTTTTGCGGTTTCAATTGCTTGTAGTAATTTGTTTATTTGAAGTAGATTCGGTTCATAATTAGGGTTATATCCTGGTAAATCCATTTGTACATTGCTACATCGCTCACCTTTCTCGACTACCATATCTTTCGGAAGGTCAATAACGACTGGTCCTGGTCTTCCTGTTTTAGCAATATGAAATGCTTCTTTAATAATTCGAGGTAAATCTGAGGCCTTTCGCACTTGATAGTTATGTTTTGTCACTGGCATCGTAAGTCCCATAATATCCGCCTCTTGAAAAGCATCGCTCCCAATTAACGTTGTTGCTACTTGGCCTGTAAATACAACAAGTGGCAATGAATCAATCATCGCATCCGCTAGACCCGTAATTACATTTGTAGCACCTGGTCCACTCGTTGCAATTACAACCCCTGGGTTCCCTGTAATTCTGGCATACCCTTCAGCAGCGTGAATTGCCCCTTGCTCATGCCTTGTTAAAATATGCGGAATTTCACAATCATACAGTGCATCATAGAGAGGTAAAACGGCACCACCCGGATAACCGAAAATCACTTTTACGCCTTCCTTTTCTAGCGCTTCTAACAATAGCTGTGCACCAGTTGCCAGTTTCTCTTCCGTTTTTGAAGACATTGTTCTTATAAGCCCCCTTTTTCAAACTTTTATACAATAAAAAAATCCTACGTCCACACTCCAGCTATGTGCTGAAGGGACGAAAGATTTCGCGGTACCACCCTTCTTTGCAAGAATACTCTTGCCTCAGTGATCCATAAATGGATCTAGCTAATAACGGAGCTACCGTCTAAGCCTAGACAAATGCTTTAGCTTAGCACTCAAGGGCGATGTTCGTCGACGTGAACCATCGGTTTTCAGCAACCACCGACTCTCTGTGAGGCTTCACAATCAACTACTCCTCCCTATCAACGCTTTCTTATGTTAAAAAAGTTGTTATCCAACTTTATTTTCTTCGTAAATTTTCTCTCCATCTTCTACAACTAACTTACGAAACTCTTCTAATAAACGGTTCGTATGTGGACCTGTTTGCCCTAAGCCAATCGTTCTACCATCTACTGTCGTAACAGCAATAACTTCAGCAGCTGTTCCTGTTAAAAACACTTCATCAGCTACATATACATCATGTCTTGTAAATAACTCTTCTCTTACGTCATATCCAAGTTTTTCGCCGATTTCTAAAATGGCGTTTCGTGTAATACCTTCTAACGCTCCAGCAGAACTTGGTGGTGTAATTAATTTATTTCCTTTAACAATAAACACGTTATCTCCTGAGCCTTCAGCTACATATCCTTGATCATTTAACATAAGTGCTTCTTGTACTCCAGCTAATTTCGCTTCAATACGAACTAAAATATTGTTTAAGTAATTTAAAGATTTTACTTGAGGGGATAAAACATCGGGACGATTTCGGCGCGTTGCAACTGTTACAACTGGAATCCCTTTCTCATAATATTCTTGTGGGAATAAAGATAATTGTTCTGCAATTACTACTACATTCGGCTTCTTACATGAATCGGGATCCAATCCAAGATTTCCTGCTCCTCTTGATACAACAAGGCGAATGTATCCATTAGATAATTTATTTTGTCGAATCGTCTCAACAACAATATTTGTTACTTCATCTAATGAATATGGAATTTCTAAAAGGATTGATTTTGCTGATTCATACAACCGGACAAGATGCTCTCTCAAACGGAAAACATTACCGCTATAAACTCTAATTCCTTCAAACACTCCATCGCCATATAAATAGCCATGATCATATACTGAAACTTTTGCCTCATCTTTTGGAACAAATTCTCCATTTAAGAAAATCCATTGCTCATTCACTAGAAGCGCCTCCTATGTTCTATGAATTTTTTATTGTTTCCTAGTTTACTCTCCTTTCTAAATAAATCAAGTGAATTTTTAGAAAATTTATAATTTTTAATCGTACGTACTTCTTTACTTATATTGATTTAACAACATTGTTAACGTTTACAAAAAGTCAAAAAATTTTTTTCGCCAATTTCCACTAAAAAAATATTTGTTTAAAAGAAGGATTTTCATCAATTGATACGAATCTATTGTATTCAATAAACGGACGTCCGATTTTATAAATCCGGGAATATATAACGACTTTTGCTGAAAAAGGGGGAAAATAACAAAAATAGCGCTGTCTAAAAATAACATTCATATTTTTCATTTCGTAATCATAATCCTATTTTTAAAAAACAATTTGTCAAAATGAAGGAGGAAATAAATATGGCGTGTGTACAAATTAAAGGAACGAGACAAGAGGTAGTAGAAATGCTGCAATTATTTGATCTAATGGATACGAAAGGTTTTTGTAAATTCGATAATTACGTAGAGGTAGAACCAAATACGCAAGAACATAATCATTTTATTGCTTCAATCGACATCCATTCAAATACTTCTTCTGCCCAAGATACATTAAACGATCAATTCGTTAGTCAAATGCTTACTGGCGTATATAACGACTAAACAAAGATTTACTTCCTACCGTCTTTTCATAAATGCAGTGAACTTGAGCATACTAGCAATTAGATGGTAGGAGGTGAGAATTATGGCTAGAATTGGCGTTGAAAACTCATTAACAGACGTTCAACAAGCTCTTCAGCAACAAGGGCATGAAGTTGTTACACTTAACTCAGAACAGGATGCACAAGGGTGTGATTGTTGCGTTGTAACTGGGCAAGATTCTAATGTGATGGGCATTGCAGATGCATCAATTAAAGGATCAGTCATTACAGCTCACGGTTTAACAACGGATGAAATTTGTCAACAAGTTGAAAGTCGCACTTAAAAAATGAAAGAGGACTCCTTTTAAAAGGAGTCCTCTTTTTTATATTCACCTAACGGGAAAGTAACATATACTGGATGAAAGCCCTACCTCTCTCTCATCATTACGGTTCCACTGACCGCTCCTTGATTCACTAGTATACATATATAGCTTACAAATACAATTTATAGGGTTTGTTCACAAAAGTTGTTGATAAAATTACCCGATCTTTCGCAAACTTTTCGTATTGCATTCATAAGAGATATTTACTTTACACTAGCTGTAACCGAGACACGAATTAAAATTCTAACACCAATACAATAGCTTGTCAATATTTTTCCGCAAATTAAAAACAGACATTAACGGTTTGTCTGTTTTAGAATGGAGCTTTTTCTTTTATTACATATACAACAAAGCCGCTTACTAACATAAATAAGCCAACTACTAAGTTTTTGATATTAATCATAAATTCCTCTCCCTTATTCCACACATCATATATATTTACATTTCAATTATTCCGATCATCCTAAAGCGCACTTTTTCTAATATATCATAATTCCTAAAAAATGCAAGTTCACTTTTGACGACCATTCACAAATTTATCTACAGTGCTTGGTACAGTATTTAAAGCCTTTTCAATTAAATGTGTACTGCTGTTGAGATGTAATACTTGCACCCCATTAGAACCAACTACTAAAAAAGCTACTGGACTAATAGAAACCCCAGCCCCGCTTCCTCCTCCAAATGGATGCCCTTGCTTGTTCTCTTTATGCTGATTTTGCCCACCGTTATGTTTTTCAGTAATGAAACCCCCTTTAAAATCACTTCCACCAGCTCCAAAACCAAAAGCCACTTGAGATACTGTTAATACAACATTTCCGTCAGCTGTTGAAACCGGGCTCCCAACAATTGTATTTACATCTACCATCTCTTTTAAATTTGTCATTGCCGTTTTCATTAAATTTTCAATTGGATGTTCCATTATGTATTGCACCCTTTCCTCATTATTCCTTTTTATACTTTCCAAAATAGAGGAAGTCATACTAACTTTTCCTATTTCAAGAAAACATTTTCCTCCTTTTAATAGATATTACTGCCCGTTAATGCGGGATAAAAAAGAAAAAGAGATACATACTACTATTGAACCTTGTTATGAAAGGAGCCATGACTTTGACTGAGAAATTTGATGATTATAAAAGAAGAGATAGAATAGATAGTGATTATAAAGAAGAGTATGCCGCTGAGGTTGCACCACAACGCATTGATTATGATTACGATGATAAAGACGATAAAGATGTTGTAAAATCGTCCGCTGCTGGATCAACTGCTGGTTTTATCGCTCTTGCGCTATCTATCTTATCGCTATTTACATTCCCCACACTATTTGGTCTTGTTTCTGTTTTACTCGGTATTTACGCTTATAATCGCGGAGCTACTGTAACTGGCGGTATCGCTGCAGTTGTCGGTGGGATTGCTGCACTTATCGCAATTTTATTCCGAGTAGCACTTATTGGTTTATTGTTCTCCCTTTTCTAAAAAAGAAAAAGGTATCTCGCTTAACGCGGGATACCTTATCCTGTAAACACATCTTCCGATGGATATTTTATTTTTTGTTTTGCTGGTCGCGCTAAAGAGAACACAAGTGTTAATGGTCCAATTAATCCGCAGAACATAACAAACATAATAATACATTTTCCGAATGCCGATAGCTTTGCAGTAATTCCCATCGTTAATCCGACTGTACCAAACGCTGATATTGTCTCAAATAATAATTGAATAAAGCTGAAGTTTTCTGTAAGCATTAATATAAATACCGCTGCAAAAATAAGTATTTGACTGGCAACAGCAATCGCTAAGGCCCTCGTTACTGTCGACATTTTAATTGTACGCTGAAATAAAACAATTTCCTCCTTTTTTCTAAAGAAAGAAAGGACAGATGTAATTAAGATAACAAACGTTGTTAATTTAATTCCTCCACCTGTTGATACACTTCCTGCACCAATAAACATTAAAATCATCGTAAATAATATAGATGATTCTTCCATACCTCCATAGTCAACCGTATTAAATCCAGCTGTCCGCGGGGTAATACCTTGAAAGAAGGAAGCCCATAGTTTTTCATTTAAAGATAAATTCCCTAACGTCTTCACATTATTATATTCCAATACAAAAATTACAATCATTGCTATAACATTTAGCACTACTGTTCCAATAATCATTATTTTTGAGTGAAGTGATAATTTTCGAAAACTGCGACTATACCATATATCAATTAATACGGTAAAACCGAGTCCACCTATTACAATTAAAGAGCAAATCCCAATATTAATAATGGGATCTCCTACATATCTTGTTAAATTATCTGGCCATAAAGCAAAGCCTGCATTATTATAAGATGCAATTACATGAAAAATACTATAGTATAAACCTTTTCCAAAACCAAACTCTGGAATAAAGCGAAACGATAAAAAGATGACCCCAATAAGCTCAATACAAATCGAAAATATAAAGACACGCTTTACTAATTTTACAAGACCACCTATATTTGTTTGATTAAACGCTTCTCCAATTAATAAACGATGGCGTAATCCGATTTTTTTGCCTAATACCCAAACAATTAAAATGGCAATTGTCATAAGACCTAGACCACCTGTTTGAATTAAAAACATAATAACAATTTCGCCAAACATCGTAAATGTACTTGCTGTATCCACTACTCCCAAACCAGTTACGGTCGCTGCTGACGTTGCTGTAAAGAAAGCATCTACCCAACTAATATGTGCTTTCGTTGCGAATGGTAACTTTAATAACAAACCGCCAACCACAATTAAGCAGAAAAAACCTAACGCTAATATTTGTGGTGGGTTTAATCGTATAAGACGATTATACAGCCCTTGTTTTTTTGTTACTTCCATATCACTAACTCCCTTATTAAAGTGAAGCTTTCCCCTCATAAATAAAAAGCTTTTTAAAAGCCCTTAAAGAATTGGGACAAACCTTATATCCTTATAATATAGTTGAGCATAATCCTTTTTTTCATAGATTACAACTTTTATTTATATTCAGACTTCTTTTTCTTTTATGCTGGAAAACTATATATCCTAACTCAATATTGCTAGCAATAACAATTTCATATGTACTATTTTTCAAATCCCCATATCTTTCACTCTATGTTCACATAGAGGTCACATTCACCTTTTATAGTATATGTATCGGAGCTGTTCCTCCCTAATTTATAAGACATTCCCCAGTGTCTTTGAATAGCTTCCATCCCTAATTAAATTGACATAAATTGTCCCCTTCCCTTGACCATCTTATATGTGATGGTCTTATTTTTTTGTCTTTCTATCTTTTATTTAAAACTCCCTCTCTCTTTCACTCTATGTTCACACAGAGGTCACATCCACCTTTTATAGTATATATATCGAAGCTGTTCCTCCCTAATTTATAAGACATTCCCCAGTGTCTTTGAATAGCTTCCATCCCTAATTAAATTGACATAAATTGTCCCCTTCCCTTGACCATCTTATGTGATGGTCTTATTTTTTTGTCTTTCTATCTTTTATTTAAAACTTCCTCTCTCCTTCACTCTATGTTCACACAGAGGTCACATCTACCTTTTATAGTATATGTATCGAAGTTGTTCCTCCCTAATTTATAAGACATTCCCCAGTGTCTTTGAACAGCTTCCATCCCTAATTAAATTGACATAAATTGTCCCCTTCCTTGACCATCTTATAAATGATGGTCTTATTTTTTTGTCTTTCTATCTTTTATTTAAAACTCCCTCTCTCTTTCACCCTATGTTCACATGAGAGTCACACCTATCTTTTATAGTATATGTATCGAAGTTGTTCCTCCCTAATTTATAAGACATTCCCCAGTGTCTTAAAGCAACTTCCATCCCTAATTAAATTGACATAAATTGTCCCCTTCCCTTGACCATCCTATGTGATGGTCTATTTTATTTTCCAAACACAAAATCAATCTATCTGTACTTAAATAAAAACCTAAAAATTCAGAAAATATTGTCAAATTAGGTATTTTTTCGGTATAATTACTTTAGGAAGGAATTTCGCAAAAACAAAAGGGGGGATTTTATTGAAACAAACAAAAGCAATCTTAATCGCATTATTTCTAGGTCTAGTTGTTGGACTCACTCTAAATTTAGCCGCTCCATCTATCTTTGAGCCACTAAATCAATATGTGTTCAACCCAATTGGTCAATTGTTTATTAGACTTATTAAAATGCTAGTTGTTCCTGTTGTGTTCATTTCTATCGTACTTGGTGCTGCCGGCCTTGGAGATCCGAAACAACTTGGAAGAATCGGTTTAAAATCAATTTCATTCTTTCTCGTAACAACTGCGGTTGCCATCTCTATAGCGGTTACATTTGCACTTATTATAAAACCAGGAGCTGGCGGTAATTTTAAAACAGAAGGTCTTAAGTATGAAGGTGCAAAAACTGAAACATCTTTCGTCGACACATTGCTAAATATCGTACCAGATAACCCAGCAAAAGCGATGGCTGACGGAAACATGTTACAAATCATTGCCTTTGCCGTATTGATTGGACTCGGTATAGCTATTTTAGGAAAACGAGTTCAAGGTATCCATTCATTACTTGAACAGGGCAACGAATTAATGATGTATCTCGTTAATCTCGTTATGAAATTAGCCCCAATTGGAACATTCGGTTTGCTCGCTTCATCCGTTGGTAAAATGGGGCTTGCAGGCGTCGCTGCGATGTTCAAGTATATGATTGTCGTTATGTTAGTACTCATTATTCACGGGGTCTTTGTATATGGTGGCTTATTAAAGGTATTAGCAAAAGAAAGTATTGTTCGTTTCTTTAAACATTTCGGACCAGTAATGGCAATTGGATTTAGTACATCTAGCTCTAATGCATCGCTTCCATTTGCAATGAAAACAGCACAAGATAAGCTTGGCGTTCCAAAAGCGATAAGCTCATTTGTACAACCACTAGGGGCAACTATTAATATGGATGGTACTGCCATTATGCAAGGGGTAGCAACTGTATTTATCGCTCAAGTATACGGAGTTGAACTTACATTACCGCAATTAGCTATGGTCGTATTAACCGCTGTACTAGCTAGTATCGGTACTGCTGGTGTACCAGGTGTTGGACTTGTAATGCTTACAATGGTTTTAAATCAAGTAAATCTACCAGTAGAAGGTATCGCTTTAATTATCGGTATTGACCGTATTCTAGATATGTCTAGAACAGCTGTAAACATTTCTGGGGATGCAATTTGCGCAATGATTGTCGCAAAATCAGAAGAAAAATATAATACTGATCAATCGGCAGCATCGTAAATCAAAAAAGGAGTGAATATATTCACTCCTTTTTTGATTTACTCCCTTTTTTAGAACGATATTCTTTCCCTTTATTATCATTACCAGTTTCAAATTCAGTGCTAAATTCCTGATTAAACTGGCCGGACTTTGGTGATCCTTGATTACCGCTCCCTTTACTACCGTTACGATTCGTCATATTTCTCCCTCCCTTCCTTGTATTAGTAGTATGGCGCTCTATCTTTTTTCATACACATTTTATTTTTTAACATCTATTACACACGAAAGAAGACCTTCCATATATAAGGAAGATCTTCTCTTTCATCACGTAAGCGTTTTCTTGTTTATAATCACTTAAATAAGTTTTTTGGAAATCGAAATCATTACATTCATTTCATCTTCTGAAAGTGTAGAGAATCTTTCTTGTAAATATTGTTTTTTCGCATCTTCCATTTTCGCAACTAAATCTTTCCCTTGTTCTGTAATCTCTAAATACACAACTCGGCGATCTGATGTAGAACGTGAACGAGTTACAAAACCTTTATTAATTAATTTTTCTGTAACAGCTGTAATATGACTATTCGACACATTTAATTCATTTGCTACACGCGATACCATTTCTTTATTCGTACGATTTAATATTCTCAGGACGATGAATTCATTCCACGGTATGTAACCACCGAATATTTTTCCGATATCATTACGCAATGTGCGAAACATAGCAAACACATTTGTCGATAGTTCTTCCATTAATTGCTCTCGATTTTGAGACAACTTTGACAGCTCCTTTTATTTCATTTAGTTAAATAAAAACCTTATTAATAATTTTACATGAAATCTTACTTTTTGTCACCTTATTTTCCCATAATTCGTAGTTTTTTAATATGTATTTCATGATAAAATGAAGTTAACTTCCAGAAAAAGGGGGTATTTTAATGCATGAGGAGGAGAAATTCTCAAATCTCAGCCTAAAAGATAAAACGATTATCATTAGTATTATCGCTCTTTTTCTCATTATAATTTTTGCATTTATATTTTTTGTATATGTAGGAATCTTTCAAATTACAGGTATAGAGTATAGTTCACGTACTGCGTTACTTCTCTTTTTTTTATTAATCACTTTCTTAGACAGTATTACATTTTTCATCTTCAGTTTCTTCAAAGCGCTGCTATATCCACTGACACAAAACATGCCAAATTGGATTTCTATTACTCTTTTCTCATTCATTGAAATTACACTAGATTGGTTCGTCATTCATACTGCTGATGATTGGATAGAAAGCGTACAAATGTCCAACATAGCTGAATTATGTGTCGTACTATTCTTTTTCCTCTTAAATAAATTATTAAGTGACGAGAAAGAGTAAGAATACAAGCTTTTCTATATAAAAATTGGTACAATGAAAGCAAATCTTACTAAAGAGGTGTTAATTATGAACTTACAACAATGGGCTGATAAAGGTATGTCCTTTGATACATATGTGAATGAAATGCAAGTAAACCAATACGAGCTACTACACATTTACAATAACTTTTTAATTCCAAATGAATTACTTCCTGTATTAGAAGAACGTCAAAATGACGGCTGGCGTGTTATCGTATTAACTGCTGATTGGTGTGGCGATGCTCTTTTATGCGTACCTGTTATGAAACGAATTTCTGAAGTTGCAAATATTGAAATGAGTTTATTAATTCGCGACGAAAACTTAGAATTAATGGATCAATATTTAACAAATGGAACAGCACGTGCGATTCCAATCTTTATTTTCATTGATAAAGATGGAAATGAACAAGCCGTCTTTGGACCACGCGCTCCAAAAGTACAAGAATTAGTAACTTCAATGCGCGCTACATTACCTGAAAAAGAAGATCCAACATTCGAAGAAAAACAAAAAGAAATGTATGCTAATTTCCGTGCTACATTAGCTGATGATACTTCTCTTTGGGAGCATGTAATGGAAAATATGGTGAAAAAAATAGTAAAATAAAAAAACCTGCCGAGCTCGGCAGGTTTTTTTATTACATAATGAAGAAATAGAATACCGCAGCTAAAATGAAACGATAATAAGCGAACGGTGTTAGTTTCACACGAGATAATAATTTCAAGAATGAAACAATTGCAAGCATCGCAACAACGAATGCAGTTACAAATCCTGTTACAAATAGCGTTATATCTGCTGAGCTTAATACATCCCAGCTTTTAATTAAATCTAATCCACTTGCAGCTACCATCATCGGTACCGCTAAAATGAACGTATATTCAGCTGCCGCTGTATGCGACACGCGAGCTAATAAACCACCACTGATTGTAGAACCAGAACGAGAGAATCCTGGCCAAAGAGCTAAACATTGAAACATTCCAATTGTAAATGCCTGTTTATATGTGATTTCATCTAACGTTCTTGCTGTACTTGGTTTTGAAAACTTCTCAGCAACAATCATTAAAATACCACCGGCTACTAAGCTAATAACAACTGGTCCTGGACCAAATAAAACCTCTTTAATAGTGCTATGGAATAATACGCCAAGTATCCCGGCAGGAATCATCCCGATAATAATATGTAATAAATTTAACGATGGTCCGTCTGTTACTTTACCTATTCCAACTAACGACCATAGACGCTTCCAAAATATAACAACAACTGCTAAAATCGATCCCAATTGGATAACAACTTCAAAAACTTTCGCTCTCTCATCGTCAAATCCAATTAAATGTCCTGTTAAAATCATATGTCCTGTTGATGATACTGGTAGAAACTCTGTTAACCCTTCAACAGCACCCATGATTAAACCAATTAACCAATCAGCCACAAGTAGTGCCTCCTTAATAACAAATAATATGTAATTTTTTCACACCTTATCATAATACCTTATCCCTTTTCAAAGTGCATCCTTTTTTTATTGGTTTCATATGTTGTAGGCGCGTATTTCTTTTCTAATCTTTGATTAAATTGTATGATAGTAAGAGTTTGTTTTTTTATATGGAAAGGGGATTTTATGAAAGAAACTACTTCATTTTCACAAAAGTTAAAGCAATTTGTATTACTATTTTTTCCGATTTTCGTAACGCAAATGTCATTATTTGCGATGAGTTTTTTTGATACAACAATGTCAGGACATGCAAGTCCAACTGATTTAGCAGGTGTTGCAATTGGAACAAGTATATGGCTTCCAGTTAGTACGGGATTAACAGGAATTTTAATGGCTACTACTCCCATTGTTGCACAGCTTGTCGGATCCAAGAAAAAAAAGGACGTTCCCCACGTTGTCATACAAGCAGTTTATTTAGCAATTTGTGCTAGCTTCGTTGTTATCCTCATCGGTTTCTTCGTCGTTTCACCTATTTTAAACGGCATGCGCTTAGAAGAACCTGTGGAACGAATTGCAGCTCAATTTTTAAGTATTATCGCAATAGGAATTATACCTTTATTCACTTACACTGTTTTACGTGGATTTATTGATGCATTAGGAAAAACTCGAACAACGATGATTATTACATTACTATCATTACCAATTAACGTAATATTAAATTACCTATTAATTTTTGGTAACTTCGGTTTCCCAAAGCTTGGTGGTGTCGGAGCAGCAATTGCTTCCACTGCAACATATTGGTGCATTTTAATTATTACAGTCATTATTATTCAGACGAAAGAGCCTTTTGCCTCTTTCAACATTTTCAAACAATTATATCGCCCTTCTCTTTCTAGTTGGACAGCATTCTTAAAGCTTGGCGTTCCTATCGGATTTGCTATCTTTTTTGAAACGAGTATTTTTGCTGCGGTAACTCTCATGATGAGTAATTTTAGTACGACAACTATTGCAGCTCACCAAGCAGCTATGAACTTTGCTTCCTTGTTATATATGACTCCGCTAAGTTTAGCAATGGCAATGACTATTGCAGTCGGATTCGAAGTTGGAGCAAAACGTTACGATAATGCAAAACAATACGGACTGATTGGAATTGGATTAGCCCTTGCCTTTGCTTTATTATATTCAATTCTTCTCTACTTCTTTGATAATCAAATTGCTTCTATTTATACGACAGATGCAAAAGTTCATCATTTAGCAAAAGAATTTCTTATCTTTGCGATTTTATTTCAAATTTCAGATGCAATTGCAACCCCTGTACAAGGAGCTCTGCGTGGTTATAAAGATGTAAATGTTGCTCTAATTATGACTTTAATTGCTTATTGGATAATAGGTCTACCACTAGGTTACATATTAGCAACATATACAGAATGGGCCGCAAAAGGTTATTGGATCGGTCTTATTATCGGTCTAGCATTTGGCGCTGCCTTCCTACTTATCCGTCTCTTTCAAGTACAACGAAAATATACAACACAAAACAGCCGCTAATAATAAAGCGGCTGTTTTCTTTATGCATATTTTTTCTTGTAACGTATAATATAATGAAAAAGAAAGGTGGGTACATATGGACGACAAAGAAAAAAAGCAATCATTCGATGAAGAATTTGCCCCTGAAATTTCACCTGGATATCGGCAAGATGTACATAAGCCACCTAAATATAAAAACACTTCGTTTTTAATGGGCATTACCATTTTCGCTGCTGTATTACTCATACTTATCATTTTCGTTTATTTTTGATGAAAGGTGGCCTATTATATGAAGAGACAAAATTCCAATCGTTCCAAAAGAACTGTTAAAACACAAAAAGGATATGCAGGCGATTCTGTTCATACACTTAAACAAGTGGAGCAAGGAAATTTATATATTGCTCAAAAAGAACTTGGTCAACAAAATGAAAATCTTTAAAGGTCCTTGATTCCTTGAGGGCCTTTTTATTCCGCATTAAGTAGTACCCCCCCAAATGATCTATTGAGCAATGAATTTCCTTTATTGTACGCGCTGCTTTTGTTCTAGCACCATAAATATATTATTAACCTTTACAATTTTCACTTCATAATTCAATTTCATTTCGCTTCTCTTACCATTTTCAGTACCCGCAACGTACGCTACAGCTTGATAGAGAAAACTCTCATCTGTCTCTTCACGTATCTCCTCGCTTGTAAATTTATACTCTAAATCTCGAAAACGATTTGGATAATAATTTTCCATTAATTGTTCATACCCTCTATTTAAAAATATTTCTTCACCTTTTCGTTTCACATCTTCTTTATTATTAAACTCAAACACTGATAGTTGTTCAGTCACAAAATGCTCTCCTACCTTTTTCATTTCATTATGAGTTAAATTTTCTATACTTTTGTTCTTTAATTCCTTATTTAACTCGTAATGATCAATCGGTTTAAAGGTAGCAAAAACCTCCTCTTTATATGACCAAAACAATACAAAAGCGATACATAAAGAAATGATTAACAGTCTTTTTTTCGTAATACTCCCGCCCTTCTTCATAATGATAGCTATATTTTAACATATAGAAAGAAAATTCTGATATCATAAAGTAGAATAACTTAACTCAGAAACGAGGAACAATTATGGACTCTTACAAACATTATATAAAAGAAGCTTTGCCTAATCTTTCTATACATTCATATAAACAAAATGAAGAAGGTTGGGATAATGTAGCAATTATAGTAAATGATGAGCTACTGTTTCGTTTCCCGCGAAAAAAGGAATATGCAATGCGAATTCCGTTAGAAAAAGAACTATGCACACTTCTCTCTTGTTCACTACATGAAATTAAAGTTCCAAAGTATCACCTATTCTATAAAAAGGAGACTGATGCTATTCCGCTTTGTAGTTACTATACTCTCATTCATGGTGAACCTTTAAAAACAGAAATAGTTACTACACTAGAAAAACAAGAACGAAAAGCACTTATTACACAATTAGCAACTTTCCTTGCTGCTCTACATAGTATTCCTCTAAAAAGTGTTACAGCGTTAGGATTCCCTATTGAAAAAACACTTACCTACTGGAAAGAGCTACAAACTAAATTAAATCAGTATGTTACTAACAATCTTACTTCGTTCCAGAAATCAGCCTTAAATCGTTTATTCGAGAATTTCTTTGCCTGTCTAGCTACATCTAAATTTCAAGATACAATCATTCACGCTGATTTTACACATCATCACATTTTATTTAACAAGCAGAACAAACGCATTTCAGGTGTTATCGATTTTGGTGATGCGCAAATTGGCGATCCTGCTTTTGATTTTGCAGGACTATATTATGATTTCGGACATGAGTTTACTACATCTGTATATGAACAGTACAGTACACTTATTTCTCATCATGATCCATTACTCATTCACCGCATTACTACCTTTTATCAATATAGTCCTTTACTACATAATATTATTTATAACTTTGAATCAGAGAATGAACTCGAATTCATTACAAGTACAGAACAACTAAAAACGATATTACAGGGATGAGATTACATTCTCTCCCTATATACTCTCTCCTCATACATCATTAACTTTTTATCCATTTCAACAATAACTTTATACAATTGAAATGCCTGTAAAATTTGCAGTTGAATTTCAAAAGGAGCATTTTGTTCTTTTAACCATTGAAATACTTTCGTTTCATCTTTCATTGATTATTCCTCCCTTTATCCCGCTATTTGCGGGTAGCCCGATTGAACCCCACTGATTAAAGTTTCACTTTATTAAAATCTGCTACAAATATACCGTAAATGATGAAAAGCTTTTCATGTCAATAACAAAAAAGGATGCAAAGTTGCATCCTTTAATGAACTATATTTTTCTTCTGTTTCGCTTCTTTCTTTACTTCTTCCCCTTGGCATTCACTACGAAACGCACAACTTAAACACTCAGAACGAAAATGACGCTCTGTATAATGCTCAGGTTGCTGTAACATTTCTTTCATTCTAGATAAATCAGCCATTCCAGTTATAATATCTTCCTGTTTCGGAATGTACTCATACTTAGTTCCTTCTATTAAATTAATAACTTCAATTTTTCCTGGAAGAACGCCGAAAGCTTTATAACTGAATACTGTCATTAGCTTCTGACAAAGAGCAAGCATTTCCTCATCCGCATCGACAACATACTTTTTAATTACAAACGACTCAGCATTCCACTCACCAACTTCAAATGTCAATGACATGTGGACACCTAACTCTTCCATATATGTTTGAAACTTCTCGTATAAAAACAATGGTGGTGTCTGACTATCATCCCTTTCAACAAACTGTAATAAGTGATCCGTTAGCTTCGCTAATACAATATAGTACTCCGTCTTCGAAGCAAACATATTAATCCTTACTTTTTTCCAATACTTTTCTATTAATATTAAAAGTACAATTTTCGTTTGTTGACCCGCAGGTAGCGTGTAATACTCGTTAATAATTTGATTCACAATCATTTGCGCTATTTGTTGCCATTCAAATGAAGAAGGTTCTCTTCTTTTTATATGACGAAAGTAAAATTTATGCGGACACCGCATAAAATCATACAAATGATAATCTGTCATCGTTTTGATTGAGATTTTCTCATGCACTTGCTCTTCAGCTCCCTTCTGCCATTAAGAAAGGTGTTTTACAAATTCAGCTCCAAACTGTAAACATTTTTCTACATCTTCATCTTCTGGCGTTAATTCTACTTTTAGTCCTTCTAACACAACTGCTGCCCCGCGCTCTTGTAGCTTTTCTATTAAAATGTCAACCGCCACTCCGTATTTCGGATAAGCCGAATCACATGATCCGAATACTGCCGCTTTTTTCCCAGTTAAATCAATAGAATCCATTGCATCATAAAAATCTAAGAAATCATCAGGAAGATCACCATCTCCCCAAGTGTATGCACCTAAAATAATTCCATCATACTGTTCCAATATAGAAGCTTCTGGTGAATCCATAATATCAATAACTTCAATTTCATTTTCTGTTTCACGAATTACGCCGGCAATATGGTCAGCCATTTCCTCTGTATTTCCACTCATACTTGCAAAAATCATTACTAACTTACTCAACTGAACCTCTCCCTTTACTTTGTATCTCTTTTTCTGTTTGAATGCTCTTCTTCTCATCTACATATTCAGACCGAATTACATTTCGTTGCCATTCCATATGCTGATCAACATCTTTATTTTTATCTTTTAATCCCCTCCGTAGAAGGTGAAATTTTTTTCTCATTAACATGTCGCATCCATCCTATTGATAATAATTATCAATTTCAACTATATTTAGATTAATTGACATTGATTATCAATGTCAACAACTATTTTTAAAAAAATGATTAAAATGTACAAGCTTGTCCGTTAGCTATTCATATACTATAAATGAGCATAGTTCTTTCTCAGCCCTCTCTGACGGAAAGAAATAAAAGCAACTGCGATAGAGCGCAGTTGCCTTTTTTTGTTTTTCTATGATTTTAGTAATCTTATAGTCGTCTCTAAAAATAGCTCCACTCCACAAATTAATGCTGATTCATCCACGTCAAATTTCGGATGGTGATGTGGATAACAAGTATATATATTTTCATTACCTGTTCCTAATTTAATGAAACAACCGGGTGCTTTTCTTAAATATGCTGAAAAATCTTCCCCACCCATAGAAGGTTCAAGCTTCACAACACGCTCATTCCCAAACAAATGTAGTGCACTTTCTTCTACTATTTTCGTAATATATTCATCATTAATAACCGGATCATATCCATATCGATACGTATATGTATACGATCCTCCATGTGCTTCTGTAATTCCTTTCACAATTTTTTCGATTTTCCCTTCTGCTTCCACCCTCAATGCATGATTAAATGAACGAACAGTTCCCATTAAAGTTGCTGTACTAGGAATAATATTGTCAGCCACTCCCCCATGAAACTGCGTAACTGAAACGACTCTTTGCATGAAAGCACTTGTATTTCTAGATACGATATGTTGTAGATTTGTAATAATCTGCGCTCCGATAGCGATAGGATCAATCGTTTCTTCTGGCCGCGCCGCATGCCCTCCTTTGCCTTGGATCTCAACTGTAAATACGTCTGGTGCTGCCATCATCGGTCCATATACAATTCCTACATTCCCACTTTCCAAGCCAGACATAACATGTAAACCTATTACATAATCAACACCGTCCATAACACCCGCCTCGACCATTTCTTGTCCACCACCAGGGTATACTTCTTCTGCATGCTGAAAGAATAGACGAATTTCTCCTACAAACTCTTCCTTCATATTATTAAGCACCTCTGCAGTACTTAATAATATAGCTGCGTGAGCATCGTGCCCACATGCATGCATCATTCCTTTATTCACAGATGTATAAGATTTACTTGTCTCCTCTTGAATTGGCAAAGCATCTATATCAGCTCGAATCGCAATTACTTTCCCTTGCTTCACACCCCTTTTGATTGCTAGTACACTATACTTCGTCGGTCTCGTTACTTCAAAAGAAGAAAATGAGCATAATGTATCATATATAAATTGCGAAGTTTCTTTTTCATGAAATGATAATTCCGGATACTTATGAAAATGCCTTCTCCATTTCACGATATTTTCTTCCGAAATTAGACTCTTCCACACTCTATTCATGATAATTTCCTCCTTTTCAAAAGAACTAGAAATTTAAAATTTTACTCCGTCTTAAATGATTAATAAAAACAAATACTGCATTTTTACGTATTCTTATAGTCCACTTTTATGTATTCACACAATCCACTTTCTATTTACATGTCAAACCCATTACAAATTCATGCTGAATGTAATATAATTGCTAAGTTAGGGATTTTCTTTTTTAGTATTTAGTGCTAATATCAGAAAAGAGCCTTTTGACTTATTTTTACCTAAAATGTGGGATTTTGTTTTTTTCACAATAATGTAGGACATGATACCTACAAAGAGCTATTATTTCATTAAGAGAGGGAAAGACATGGAAAGATTAAAAGAGATATGGTCTCGACCACTCACACAATGGGTTGCAAAGACGGTTTATTATCTTGCAATTTTATTTGCATTACTTTGGTTGTATGGATTCCATGATACAAACACAAGTACATTTATTTACAATGAATTCTAGGGTGGGAACGTTATGAAGTTATTAGAACAAATTGAAAAGTGGGCTGCAGAAACGCCTGATCAAACCGCTTTTGTTTGGCGAGATGCGAAAATTACGTACAAACAATTAAAGGAAGATTCTGATGCGTTAGCACATTGGATTTCTTCTGAGTATCCAGACGATCGTTCACCAATTATGGTGTATGGCCATATGCAACCTGAAATGATTATTAACTTTTTAGGATGTGTAAAAGCTGGACATGCTTACATTCCTGTAGATTTATCTATCCCAGCTGATCGTGTACAACGTATTGCTGAAAATTCTGGTGCGAAATTACTTTTATCGGCAACAGCAGTAACTGTAACTGATTTACCAGTTCGCATCGTAAGTGAAGACAACTTAAAAGATATTTTCTTTACTCATAAAGGGAACACTCCAAATCCTGAACATGCGGTAAAAGGTGATGAGAACTTCTACATTATTTACACATCAGGAAGCACAGGTAATCCGAAAGGGGTTCAGATTACTTATAACTGCCTTGTTAGCTTTACAAAATGGGCTGTAGAAGATTTCAACTTACAAACAGGGCAAGTATTCTTAAACCAAGCACCTTTCTCATTCGATTTATCTGTAATGGATATTTACCCATCATTAGTAACAGGTGGTACACTTTGGGCAATCGATAAAGATATGATTGCACGTCCAAAAGACTTGTTTGCTTCTTTAGAGCAATCGGATATTCAAGTATGGACTTCCACACCTTCTTTTGCTGAAATGTGTTTAATGGAAGCATCTTTCTCTGAGAATATGCTACCGAACATGAAAACATTCTTATTCTGCGGTGAAGTGTTACCAAATGAAGTAGCTAGAAAATTAATTGAGCGTTTCCCGAAAGCAACAATTATGAATACGTATGGTCCAACAGAAGCTACTGTCGCTGTAACAGGTATTCACGTGACAGAAGAAGTGCTTAATCAATACAAATCACTTCCAGTTGGCTATTGTAAATCAGACTGTCGCCTTCTTATTATGAAAGAAGATGGCACGATTGCACCTGATGGTGAAAAAGGTGAAATCGTAATTGTCGGTCCAAGCGTAAGCGTTGGATATTTAGGAAGCCCTGAATTAACAGAAAAAGCATTTACTATGATTGACGGTGAGCGTGCCTATAAAACAGGCGATGCTGGCTATGTTGAAAATGGTCTTCTATTCTATAATGGTCGTCTTGATTTCCAAATTAAGCTGCATGGTTATCGAATGGAATTAGAAGAAATTGAGCATCACCTTCGTGCGTGTTCTTACGTAGAAGGAGCAGTTATCGTTCCAATTAAAAAAGGTGAGAAATACGATTATTTATTAGCGGTTGTTGTTCCTGGGGAGCATTCGTTTGAAAAAGAATTCAAATTAACATCTGCAATCAAAAAAGAACTCAATGAGCGATTACCAAACTACATGATTCCACGTAAATTCATGTATCAATCTTCTATTCCAATGACACCAAATGGAAAGGTAGATCGCAAAAAATTATTGAGTGAGGTTACAGCATGACCGCATATGGATCATTTTATTTTTTCGCTATAGTGGGCATTTTATTAATACCTACTATCATAGCTGGATTAAAAGGTAAAATGTTGCGTAAATATAATGCCGTTTTAACATTAGTCATGATTGCTATTATCTTCTCGGATAAACCGAAGCAAGCAATGATGTTAGCTGCATTTATTATTTGGCAATATGTCCTTATTAAAGGCTATTTAATTTTAAGAAAACAAAATAATAGTACATTCACATTTTGCATAGCTGTTATTTTATCGATTTTGCCTCTTATTTTGGCAAAAATCGCACCATTTGCATCGTTATTACCTGAGTTAAAACTTGTTGTTTTTCTAGGTATATCTTACGTAACATTCAGAGCAGTTCAAATGGTATTTGAAGTTCGCGATGGTTTAATTAAAGAGCTTTCTTTCTTTAACTTCTGGGAATTCGTTTTATTCTTCCCTGCGATTTCAACAGGACCTATCGATCGTTACCGAAGATTCCAAAAAGATATTCAAAAGCCACCTAGCGCTGAAGAATATCAAAATTTACTATATACAGGACTAAATCGTATTTTCCAAGGTTTCTTGTATAAATTTATTATTGCTTACTTAATAAAGCAATATTGTATGGATCCAGCATTCGCTCAACACGATACAATCTTTTCAAATATGATTTACATGTATAGCTATAGCTTATATCTATTCTTTGATTTTGCTGGTTATAGCTCTTTTGTAATTGGTGTAAGTTATATGATGGGAATTAAAACGCCAGAAAACTTTAATAAGCCATTCCTTAGTCGTAATATTAAAGACTTCTGGAACCGCTGGCACATGAGTTTATCATTCTGGTTCCGTGATTTTATTTACATGCGTTTCGTCTTTTTTGCAACGAAGAAAAAGTTAATTAAGAACCGTTACACAATTTCGTATATCGGTGCATTTTTAAACTTTTTCATTATGGGAATTTGGCATATCCAAGGAAGCGCTGTTGCGCAGTATATTATTTATGGTCTATACCATGCCGCACTGTTTATTTTATTCGATATTTTCGAACGAAAAAACAAGAAGCATAAGTTTTGGCCAAACACTAAATTCACACGCATCCTTGCGATTGTAATTACGTTCCACGTTGTATGTTTCGGTTTCCTAATCTTCTCTGGACACCTTAACAGATACTTTTAATGCACCCTTCTTATTCCATTAAGAAGTTGCACATATAATATATTTCGGATATAAAGGAGATTTTAAAAATGGCAGAATTCAAAGAGCAAGTATTAGATATTTTAGAAGAAGTATGTGAAAACGATATTGTGAAAGAAAACTTAGATGTTCAATTATTTGAAGAAGGTATCCTTGATTCTTTCGCTGTAGTATCTTTATTAGTTGAATTCCAAGAGCGTTTAGATATTGAAGTTTCTATTTCTGATTTTGACCGTGACGAGTGGGCTACACCAAACATGGTTATTAAGAAGTTGGAAGAAATCCGATGAACAAAGCAAAATTTGGTCCGATGCTTTTAGCATTGGCCCTTTTTGCTGTATTCTTACTTATTCCAACGCGCTTTCTACTTCCACTTTTAAGTGATGAAAAAGTAGAACAAGCTGCTACTTCTTTAAAAGAAGAAAAAATTCAAAGTATGATTTTACAGCAAAAGATGTTAGCAAATCCAAAATATCTTCCGATGTACGGTTCATCGGAATTCGCACGTATGGATGCTTTCCATCCATCTAATTATTTTAAAGTAAAGCCTGAAGGGTTCACACCATTCCTTCTTGGACGCGGCGGAACACAAGACCTTGTACATGTGTTAAACTTCGCATCTACAATGGATCAATTGAAAGATAAGAAAATGGTATTCGTTCTTTCTCCGCAATGGTTTGTACCACAAGGTATTGATGAAACGCACTTTGCACCTAACTTTTCAAAGCAACAAGGTTACCATTTCATTTTCAACAATGATTTAAAACCTGAAATGAAAAAACAAATTGCAAAGCGTTTATTAAACTTTGAGATTGTAAAAAAAGAAACTTTATTAAAAATTTCGCTTGAAGGCATTGCTTATGATGATACGAAGTATAAAGTAAAAGCACTTGCTGCTAAACCTTTCGCTTATATTTATCGTAACATTTTAGATCGTAAAGATTTATTTACAGCTATGTTTAATATTAAACCGCACAAAGAAAAGCTTGATCCTTCATTAAAACAAATGAACTGGGAAGAGGCTCGTAAACATGCGGATCAAACAGGTGCAGTAGAATCTGGATCTAATGAATACGGTATTGAAGATGATTATTTCAATAGCAAAATTAAGAAAAAATTAAAGCAACGTGAAGGTTACTTAAAAAATGATGCTTATGACCAATCGCCAGAATATGAAGATTTACAAATTGTACTTGATTTATTAAAACAATCTGGTGCAAAACCACTCTTTATTTCTGTTCCTGTCAAAGGTCCTTGGTACGACTACGCTGGCTTCCCGAAAGAACGCCGCGAAGCATACTATAAGAAAGTTCATGAGCAAATCGAAAAAGCTGGTTATCCAATTGCCGACTTCTCAAATCATGAATACGATAAATACTTCTTAAAAGATCATATGCACTTAGGTTGGAAAGGCTGGGTTTACATCGACGAAGCCATCCAACAATTTTATAAAGCAAACTAATGAAAAGACCGCTTGAATTACTCAAGTGGTCTTTTTGTATATATTTTGTAATTGCTCGATTGCATTCTCCGCTTCTTTCATAACTCGCTCCACTACATGCTGAGCTGATTCGATTCGTGCCAACGATGCTGCCTGTCCTGCCCAAAGTGACATATATTCTTCCTTATTTTGCTTCGCTGCCTCTTGGCGTATTTTAGAAGTTAATACGTTTTGCACTGGATACATCGGAAGCCCTTCTTCTTTTCCTTCATGTCTCTCTATAAATTCATTCCGGATACCCCGTGCATATTTCCCGGAAAACGCACGAGTTACCGTTGTGCTCGTATCTGTACTATGTAAAACCGCTTCTTTATACACATCGTGCGTAATACTCTCTTCACTTGTTAAAAAGGCCGATCCCATTTGAACACCTTCTGCTCCTAGTGCCAATGCCGCAACAAGCCCTTTTCCGTTCATTACACCACCTGCTGCGACAATTGGGATATGCGGAACAGCCCCTACTAACTGAGGTATTAACGCAAAAGTACCAATCATAGCATCTTGTTCTTTCCCGACAAATGTTCCTCTATGCCCCCCTGCCTCGCTGCCTTGACCGACAATTATATCTACCCCTAATTCTGCAAGTACTTTCGCTTCCTTCACATGGGTAGCTGTTCCGATAACTTTTATTCCACTTCTTTTTAAATCATTTATTTCTTCTTTTTCTAACGTTTGAAATGCAAAGCTAACGACCGGTACTTTTTCATCTAATAGCACTTGTAATTGTTCCTTATAGCTTTTTGGAAGCTTTAACGTTCCTTCTACTTCTATACCTAATTCTCTATTCACTCCGCTTAGTAATACTTTCGCCTCATTTACCTTCTCTTCTTCTATTTGTATCTCTTTCGTTACAAGTAAATTAACACCGAAAGGCTTATCTGTTAGTTCTCTTATTCTATAAATCGCTTCACGAATTTGTTCTGGGCTCATATAGCCCGCTCCAAGCGTCCCTAATCCTCCGTTATTACTTACTGCTGCAACGAGTTCTGGCGTCGTAATCGCGCCTGCCATACCGGCTTGAACAACGGGATACTCAATTTTTAATATGTCTGTTACTCGACTTGTAAACATCATTTTCCCTCCTATTTCCCTTATATCTTCTTTATTTGATAAGCTTTCCCCTGCTTTTGCAAGGGTTGAACTTCATATGAAGCGAATATATTGAAAGAGAAGGAGGCTGAGCTTAATGATTTATCCAAATGCATTAAAACAAGGTGATACAGTAATGATTATTGCACCATCTGGTCCACCTACAATCGAAAATGTATTAAAAGGTGTGAATGTATTACAAGAGATGGGGTTATCCGTAATAATCGGGAAGAGTGTTTACGAGAAATATGGATTTTTAGCCGGAAGTGATCAAGTTCGGCTTGACGATATACATGAAGCATTTACAAATAATGAAGTGAAGGCAATTTTTTGTGCACGAGGTGGTTATGGAAGTGCTCGTCTTCTTCCTCACATTCAATATGAAGTTATTAGGCAGAATCCAAAAATCTTTTGGGGATATAGCGATATTACAGCTTTACATACTGCTGTTTCACGTTATGCAAAGCTTATAACATTTCATGGTCCGATGATTGAAGAACTAGGAAAAGGTATTGATTCCCTATCTTTATCCTCTTTTAATCAGCTATTCCATCCGTATTCAACCATTTTATCTGCATCAGAATGTATCGTACCTAGCTCTCACAGTACAGTTACAAGTACGTTAGTTGGAGGAAATTTAGCTGTGTTAACAAGTATAATTGGCTCGCCCTACGAGATAAATACGGACAATACACTTTTATTACTTGAAGACATTGGTGAAGAACCGTACCGCATTGACCGTATGTTAAATCAGCTACTTTTATCTGGAAAGTTTAATGAGTGCAGGGGCGTTATTTTCACAAGTTGTCACGACTGCACTCCTTCAAAGCCATCTCAATCATTGCAAACAATATTATATGAATATTTCGCGCCATATCATATACCTGTCCTATTCGATTTACCAATTGGACATATAAGTCCAAACATCGGTATTCCACTTGGAGCTACAGCGACAATAAACACGAATAATAAAACAGTCTCTATTTCTTCTGGTATAGCCACTTCATATTCAAATTAAAAAGTAAAAGGAAAAGCGATTACGCTTTTCCTTTTACTTTTACTTATAATAATTAAAAATTCGTCCAGATGCGATATCTGCAATTTCTTCTGGAATAAATGTTTTACTTATATCAGTGCCAACATTTAATACAGCTGTAGCATCTTTCTCAATGCTACCAAATAACTCTTTCCCACGTATCGTAATAAGGGGCGTTCCTTCTGGCAACACATCTTTTACAAATTCCATTTGTGTAAAGAACGGAACGATCCATCTACCTTCTCCTTGGAAATGACGCAAACGAAGTATTCCTTCTGTTGCCCCGTCCTCTGCTTCTAGTGAACCAGCAACATAAAACTCAGTAGATAAGAGCAATTCATAAAATTCCTTTTGCTTCTGTTTATCATCCCCTGCTACAACAAGTACCTCTTCTAATTTCTTTACTGAAATTTGCTCCATATGATGCCACCCCTATTTTCAAAATGATTGTACTTAGATTATACGAAATATTCTTATTTTTTTCTACATAATTCGCAATTATTTTCTTAAAATAATTTTAACACTTCTTTTGTCGTCACAATCGTAGCAAACTCTTCATGTAAATTTACAAGTGTCATATTGTGAATATCCTCTGCACTATACTCCTTACCATCTAAACCTTTACGGTTAAAAGTAGCCGTTGCATCACTCACTAAATATGTTGTAAATCCTAAATTCCCTGCCATTCGTGTCGTAGTTTCCACGCAATGATTTGTCGTTAATCCTACAACCACTACTGCATTACATTTGTTCTTTCTTAATCGCTCTTCTAAATTTGTCCCAATGAACGCGCTGTTAACGAATTTCTGAATAACCACTTCACCAAGTAGTGGTTGCACTTCTTCTTTAAAGTTTACCGTTTCCGCTCTCTCATAAAACATTGACTGAGCATTTTCTTTATTTACATGTTGAATATGAAAAACTGGTCGTTTCCTTTTTCTCCATTCTTCTAACAAAATTCTCATGTTTTCTTCAGCAAAAATATTATTTCTCTCGCCCCAATCTGGTAATTGAAATGCCTTTTGTACATCGATTATGATAAGTGCTATTTGATTTGTCATCATTTCCCCCTTAATTTGGCTGTAATTGAAATAGAAAACCAAGTTGTTGTGACGCAGTAATAAAGCAAACATAGGCGCAAAGCTCTACAATTTCTTTTTCTGTCCAATATTGTTTTAATGCGTGAAACATAGTATCATCTATTGCTTTTCGGTCATGAACAAATGTATGCGCAAAAGTAACGGCTACACCAATCTCCTCTGCCTTTTGCACATCATCTGGTCTTCCCTTTGCCATACAGTACAGACATTCATTCCCATACGCTAATGTTCTTCTCACTTGCTCCTTCAACTCTGCTGAAAGAGTTCCTTTATTGTACAGTGTATCTTCTAACTTACTCCACGAGTGTAATATATCCGAATTATGCCCTAATAACTTTTGAAACTTTGTATCTCCTACATTTGATAATGAAATTCTCTCCATCATTTCCCCTCCTATTTCCTTCTGTTTTATTGTAAAATAAATAACGTTCACTTTACATTTCATATGAATCTTAATTTATATTTTCCCTTTACAAAAATCATTATTTTACTGGAGGTATATTTACAAATGCAATTAGACCGTGTTGATCGAAAAATTTTAAATGAATTATATAATGATAGTCGCCTTTCGATGCGTGAATTGGCTAAACGAGTAAACTTATCTGCTCCGTCTACTTCAGAACGTGTTCGTAAGCTCGAAAGCGAAGGTGTTATTCAAAAATACACAATTGATATTGATTATAAAAAGGCAGGACTAGTTTTAGATTGTATTTTAGAAATCACCTTAAAGAATGGTGATACAACACGTATGCAACAATTTATTCAGTCTTATCCATCTGCAAGTTTTTGTTACCGAGTAACAGGAAGCTTATGCTACATTGTAAAAATTTCTGTTCCTTCACTCGTTGAACTTGAAGAATTTATCAATGATGTTTCTTCATATGCAACGACAGTTTCTCATATCGTATTATCAGAAGTATCTCTTACTCCTGATATTGAACATATCTTCCCAGAAGATTAATTTATTTTTATTCATAAAATATAAAAAAACCCCTTACAATAAGAATAAAAATAATATATTATGTATTAAAATACATAAAGTTCGAGAAAGGGGCTTTACATTGAAAATCTGGTTTTATGAAAAAACGGCACAATTAGATGACTTGCTTGGTATTTGGGACAATGTTCCGACCATCCCGCGAATTGGTGAAAAAGTGGAGATTTTAAAGACAGTCCGCACTGTTACAGATATTAAATATGTAAAGAACGGTAATAATTTTCGTGTAGAAATTATTACAAATTAAAAAGTAGCTCCTAAGAGCTACTTTTTAATTATCTATTATGTGCTTTCTTTATAACGATTTTATCTTCTTCTACAGCTACTGTTACATAATCATTTTCTTCTAACCGAAGCTTATTTACAGCCTCATCTGGTAACTCTATGGCCATCAATCTATCGGTTACGATCACTTGACTATACACTTCATTTTCTTGTGATGAATTCACTACTTTTTGCTCATTTATAAAACGTACTGGTGGCACGCCAACTTCTTTTACTGTACGCCATTGTTTCCAAACATACGGAATTAACCATAGTAATCCAACAACTGTAAGACCGATACCAATCCATAAATTACTTTGTGCTTGTAATTCAGTAATTGAGATTGTACCACTTTCTTCTCCACCGAAAAATTGCATACTTGTTGCAATCAAATTATTTAGAGCGTGCACAGCTATATTCGTCCATATATTTTTTGTTTTTATGTATAAAAGACACATAACGACACCAAACATGAACGCACCAATAACATCAAAATGTCCTAGGCCAAAAATAATTGAAGATATAATTACAGCTTTTTTAATTCCCCATTTATGAGCCATCCGCTGTAAGAAAAATCCCCTAAAAATAACCTCTTCCATAATAGGTGCTAACACACATGCTGAAATGAAAGTAAATATCGTCATATATACGTTACTCGTATTAATAACATTTCCGTCTTCTAGCATAGTAACTAAGAAATTCGGTAACGTATGTGCTAATATGTAAAATTGAATCTGAGATATGCCAACTGAAAAAATCATCCCCATTATCGTTGCTAATACAATTAATCCCCAAGATAAACGTCCTGGCTTATCAAAAAAACTGTTAAATACAACATTATTTTTATTTGTTTTTACGTATAGCCAAAGTAACGGAAATACAAAAAATACAGTTATTTGTGAAATAACCTCCATCGTATTCTCAGAAACATTTGCTAGACCTAATGGTATCATTATAAGGAACACCCCTATAATCATCCATCCAAAAAAGCTACGTAGCCTTATACGTGAAAATGCATAGTGCATATAGAACACCCCCAAAGATAGTAAAAATAAAATAAAACTTTAATCAGTACTTTATAGGCAATCCTTTCCCTATAAATAGCAGGATAACTAAATTATAATATGAATATAGTTGAAATCCTTCCTATTTTTCTCAAATCATTTCAAACAGCATAGCTCTTAAAATACCATATCGCTGTTCTTCAAGTTGCAATCCAAGTGAAATTTATGTAATAAAAATCCCCGTTTTTACAAGCGGGGATTTCTTTTATTATAATACGTCACGTTTTTGGAATAATGCACTTGATGCTACAAGTAACACAACAAAGTATGCAGCTACAAGTAATAATGAAGTTGTAAACGTAAATTCTGTAAATGTTGGTTCCATTCCACCATTGATTAATTTATTACTATCGTAAGCTCTTAAATCCAAATGGTTGAATACTACAAACTTCGCTACACCTTTTGCAAACATTATTAATACCATGTTAATTGCACCTTGTAAGAAGAATAGGAACATCGTAATAATTAATGGTAATACAGACTTTCTAAAGACATTTGCTAGGAAAAATGCAAGTGTTGCAAAAAAGAATGGTGAAAGTAGTTGATATAAAGTGGACTTCATTACGATTCCTAACGTTAATTCTGTTTTACTACCATCCATTACAATACCGCCAATAATCATTGCAATTAGCATACCAGCTAATACGATAAATAACATTGCTAATAACACTGTAATATATTTAGAAAATAAAACTGCAAGTCTTTTTCTTGGACGGATTAACAATTGTTTAATTGTACCTTTTTGGAACTCATCAGTAAGAGTACGGGCAGCAAGTGTAATCCCAAAAATCGTTGTAAATAAAACAATTAAGCCAATCTCTGAGTTTGCATAATCTAAATATGATCCCTTAAACTCATCACCTTTTCCCCACTTCAACATTGCTAAAGTACCTAAAATTTCGAGTGCCGCAATGACACCAATTAAAATATACATACCTTTTTTCGCATGCAACTTTAAAAATTCATTTTGAATTAATTTAAACATTACGCTTTCACTCCCCCAGTAATCGCTAAGAACTCATCCTCTAACGTTTTATTTTGAACAGTAACTCCGTATACAAGCACATCAGCATGAACAAGTTTTTTTACAAGTTGCGGAATGTTGTCTTTTGTTACAGATGCTACAATTACATTCCCTTTTGCTTTACCTTTAATGATTTCATTTGCTTTCTGAACTTCATCTACTTCAAACGCTACAACGACTGCCTCATCATGTTTCACTTTTTCATGTAAGTTGTACTCTTGTACAAACTCACCTTGTTTAATAATAACAACGCGATCACACATTAATTCAATTTCACTCAATAAGTGACTTGATACGATTACAGCAATATTCTCTTCTTTCGCTAAACGTTGTAAATAATCACGAATTTGGCGAATACCAGCTGGATCTAATCCATTTGTCGGCTCATCTAAAATTAAGATTTTCGGCTGATGAAGTAATGCTTGTGCAATTCCTAAACGTTGTTTCATACCAAGTGAATATGTTTTCACCTTTTTATGAATCGCATGCTCTAATTCAACAAGCTTTACAATCTCAGCAATGCGCTCTTTACTAATTGGAGTAATGGCCATGTTCGCAAAATGCTTTAAGTTTTGCATTCCTGTCATATAATCATATAGTTCAGGATTTTCTACAATCGCTCCAATTTGCTCTAGTGCCTTTTCACGCTCCGAGCGAATACTATGTCCACAAATTGTAATATCGCCCTCTGTCATTGAAATAAGACCTGTCATCATACGGATCGTCGTCGTCTTACCGCTACCGTTCGGCCCAAGGAACCCGTATACTTCTCCTTCACGAACCTCAAATGATAAACCACGAATAATTTCCGTTCCACCAATCCTTTTTCGAACATTCTCTAACTTTACTACTACGTTTCCCAATGCTGATTCCTCCTTTAGACTTCTAGTTTTTTATCGACTATGTGACCTGTAACTACTAGTAATATAATTGTTAATAAACAATTAAAAAATAGATTTAAAATTGTAATCTCTGTACCAGAATAAAATGATGTATTTAAAAAACCATTTTGATCTATAAATCCAATATTATTTATAGCAAACACATACTTTTCTATTTGCTGAAAAATATACGTTATTCCTCCATTAAATGCGGTAAAAATGACGAATAAAACTAAACAAGCAACTTTATTCATCGATGATTTCACATTTAATAGTTTTATAATTACTATAATAAAATAAATAGAAACTAGCATATTAAGAAAATCTAGTCCCCATAAGAAAATAGATAACATATGATGTAATATTCCATAATTATATAAACTGTGTATTGCTTGCTGAATACCTAAATTAGTTTTTCCATTGTAAATATTTAAAGAAAAATAGTATAGAAAAATGATTCCTATTCCTAGCAAAATCATAAAGAGTAGTACACAGAATAAAATATTTGCACATATATACTTTTTTGCTGAAATAGAAGTATAACGTAGCATAGAATTTTTTAACATTTTCCGAAAAGACGATATACCTGTTAAAAGAATTGCAAATCCATTTATACCTAGTACGATAAAGAATATAATAATAATTATATCTTGCCTACCTGAAATTCTAACTCCTGAAACTCCTTTCATATTAAATAAAAGAATTAATGAAACTGTAATAAAACCAAAGTAAATAATGGCTATCTTTCTCTTATTACAATTATACAGATAAAGAAAAAGCTGACTCATTTCTCATAGGCCTCCTTAAACAGCTCATGTACTGCTTTCCCCTTTTGAAATCGTAGTTCTTCCACATTTTCATGTAATATTATTTCTCCATCTTTCAAAAAGATTACTTCATCGAATATATTTTCGATTTCTCTTATTAAATGAGTCGATATAAGTAGCGTACAATCTTCACGATAAAATTTAAGTATTAACTCAAGTACATGTTCTCTAGAAACAAGATCTATCCCGCCCAATGGCTCATCCAGTACGTATAGCTTCGCTTTTCGAGAAAATGTTAAAATGATTTGCAGCTTCTCTATCATACCTTTTGACAATGCTGTAATTTTTTCTTCTAACGGTATTTTAAATTCTGCAATCGTATCTACCGCTTTTTGAATATCGAAGTCTTTATAAAAATCCCGGTAGAAAAATAAAGCGTCTTTTACAGTCATCCAATCATCAAAGACTGGCTTATCGGACATGAATGAAACGATTTCTTTCGTCTGTAATCCTACCTTTTTACCGTCTATTGTGATACTGCCTTCAGAAGGGTGTTGCAAGCCTGCAATCATTTTCAATAACGTCGTTTTCCCGCTCCCGTTATCTCCAACAAGCCCAACGATTTTCCCTTCCGTAATCTCTATGTTTAATTCACGGATCACTGCTTTTAATCCGTATCTCTTCCATAAGTTTTCTATTTTTAATAGCTCTGTCATTGGCTCTCCTCCCTCTTATCATGTAATGAAGAACGAAGAATTGTAAGAATTTCTTCTTCTGAAAAACCTAAATTGTCCATTCCATCTATAAAAGAATGAAGTAATTCTTTCGCCATCTCTTTTCGCAGCTCCATAATTTTCTCCCCTTCATTCGTTACATACCGTCCCATTCCTCTACGTGTTACAACAACTCCATCCCGTTCTAGCTCTTGAAATGTACGCTGAATCGTATTTGGATTCACTTGTAATTCACTCGCTAATTCACGGACAGAGGGAATTTTATCACCAGGCAATAAATGTCCTGTTACGATCTCTTTTTTTATGTATTCCATTACCTGAATGTAAATTGGTATATTTGGAGAAAACTCTATTTTCATTTCTTCCCTCCTTTTGTATCGGTGTACTAGTTAAATAATACACTGATACAAAAAGTTTGTAAATACCCATTTAATTACAAAAAGTTCTATCCGTTAACCGAATAGAACTTCCCAAACATAAATCGCTATACAGAAATAATAGTGTTATGTAAACAAAATTATAAAGAAAAGCTGTCTTATCAATGAATAAGACAGCTTTTCTTTATAATCCTATATCAAAAGTTAAACACGAAGTCATCGTCAGCTAACTTTTCAACGTTCGTTGCTTTTACGTAACCATTTCCTTTTACAGAGAAGAAATCATGGTTTTTCGTATCTGTACGTAAACCATTTAAAACGATTGGGTTAATTTCTTCTTCTTCAAACTTCGGCTCAAGTCCTAAGTTCATAAGCCCTTTATTCGCATTGTAACGAACGAAACGATTTACATCTTCTACAAGACCGATAGAAGTGTAAATTTCTTCTGTATAGGCCATTTCAATTTCATATAGTTCCATTAATAACTCTTGTGTTTCTTTTTGCACTTCTTGTTGCTCTTCTGCAGAAAGTTCTGCGAAGATTTGTTGTGCTAAAATACCGACGAATACGCCGTGAATTGACTCATCACGAATTATCAAGTTAATAATCTCACCACTTGCTGTTAGTTTTCCTTGACCAGCTAAGTAAAGCGGATAGAAGAATCCACTATAGAATAAATAACTTTCTAAGAACACACTTGCTACCATTGCCATATATAGCTCTTTTTTCGTTACTTCAGGCTTTAACAAACGACGATAGTAACCAGTAATAATACCGGCCTTTTTCTCAAGTAATGGATGATTGTCTACCCAGTCAAAAATATCATCAATTTCTTCTTCAGTAGCTAACGTTGTAAAGATATGACTGTAACTCTTCGCATGTACTTCTTCCATAGCTCCCATGAAAGCTAATACACTTTTCGCTTGTAAATTTTCAAGATGAACAAGTACAAGTGGCATTCCTTCGCCACCTTGTTTCGTATCTAAAAGTGTTAAACCACCTAATACACGCTTATAAGCAATTTGCTCTTCTTTCGATAATTGCACCCAAGTATTTTTGTCAGACGAAACCGCAATTTCTTCTTCTGTCCAAAACTGAGCGATGTTTTGCTTCCAAAACATTAAACTAAAATCATCTTCTTTTTTGTTCCAGTTTACCGCACGCATTAAATCGCCCCTTCTCTAAATATGATAACTAAGCATGAGCAGGGTTCAGAAAACCCTGCTCATCATGTCTCACTTTTTATATTAAACGGTACAAGCCACACACTCTTCCACGCTTAATTTACGTGTTCTCGTATAATACAGACTCTTTAAGCCTTTTTTATGTGCATAGATGTAGTAACGTGCTAATTCACGTGTTGAAATATCACTATTAACGTAAAGAATTGTACTAATTCCTTGGTCAATATGTTCTTGAATTTCTGCGATTAAATCAATTAATTTAAACTGATTCATATCGTAAGAAGATTTATAGTACCAGAACGTATCTTTTGATAAATACGGCATTGGATAATATGTTGTCGCGTTCGCATATGTTCTTGATTCGATTTGACTTACAATCGGCATTACGCTTGAAGTTGCATTTTGAACGTAACTGATTGATTGTGTTGGAGCAATGGCAAGACGATATGAGTTGTATAAACCATTCTTTTGCACTTGCTCTTTTAAACTTGTCCAATCTTCTTTTGTTGGAATATGAATTCCTTCAAATAGTTGCTGAACTTTTTCAGTTACTGGGCTGTAATCTGTCGTTTCATACTTTTCAAAGTATGTGCCATTCGCATAATCAGATTTATCGAAGTCTTTAAATGTCTCGCCTTTTTCTGTAGCGATTTCCATACTTTTCTCAATAGAGTAGTAATTTAACATCATAAAGAATGTACGAGCGAATTCTTTCGCTTCTGCACTTTCATAAGCGATTTTATTTTTTGCTAAATACCCGTGTAAATTCATTGCTCCAAGTCCAACTGAATGAAGCTCGTCATTTGCTTTTTTCACGGTTGGTGCATTCGGAATGATCGTCATATCAGAAACAGCTGTTAAAGCTTCCATTCCTGCATGAACCGCTTCACGAATTTCTTTATTTTCCATTACGTTTACGATATTTAACGATCCTAAGTTACAGTTAATATCACGACGGATAATGTCATCTGTACCGTAATCATTTATTTCTGAAGTTTCTTGAAGCTGGAAGATTTCTGTACATAAGTTCGACATCTTCACAGTTCCAATATCCTTCAATGGATGTTGATTATTTGCATTTGATTTAAACATTAAGTATGGGTAACCAGACTCAAGCTGAATCATAGCGATTTTAATAAGCATATCACGTGCACTAATATCTAGTGGCTTCTTCTTCACTTTCGGATTGCTCATTAATTCATCGTACATTTCATCAATATCAATATCATCTAAATGCTTGCCATATTCTTTATAAACCGTATAAGGTGCGAAAACATGGAAAGGCTCATTTTTCTCAGCAAGCTCAAAGAACTTACTTGGAACGATAATTCCGATTGATAGAGACTGAATACGGCTCTTCTCATCGGCATTTATTTTTTTTGTATCAAGGAATTCAATAATATCCCAATGGAAAATGTTTAAATATACTGCACCGGCACCTTTTCGTTGGCCAAGTTGATTCGCATATGAAAACGAATCTTCAAGCAATTTCATAACAGGTACTACACCACTTGCAGCGTTGTCGATACCTTTAATTTGCTCACCACGTGCGCGTAGCTTAGATAAGTTTAAAGCTACTCCCCCGCCGATTTTCGATAATTGCATCGCAGTATTAATGTTAAAGCCGATCGAATTTAAGCTATCGTCCATCTCTAACAAGAAACAAGACACCATTTCTCCTCTTCTGCTTCTTCCCGCATTTAAAAAGGTTGGTGTCGCTGGTTGGTAGTTTTGTTTTACAATCATGCTTGCGAATTGTCTTGCCTTCGAAACATCACCGCGTCCTAAGTATAATGAAACAATTGCTACACGATCTTCATAGCTTTCTAAGTATTGTTTTTGATCATTCGTTTTTAACGCATAATCTTTGTAGAACTTAGATGCTGCCATATAAGATTGGAACTCGAAGTTTTCACCATAAGCGATGTTATATACTTCCTCTACTTCCTCCAAGCTATACTCGTCCAGAACGTTGTAATAGTAATCATGTTCTTTCATATACTCCATTCGCTCTGCCACGCTATTAAAAGGAACGGTATTCTCTCTAGCTTCTTCCATAAAGACTTCTAATGCCTCTTTATCTTTATGAAGCTGATAAAAACCGTCCTGCATTTGCGTGATTTCATTATTCAGTTCAATGTGTCGCAATCTCCCGCACCCTTTCCTTAAAATATTCTACATCGTTATTTGTTCCAGATAACTCAAATTTTGATACAATAGGCACTTCATATTTAGTAGAAATCTTGTCAGCACTTGCACCGAACATGTCTCCCCAGTTACGATTGCCGCTTGCAGATACGCCTTTTAATTTTTCATTATTGCGCTCTAAAAAGTCTAAAACACGTTCTGGTACATTGCCAAAACCTGTTGTATACGTAATAAGAATAAAGTCTTCATCTATTACTAGATCTTCATCAATTTGAACGGCCGGCATATTTAATTTGTGAATGAAACGCTTCACGTTTCCTGTCATAGAATCATATGCAACTAACATTTCCGACCCTCCCTCTCAAATCTATATTCTCTATATGTCGTTCTTGATTTCTCTATATATTGTATTACGTTTCAAAATAAGACACAAGATATATGTATAAATTCTTTCTTTTTTTAACTTTTACTTTTCGACATGATAGCCGTTTTTTTTCAATACAATGACTATGAAACAACATTCTAAAACTCATGTCAATAAAGTGCTTTTCAAAAAAGTTGTCAACGAATTTAACCTTATTTTTAAAAAAGTTAACAATATATTTTGTCATAAAACGGTAGATGCTGAAGAAATATATTTCTCCAGCATCACGCAAAAAAGAACAGATATAAAACGATAATCTGCTCTAAAAAACGATTACATTTATCAAATTTACCTTATTAAATATATTATACATATACTTTCGTCTCTCGTTACATACTAAAAGATAACTATTATAGAAAAAGATTATTATTATGGAACTTCAATTTATTTATGAAAAGTTTATTCAGAGTGCTCAATACGCAAAATATCTTTTACAAATATGTGATGTGGATTTTCATCTTTATCAAGCATTGTACATACAGGAGCCTCTTCATCAAAGTATACAATCATTCCTTCTACATACTGATATGTATGTTGAACTTGTACAGTTACTTTAATTTCTATCGCTTCTTCATATGCTCTTTTTATTTTCTGAAGCATTTTTGCTGAACATTTTCGTTTCTCTGGATACATAACCATTCCCATAAATCTATTGCCGGCTCTATCTTTCCACATATAATCCCAATGTGGTAAAATGCCTTGTTTAAAATCGCCCATAATTCCCCTCTCCTTTATCTTTTATTTATTCCGCATTAAACGTCCAGTTGGTGAAGGTTACTAATCAGTGAGGGATGCCCTGCTGATCAAAATTCCCCTTTATGAACGTGGCGTTTCTGAATATGTATAAATCACTTGCCCGCCTCGCTGTGCGTTACCAATGAAATGCTTAAAGTCTTCTCTATTTACAACAACTTCTCTGAACGTATAAAATACATCTTTCGTAACAACATACTCCGTTATTTCACCATTTTTCAGCTGATCTAAAATTGTATTTGCTAATTCTTTATCCATGTATTTCACCTCTCTGCAATATTTTATTCTATCGTATATTCTATAGGTCAACAACTGTAAAATTATCCCGCTATTTGCGGGTAGTCCGATTGGTGTTGACTACTAATCAGTCGTGGAATGAACAAAAAATCTTACTGATTAACATTTCACTTTATCTTGTTGTTATGCCATGATTTTATTTTCGTTATTTCGCAAACAATATCGTTTTACTATATGTCCACTAAATATCATATACTAACATAGCTACTTCTCTATATCAAACATTTCGGCATTCAATTATGCAAAGTTCCATACCACTATGCTACAATATACAAATAGAACTAGGAGGGATACTATGATTCGGAAAGCAAAAAAGACAGATGCAATGGCAATAGCTCCTTTATTGTATAATGCTCTGCATGAAATTGCTGAAAAAATCACAGGTAGCACAGTTGAAGCAGAAGTATTACTAGGACTTGAGACATGGTTCTCAAAAGAAAATAACCGTCTGAGCTACGAAAACTGTTTTATTTATGAACAAGACGAAAGTGCAGTTGGAATTATTGTCGCTTATCACGGTAGTGAAGCAACACAGCTTGACGCACCAATTGTACATCACTTAAGAGAATTACATAAAGATGAATCGATTACGTTAGAAAAAGAAGCTGAGCTTGATGAGTATTACATTGATACATTATCAGTTTCAAGTGCACACGGTGGAAAAGGTATTGGTTCTAAATTAATTGAAGCTGCCGAAATCTATGCAACTGAAAAAGGGCATGAAAAAATCGCTTTACTTGTTAATTTAGAAAACAAACGCGCCTATTCACTATACGAAAAGTTAGGTTATAAAAAAGATGAAATTGTTATGCTAGTAGGCGAACCTTATGCTCATCTCGTAAAACCATTAAACGTCAAAATTTCTATATCTTAAAAAGAAAGCACACGATTTATATAAATCGTGTGCTTTTATGTTAAATTCGTATTTAATATATTTCCATCCATCGCCTCGTGAAACGTATATGTTGTACATCCCCATGGCTTTCTATGCAAAATAGGAGAACCAGACCATCCCATTGCCCTCAGCTCCGTTCCAATCATCGAATTAAAATAATTATGACCTACAAGAGCAATACTTCCATGTACGAGAGCATAACGATGTAACAGGTAAGCCGCTTGCCTTGCCCTCTCTCTTACTTCCTTATAAGACTCAACATCTTTATGGTAGCCAAGTATCCATAATGTGCGCCCAATGAACATCCATACCTTAATTGTGCATTTCAACCACTTCGGAGCAAAAAAGTATGAAGGAACTTCAGCTTCTCTAAAAAGAGAGTTTTGCATAAAAGATAAAGAATCCGTTAATTCAGCTGCTGATTGTACAGCACGCCTTTGATCACTTGTTAAGACAAATTTCGCTGCTTCAATTGCCTCTATTGTTTCTATCGGCATTTTAGCTTTTTGTATCATTGACTCGGAATCATACTGTTTCATCCATTCGTGAAATGAATTAATTGTCATCGGTTCTCTTATACGACCTAAACAACCATGACGAATAAAAGAAATCTTCATTCTTTTCACTCTCCATTCATCACTTACGAACTCTATTATGCACTAGTTCTAAACATCATACCACGCAAGAAAAGAAAGTCATATACCTTTACATCTCCCCACCACTATCATGCGTTATCGAAGCATGGATACCATCCATCCCATCAAAATATGTACTCGTATCATATTGACGAATCTTTTTTAAATGCATATAAGAAAATAAAAATAAAATTAAAGCTATAACACTCCCCACAAATTCAAACATCATTTTACCGCCTCTAATTTCTCCCACTTCAGCAGGTTATTCTACTTTTTCATTATACCTCGATATAAAGATTCCCGCATTTTTGCTATTTTTTTCAAATAACATGGATTTTCTACATATTTTCTTACAAAAAGTGAATATTTTTCGAATTTTTACTTTGGAAACATTTACAAAGTAGGAAATATGGTTCAAAATAGGAGGAAATAAAAAAACCCAAATTTATTCTTTTTTTGGGAAAACTGTAACAAGGAGAGTTGCTTATGCAGATCGCAGAAACTGGAGATATCATCGAATTTAAAGGTGGAATGCAAGGCCGTGTTCAAAAAGTAAATCAAAACTCTGTTATTGTTGATATAACAATTATGAAGAATTTTAGAGAACTAGATATGGAACCTCTTACAGTTGTAAGTCATAAAAACTATACTGTCATTAATCAAAATGCATAATATAATAGAAAGAAAGAGCCTGTATAGTATACAGGCTCTTTCTTTCTATTAACGATTATCAATTGTTTCCGGATATAGATCGTGGTTCATCATGCGGTAGTCAGCCATTTGTTCATACTTCGTCCCTGGGCGACCGTAGTTGCAGTATGGATCAATTGAAATGCCACCACGTGGTGTGAATTTCCCCCATACCTCAATGTAACGTGGATCCATTAATTTAATTAAATCGTTCATAATAACGTTCATGCAATCTTCGTGGAAATCACCATGATTGCGGAAACTAAATAAATACAACTTTAAAGATTTACTCTCTACCATTTTTTCCTCTGGAATATAGCTAATATAAATTGTTGCAAAATCTGGTTGTCCTGTTTTCGGACATAAACTTGTAAATTCAGGACAATTGAATTTTACAAAATAATCACGGTTTGGATGATTATTATCAAATACCTCTAATATTTCTGGGCTATATTCAAATAAATATTTTGTATTTTGATTTCCTAATAATGTTACATCTTTTAAATCTTCATCTAATCTTCCAGTCATTTTAAACATCCCTTCTCGTTATACGCCGCGTTTATTTCCCCATACTAACGCATGAAGCTGAGGCAATACTTTTGCATCATTCATCTCTTTACAATTTACAGCTTTATCAATCAGCCACTCATACTTATCTAATAATTTTTTAATAAGCATCGCATCATCCACTGTTTTTGTATCATCGTTTCCTACTTGCAGGAAAAATGGTACACCTGGATAACGTTCGTGCATCTTAACTGCATATTCAAAATCATGATCATCGAATACTACTACTTTTAAACTAATATCTTTTCCTGCTAGTTTCTGAATAATAGCATCTAACTTCTGAAAATCTGTTTTCATCGTCGAACTTGGTGGTTTTGGAGAAATTGTTACCTCATCAATTTGAAGTAACCAATCTTGCCATTTACTCCCTTGCGTTTCAATTGCCGTTCGCATTCCATTTTCTTTTAATATTGAAAGAAGAAACTCAATATTTTTCAGTAATGCCGGATTTCCGCCTGAAATCGTAACATGAGAAAATTTTTCTCCTCCAATTGCAACAAGCTCATCCCAAATATCTTCTGGTGTCATCTGTCTAATTTGATCTTTAGCTGATCCATCCCACGTAAAAGCAGAATCACACCAAGCACAGCTATAATCACAACCAGCTGTACGGATAAACATTGTCTTTTGCCCTACAACCATTCCTTCACCTTGAATAGTCGGACCGAATATTTCTAAGACAGGGATTTTACTCATCGAGCATCCACTCCCGTCTTACTTCCGCATAACTAGTCGGCGTCTCAAATAGACGAACAAATTCAACGCGAGCTCCTTTATATTCGTTCACTCGATTCTCTTTTGTTAGTGCTTCTGCCATCTTTTCATAAATCCAAACGACCATATTTTCAGCAGTCGTATTCATTGCAGGTAACGTTTCGTTTAAATAACGATGATCTAAATAAATTTCGATTTCATTCTTCCAAATTTCTTTTATATCTCCAAAGTCAATTGCAAGACCTATTTCATTTACATATCCACTAATTCCAAATACAACTTTATATGTGTGACCATGTAAGTTTTTACATTTCCCTTCATAACAGTGTAAATGGTGTGCTGCATCAAATGTAAATTCCTTGCTGACCATTACTCTTTTATTATGGTATTTGAGTTGTTTACGCTGAATATCCTTGTCCATTTTTTGCAAATTCTCTACGATGCGAAATCCAAAAAAGTTATCCATTAGTTGTTCGCTCCTTCGCGTTCCTGTAGGTACGTATCTAATCCTGCTTTACGAAGTTGACATGCTGGACATTCACCGCAACCATCACCAATGATTCCGTTATAACATGTTAATGTTTTTTCCCGAACAAACTCAAATGCTCCAAGTTCATCTGATAATTTCCATGTTTCAGCTTTATCAATCCACATAAGTGGCGTGTGAATGACAAACGGGTAATCCATAGATAAATTTAAAGTAACGTTTAACGATTTCACAAACACGTCACGGCAGTCTGGATAACCACTGAAATCAGTTTCACATACACCTGTTACAATATGACGTGCTCCAACTTGTTTTGCTAATACAGCAGCAAATGATAGGAAGAGTAAATTTCGTCCATCTACAAATGTCGATGGCAATTCACCTTCTTCATGTGTAATCTCCATATCCGTTCTCGTTAACGCATTTGGAGCAAGTTGATTTAATAGACTCATATCTAGTACCGTATGCTTTATTCCTAGCTCTTTTGCAATTTCCGCTGCACAATCAATTTCTAGCTTATGACGTTGATTGTAATTAAATGTTACAGCTTCTACCTCTGCAAACTGCTCTATTGCCCAAAATAAACATGTCGTACTATCTTGTCCTCCACTAAAAACAACAACTGCTTTTTCTTTTTTCATTTCACTCATTCTCCTTCTCTACTATAAATAAGAAGAAAGAACGTTCTTGAACTGTCACAATAAAAAAACAAAACAATACCTAAAGATATTGTTGTTTCCATAGTTTTTTATAGAGGGAGTTCGCGAACCTCTCCCGCGCGGTGCACGGAATTTCTTCTTTCATTGACACAGCTTATTGTAACATATTGTATACTAGCGTAAAAATTTCTGATTTTTCCGCTATTTATCATTTCATTTCTTTCATTTTATAGTATGATTAATTTAATATAAGAAGAGAGGAGGCATCCCACTGAAATCCTTTATTATTTATCTCTTTTTAAATATATTATTCATCCTGATTACAATGCTCGTATATCATTTATTTTGGAATCAAAAAGGGAAACGCTCTCCTAAATTAAATTCAGCTATATTCATTGTACTCTGTTGCCTCGCTACCGTACTCTGTATTACATTTGCAGCAAAAACAAATAATGGTTTTCAATTTGATATGCGCCATATTGTATTAATTGTCGGTACATTAACGGGAGGGCCTATTGCTGGTGGTTCTATCTTAGTTGTATTAAACATATATCGCTTATTATTAGGTGGGATCGGTGTTTTCCCATCTCTTATCGGTTCTGTTCTTCTATTTATTGTTCTACTATTAACATATAAATTTTTCAATCGAACTTCTAATCGTATAAAAATAACACTTGCTATTATCTACAGTCTCACATACGGATTTAGTTGGATACCCTTCTTCCTTTCAAAGGTTACAAATAAGACTGATTATATACCGCATATTATTGTGTATGAGTTATGTTCAATGCTTGGTACGATTCTAATTTTATATTTACTACACATATTACAAACTCAAGTTCGTCTCCAAAACGAACTTATAAATGCTGAAAAATTTCATTTAATTGGTGAAATGGCAGCGTCTATCTCTCATGAAATTCGCAATCCATTAACTTCAACAAAAGGGTTTTTACAACTGTTACAATCAGATACATGCACTGAGCAGGAACGAAAATTATATATCGACATTGCCATTAACGGCATTGAACAAGCAAATCATGTTCTTACAGATTATTTAACCTTTGCTAAACCAAGCATTGAAAAAGAACAAACATTACAGTTAGAAGAAGAATTACTACATGCATTGTCGTTAATTACACCGCTTGCTAATTTAACAAATGTACGTACTCATTATATAAAGCAAAGCACTTCTTTTTTTATCGCTGGAGAAAAGCAAAAACTAAATCAATGTTTATTAAATATTTTTAAAAATTGCATTGAGGCTATGCCAAAAGGCGGTGATCTTTATTTCACATTAGTTCCTGATCATAAGCATATTCAGTTATACATAAAAGATACAGGAGTCGGTATGGATTCAGAACAAGTAAAACGTCTTGGCTCGCCTTTCTATTCAACGAAAGAAAAAGGCACTGGACTTGGAATGATGGTCGTATTCAGTGTTGTTCAAGCTATGAATGGAAAAATTGATATTATAAGTGAAAAAGGAATCGGTACAACCTTTTTATTAACTTTTCCACTCATACAAAAAACGTGATGAAATAATCATCACGTTTTTTCTGTTCCTTCAACTAATTCAGCAAAAGCTTTCACTTTTCCGTGCGGTTGTTGATTTTCTTTACGCGCTTTCCAGGCGCGCTCTTCTTCTCGCTTCTTCTTAGACATATTTTTTCAACTCCTTCTTTTCTTTCTCCATGTAGTATTCCAAAATAAGAAAGAAAACTATGCACGTATCAAAAAAAGAAGTGGTTTCCCACTTCTTCCACTTTAGCGCTGCAAAATTGCATGTTTCGCCTCTTTTAATTGCGTAAGATGTCTTTGTTCATGCAAATCAAGAAATTGAACCCATTGATACAAATTCAGATCATTAAAAACAGGATGCTTTAATCCATTTTCAAATAGATCTTTTTCATCTATAACACTATGAAGCGCATGTAATAGTTCTTGTCGTGAATGTTCTAGTAATTGAATTCCTTGCTGTTTTTTCATTAAAGTTTCTGTTGGTTGCATTTGCTGAGGAGCTTCTCGTTTATGTGTGCGATCAAGCGTAAGTTGGAGGTCTTTAAATGGAGTCATGTTTCTTTCATTTTTTTGTAAAGCATATACAAGGGCAGACGTGACAGATTGTTCAACTAAATGCAAGTGGTGTAAAATTTGAATAATACTCCATTTATCACGGCGTGGCTTTACATTCACTTCTGTATCATTTAACATTTCAATTTCTGATAATAGCGTGCTTCGAGTAGACTGTAATGAGCTTACTAAACTTTCTAAACTCACATCCATATTAGATTGAAGCATACTTCTTTCCCCCCTTTTTGTTGGTGAAAAGAGGTGCTCCTTATTAGAAACACCTCTTTAGTATTCTGAATTTTCTTTTATTATCTCATCATTTTCCCATTATGTCGATGTTAAACATGTGAAAAAAAGCGCATGTTTTTTACAATTTTGTGTCGTCAATCGCATGTAACCATGCTTCAATTTCTGTAATAACACTTTTCACACAGCCTTCAGCAAATGGTGATGTTAAATTTGCAACTTCTACTAATTCTAAGAACGATTTACTTCCACCTTGTTGGCACAGATTCACATAATCTTCCCATGCCTCTTGTCTATTATCTCTTGCACGTTTCCAAAATTGTAGCGCACAAATTTGAGCAAGCGTGTAATCAATATAATAGAAAGGTGAGCTATAAATATGCCCTTGACGTTGCCAAAAACCACCGCGCTCTAAATAATCATTATCCTCATAATCACGATGCGGTAAATATTTCTTCTCTATGTTACGCCATGCTGTCTTACGCTCTTCAGGTGATGCTTCAGGATTTTCATATACATAATGTTGATATTCATCAACAGATACACCATAAGGTAAAAACAGAAGTGCTGAACTTAAGTGAGAGAAGTAATATTTATCTGCATCTTCTTCAAAGAATAGCTTCATCCATGGCCATGTAAAGAATTCCATACTCATAGAGTGGATTTCACATGCCTCATATGTTGGCCAATTATATTCTGGAATTTCAAATTTACGACTTTCATATACTTGGAAAGCATGACCTGCTTCATGTGTTAATACATCAATGTCACCAGATGTTCCATTGAAGTTTGAGAAAATAAACGGCGCTTTATAATTCTCAATATATGTACAATATCCGCCACCAGCTTTTCCTTTTTTCGCAACTAAATCTAATAAATCGTTATCTAGCATGAAATTGAAAAATTCATCTGTTTCAGCCGATAACTCTTTATACATCGTCTTTCCATGATCAACAATCCAATCCGCATCTCCTTTTGGAGTTGGGTTACCTGTAGCAAACTCAAAGTTTTCGTCGTAATAAGCTAACTTCTCTACACCGATACGTGCTTGTTGTCGCTTTCTTAATTCCGTTGTAACGGGAACGATATAATCCAGCACTTGCTGACGGTAATTAGCCACCATCTCCGCATTATAATCTGTACGGTACATTCTTGCATATCCAAGTTCAACAAAGGTTTTGAAACCTAAAGATTTTGCGATTTTCGTTCTCACTTTAACAAGCTCATCATAAATACGATCTAGTTCTTCCTCATTTCCAGCTAAAAATCCGTAGTATGCTTCACTTGCTGCTTTACGTTCGCTTCTTTCTTTTCCTTGCATAAACGGAATCAATTGCGATAACGTTCTTTCTTCTCCAGCAAAGTCAATTTTTGCGGATGCTAATAACTGTGTATATTGCGACGATAATTTATTTTCTAATTGTAAATCTTTCACGACTTCATCTGAATATGTTTTTAAATCACATTCTGCTAGAGCAAATAATTGTTTTCCATAATACGCCTCTAATTCTTCACGAAATGGAGAATTAATAAGTGCCTTATAATATTTTGTACCATATCCTTGTACAACTGGAGAGTATTCATCAAAGAAATCCTGCTCCTCCTTATAAAAAGTATCCGTCGTATCAACAGAATGGCGAATGTAACAAAGGTTTCCCATTGTCCCAAAATCGTTGCGAATTTCATTAATTGAATGAATGACTTGTTTTTGTTCTTCTACAGTTTTTGCGTTATCAAACTTCTCTAAAGCAACAGTAAATTTCTCTTTTAACTCTTCAATATTTGGGCGTTTATATTCATAGTCTTTAAATGACATGAACGAGCCTCCTCTCCATTACATACCTTTATTATAATTCAATACGTATTCTCGAATTCCCTCTTAATTTTCAACAAAATTCGGCAGTGACTACTCTGAGTTCATTGCAAATAAAAAAGCCCTGGATTTATTTATCCAAAGCTCCTTTGGAACATATTATTATTTTTCATACTTCCCAATTTTTTTTAATAGATCAAGTAATTCATCTTTTTCATCTTTCGTTAACATTTCAAAAGACTGATGTATAACTTTCTCATGCCCCGGAAAAATAGAAGCGATAAAGTTCTCGCCAGACTCAGTTAATTGCGCGTAAATAACACGTCTGTCATTCGGACATGGGATTCTCTTTACTAATCCCTTTTTCTCCAGCTTATCTACAACATATGTAATGCTGCCACTGGCTATTAAAATGCGCTCACCAATTTGCTGGAGTGGTTGACCGCCTTTATGATATAGCAGTTCTAATACAGCAAATTCAGTTGGATTTAACCCGTTACTTTGTATAGATTTATTTGTAGTATCCATAACAGAACGATGTACACGAGATAATGCAATAAATACTTTTAAAGATTGAGAAATATCTTCTCGTTCATTATTTGATGTCATACAACTTTCAACCCTTCACTTAAATTCTCACCAATAAAAAGAAAATGCCACTTCATACTTCATGTGAATTCCGAATGAGCATTCACTCATCCATTTCCTCTCCCCTAATATATTAAGAATCATTCTTGAATAAAAACATGACAATTTTAACATAGTTTATATATAATGATAATAAAAAAAGAAGGAGTACCACATTTGAAAGTCAAATTCCAAAGCATAATTATATATATATTGCTTGTTATCCTACCGACAATAGGGATTGGTGCTACATTTTATTCGTATCATACATATAAAATGAAACAGGAAAACAAATTATCCGCTCATACAGTTCTCTTTTTATATAGAGATTATTTAGATCATCATCTTGGTGAAGCAATTTCTGCTTTAGACATGCTTGCAAAAGTTGTAGGCACCGAGACTGGTAATATAAACGGCATTAAACAAATTGTACATGATACAGATGGGAACGATGCACGCTTTTCTGGTTTATATTACGCTACACCAGAAGCGGTCATTACAATCGCATCTGAAGATGAATCAAAGCCTATAGATGTTTCAGACCGTAAATATATTCAAGACGTGCTACAAACTAAAAAAACCACTGTATCATCAGTCATTACTGATCGCGTTCTTGGACATAAAGCTATTATGATCGCTACCCCCATATTCAATAAACAGAAAGAGCTCTCAGGATTATTATTAGCTAGTTTACGCTTTGATTACATTTCATCTTCTTTAAATGCCATTAAACCACAATACCATTTTGAGGTAACTGATAAACATGATGTAGTGTTTCTAACCGATGATAATAACGACACAAGTGATACGCATTCTAATATGCTTACTACCCCACTCCAAAGATTAAATTGGAAGGTCTCTGTTTCTCCATTACCTATTCATCAGAAAACCTTATACCAGTGGGTTGCAATAGAGTGTATCGCTACTTTATTTTTAATGTCTATTTTATTTTTACTTGCTCAATATATATTGTTAAAACGTCAAACAAAACTTGAAAGACAACAAAACGAACTACAGAAAATTGAATTAGTTGGAACTTTTGCAGCAAGTACAGCACACGAAATCCGTAATCCTCTTACTGGAATTAAAGGACTCGTCGCTCTATTAAAAGAGAAATATAAAGATGAACAAGATCAGTTCTACTTTTCCGTAATTGAACAAGAAATAGAGCGAATCAATGAAATTGTAAGTGAATTTCTTATTCTCGGAAAGCCAACCGCCATCATCGAACAAACATATGATGTAAGAACAATTCTAAATGAGGTAGCATTAATTATTCAATCTGAGGCGAATTTACATAACATTGTATTCCATTTACATTTGCCAGACCATCCTGTTCATATCCGTTGTTCGAAAGACCATATGAAACAAGTGGTTTTAAACATTACAAAAAATGCAATTGAGGCTATGACTTCTAATGATACACTAACCATTGTAGTAAAAAACAATGAAACACATGCACAATTGCAGATTATAGATACTGGGAAAGGGATTCCACAACATATTCAAAAACACCTCTTTCATCCGTTCTTTACTAATAAAGATACTGGAACAGGTCTTGGACTTGTCATATGTAAACGAATTGTAGAGATGTATAATGGGCATATTTTTATTGACAGTACAGAAAACGAAGGAACGACAGTTCATATCGAAATTCCGTTACACATAGTATAATTATCCTTATCCTATAAGGGTAATTATACTTATTTCATAAAACCAGCGACAAGCATTCGCCAAAAATTATTTGATTTTCCTTCATACCCGATTTGGAAAATAGGTATTTTTATAATTGAAAACCATTTCGGTGTTTGTTTTTCTTTATAACACTGATATTGTAAAATAAGCTTGTCCAATTCTTGACTAACTTGAATTGTCTCCTTACTATTTAGCCCACTTGTTAATCCTAGTTGAATCATTTCTTCACGTTTCATATGAATATCACGTGAAAGCTTTTCTAATGTGTACTTCCTTTTTACAGTAAACATCCATATCCCCCTTATTATACTTCCATGCTCTCAAGTTCACTTCTCCATTGACTTTTTTAACTACTTAATCATATGCAAATTTGAAGAATCAGAAAATTTAACATTTTCTCCCTGTAATTTACAAATCTTTACCCTCACTTTGAGAATTATTACAAATTATTCTATCTTTGTAAATACATTCGCAATAATAGACATTTTTTTCATCTTCTTTTTTTACAAATTCTACGTAAACCGGGGATTCTTAATTTTCCACCTACTTTTCTTCGACATTTTTTGTTTAATTTATATAAAAAAGCAAAACATAATGATGATTGATAAAGTGAAACTTTCATCAGTGTTTTTTGTTCAGCCCCACTGATTATTAGCATTCACCAATCAAGCGTTTATTGACAGTGAATCTCCCACCTATCCAGCCCAATGTTGAGGTGGGAGTCTTACTACCCACAAATAGCGGGATAACAAGAGAAAGGAAATATTTATATGCGAAAATATACGATTGCATTATTCATCATTGTTTTGTTTTTACCGTCCTTCTTATTTCCTATTCAAGCAACTGCTCATACGAATAAAGTTGCTATTGTCATTGATGATTTCGGCAATAATATGAAGGGGACTAATCAAATGTTGTCACTTCCAATTCCACTAACTGTTGCTGTTATGCCTTTTCTTCCTTCCACAAAAGAAGATGCAATAGCTGCCCATAAAAAAGGTCATGAAGTTATTATACATATGCCAATGGAACCTATTAAAGGTAAAAAAGAATGGCTTGGACCAAAAGCCATTACAACCGATTTAAGCGATGAAGAAATAAACAACCGACTTGAACAAGCAATTCAAGAAGTTCCGCATGCAATTGGAATGAACAATCATATGGGGTCAAAAGTAACAGCAGATGAAAGAATTGTTCGCCTTATACTTGCTGCTTGTAAAAAACACGGTTTATTTTACTTAGATAGTAAAACAAATCCTAATAGTGTCGTCCCAAAAATCGGAAAAGAATTAGGAGTTCCTATTATTGAAAACCAACTATTTTTTGATGATGTGTATACAGCAGGACATATTTCAAAACAAGCCCAATTACTCATCAAAAAAATTCAAGAAAAGCCTATTATGGTAGCTATCGGGCATGTGGGCCCCCCAGGTGAAATTACATCACGCGTTATTGAAACTTCTATCCCTAAAATTCGTGAGCATGCAGACTTTATTTTTTTATCTGATCTAGCATTATCCCCGCCTCCTGTTTCAAAATAAAGTTCATTACTCACATATAACCAGCCCTCACCAATCGGGCTTTTACGGGAAGCCCCCCATTGCTTTCACTGAATTTTGAGGTGGGGATCTTACCGCCCACAAATAACGGGACAAAAAAGTACCTATCTGTATATAACAGATAGGTACTTTTCTTTTTAACTTAAATATAATCTACATGACTCACTCTGAATCCTTTTTTCTCTATTTTTCCGATTAATTGCTTTAATCTTGTTTCATCTAACTCATCTGATATATTTACAATAACCCGACGGATATATTGATCACCGTTATCGAGTGTAAACAAACCACCGATATTATATGCTTTTAACAATGTCCCAAGCTCTTTAATCGTCCCCTTACAATCTTGTGTTGCAATTGTTAATATATAACCACCTGTTCGCATACCAAATGAATCTTCAATAACATCAAATATATTCGAATGCGTTAACATACCGACAAATTCATTATAATCATTTAGCACGGCTAAAAACGGAAGCCGACGAATTACATAAAAGGCTCTGAAGAAGGAATCCTTTTCAAAAATAAATGCATCGGAATTGTCAAGCATATCTCCTGCACTTACATGATCTAATCCGCTATTGCATTTTTTTTCTAATAAATCTACTTTATAAATAATCCCCGTGAATTTCTTCTCATCTTCTGCTAATACCGGGATGGCTCGAAATCCCGTTTCGTTCATCATTTGCAGTGCCTCTTCACCAGAATCATTTATTTTGCAAAATGTTACTTGCTGCTTTGGCAGAAAATGATATTTAACTCGCAAAATATGTTCCTCCTTACATGTCAACATGTAATCTATATATAATAAGGAGACCTATATTTTATGAGTGAAATTATTTTTAAAACGCTTTCATTTATTTATTAACTTGTATCCATATCACATACATTTTTATATAACAGAGCTCCTTGCGCCCTTAATCATTAATAACTTTACATGATAGTTCATTAAATATTCTATACCCTCTAGCCATTTTTTCGATTCTTCTGGCGTTTTCCCCCACACAATCATGCCATAATTATGAACAAGAACTACTCCTCCACCTTCAATGAAATTCGGAACATTACTTTCTAATAAATCAGCGAATTTTTTTTCATCTTCTACAATTGGAATTGTCATTTCTGTTATACCTTCTTTTCCGAAAACACGCTCCACACTGCGTTTATCGAACGTTACTTCTCCTTCTTCTCCATATAACTCTGATATTAAATGACTATCTACAGTCTGCACTTGTAAAATACATCCTGCACTACTTTTTTTATAAATATCTGCATGCATAAATGACTCTGCAGCTGGTTTTTCTTCATTTTCAAATACTGACTCGCACATGCAATTTACGACAATAAAATCTTCTTCCGAAAATAGCCCTTTATCTCTTCCCTCAATATTTACTAAGAATGTTAACGGCTCTTTTGACGTACATAGCGATAAACTAATTTTGGTACCATAAAACCAATCACGAAGTGCCAATTCAGATTTCACATCTTTTAATTCATTCCATTTCTTCAGAAAAAATAACATTTCGTCACCCCCGGCATAATATTCATATAAGGTTCGAATCCTTTCTATGTAAAAGGAATATTTTTTGATTATTCTAAAAATTTAATTGAATTATCACATGAGAACGCTTTTTTGTCAATATAGTTTCGTGGTTCTTCTTTAAAATAGGCTATTCATATGTCTATACTTCTATCTATTGCCTATTTCATTTTGCACATAAAAAAATAAGCTATTCTTTAATTAAAGAATAGCTTATTTTCCTCATTTTTTATCCCGCTATTTGCCGGACAGTAAGACCCCCACTGATTAAAGTTTCACCTTATTTCCTTATTGCATTATATAAAAACTGTGCGTATTGTTCACGTGTTACGAAATTATCTCCTAAAAAGTTCCCTTCCCCGTCACCTTTTGATATTTTATTATCTACTAAAGCTTTCACATATCCTTTCGCCCAATGGCCATTTGGTATATCTTTAAAGTTCTCTGCACTATTTTCATTTTCTTTTAACTGAAATACTCTTTGTAGTACTACTGACATTTCATATCGAGTTAATACTCCATCTGGACGGAATGTATCATTTCCATACCCTGTCATAATACCAGCTTGAACTACTGCATCAATAGCCGTTTCATACATATTTCCTTTCGTATCTGTAAATGTCGTTTTTGGTTTTAGATTATTTTCTAATTTTAAGTACCTTTGTATTAGAAGTGCTACTTGTCCACGAGTAATGTTATCCCCAAATCCAAATTCACCATTTCCATAGCCTATAAATAACTTTTCTTTCGCTAAGTAATTAATTGCTTCTTCTGACCAATGTCCTTTTGGTACATCTTTAAATTCTACCACTTCTGTTTTCTCATCTTCTTTAGATGTATTACCGTCTTTACTTTCTACTACATTTTGAATAACAGATCCTGTAAAGAAGATTCCTGTATCCGCGAATGGATCTTTCACACCAAATTCATATACTTTCTCACCTGGTGTACTCCATTTCACTACACCATTACTATATGTACCGTTATCGCTCTTCAGACGGATTTTCGTAGAAACCTCACCATCTTTTTCATATATAGGTACTTTTACTTCTTTATTTACTTCTGTTTCCTCTAAAAATACTTTTTGATTTTGGACATTAATATAAGCCGTCTTACTTAGTTCTATAACTGGTCGGACATCACGGATTTCATTTGCAACAAAACTTAGAAATACTAATTTTTTCAAATTGCTCACTGGTGATAAGTCTGAAATATAATTCGCTTCTAAATCAAGCTTTTGTAAGTTTACTAGACTTGATAATGGCGTAATATCCTTTAACTCATTGTTAGGTAAGTGTAATTGTTTTAACTGTGTCATCTTACTTAGAGGAGTAACATCTTTTATTTCATTTTTCCCGATCCACAATTCTTCTAATTGCTTCATTTGCTCAATGCCGGATAAATCTTTAACTTTATTACGTGTTAATACTAAGTCTGTTAAAGGTAATGAATATAACGCTTTAATATCTTCAATTTGATTACCTGCTAAAGTTAAGTATGTTACATTTTTCAAAGCGCTTAATGGAGCAACGTTCGTAATTTTATTATTTGCTAAATTCAAGTAATCTAGTTGTTCCATTTTCGCTAATGCTGTTACATCTTCTATTTGGTTGCCTGATAGATATAAACTTTTTACATTTTTCATTTCAGTTAGTGGTGTAACGTTTGTAATTTTATTATTACTTAAATCAAGAGATTCTAAATTATCCATCTTAACAAGTGGCGTTACATCTGCAAATTCATTACCACGCAAAGCTAAATGATTTAATTGCTTTAAGTTCGCAAAGAACGACGGGTCTTTTATCTTCGCATTCGCAACTGTTAAAGATTTTAAATTTGGCATATATTTTAATGCACTATAATCAAGTATCTCATTTGTATTTAAAAATAAATCCTTTACTTGTAATAACTCTTCTTTCGTAATTGGTGTATTTAAATCTTTTCTATTAAATACTTTTTTATTCACAAGTTCTCTTAATTTGTTATCTGTTATCATATTTTGATTATCAACTGGATTATCCGTTTCCGTATTGCCTGAATTAGAGTTATCATCTGGTTTCTCTGTTTCTTTGTTACCTACAGTTGGATCTTTAATTTCAAATTGAACTTGATATTTGTGATCATATCCAATAGCTGGAATAAGTATATGCATTTGCATATTGTGCTTCTTCTCAAACTCGCCAATTTCAAATTGGACTACTTTCGTTCCGTTCTTCCTCTTATCTTCTGACAAAACCTTCACATCATGAAATACACCAGGCTGGTTTCTATCTTCTATTCTAAGATATTGAAAATAATCGCTATCTTGCATTGTTACAGTGACAATTTTTTTACCAGCTGCAATCGTTACTTTAGGATCTTTTATATATTGAGAAACCATAGATGGCTCGTCTTTTTGGTCCTTATATATTTTAATTTCAGTATCATACGTGCGATCACTCGCTGCTGCTACCGATTGATTTGCTTCAACTTTTAATGCCGCTAATGCTGGAGTAGAATACGTAGCAAATGGAATTGCTAATGTTGTCGCTACTACTAGCGCCTTCATATAATTTTTTTTCAAAATAATATCCCCTATCATATACAATTTTTATAATTGATAACCCTTATCAATTACCTACAAATAAATGATAATGAATATCATTATCATTGTCAATGAGAATATTACATTAAATTTATATTTTTAAAGATAAAAAATAAAAAGCCCTTTATTCAAAGGGCTTTTTTACCTATCGTATGAAGAATTTCACTTTTTTCCTTCTCATTGATGACACCAATTTTTTGCAAAATATTCGCGTACAATACAAGTTTATTATATATTCGTTCTGACATGTTCTCCCTTCTTTCCTTCGACCAACTTTTTTTGTATTGGTAAATTATATGAAAGAGATGAGAAAATGTGTCCACTTTTTGCATAAATGCAAATCTTTTATTTTACGATTTGCAGACAATAAAACTCCCTCCTAAAAATTAGGCGGGAGTTTAGGTACTTTCACTTTATTTAACAAACTGTCCACTGAATATTATGCTTCATAAGTTCTTCTTCAAAACTATATGGCATTTTTTTATCACAAATTACATGTTGAATACGTGAAAATGCTGCTATACGATAATTCCCTTTCACGCCTACCTTCGTATGATCACATAAAATATATGTTTTCTCAGCTAATTTCATCATCGCCTCTGACAATTTCGCTTTCTCTAATTCAAAGCTGGAAACTCCAAAGCTAGGTAATAACCCATCAATCGAAACGAACGCTTTATGAAAATGGAATTGCTGTATTACTTGCTGAGAAATAGACCCTGATACACGCGAATGCTTTGGAGATACTTTTCCACCTATAAATAAAACTTCACCGTGAAACATCTTTTTATTAATAGAAGAAATTAATTGTGTTGCGACTGGAAATGAACTTGTTACAATCGTTAAGTTTTTACGATGAACAAGGTATGGAACCATTTGAAGCGGTGTACTTCCATCATCAATTGCAATGACATCACCATCTTCTACAAATGTCGCTGCTTTATAACCAATTCTTTTCTTCTCTTCTATATGTAGCATTTCTCTTTCTAACATTGGCGCCTCTACCCCAGCGCCTGGAAGTTGAACAGCTCCACCATACACTTTTTTCAGCTTCTTTTCACGATCTAATTCTTCTAAATATCGACGAATCGTTTCTGTTGATACAGCAAATTCTCTCGCTAATTCTGAAACCTTTACTTTTCCTTTAAATTCTACCTTTTCAAGAATGGTTCGCTTTCTTTCTTCTCCTACTACAGACATAGATTCACCTCATTTATATCTCCCTCATAAGCTTCCTTGCTTATACAAAGTTATAATTTTCTTTGTAAGTAGAAACTTCTTCATGAATATGAATACCGCGCTTTGCTAGTTCATCAAAAATTAATTGTGGATTTTCAAAAGCTTCTTCAGGCGTAACAACACCCACCCTATTTACATTTCCAGTTGCAATTAACTCTGCAGCAATCCCAAATGGAATACCGACGTTTCTCGTATACGCCCTTAATTTTTCCCATCCTACAACAGAACCATCAGATAACGGATGTGTATGATATAACACATGTCTTTGCTTCTCATTATTTTTCATACCTATTACTTCTACATGAAGTGCATAACCATAAAGCTCTGTTTCTTGTCCTTCTTTCGATTGCAATAAATACTGCGAAATACAATCCATAATGCCTATTTCTTTCCCGTTTATTTCAATCTGATCATTACGCAATATGCCGTAATCATATAAAGCACGTACAAGTTGCATATTTTGCTTCGGCCAAGTCCCTCTCGTCTCTATCAGTTTGACACCTTTATTTTCTAGTGCCTTTGCTAACGTAATCGTTTCAGAATGCGGAATGATATACTGCGTTTCCTTACCATAAGGCGCTGGCAATTCTATTTCTCTCGGACGCGCAAACGGAAGTACTTGTTTAAATTCACCATCTTCATACACTGTACGCGATGGTAAATCTGGATCATATTCATATGTCGTTGTCTCTGTAATTGAAGCAGAAAAAGCAATCGGACGATACGAACCGTGACTTACGCGGACAGACTCTACAGTATCCAGTTGATTTGCTGCATGCATTGCCATCATTTGCGTTACACCTGGCGTCATGCCAAACCCAGGCAAACATGTTTTTTCATTTTGAACAAATATAGCATGCGATTCATTTTCTTCACCAAATCCATTTAGGTTCACACCGTGGCAGCCTGCTTCTGCAATACAGCGAGTCGACAATCCGTTTAGCTTTATCGTCGTACCGTCCATTACAATGTCGTAACCTTTCATTTTTGCAACCGTATCCTCGTGATTCGTTACATCTACTTTTACAAAATCAACACGAGGATCGTTGAGCCATTCTACTACTTTACAGCCCTCTTCCTCGTTAAAATCGGCTACAGTAATCGTCTCAAAAGATGAAAATTGAACTAAATCCAAAATAGCTTCACGACAAATTTTACCTGCTCCACCTAAACAAAATACTTTCACCCAATAACAGCTCCTTTAGCAATACTATCAACTAAGCGATTAATATCTTCTTCATGTACATCACCTATATTTCCAATCCGGAACGTATCTACTTTCGAAATTTTCCCAGGGTAAATAACAAATCCATAGCATTTTAATTCGTTATATAACTGTTGAAACTCGAACTCCCCTTTTGGATAAATGAAAGATGTAATAATAGGAGATTGATATTTCTCATCTACTAGTGGCTTAAATCCGATTTCTCCCATTCTATTCACTAGTAGTTTTTGATTGTTGTAATATCGATTGTAACGCGCTCTTACTCCACCCTCTTTTTCTAGTTCAAGTAGTGCTTGATAAAAAGCATGTACAACATGTGTAGGTGAAGTAAAACGCCATTTCCCATTTTGTTTTTCCATCGTTTCCCATTGATCATATAAATCAAGAGATAAAGAGCGTCCTTGCCCTTTACACTTCAATAATTCATCACGTTTTGCGATTACAAATCCGAATCCAGGAACCCCTTGAATACACTTATTCGCACTACTAATTAAAAAATCAATTTGTAAATCAGCAATGTCTATTTCAATCCCGCCGAAACTACTCATCGCATCAACAATTGTAACCTTTCCATACTGCTTTCCTAATTTACATACATCTACAATTGGATTTATAATGCCTGTCGTTGTTTCACAATGAACAACTGCAATATGCGTAATATCTTTATCTTCTTCCAATAACTTTTCTACTTCTACAATATTAGTAGGTTCCCACTCTTCTGTTTGGCTGACCACTACATCAATCTGTAACATCTCTGCCATTTGTACAATGCGCTTACCGTACGCACCATTTGTACAAACGAGAAGCTTCCCATTTCTCGGAATAACAGAACCAATTACTGCTTCAACTGAAAACGTACCGCTTCCTTGCATTAACACTGTTGTATATTTCTCTTCTTCCTTCGTCGCTAACGATACAAGTTTAGCTCTTACTTCTTGCACCATCGTATTATATTCAACATCCCACGTACACCAATCGTATAGCATAACTTCTTTTACTGATTTTGTTGTCGTTAATGGTCCTGGTGTTAATAATAAGTAGTGATTTTCATTCATGATCCCGTACCCCTTTTATGAAATAATAAGTTCTTGTTTCTCGATATGTTCCATTACGTTTTCGAGCTCCTGCATCGTTTCAATCGTAAAATGAGCCCCATTTTCAACAAACCGATTACGAACTATTTCTATTTTTTCACGAAGCTCTACCGAATCCATACTCTCCACTTCCTCTTCCGTTAAACCGAGCTCACTACTTCCAAGAATTACACCAACTGTCCACATTCCAGCATTTCTACCTTCTTTCATATCTGATACTGTGTCCCCTACTTTTATCATATGGTTCATCGGATACACACCAAGTTCCATTGCATTTTTATAGCACATCCATGGGTATGGGCGGCCTGCTGGAACATCATCTGGCGTAACAAGAAAATCAGGTTTATATCCTTGTAACGCTGCTTCCTTTGCTACAATATCCATCATTTCTCTCGTATAACCAGTTGTTGAACCGATTTTAATGCCTCTCTTACGTAAAGAAGCGATTACTTCTTTTACCCCATCAATCGGCTTAGCATAATTTGGCAAAATAGAAAAGAGAATTTCTTCAAACTCTTCATACATCTCATGAATGTCTGCTTCTGTTGGTAAGTGACCAAAGACACGCTTCCACTCATCCGCAATACGAGGCATTTCTGTTAGTGCCCTTACATGATCTATTTTTAATAATCCCATTGGCTTACGTGCTTCTTCTGCTGTAATTTCAACGCCGCGTTTATGAAAAATCTTCATGAATACTTCTAGTGGTGCAAAGCATCCGTAATCAACCGTCGTACCTGCCCAATCAAAAATAACTGCTTCAATTTTCATTCTGTCCATCACCCTTCTTACTTATCTTTTTTGCCATTGTGAAGTTCGGTTACGAAGTGCTTTCGTTCCCCATTCATATACAACTCTCACTACAATATTTGTAACAACAATAAGTACACTCATTGCAGCTGCTGGCGCTACATTTCCTGCATCATCCATATTTACGATTGATACGGCAGCTAGTTTAAAATCAGCTGCATATAGGAACACAACTGCCGATACAGTTACCATTGAATTTACGAAGTAGTACATTACCATTTCTAAAATTGCTGGTAAACACATTGGTACTGTTACTCGGAAGAATGTTTTATAAAACGGAATACCCATCGACTGCGAAACAAGCTCAAACTCTCGGTCTAATTTCTTTAAGGCAGTCGTTGCCGTGACAAATGTTACAGAATAAAAATGAATGATATTTACTAGTACTAATACAGCGATTGTTCCGTATAAAGAATGAAACGGATTCGTTACTGATAGTCCAAGAATTTGAATCGTTGGTTGACTAAAGAAAAAGACATATCCTAATCCGAGTACTAAACCTGGTATCGCTAACGGCACTATAGAGAAAAAGTAACCTGTTTTTCTAAAAAATTGTAGCTGGTCTATTTTCTCAATTGCATATGCGAATACAAATGTTAAGATCGCCCCAATAACTGCTGTAACTGCTGAAACAATTACGCTATTTTTAAATGCTTCAAGTCCATCTCCTGTTAAACTGGAAAAATTAAAATGCTCAAATGTAAAACTCATATTATATGGCCATACTTTCACACTTGCAGCAATACCAACTGCAACAAATAATAGAATGATCATAAGGGTAATCACACTACAATATATGAATGAGATTACATCTCTTTTCTTATTAGCTATTATTCTGTATGGTACTGCTTTTGAAGATAAGAAATTCGCCTGCTTTCTTTGCGTAATACGATCAACTACAAATGCGAATATAGCTGGGATTAATAAAATCATTCCGACAGTTGCACCCATCGGCATATTTTGCTGTCCAATTACTTGTTTGTATACGTCAGTAGCAAGCACATTATATTGCCCACCAACAATTTTTGGTGCCCCAAAATCAGTAAAACTAAGTGTAAACACAACAAACATTGCACTAATTAATCCGTACTTTACACTAGGTAAAGTAACCGTGAAAAATTGCTTTGTTTTACTGGCTCCTAACATATTAGAAGCTTCATATAAACGATAATCAGATCCTTGAAAGGCAATTAGCAATATGAGAAAGGCTTGCGGAAATGTATACATAACTTCAGCTATTACAATTCCTATTGGTCCATATAAAGGGATTTGTATACCTTCAAATAAACCAAACATTCCTTTCGTTACTAGCCCTTGATTACCAAATAAATATGTAAGTGCTATACCGTGCATCATCGTTGGTGCAAACAATGGTAATAACGCTACATACTGAAATACGCGCTTTCCAAAAACATTCGTACGGGCAATTGCATATGCGTAAACGAATGCGATTGCAACTGAAATCATTGTTGTTGCGCCCGAAATCCATACTGTATTTTGTAAAGACTGAACTAAAGTTGGTGTTGTGAAATATTTACTGAAATTCGCTAAACCAATGAAAACTCCATCTTTATTATAAAAAGCTTGTGTAAATAGTTGTAATAGCGGTAATACAAGTATGATAAGGAAGGAAAGAATCATACCGATAATTACGAGCCTTTGGATCCATTCCTCTTTCCCTATACTTCTCTTAATCTTTTTTTTCGTACTTTCTACCTTATAGTTTTCTAACATCTCCATCTATACAATGACCTTCTTTCCATATGACAACATATGATTTTCTGAGAAAGAGATTTGAATCGGCTTTCCTTTTCTAATAGCCGTTGCTTCTACTTCTGATGCTAATATATCCACTACAATTTTCTCATTATAAAGGTGTGTGTTTTCTTCTACGACTCGCACTTCCGTCCGATATACAGATCCGCGAAATTCCATACTTTCCACAACTGTTTTAATACCGTCCTTTTGTACAATTGTTACATGTTCAGGACGAATTGCATGTTCTTCGTTATTTTTCGAAAAGAAATTAATAGAACCAATAAAATCTGCCACAAACGGATTGGCTGGTCTTTGATAAATCTCCTCTGGTGTTCCAATCTGCATAATTTCCGCATGATTCATTACAACAATTTTATCAGCCATCGTTAATGCCTCTTCTTGATCATGCGTTACCATAATCGTCGTTATTCCTATTTTCTCTTGCAAATCACGCATTTCCCTACGTAATTTTTCACGCACTTTTGCATCTAAAGCTGATAACGGCTCATCGAGTAACAAAATATCTGGAGACAGAGCGAGCGCACGTGCAAGTGCTACTCGCTGCTGTTGTCCACCAGACATTTGAGCAGGATATTTATCTTTTACATTCAGCAAATCTACAAGTTTTAACGCATCTAGCGCTTTCTCTTTCACTTCTGCTTTCCCATATTTTTTTGTCTTTAAGCCGTATTCAATATTTTCAAGTGCTGTTAAATTCGGAAATAAAGCATACGATTGGAAAACCATTCCGAAGTTTCTCTTTCCAGGAGGCAATGCTGTAATATCTTTTCCATTCACAGCTATACTGCCAGTCGTTGGTTCCTCTAGTCCCGCTAAAATGCGAAGCAACGTCGTTTTCCCACAGCCACTCGGGCCTAATAAACAAACAAACTCATTTTTGTTCACAGTAAAAGAAATATCTTTTAACGCTGTAAATGCATCAAACTGTTTTTGAATGTGTTGAATTGATAAATATTCGCTCATTTTTCTCTCTCCCACTCACTTACTTTTTCGGTTCTGCTTTTTGGCCAAACTCTTTTTCCCATTTTTCTAAGATTTTGTCACGATTTTCTGCTGCCCATTTAAAGTCATTCTTTTTATATAATTTTTCAGTAACATCTTTCGGGAATCCCTCTGGAAGTTTATAATCATTTTTAATTGTCGCAAATCCATTTTTCTCAAAGTATAACTTCATTACATCATCAGTAATTGCCCAATCTAAAAATGCTTGTGCTAATTTATCATTTTTCGCATTATCTTTCTTAATAAGTGCGTTCGCTTCTACTTCCCACCCTAATCCTTCTTTCGGCAGTACAACTTCAACTGGTGCACCTTTTTGTTTCTCTTTTAAAGCACTATAAACCATTGATACACCGACTGGATATTCACCTGCTCCTGCTAATTTCGCTGGTTTTGATCCTGAATGCGTATAACTTGCCATATTATCATGAAGTTTCTTCATGTAATCCCAGCCTTTATCTTCACCCATGATTTGTAGCCATGCAGAAACTGTTAAAAATCCTGTTCCAGATGATGCTGGATGTGGCATAACAAGTGTTCCTTTATACTCTGGTTTCGTTAAATCTTCATATGATTCTGGCATCGGTAAATTTTTCTTCTTTAACTCTTCTTTATTTACAGCAATCCCCGTCATAAATGCAGTATTTCCTACCCATTTTTCAGGTTGCTTATCATCTTTAAATTGTGGAAGAACACGATCTGCTCCTTTTGGAGAGTATCCTTTTAACATATCTTTTTTATCTAAAGCTAATAGACTTGATGCCGCAGTTCCCCATACAACATCTGCTTGTGTATTTTTCCCTTCAGCTAGCAATTTCGCAGTAATAACTCCTGTTGAATCACGTACAATGTTCAATTTCACATCAGGATATTTCTTTTTAAAGGAATCAAGATAAATTGGTACAAGCTCTTCTTCAATTGCTGTGTAAACAGTTAATGATCCAGATAATTTGTCATCTTTCACTTTCGCTCCAGCACTTTCTTCCTTCTTTGCACCACACCCCATTAATAACGAAAATACCATTCCAGTCGCTACAGCTTTAAAGATTGTTTTTTTCACTGTTTCTCTCTCCTTTTACAAATCTTATGTACAACTCAAATATAAACAACTAGTGTAAAAGCAGTATTAAACCAACATTAATCTTTTGTTTGTTGTTTGTTTTTGTGTAATACGTTGCTACTTCTATGTTTTTTCGCATTTTTCTGCTAATAGAAAACACTAAATTTACAAATAATTAAAAAAACCTTTATAATCCCACAAAAAAATGAGGCGTTTGTAAAAAACGCCTCATTTTTGTTTCCCTTTTTTTGAATTACGATTAGCATACTTTGCGCTATTTTCTCCTTCATACTCTAATGCAAATTCTGCATCTGGTAAGCTTTCTTTCGGAGTTTTATTATTATTGATTGCCGCATTTTGTTTCACTTTTCTTTTTACCAATACATTCACCTGCTCTCAAGAAATCACTTTCTACTCTAGTTTGAAACAACTTAAAATAATTATTACTGGCAAGTGTTAACAAGTACATAAGGGGCGTTAGATGGAAATACTACATATGAAGAAATCATTATAAAAAGGAGCGATAATTTTGAAGAAAAAAGAAAAGATTCAATCACCAATTTTAGACGAAACGCTCCCGCATCAAATGAATTTTCCATCTTTTAAAGGAACAGGAAAAACGATGCAACAACCTTTTGTGAATCAATATAATGTTGTAATTGGAGACAGTAAATATAATTCCGAGAACAGTCCGCTTAACAATTGGAGTGATGAAGTAGATCCTGCCATTATGGCTGGCGATGAGTGGATCCATCCGACAAATGATATTGGGTGGATTTCAGAAGAAAATCAAGAGTTACTAAAAAACGAAGTGGATAATAAAAATGAAGCTTTTATGCATCCACAATTTGGTATTAACGACTAAAAAACCATTCTACCTAACGTAGGTAGAATGGTTTCATACTATCCAATAATAATCCGCTCTTTCGGGTATTTATAGCGAGGTGGTTGTTCCCTTCCACCACTAGCTAAAATAAATGTTAAAATACCAACGCGTCCGATAAACATAAGCACAATGAGTACAAGTTTCCCAACAGTTGTTAAATCAGGCGTAACACCTGTTGATAGTCCCGTCGTTCCGAAAGCAGAACAAACTTCAACAATTAAGCTCATAAGCGGTACATTTTCCGTAATAGATAAAATGAATAGCGCAGTAGCACATAACAAAATCCCCATCGTCATAACGACAGATGCTTTTAGTACATCCTCTTCATGTAGCTGACGTTTGAAGACTCTAACTGTTCTACCGCCCCTTGCAAAGGTGTATAGTGACAATATACTAACAGCAAATGTAGTTGTACGTATTCCGCCCCCAACCGAACTTGGAGATGCCCCTATAAACATTAATATACTCATAAATAAAAGCGTCGGTTGTGACAATTCACGTATATCCATCGTAGCAAGTCCACCACTTCGCGTCGTCACAGATTGGAATAATGTATAAAATACCGTTTCATGCCATGACTTTCCTACTAAAAAGTGATTTCTCTCCAGTAAAAAAATCATAATTGTACCAACAACAACGAGTGCAAAAAATGTTGTTGTCGTCAATTTTGTAAATAATGAAAAACGAAATAATTGTTGTCCTCTTTTACTAAGGAATTGCTTCACTTCCATTAGCACAGGGAAACCAATCGCCCCTAAAATAATTAGTAACATATGAATCATTTGAACAATATAATCTTTTTTATACGGAATTAACGATTGTCCTGTTAAATCAAATCCACCGTTCGTAGTCGCACTAACTGCTGCAAAGAAACCGTGAAAATAAGCTTCTTGCCAAGTCGGAAAGTAAAGTAAAAATCTTGTACCTAATAGGATTGCTCCAATAAGTTCTATCGAAATAATTACAATTAAAATAGAACGCATCAATTCTACAAGACCCGATAAATTTCCTTGATTATGGTCTGCCATAATTAATCTTCTTCTTTGCAAACCAATCTTTTTCCCCGTAATGATCCAAACAAATGTACCAAGCGCCATAATTCCTAAGCCGCCTAATTGTAAAATAAGGGCTAAAACAATAATTCCTGCTGTAGTAAACGTATCTGAAATCGTAATAACAGACAGCCCCGTAACACTTACCGCACTAACCGATGTAAAAAGGGCATCTATAAATGTCCATTTCACACCAGGTTTCGTAACAAACGGTAAACTAAGCAAGATTACCGATACAACTACTGCTAATAAATAAAATAAAACAATGAGTTGTACTGGACGTAATTTTTGTAAAAACTTTTTTATATCTCTCATTCCATCACTTCGCTACCTTTTTTCTATCGATTAAATAAAGAAAAATCTTCCCTTTCTTTATTTGTAAATAACTGTTCAAATAATTTGGCAAAGACCATTCCATATACAGTTCCATTACCTCCATACGGCAATGCGTAAAACAAATTATGTATCTTTTCGTCTTCTTTTAAAATGGGGAGACCATCATGAGTACCACCAAATGCGGCTGCCCAATAGTAGTCTGCCTGTATATTTTTATACTGCGGGAACATCTCTTTTACAATATTAATAAGGATATCACGCTTATGCAATAATTTCGTATCACCGATTGTTTGAATTTGCATCGCTTCATCTAATCCGCCTACAATAATGCGGTTTCGATACGTTCGAAAATATAAGTAAGGCCGTTCCGTTTCCCAAATTAACGATCGCTCATGCCAGCCTTCAAACTGATCTATTTCATTTGTTACAATTGCATAAGAAGTTTCTACTGTTGTATTTTTTTCTTTCTTTCCAAAAAGCGCTTCATAACCTGTCGCCATAATAATATTCTTTGCTACAATTTGATTTCCTGTTTTCGTGTAACAAATTAAATCATTTTGGCGTTTTTTTATATGTATTGCCTCTGTATGTTCATATATATTAGCTCCTATTTGGTTTGCTTTATGCAAAAAACTATGCGCTAATAAATACGGATTCACCTCAGCATCACCTTGCGTATATAACGCTGCTTGTTTTGCAAAAGAATAACGTTTCTTAATATCAGCTTCTGTAAAATATTCAACTGGAAATCCATAATTCTGTAACGTATTATATTCCTCTTGTAAAAATGAGACATCCTCACTTTTACTTGCATAATATAAACTATTTCGCGGAATAAAATGGGGATCAATATCAAGAGTCGGTATAACCTCTTCCATTGTTCTTAGCGCTTCATAACAAAGCTTATATGCTCGTACCCCTTTTTCTTTACCAAATGTATGGATAAGGGAGGTTAACGATTTATCATGAAGGAATTGTAGTAAACCTGTATTAGCAGCTGTGCTACCACACCCAATTGCTCTTTTTTCAATAAGCGTAACACTCATGCCAATTTTCGCTAACGAATGCGCTATATGAGCACCAGCTTCGCCGCTTCCGACTACGAGCACATCACATATCATATCATTTTCTAACAGTGGATAACAAGGTACAGAAACTCCTGTATTCCAAAACAACTTACCATTCATAAGTTTCATAATTATACTCCTAAAATATAAGTTTCTCCTTTCTATGTTTTGTTATTTTCCATAAAAAAATCCAACTAACATAGGCTAGTTGGATTTTTTATTTTTAATTAGAACGCTCTTCAAGCCAATTTCCAATCGTCGGATATGTTTGTTTTACAGCTGTTCCACCGTAAACGATAGACATATGCCCTGTCGGTAAACATACATATTGTTTATCTGTGCTAGAAATATGGTCTAGTAATGCTTCTACTTGACATGGCAAAGCAATATGATCACGTTTCCCAGAAATATTTAAGACATTCGCCTTAATATTTGCAAGGTCTACCTTTTGTCCGCGAATAACGAGTTCACCCTTAACCAGTTTATTATTTTGATAAAAATCACGAATCCACTGTCTGTATGATTCACCTGGGAACGGAATACCATCACCAACCCACTTTTGAACCAATCTCCAGCTTTCGACGAAGCGCTCATTCTCTGAACGATCTACTAAAGCAACATATGGACCGACAAAGTTCGTAATTGGTTTTAACATTTTGTTTCCGAAATCAATCATTTCTGGCGGAATATTTCCAAATGTATCAACCGCTTTATCTAAATTGAAGTATTTCTCATCTAACAAAGGACCATACAATCCTGTTTCAGAGAAATCAAAAGGACTTGTCATGAAAATTAAATTACGAATTGGCATGTGCGGATGAAGTGCTGCATAAATAGAAGTTAGCGTTCCACCCATGCAATAACCAAGTAAAGAAATCTCGTCCGATTTTGCAGTTCGCATTACTTTTTTTACTGCTTTTGCAATATAATCAAACACGAAATCATCAAATTTCAAATGACTATCTTCTAAACCAAATGTGCCCCAATCAAGCATATACACATCAAAACCACAATCCACTAGATATTCCACTAAACTATTTCCAGGAGTTAAATCCATAATATATGGTTTATTGATAAGAGCATATATTAACAGAATTGGAACTCTTTGTGTTTTTTCTTGTTTTGGAATGTAGCGATAAAGCTTCGTCTTATTCTTCGTCCAAATAACCTCTTTCGGCGTTAATCCTACTTGCGGCTCTGGTTCACGTAATAAAATTTCACTCGCCCTTTTCACTCGGCGGTATGCTTTTCGGTACTCTTCTGGGTATAGCTCTAATTGCTTTTCCCATTCTGTTGCGAATGTAGTCATTTTTTTATCTCCTTTTTGGTCGATTTCCTTCTTAAAAAAAGAAGTGCATTCCTGCTATGGATATGCACTTTTTTCTTACTTCATTACATATATAATCCGCCGTTAATGTTTAATTGCTGACCTGTGATATACGCACCGTCACGGCATAGGTATACTACACCTTTTGCAATTTCATCAGCTTGACCAAAACGTTTTTTCGGGATTTTTGCAACGATTTTTTGACGTACTTCTTCTGGCACTTCTGCTACCATTTCAGTATCAATAAATCCTGGGCAAATTGCATTTACAGTGACATTTGTTTTTGCAAGTTCTAACGCTAATGATTTTGTAAATCCTAACATACCCGCTTTTGCTGCTGAGTAGTTTGTTTGGCCAAATCCACCTGCTTGACCAATAATAGAAGAAATGCTAATAATTCTTCCTTCTTCCGCTTCCGTTATGTATGGAAGAACCGCGCTTGTCGTATTAAATACGCTACTTAAATTCACGTCAATTACGCGCTCCCAATCTTCACGATTTAACTTTTTGAATGTACGATCTCTTGTAATACCAGCATTATTAACAAGAATATCAACTTTACCAAAATGATTCACAGCTTCTTCTACAAGTCGGTTTGCATCTTCTACTTTAGAAACATCCGCTTGCACTGCATAAACGTCATGTCCGTCTTTTCCTAGTTCATTTACTAAGTTTTCAGCTGCTTCTTTACTGCTATTATAGTTAATAACAACTTTAGCGCCCTCTTGTGCTAACGCTACTGTAATTGCTTTTCCAATCCCTTTTGCTCCACCTGTTACGATTGCTACTTTTCCATTTAATTGAACCATTTCTTTTCCCCCTTAAATGAATTTGTGAACGATTGTTATGAATCATTTTGGTACTCATACTGTAGAGTCCCTATATAATTATGTTTCGCCGTTTACATGTGAAAAGAGATTCTCCCTCTCTCTTTTGCCTGTTATAAACAAGCGCTTTTATCATTTTTTATTTTCCGGCTTATTCGCAGGCTTTATCTCTTCTTTTACAGGTACTTGTAGTTTAGCTAGTACTGCATTTTGCTTTTCTAGCAATTCTAAAATTTGATCTACTTTTGTTTCAAGCGTACGAATATCTTGTTTCACTTTTGTCACATCACGCTTTAATGTAGGAGCTTGTCCTAAAGAATCTACTTTCTCCTCTAGAAACTCCTCAATGTTATCTACTTTATTTTCTAAGTTAATAACAAGCGTAGCCACTCTTGCGATATCCTCTTTCGTCGGCACATTTACTTGTTCTAAATAGTTTTTTGTCGTATCATTTAATGCTTTTTGATAAAACAAATTCAAATCTAGAACGCTGCCCATCCAAGCAGAATATTCTTCTGTTTTAATTGTTTCATTGAGCGCTTTTCCCCAAAATGTTTCGGTTTGTTCATAAGCATTTTTCCATGCTTGTAGTGGATCGAATTTTTGATCAATCACTTTACCTACACTCCCTTTTTCTTTTTTGAAACAATTCAACCTATTCACTATTTTCTAATATTCTGAATAAAACTTCAAGTCTATATTTTATTTTTTTCTATTTTCTAACAAATGTGTTGACTTTAAAAACAGATAGGTGTAAATTGCACTTATAAGCAAAAAATTCCATCTAACTGATTCATGAGGTGATGCACAATCATGCTACAAAATGAACCAGAACAACGCGAAAGTTTGGAGAACAACCAAGCGAAACAACCAAACTCCATGCCAAAAAACTTCTTAGTTCCCTTCTTACTTCTCTGTCTAAAAGACTGGAGTCTTCATGGTTACAAACTTATTCAAATGCTAATGGATATCGGCTTTTCTTCTGTTGACCAAGGTAATGTTTATAGAACACTACGCAAATTAGAAAAAGAAAACCTTATTTCTTCTACTTGGGATACAAGCGATGGAGGGCCGGCAAAAAGAATTTATTCTTTAACTGAATATGGAGAGCAATATTTAACAACATGTGCGACTTCTTTTGAACATTATCAAAATATGTTGCGGACGTTTTTCACGTTATACACCAATGCATTCTTTCCATTTTCTACTTCTCCAGAAAAGGATGAAAAGGATTCTTCATCTTCACCTGGTGGTACAGCAGAGTAATCTGCGTTCACAATATGTAAAAAAACATTTGGGGGTCAAACAATGGAAACTAAACCATACGAATTAGTCGATGCATTTTGGAAAAACTGGTCTCAATCACTTTCCCTTTTTTCTTCAGCTGGGAAACAATTAGAGCAACTTACTTTAGAAACATTAAAACAACAACAAGACGCTTTGCATAAATTAACATCAGGAGTAGATGAACTAGAAAAAGAACTACAACAAATCACTGCTCAGTTCAATAACCAATATACAGATTACGTGAAACAATTAACTGGTAACTCCTTAAATGATCAAATTAACGAGTGGCAAGACAAGTGGAAAGAACTTTCTGCTCATATGCAGCAGCTTACTGTTTCTCCTACAAAAACATCTTTGTCAATTCTTACACAAACAAGCGGTCAATTTGAAGAAACAACAAAACAATTTATTGAGCAACAACAATTACAACGTGAAGAGGCTCAAAAACAGTTAGAGGGTTTTTTGGAAGAGTTCAAGTCAAAACAGTTGGAACTCGCAAAAAAGTTCGAGGAAAACTCAAAAAATCTATTTACTTCCATCAAGTAAGAAAAATGTGGGAGCTAACTGCAGCACAAACAAAACTCTTTCTTCCTCCTACTACATCAAGATGGCTAACATTTTTCGATATGGAAAAGAAGGAGGACAAAATGAATCCATTTCAAGAAGCACAAACTGTTCCGGAGCTTCGTTATGATGAGATTCAAGTCGGTGATCAAGCATCCCTTACAAAAACAATTACAGATGAAGATGTTATCAATTTTGCAAAATTGACTGGAGATGTGAATCCTATTCACATTTTAGATTCTTTTGCAAAAACGACAATGTTTAAAGAACGTATTGCTCACGGTATGCTCGTTTCGAGTTTTATTTCTACCATCCTTGGAACGAAACTCCCAGGCAAAAATACGATTTATTTATCCCAAAATGTTTCATTCCGTGCCCCTGTCAAAATCGGTGATACACTTCGCGTTGTGGCAGAGGTTATTAAGAAGCGTGACGATAAAAAAATCATTACGTTGCAAACAAACATATATAATCAATCAGATGATATTGTCGTGGAAGGAACAGCGACAATACTAAAAAAAGAGTAGCAAAGTTGCTACTCTTTTTTTCTATCCAAGAACTTCTAATCGCACCGATTACTTCCGCGTATGAGTATGTCATTTCCACATAAAATAACGTTACCAGTTTAGATAAGAACTTAGCTGAACTGGACTACTCATAAGGATGTGTATCAACATGGTAAAAACAAACAAATTATTAGTTCCAGGTGCAGAACAAGCGCTTGAACAATTTAAATATGAAATTGCACAAGAATTTGGTGTAAGCTTAGGTTCTAATACAGCATCTCGTTCTAACGGTTCAGTTGGCGGTGAAGTAACAAAACGTCTTGTTGCTTTAGCTCAACAACAATTACGTGGATAATTATATAACATATGGCTTAGAGGCAGATATTATCTGCCTCTTTCTATTTTCAACATACATAATAGTGCTTTTTCACATACTAATCAAAGCAAAACGAAAGGAGCAATATGTGACATGAAACGGATTAATATTCGCATGAGCCCTCCCCGCGTTCTTACTTTATCTTTTATTGTATTATCAGTTGTCGGCACATGCTTATTAAAACTGCCAATTGCTACGACAACGTCCATTTCATGGCTCGATGCCTTATTTACAACCGTTTCCGCTTGTACTGTTACTGGGCTTGGTGTTGTGGATACTGGAAAAGTGTTTACTTTATTTGGACAATGTGTCATTTTAACGCTTATACAAGTTGGCGGGCTTGGCATTATGAGCTTTGCGGTCTTAATTGCTATTATGCTCGGAAGAAAAATCGGTCTTCAAAACCGTATTTTATTACAACAAGCATTAAATCAAACGAATATCGGCGGCGTTATCCGTCTTGCCAAAGCATTATTTTTATTCTCTTTTACAGTCGAATGTATCGCTACTTTAATTCTTTCTTTTGAATGGGTACCCAAATATGGGGTTGCCAAAGGGATCTATTATAGTTTTTTCCATTCAATCTCAGCCTTTAACAATGCTGGTTTTTCTGTGTGGAGCGATAATTTAATGTCCCATTCTCATAGCATTCTTGTCAATTTCGTCATTTCCTCTCTAATCATTTTAGGTGGAATTGGTTTTACAGTAATTGTAGACATAAAAAGAAAGAAAAACTTTAAAAACCTTACACTACATTCAAAACTTATGCTCACTTCTACTCTAATCGTCAACATTATTGCTACCCTTTTTATTTTTATATTCGAGTTCCATAACTCCCTTTCTATGAGAGGTTTTACCCCATTTGAAGAAGGAATGGCCTCTTATTTTCAAGCAATTTCAACACGAACTGCCGGGTTTAATACTGTTGATATTTCTACATTGTCAAAACCTTCCCTCCTATTAATGATGCTCCTTATGTTTATTGGTGCTGGTAGTGCTTCAACGGGTGGTGGGATTAAGTTAACAACATTTTTAATCATATTTTTTGGCGTATTTAAATTTTTACAAGAACAAGAGGATATTGTCGTATTTAAAAAATCCATTAAAGATACTCTCATTGTCAAATCATTAACCATTACTATTATTTCCATTTCATTTATCTTTTTTGCTATTTTAATTTTGAGTATTACTGAGCGAGTTCCTCTATTGATGAGTGCTTTCGAAGTATTTTCAGCATTCGGGACTGTTGGCCTCAGTATGAACTTAACACCCCACTTAACTATAATCGGAAAAGCTATTATTATCTTTATGATGTTTTTTGGCAAAATGGGGCCTTTAACATTGGCTTTTTCATTTGCTCGTAAAAAGAACCGGAAAATAAAATATCCTAATGAAGATATTTTAACAGGTTGACAACCGTATCAATTATCCATATAATGAGAATACAATAACATATCTCCAAAGGGGAGTAGCGTCCAAGAATATTTCTTGGAAACAAAGTCGTCATTACGTAGAACTTAGTTCTTCCGGCTTTGTTGGCATTTTTATTACATATGTCTAGCAAGACCTTTGCCTATTAACGGCAGAGGTCTTTTTTGTATTCATTTCCAAATTCTTCCAAAGTTAATAGGCAGGAGTATGGGGAAACTAAATAGTGGGGAAATTCTTCACTTATTTAGAACTTATAGAGATGAGAGGAGAATGTACATGGATGTATCATTATTATTGGAGTATGGTTGGGTATTACTCATCCTAATTGCACTTGAAGGGATTTTAGCGGCTGATAACGCTCTTGTTCTTGCAATTATGGTAAAACATTTACCAGAAGAAAAACGAAAGAAAGCACTATTTTACGGATTAGCGGGGGCATTTGTTTTCCGATTTGGATCGTTATTTATGATTTCGTTCTTAGTCGATGTATGGCAAGTGCAAGCAATCGGTGCCATCTACCTTATGTTTATCGCTGGTAATCACTTATTTAAAACATATGTTAAAAAGAATACAGATGAAGAAACAGAAGAAAAAGAAGCAAAGAAAAAACAAGAGAACTTCTGGTGGACTGTATTTAAAGTTGAAGTTGCTGATATCGCCTTCGCAGTTGATTCAATTTTAGCTGCGGTTGCACTAGCAATGACTTTACCAAAAACAGGATTAGGTACAATTGGTAGTCTAGATACTGGGCAATTCGTTGTTATCTTTGTAGGTGGACTTATCGGATTAATCATTATGCGATTTGCAGCAACTGCATTCGTACAAATCTTAAAACGTAAACCAGGACTTGAAACTGCAGCATTCTTAATTGTAGGTTGGGTTGGTGTGAAGCTAGCAGTTTATACATTAGCACACCCTGCATTAAATGTAATTCCACATTCATTCCCAGAATCCACTCCGTGGAAGCTTACATTCTGGATTGTATTAGTCGGAATCGCAGTTGGTGGTTGGTTCTTCTCAAAAGAAGTAGAAGTAAAAGTAGAAAAGAATTTAGACGAAAAAGCGCTGTAATTACAGCGCTTTTTCTTTTTCCTTTCTTCCTCTCAATGTCCAGAAAAAATTCCATTATACTACCCTTTGTAAACGTTTTCTTAACGTATGTATGTCCTTTTTGTGAAACATTGCACAAACTTATTGAAAGTGAGAACAATTCCATGTACTTTATTCATATAAGGAGTATTTATAGAAGATTTACTAAAGGAGCGTATTACTCATGCTAGAACAAGGACTAGATTATGTTGTCAAACTGGCTAAAAGCAAAAAGAAAATGCTAGATACAAACCCAATGCAATATTTCATTCGTGCTGCACTTGCGGGTATTTATATCGGTTTTATTATTGTACTATGTTTTAAATTAGGTAACTTTTTTCACATTGCAGATTCACCAGCAACTTATTTAGCTGCTTCTATGTTTTTCGGGATTGCTCTCGTACTTATTATATATGGCGGTGCTGAATTGTTTACTGGAAACACAATGTACTTTACTGTAGCAACTTTAAGAAAAGAAACAACGATTTCTGATACACTTCGTAACTGGGTTGCTTGTTATGCAGGTAACTTAGCCGGCGCGTTATTCTTTGCCTTACTATTTTACGCAACTGGAATTTTTGAAGCAATTGATCACGGTCACCTAATGAATAAAGTCGTTGAAGGAAAGATGAACACACCTACAATGCAGTTATTCTTTAAAGCCATTTTATGTAACTGGCTCGTATGTCTTGCTTGCTTCTTACCATCTCAGGTTAAAGGCGACACGGCAAAAATCATGGTCATGATGCTACTTGTTTTCACATTCTTCTTATCTGGTTACGAACATAGTATTGCAAACTTGTCACTCTTTGCTTTATCTTTAGTTTCACCACATCCTGAGACAATTTCTTTTTCAGGTGCTATTCATAACTTAATTCCTGTTACAATCGGTAACATTATTGGCGGATCAGTATTTGTCGGTATGGTATACCACTACTTAACAAAAAAAACACCTGAAGTTCAACAGGAAGAAACTGAAATCGCAGCAGCTCAACAAGAAGAGATTATTCCTTTACAAGCACATATGAAACATTAAAAACTCCAAAGTTTTACTTTGGAGTTTTTAGCTTCCCACGTATTTAACAACAAGGTGAGGATTAATTTCTCCTTCTTCCTTTCCCTTATCCATTCTCTGTTTCATCTTGTGCATACCGATGACATCATTCGTATGAAGGTGAATTTCATTTACATATAACCCCTCTGTACAAAAAGCTTCTACAAAATCCAGTCCATTTTTTGCTCCCCACCCCATATTAAAATCAAGGGAAAGAATATTCACATCATAATCCCGAACCATTTGCAAAGCACATTCTACTGTAGTTGCGGGCACATACCCGAACGGGCAACTTCTTTGATCATCCATATATACGTTCATTTTCTATTCCCTCTCTAATTTGAATATGCGGCCAATACATAACATATTGCCCCAAGACTAATAAAAGGACCAAATGGAATTGGTTTTCGTACTTCTATACGTTTTAATACGATACCCCCCCCAAAGAAACAAAGACTGAAACAAGATGCTAAAAATAAAATGATAAAAACGCCTTTCACTCCTACTATAAACCCAAGTAACGAAAGTAGTTTTATATCACCTCCGCCAAGCCCTTCTGGATATATCTTTTGCATGCAATATAACAAAATGAATATAACACCACTACCAACTATACTATCTGTCCAAGTAACTAATTGTACAAAAACACTTTCAAGAATGAGTAAAACGGCAAACGAAATTAAAATACAATCAGGAATTAACATATATAAGTAATCTGTAACTGAAATAATAAGAAGTAGCGAAAAAAGGGATAAAATGATAATAAGCTCTCGTTCTATTCCAATCATATACACGGTAAGAAGAAATATACTTCCTGTTATACATTCAAATGCTACATACATAATTGGAATTTTCCTCTTACAATTCGTACAACAGCCTCTTTGTATATAAAATGAAATGATGGGGATTAGTTCTTTTGGCCTTAGCACATATTTGCAATAATAACAATGTGAACGCGGGGTAATAATAGACGCACCTAATGGAACCCTCATCGCAACTAGCATAAAAAAAGAACCAAACACCATCCCTGCTAACAGTGCATATAAATAAGTGAACATCCCTTCCTCTCCTTTCCCAAAAAACATAGCAAAAAAAGGAGAGAACTTCTACTTCATATTATCCTTTATTCTACTAAAAAGCAGGCCATTTTCTGGCCTGCTTTCCCCTCTTTTATACGATGAAATATACTGCTTTTAATGGTCCATGTACTCCGACAACAAGATTCATCTCAATGTCAGCCGAGTTACTTGGCCCTGTAATAAAGTTAATACAAGATGCCGCTGTCTCCCCATTTTCTACGCGTAAGTTCATATCCTGAACTGCTTGTGTAATACGAGGCACAAGTGTTTCACGTGGAATAATAGCAAAATATACAGTCGGTAAAAAGTGTAAAGAACGTCCTTGCCCTTTATGACTTTGTACAACAATTGTACCAGATTCAGCTAATGTATAATCACTAAATGCAATACCAATATTCGCTTTTTCAGCTAAACACATATTTTCGTCTTTTCTCTCTGGATCCCATACGTTTACTTCAACGTCTCGCTTTGGAAGTTCTTCTTTAAATAAAGATGTTAAACCATATGCATCAAAACGATCATCTGCTGATAATAAAATAGGTCCACCGCCGTTTTCCATGATTACTTTTTGAAGGTCTTCACCTAATCGGTCATTTGTCGTTTCTACTACAGTTGTATGAATGTTTGTACATTGCTTTTTAAACACTTCTAGTAATTCTTCTTGTGAACAATCTTTTAACGTTTCTATATTCACATTACTTTTCCATACTGGTCGCTCTACATCTTCTGTTTTACGCGCGCGCCCAAGTTCTTTTGCAATGTTATCTAGAAAGGCATCACGGTTTTGAATTAATCCTGTCATTATTTATCCCCGCCTTTCTTATGATCTTTATACCAATCACGGAATCGCTCTTTACTTGGAGCTGGGAATTCCCGAATATCCGTCCAGTTTTTAAGTGGTCCAACACCTTTTGATACACGATTACCAGATGTAAATGGACTCATTGCCGCTGGTGCCATTTTTGACCCCATTTTATATAAAGCAGCTGAAGAAGCACCCATACTAAACATTTTCATCGCTAGTTTTTCTGCAAGTGGTGCACGACCTTCTTGCTCAACAATAACTTGACGATGTTTTAATAATAAATCATGCAATGGAATTTTTACTGGACAAGCTTCTGTACATGCTCCGCATAAACTAGATGCATAAGGAAGCTCTTTGTAATCATCATATCCACCTAGAAGCGGTGTTAATACCGCACCGATTGGTCCTGAGTAAATCGATCCATATGAATGTCCACCAACGTGACGATATACAGGACATACATTAACACAAGCAGCGCAACGAATACATTGTAATACTGAACGGAATTCAGATCCCAGAATTTGAGAGCGACCATTATCAACAACAACTAAATGGAATTCTTCAGGTCCATCAACTTCCTCTTCTTGAATTGGTCCTGCTACCGTTACATAACTTGTTAATTTTTGACCTACTGCACTACGACATAGTAAACCAACTAAAACATCTAATTCTTCCATTGTCGGAACCATACGTTCCATACCCATTACCGCAATTTGTGTTTTCGGAATTGACATAACAAGATCTGCATTACCTTCATTCGTTACTAGACAAAGAGAGCCAGTATTTGCAACAGCAAAATTACAACCAGTTACACCAATTTCTGCATCCATAAATTTCTCACGAAGTTGTTTACGAACAAACTTTGTCATTTCATACGGGTCATCAGAATTTTCATAGCCTAGCTTTTCTTTAAATACATCGCGAATTTGCGTTCTATTTTTATGAAGTGCAGGTGCAATAATATGTGAAGGTGGATCGTTATCTACTTGCAAGATATACTCTCCTAAGTCACTCTCTAACACTTCACAGCCAATCTCTTCAAGCGCATGATTCATACTGATTTCTTCTGTTACCATCGACTTTGATTTTACTACTTTTTTCGCTTGTTTCTTTTTGGCAACGTCTTGAATATACTTTGCTGCTTCCTCTTTCGTCTTCGCAAAGTACACGTGTCCGCCTCTTTTTGATACATTTTCACTTAACTGCATTAAATAATAATCAAGATTTTCTAACGTATGTTGACGGATTTGTTCACCTAGTTCTCGCCACTCTTCCCAGTTTCCTAATTCATCTGCGGCTTTTAAGCGATTCGTATATAAACGCGTTTGTGCAGAAGAAACTGCTCCGCGCATAAACGAATCTTGAATTCCATCACCAACGCGATCATTAAATTTTTTCTCACTGATTTTCATAGACATAGCTTATGTTCCCCCTTCATGAGCGACTATTCAGTACCTCAGCAATATGCATTACTTTTACTTCTTTTCCTAAACGCTCAATACGTCCGCCAATGTTTAACAAACACCCACAATCTGCACCGATTAAATAATCTGCACCTGTTTCCATTACACTATCTACTTTTTCGTCTACCATTTGCTCAGAAATTGGAGTCATCTTAACTGAAAACGTTCCCCCAAACCCGCAACAATTTTGCACGTTTGGTAAATCTCTCACAGTTAATCCTTTTACATTTGATAATAAAATTCCTGGTGCTTCTTTTATTCCGAGCATACGTGTCATATGACATGATTTATGAATAGTAGCTATCCCTGGTAAACTTGCACCAACATCTGTAACTTTTAAAACATCTACAATAAACTGTGTAAATTCATAGGTTTTATCAGCAATTTTTTGTGCACGTTTAGCCCACTTTGGATCATCTTTGAAAACATGCGGATACTCATGAAACATTGTCGCACACGAACCAGATGGCGTAACGATATATTCTGCATCTTCGAAAGTTTCAATCATATGTTTCATCGCTTCTTTTGCTGCTTCTACATGGCCACTATTATAAGCAGGCTGGCCACAACAAACTTGTGCTTCTGGAAATTCAATTTCACAACCTAAACGCTCCAACACTTCAACTGTTGCTTTGCCGACATTTGTTTCGAACATATCGACTAAACAAGTAACAAATAAAGTAACTTTCATAACTATTACTCCCCCTTTTTACAACTTCGCCAACAAACATACGGTCATCAGATGACTGAGTAGAGAAGAAATAGGCTCAACCATGGCCTATCCTCTCCCTCTTCTAAAGAAAACGCTTACTTAATCTTTCTCTATTTTATCAGAAAATTAAATTTTTAAAAGATTAAATTACGAATTTATATCGTTTTTACCTGTGACAATATGTTCTACATTTGTTAAATGATCTAGCATTGCTTGCTGCGCTAATTCTACATCTTGTTTTAACACCGCATCATATATAACTTGATGCTCTTCTATAAGTCGTTCTGATGTCGTTTGTTCACCATATAAAATAATGCGTCTTGATTCACCAATCGTTTCAGCAATCATCTCTGAAACATGATTCATGAGTTCAAGCAAAATGTTATTATGCGAAGACTCTGCAATTCCCATATGGAATTGAAAATCGGCTTTTTCGCCAGCCTTTTCATCTCCAATGCTCTTTGCCATTTCATCTAACCAATGTTTCATATTTTGTAAATTATCTTCCGTACGTTTTGCCGCCGCTACTCGAACTGCCCCCACTTCAAGCACCTTTCGTACTTCTAATAAATTCAAAATATCTTCTTTCTTCATTAATAATCTATTGTTTAATGATTTCGTTAATGAAGAAGAATCGAAGTTCTTCACATATGTACCTTCTCCTTGTTTCATCTCAATTAAGCCCATCGCTCTTAGCGCACTTAGCGCTTCACGAACAGCAGATCTACCAACTTGAAACTGCTCAGCTAATTGATGCACAGGGAGTAGTTTGTCACCAGGTTTTAACGTACCATTTTTAATCATTGTTAAAATAGCTTCAGATACTTCTTCGTAAATTTTTTTCGGTTTAATAGATTTGTACTCCAGTTAAATCACCTCAGTATCTTCCAAACAACAATTGAAACGATTTATAAGAACTTTGCATCATAACTATTTTAGACCGAATTGATAAGAAGTACAAATGTTTTGTTCATAAAATAGTCAAATTTTCGATATTTATTACATATTAATTTATATTTTTACGTATAAAGTGAAACTTTAATCAGTAGGGGTTTTGTTCATCCCCCACTGATTATTAGCACTCACCAATCGGGCTTTTACGGACAGCAGGGCCTCCACCTAACTTCTTTGCTTCCGTTGAATTTTGAGGTGAGGGTCTTACTGTCCGGCAAATAGCGGGATAAATATTTTCTTCAATATAAAGAACATGTCCTAAAAATTAGAACATGCCCCCCTCATCCTGTACATTCAGTTTAATAATAACCGTTGTTCCCTTATCTTTTTCACTTTCAATTTTCCAATGTCCACCATGTATATGAACAATTTGTTTCACAATAGCAAGGCCTAAACCTGTTCCACCGTGTTGACGACTTCTCGCTTTATCAACTCGGTAAAAGCGTTCCCCAAGATTCTCCAAATGCTCTATATCAATGCCAATTCCTGTATCTTTTATTTTCAATTCACAGTAATCATCGATTTGCTCTAAATTTATAACGATATTTCCGTTTTGATTTGTATACCGTATCGCATTATCTAACACATTATGAAGCACTTGTTGCATACGATCCTCATCAATCATGACAATGATCTCTGGATTTAAATTGGTTGAAATATGAAGTTCCTTTTCTATAAACTTAATCTCATACGTATCTAATACGTCTTCAATCAGCTGTGAAAAAACGATAGGTTGCTTCTTTAACGGAAAGTGCTCACCTTCTAATTGTGCTAAGTCTAACAAGTCATGAACGAGACGCTGCATACGACCTGCTTCTTTATGAATTAGCTGCGTTACTTTTTCCTGCTGCGGTCCCTTGGCAACGCCATCTAAAATAGCCTCGCTATACCCTTTTATATAACTAAGTGGTGTTCTAAGTTCATGCGAAACATTTGCTAAAAATTCCTTACGCTTTACATCTTCTGTTTCTAATGAATTGGCCATTTTATTAAATGCTTTTCCTAACCGTCCAATTTCATCCTCTGAAGAAACTGTAATCCGCTCCGAGAAATCTCCCGTAGCCAAATGATTTGCAACCCGTTCCATTTGCGAAAGTGGCTTCGTAATTGCAATTATAATTTTTCTTCCAACCCATATAGTAATTAAAATCATAGCAATTGCTAACGGTGCTAAAATAAGACCCATATCATAGATTAAATCTTTTATACTTTTTAAAGGAATATACGAATAGACAATTCCGACTAATTTTTTATTTTCCAATACAGGGATGACAACCCCCATAATATTACGGTCAAAATGTTCTTCATATCCTATTTTTGTCACAGTTTTCCCATCTAATAGCGTTTGCCTATCTCTTTCACTTATAAGGGAATGATGATGCACATCAAAAGGCAAACATGCACTTAAATCACGCGGATTAGACACGAAAATAACGTCTGAACTAGATATTTGATCAAACGATCTTACTTTCTCTTCAAAAGTTGATATTCCTTCGTGCTTATCATATTGGGCAGCAAGATTTTTTCCTTCCATTACTAATGAACCTTTTAAATTATCAACGTATAGTTTTTCATACGAGTATAAAGATACGAAATAAAGAAAGGACACTGTTACACATACTGCACATACTACTGTAAGCCAAAGTTTTTGTACCATTGTAAACATACGTTACACCTCGAATTTATAGCCTACACCCCAAACAGTTTGAATGTAGTTTCCACTTTCTCCAAGCTTCAAGCGCATCGTTTTCACGTGCGTATCTACTGTTCTTGTACTTCCGGCATAATCATATCCCCATACCTTTTCAAGTAATTGCTCCCGGCTAAATACTTGTCCTGTATGCTGGCAAAGAAAATATAGTAAATCAAACTCTTTTACAGTAAGAGAAATCGACTCACCATCCGCCTCGATTCTTCTACTTTTTTCATTGATAAGAATTGGTCCAAATTGAATCTCTTCTTGCTGTTCTTGTTTTGTATATCTTCTTAGCACAGCTTCCATACGGGCAACTAATTCACCCGGACTAAACGGTTTTACAATATAATCATCTGCTCCCATACGTAAGCCGTTCACCCTATTCCACTCTTCACCTTTTGCGGTTAAAAATATAATCGGCACATCTGACGTTTTTCTAATTTCTTTACAAACTGAAAGTCCATCCATTTCTGGCATCATTATATCTAATACAACGAAATCATAATGATCCGTTTCTAGTTTTTTAAGAGCCTCTTTTCCATTCTCAGCTTCTCCCCACTCATATCCAAAGTTATCCAAATACATTCCAACAAGCTGCCTCATATCACTTTCATCATCTACAACTAGTACTCTATATTTATTCATTGTCCTTCCCTTCCCTCTCTATGAGTTGAAACGGTCCTTTTCCGACTTTAATTGTTTGTTTTATTTTCAAATTCTTCATATCCATAACGCACACTTCATCACTATCATAACTTGCTACATATCCTTCTGCTCCGCTCTCCAAAAATGCAAATGGATTTGATCCTACTTCTACAGAAGCTATTTCTTTATATGTGCTAATATCAAACTTTCTAAGTGTATTCGACCCATGACTTAATGCATATACGTACTTACTATCCTTCGTTATATTCACAGGCATAAATGGAGCATGTAAAGAACGTACCATTTCTCCATCCTGCAAAGAATATACTAACACTTTCTCATTTACTTGATTTCCATCACCATGTCCGCCAATCCATATTTCTTTCCCATCAGGACTAATCGTTGCTCCTGTTGATGCTGGTGGAATCATAAAGGATTGAACAACCTCTTTTTTCTTCGTATCAATTGTCGTTAGTTTCGTATCATAAAAGTTTAATACAGATAACCGATTATGATACTCTACCATCGTTATAGGTCCTTTGCCTGTTGAAACATTTCCTGTCTCTTTCCCATTTATCGTAAAGAACCTTACCTTTTGAACATTTTGATCGGCAGCAAATAATTGTTTTTTATCTTCTGATACGACCACATTTACAATGCCCTTTCCAGTTTTATATTTTCCCACTTGCCTTCCTTCCGCTAGTGAATATACATACATATATTCTAATTGCTTACCGTATACAAGTATTTCCTCACCATTTGGAAGCAGTGTGATTCCGGCCATTGGCTCATTTAGTTCCCATGTCGTGATTAACTTTTTATCTTTTTTATCAATAAAACTAATACTGCCTTCTTTTATATTCGTTGTTATAATAACATTTTTATCTTTAGCAATTGGTGTATACGAACTTCCTTGACACCCTACTAATAGAAATAAAAAACAGAGAAGAAAAACATACTTTCTCAAAAGATTCCCTCCATCTTCGGATGATTTCGTTATAATTGTAAAATAACAAATAAATGTGTGGAAAGTGTGAAATTTTCCTTTCTTACTCAATTTACATATATAATGTACAACAAATAGAATTTGAGGTGTGTCAATTATGCTATTTCCTGATTTAGCGAATAAAATTGTACGAGAAGTACGCAGACTAATTACAGAAAATATTATTATCATTAATATAGAAGGCGTTATTATCGCAAGTACAGATACAGAAAGAATTGGTCAATTTCATGAAGGTGCACTCCGCTGCGCCAAACAAAAGAAAACCGTCATCATTACAAAAGAAGATGAAAGGCGATTGCAAGGTGTAAAGGCTGGGATGAATCTTCCTTTATTATTTCATGATGAAGTAATTGGTGTCATTGGAATTACAGGAGAACCTGAAAATATTTCACGCTACGGCGAAATATTGCGTAAGATGACCGAATTATTAATTCATGAAAACTACTTTTTAGAGCAACTAGAACTTGAGCACCGTTCTTATGAAGCTTTCGTCTTTGATTGGCTTCAAAATACAGAGTGGTCCCCGAGTTTTCTTGATCGCGCCAAAACACTTGGCATTGATTTATATAAGAAAAAACAACTTATTTTGTTTTCTATTGGCAAAAATGACACGATGCTCCAGCGTAAAATATGGCAACACATACGTAATATTTTAACAAAAGAGCATCTATTTGTTCGTTGGGGAAATGATCGTTTTATTTTATTTACAGCAACGAGCTCCAAAGAGCAAACTTATCAATTTTTAAAACGGTTAAAACAAGACTGCGAAACTTTATTTTCTATTCCTTTATATATCGGGATTGGACAAACAGTTACCTCAAACAATATGAACATATGTTACGAACAAGCATTACGCGCTCTTTCTGTATCATTGGAAACGAAAAAAATTGTATTTAATGAAGATTTACGTTTAGAAATGTGTTTACAAGATATTTCTGCCGAAACGCGTGAACAATTTCTAGAGCGTACCATCGAAAACTTATTATCATTTCCTGAGCTTATGCATACTTTGCGCTTATTTATCGATTATAACCAATCTTATAAACAGACGGCTAAACAATTACATATACACATTAACACATTACATTACAGGCTAAAAAAGATTGAAGAACATACAGGACTTGATCCAAAACAATTCAAAGACTTAAACGTTTTATACTTCGCACTCCTCCTATTAGATGATCATACAAAAAAGAACGATAAAACAGATTAATCTTTAGATGATTATACATAGAAAGAATCCCTCGACTTTTTTATCATTATAATGAAAGCACTGTTACCACGTTGTTTATTATAACTAAACACGTTAACAGTTTGAGGGGGATTTCCAATGTTAGAAAAACAAATTATTCATTCATTCGTATCTATTGTTGGCGAAGATAATGTAGATACATCCAATATGGGGCGTTTAACTTATAGTTATGATGCCACTCCAAACTTCCAAGCAATGCCTGATGCAGTCATTGCTCCTCGTAATACAAATGAAGTAGCTGAAGTGTTAAAAGTATGTAACACTCACAAAATCCCTGTATATGTGCGCGGGTCTGGAACAAACCTTTGCGCAGGTACATGTCCACTTGAAGGCGGTATCGTCCTTATTTTCCGCCATATGAACAATATTTTAGAAATTGATGAAGAAAACTTAACAATTACTGTACAAGCTGGAGTCATTACACTTGATATTATTAAAGCGGTAGAAGAAAAAGGTTTATTTTATCCACCAGATCCAAGCTCGATGAAAATTTCTACAATCGGCGGCAATATTAATGAAAACTCAGGTGGATTACGCGGTTTGAAATATGGCGTAACACGTGATTATGTAATGGGGCTTGAACTTGTCTTACCAAATGGCGATATTATTCGCACTGGTGGTAAATTAGCCAAAGATGTAGCTGGTTACGATTTAACTCGTTTATTTATCGGTTCTGAAGGAACACTTGGCGTGGTAACAGAAGCTATATTAAAACTTGTTCCTATGCCTGAAACAAAGAAAACAATGCTTGCATTATATGAAGATATTAATGAAGCTGCACGTGCTGTTTCTTCTATTATTGCAAATAAAATTATTCCAGCAACACTTGAGTTTTTAGACCAACCGACAATTGAAGTTGTAGAAGAGTTTGCACAAATCGGTTTACCAACTGACGTAAAAGCAATTTTATTAATCGAACAAGACGGCCCACCCGAAGTAGTCAATCGAGATATTGAAAACATGGCTAACGTTTGCCGCTCTATGAATGCAGTTGATGTTCGCATTGCAAAAGATGAAACAGAAGCAGATGCGCTTCGTACTGCTCGCCGTAGTGCTCTATCAGCGCTCGCACGATTAAAACCTACTACAATATTAGAAGATGCGACTGTACCACGTTCACAAATCGCTCCAATGGTTGAAGCTATTAATGCCATTGCAAAAAAATATAATATTCCTATTTGTACGTTTGGACACGCTGGTGATGGTAACTTACATCCAACTTGTATGACAGATGCTCGTAATGCAGAAGAAATGCACCGAGCTGAACAAGCTTTTGCTGAAATATTTGCGAAAGCAATTGAACTTGGTGGCACAATTACTGGTGAACATGGTGTTGGTGCAATGAAAGCTCCATATTTAGAAATGAAATTAGGTAAAGAAGGTATTGCAGCTATGCAAGGAATAAAGCAAGCTTTCGATCCAAACAACATTATGAACCCTGGAAAAATGTTCGCGAAAGACACTCGAAAAAGGGTGGTGGTTGAGCGATGACCACATTAAATAAAGAAAATATTCAAAAAGAATTTAAAGAACGATTAAGTGAAGATGAGCTACTTAACTGTATGCGATGCGGTTTTTGTTTACCTACTTGTCCTACCTACATTCAATCCGGATATAAAGAGTCACATTCACCGCGCGGACGTATCGCATTAATGAAAGCAGTCGTTGATGGTTTAATCGAACCAGATGAAGATGTTGAAAATACATTAAACGTTTGTCTTGGTTGCCGTGCTTGTGAGCCTGTTTGTCCATCTGGTGTAAATTATGGACATTTATTAGAAGAGGCTCGAGATATTATTAATCAAAATAAAAAATTCTCAATGCCAGTGAAAGCTGTTCGAAAAGTCGTTTTTGAAGGATTATTCCCCCATCAAAATCGAATGCGAACATTAACCGGACTAATCGGATTTTATCAACGTTCTGGTTTACAAACGCTAACACATAAAACAGGTATTATGAAGTTATTCCCTGAAACACTTACAACGATGGATCTCGTTTTACCAAAAGTCCCTAAAATGAAAGCAATGAAAGATCGTCCTTCATTTTTACCTGCAGAAAGTACAAAGAAAAAACAAGTTGCATTCTTCACAGGCTGCTTAATGGATACGATGTTTTTAGAAACAAATAACGCAACGCTGAAACTTCTTCAATTAGCTGGTTGTGATATTGTTATTCCGAAAACACAAAGTTGCTGCGGTGCATTGCATGGACATGCTGGTGAAAAGAGTGGAGCAAAAGAATTAGCAAAGCGAAATATAAAAGCATTCGAAGATTTAAACATCGACTATATTATTACGAATGCAGGGGGTTGCGGAGCTTACCTCGTAGACTATGATTATCTTTTAAAAGATGATCCGAATTGGGCTGAACGTGCTAAGCAGTTTGTTTCTAAGATTAAAGATGTTACTGCTATACTAGTAGAACTAGACTTCCATAAGCGAACTGACTTACGACTCACGCCGCAGGTTATTACGTATCAAGACTCTTGTCATTTACGCAATGTTATGCGCACATCTTCTGAACCTCGTATGTTACTAGAGGCTATCCAAGGTGCAACATATCGAGAAATGAAAGATGCGGACCGCTGCTGTGGCTCTGCTGGTATTTACAATATTGTTCATTCAGAGTTATCAATGGAATTTCTAGATTACAAAATGGACCGTGTGCATGAAACAGACGCAGCAACCATTGTTACTGCAAATCCAGGTTGTTTATTACAAATGAAATTGGGTATTGAGCGAGAAGAGCTTTCTCATAAAATGAGAGGAATTCACATTGTGGATTTATTATTAGAAGCAATTGAAACTAACTCGTAATAACTCGTAACATACGTAATATTAGGAAAACGGCTATCTCCTTCGTCTATGTAAAGAGATAGCCGCTTTTTTGTCTGCTACAACATTAAAAATATGTTACTTTATTATAAAAAAGAACAACAGAAACATTACAGTTTTGTAAAAATCAATCCATTATATTCCTCAAAAAATCGCTCAAACCATTGATACAATAGGATTCTTTATTTTCTATTTAGGTAAATTTATCCAAAAACCCCCTCTTAAAACCAAGTATAAAAACACTATAAATTCCTTTTATACTCTATATTTCTCTTATTTTTGCTCCCTTCTTCTCTTAGGATAAATTAGGTAATTTTAAAGTCTATGAATTTTTTTCCATCTTTTTTCTCGCAAATTGTATGCTACGATGAATTTGTCAGTCAGACAGGCTGTCAAAAACAAATCGTGTGAAAACAAATTAAAACTTTATATAGGGGGACACACATCATGAAAAAGCGTGTTTTATTATCTGTAGCTGCTGCAACAGCTCTTACTTTAGGAGTATCTTCTCTAGATGCACAAGCTGCAACAGTACAACCATCTAACATAAAGGTTCAAAATATTCAGCATTCAAAAGTGATGATGAAGCAAATGAGCCAACAAGAACTACAAGCATTCTTACAATCTATGGGAGTTGAATCATTAGCACAATGGCAACAAGGAAACTTCCAACCAAACTGCTTCATTCCTGGTCAACAACCTACTGAAAATGTTGTAACTGAGCAACCAACAGCTAAGCCAGAAACTCAAAAGCCTGCTGAGCAAAAACCTGCCGAGCAAAAGCCTGCTGAAGAAGTTCAAAAAACAGAAGCTCAAAAGCCTGCTGAAAACAACAATACGCAAAAACCTGCTGAACAAAAACCTGCTGAGCAAAAGCCTGCTGAAGAAGCAAAATCTTTAAGCGAGTTCGAACAACGTGTTGTTGAATTAACAAACGCTGAGCGTGCAAAACAAGGTTTACCAGCACTAAAAATCGATACTGAATTAAGCAAAGTAGCACGTATTAAGTCTGAAGACATGCAAAAAAACAACTACTTTGATCATAACAGCCCTACATACGGGTCTCCGTTTGACATGATGAAGAAATTTGGTATTTCTTATACATCTGCAGGTGAAAACATCGCTCAAGGCCAACGTACACCTGAAGAAGTGGTACAAGCTTGGATGAACAGCGCTGGACACCGTGCAAACATCTTAAATAACGGCTTCACTCACATCGGTGTTGGTTATGTAGAAAGCGGCAACTACTGGACACAACAATTTATTACAAAGTAAATAGATTAAAAGAGTCTTCTCATAATGAGAAGACTCTTTTTTAAGTTTCATAACTTTCTATTATGTATGAATAGAAAATATATAACATAAATAGCATAGATCCACAGCTTATTACACTAAGCAATACATAAAATCCCCACTCTAAGTTCAAAAACAATGAAAACAATATGCCACATGCCATCACTTGAAAAATCCGTCTACTTACTAAACGAATTTTTTGTAATTTAATTGGGTCTTTTTCTTTGCCTTTTATTTTCTTAAATTCTTTACTTAGCATAAAAAGAAACATACTAATCCCAATCGTTAATCCTGTTTGAAAGGATATCAAATCCTCAAAATTAATAAAGAGGATAAGCATATGAATAAACAACATAAATAACGTAATTTTCTTTATAAATCCGTCTATAATACCATGCTCTCTTTCATTAAACTTAAATATATTATGTGAAATAATATACAAAAATCCATATGAAAAAATAATAAAACAAGGAATAAATGCTACAACAACTTGTTTACTCATAAACTCGTTTGGCTCACCATTTACATTCCAATGTACTGCCATACGAGTTGGTAAATAGGGATAGAGACATAGAGTAACTAAAAGACAAGCGAAAAATATTCCAAGTACATACTTATATTTGATCAAGTGATTCTCACCTCTCTTTTCTCTTAACGGCTTCGCTCCTTTTAGAGAAATCCCTGCAAAAATCTACTTTTTTCAAATTAAAACTTATACTTTACGCATTTTCTTTTTGAAATTCTCTTATTTTATTATCTAACTTTGTAGGAAACGGCACATCAACTTCAATCGCTTCTTTCGTAATTGGATGCAAGAAATTTATCTTCATCGCATGCAATGCTTGACTAGACATATATTTTGTTTGTCCACCATATAATACATCCCCAACTAGTGGATTACCATTATGGCTCATATGAACACGAATTTGATGCGTTCTACCCGTTTCTAATTGTAACGTTACGAAAGTCGTGTTTTGCTTCTTAAAATACTTTTCTACTTTATAATATGTGATAGCTTGGTCACCTTTTGGAGAAATACGACGCCTTGTAGCATGATGGCGATCCCTTCCAATAGCAGCATCAATCGTTCCTTGTTTCTTCTTTACTTTCCCTTCAACGAGCGCTGCGTACGTCCTTTTAATTTTTCGTTCCATTAATAAACGATCCATAATTGCACCAGCAATTCTATGCTTAGCAAATACGACACCACCTGTCGTATCTTTATCTAAACGATGAATATGACGCACCTTCGCCTCTAAACCTTGCATTTGAAAATGAAAAGCAACAAGATTTGCAAGCGTCCCGGTTCCACCTTTTTCAGCAGGATGTGTGTCCATTTTCTCTGGTTTATTTACGATGAGTACGTGATCATCTTCGTATACTACATGCAATTCACCATATTCTGGATCCACACCGTACTCTTCCTCCGCAAACATATGAACTTGTAACTTATCGTTCTCTTTTAAAAGCTCATTCCATCTTCTTTGTTCTCCGTTAACCGTAACACCTTTTTCCATACGAAGCTGATGTAATAGCTTTTTCGGTATTTCCCATTCTACTTTTAATACCGATTCAATACTTATACCATTCCATTTAGCTGGAACGGTAATTTCACACCATTCGCCCTTTTTCTTTGTTTCCATACTGTTTATCACCTTATTTCTATTGATTCTCTCATTGTAACGGAAAACACACTTTGGTGCACCGTCAAAAATAGAGGACAGTCTTATAATAGACTGCCCCTCAAGCTCTAAGTCTTTTCATTTCTAACAATACTTCTTCAGCTTTTTGTTCATACGATAAATCTTTAAAGAAATCCGCCAACCTTTTATAGTCATTGTAAGCATCTAATAAATCGTCCATCCTTTCTATTTTCATCACTTGTTGTTTTTGTTTCATTTTTACTGGATAACGATAACCTGATACTTCTTGTATTTTGTAATACTCATCCTCTACTTGAACGACCTTTACAAGTTCTTCCTCCTCTGCATCCATCGTATACCCGTCAAATTCTCTAAGTAGTTCATAAATGATATGAGTCCATTCATCTTTTGGATAAAATCCCTTTTCTAACCGATAACCGACAATGCGATACATATGCCCATCGTTTTCTGCAAACTGTACTGTATCATTTAACTTAAACTTAAAATAACGAAACATTGCCTTCACCTACTTGTATGTAATGTTCTTATCACATACTATTTGCAAAATGTAGGTCTTGCTATTCATAAAAAAATGCTCATCAATATGATGAGCATTTTTTTACGATGATTTTTCTCGTTTTTTTCGAAATGGTAACCACCAATTCCAGTCTCCAAATAACTTCATTAAGCTTGGAACGAGCATAAGACGAATAATTGTTGCATCAAGAAATATTGCTAATGCCACGCCAAGCCCCATCTGCTTTACTGGTAAAATATCAGTAAATGCGAATGCACCCGTTACAACAATCATAATTAATGCAGCTGATGTAATGATTCTACTTGTTGAAACGAGCCCTTCTAACGTTGCTTGATCGTTATCTCCTGTTTCTTCATAGAGCTCGTGAATACGTGAAATAAGAAATACTTCATAATCCATACTAAGCCCAAATACGAGGCCAAAAATGAAGATTGGTAAGACAAACAGAACCGGACTCGCTTCTAAACCGAAATGACCACCTTCAAATAACCAAACAACAATTCCAATGGTTGCACTCAAACTAAGTATATTCATAATAATTGCCTTAATTGGAATGAGTATAGATCGGAATGCAAATAATAATATAACAAAGGTCGATCCAAATATAACAGACATACCAATTACAACTTTATCTTTAATTTCATCTTCTAATTCTTGTTGAAACGTCGTCATTCCGCCTAGATAATACGTAACATTCGTTTCTTTATAGTTCTTTTTAAAGTCACGCACCCACTGTTTTGCAGTCTCTGTACGTGGTTTTGTTTTCAAAAAAACTTCTATCGTCGTCTTATTCCCTTTTGTGTATGCTTCAAATACAGGAGTTAGTTTTGCTGCTTCTGGCGACTGCAATATTCCAGCAACTTGATCTGCTTTCATTCCAGTTAACCCGTCGTATAAACTTCTTACTTCATGTACTTTTTTATCATCTTTTAACTTTTGAATGACTTCTTCTATCTTTTGTAGACTTTCTTTTTCTTTCATATCTTTTTTCGTCTCTACAACTAACGTAACATCAGCGTGTGTTTTGACAGTTTTATTAAATGCTTCTTCATACTTTTCATATGCAATCCTTGTATCACTCTTTTCAGGTAAAGCTTCAACACTAGGGAACTGCAAATTAGCTGTACGTAACGGTAATAAGCAAATAACAATAAATGTTGTAACAACAACAATCATTGCAATTGGATGTTTCATCACAAATTGTGCAAATTTACGCCATGCATTTGCCGGCGTATGTGCTACTTGATTCTTTTTTAATATTTTTTTACCGATTAACGATAATAACGCTGGAAGAAGTGTGAGTGAGAATAAAATGCTCATAATCACAACAATCATTCCGCTAATTGCGACAGATTGAATATAATCTATCTTAAAGAAAAACAAACCGGATAACCCAACAAATACGCATAATCCTGAAAATACAATTGCACGTCCTGCCGTCTGATATGTAATTGCTATCGCTTCTTTTACCGTTCGTTTAGCAACTTCCTCTCGAAAACGGTTCACAAATAATAGCGCAAAATCAATAGATAGTGCAAGTCCAATCATCGGTGCAACGTTTAACACGAAAATAGATAGTTCTTTATCCACACCGATGAAATACAATATACCCATCGTGCTAATAACACTAAGCGCTCCATTCAAAATCGGTAAAATTGATGCCAAAAGGCTACCAAACGAAAATAGTAATACAAGAAACGCAATTGGTAATCCAATCATTTCTGCTACTTTTAAATCATTTTGCGTTCTTTCATTAATTTCTTGATTAATTTTCGGAAATCCTGTAGGTGTTACTTTTAATGCTACATTACTTTCTTTCTCAATCTCATTAGCAAATTGTAATGTCTTTTCCATTCTTTCTTTATTTGTTTTCCCGGAAAATAAAATTGTCGCATAACCGATGTCATCTTGTAGCATTTCTTTATTTTGGATTGGGTGATGGAAAGATTCATAGTTCTCTTTCTCTTGAACATTCTTTACAATTTCATCTATTCGCTTTTTAAATTCCTCATGCGAAGCATCTTTATTTTTCTCAAAAACGAGCAGAAGCGTATCTTGAGACTTCTTAAAATCTTTATCTAAAATTTCTTTTGTTTTTTGATAGTCTCCTTCCGTTTGGAAACCGTCACCACCTAATACTCCCGGTAGCTTTGGAGCAAAAATCCCAAGTGCGATTGCAAGCAACAGTAACGCTACAATTACTGTATAACGAAATTGATACAAAAAAGCTCCTAACTTCCCCCACTTATCAACTTTATGAACATTTGTCTTCACACATTTTCACCTACTTTAAATAATTCAATTGTCACTTATACTGTATCATATCTTTATACAAACAAAAAACGCCTAGGAACACTATAATGATAGTTTTTCCAGGCGTTTTTTCTATCTCTCTTTATTAAGCCCCAATCTCTCAGTAAGTAAACGATGATAGTAAATAGCGATAACTAACAAAATACCACCTACGCAGTAACCAGCTAAAATATCAGTTGGGTAATGTACATTTAAAATGACTCTACTTAATCCAATCGATAGGATTACTATACCCATCAAAATCGTTATGACACATTTCCCAGCTATGCTTTTCAAATTAGCAGCAATGATATAAGCAAGAAATCCAAATGTCATAATCGATAGCATTGCATGTCCACTAGGAAAACTATATCCAAGTGCATCTAACGCTTCATTTAATGATGGACGTTCTCTCTTTACAATCTCTTTTATCCCTTTATTCACAAGATGTGTTATTAAAATTCCCATTGGATACACAATCATCGCAGCATAATAACGCTGCTTCCAAAAAACAAGCAAACTTATAACGAGCGTAGCAGCTATCCCAATTGCTGACCCCAATTTTGTAAAGTACGAGAAAAATGTAAGGGAACTTTCCGTTTGTAGCCCTTTTACTAATCCGCGGACATATGTATCCATTACTGTAACGCCACCTGCATGTACGCGCCAAGCAACAATACTAAATACAGCAAATAATAAACCGATACATATTACCTCATACTGATGTAACTTCTTCTTCAAACGATTTCCTCCTACTATGAAAAAATGCGATTTCTACTTTAGAAACCGCATTTTCTTACTTATTTACCTTTTGTTTTTAGCTCTGTCCAGTAACGATCATAGTCTTTTAACTTATCGTCTACATCAACAAGCCATTCTGTACGATCTAACTCTTCTTTCGTTAAGAAAATCATGTGATTATCACGGTATTCTTTACTATGAAGAGGATGAGCTTTTTCATTTGGATTACTGTAACCAATTGACTCGTAGTTTTTCACACTTACTTTTTCATCAAGTAAGTAGTTCATAAACTTCTCAGCAAGCTCTTTATGTTTTGCACCTTTTGGAATTGCTAACGTATCAGCCCAAATTGTGCCGCCTTCTTTTGGTACAACGTATTCTACATCTTTATTATCTTTTGCGATAAATGCTGCATCTCCAGACCAAACTGTTCCGATCCAAGCATCTTCTGTAATGAATTTTTGTTTAATGTTATCTGTATCAAATGCTAATAAGTTTGGAAGCAGCTTCTTTAAATCATCTGCTGCTGTCTTTAACTCTGCATCTTCTTTCGTACTGTTTGAGAACCCGTGCTTCTTAAGACCCACTCCTAATACTTCACGAGAATCGTTTAATAACGTTACATGTCCTTTATATTTCTCATTCCATAAGTCAGCCCAGCTTGTAGGTGCTTCTTTCACATACTTTTTATTGTATGCAATCCCTGTTACACCCCAAGTGTACACTAAAGAATATTTATTCTCTGGATCAAACGCAGGTGTTTTGAAATTAGAAACCATGTTTTCGATATTTGGGATATTCTTTTTATCTAACGGCGCTAATAAATCCATTTTTGCCATTGTTTTAACCATGTAATCAGATGGTTGAATTAAATCATACTTTGCGCCACCAGCTTGTAATTTCGCAAGCATTTCTTCGTTACTTGCGTACTTATCATAGTTAATTTTCACATTATACTTCTTTTCAAAATCTCTTAGCACTTGCTCATCAAAATTGTCAGCCCAGCTATAAATATTTAATTCTTCTTTCTTTTCACCACAACCAGCAAGCACACCAGCAACAAGGCTAAAGCTAATTGCTGCGCCAGCTATTCTTTTCATTAATTTCATCGGTTTATTACCCCCTCGTACTTTCTATATCGTTCGTATTATAAAGGAAGGTGTCCTCCAGAGTTTTCTTCACCATCTGCACCTTTGTTACGGAAGATTTCAGATAGAACCATTAATCCTACGATAGCAACAATTAAAATTGTAGAAAGAGCATTAATTTCTGGTGATACTCCGCGCTTAACCATACTGTAAATGTATAATGGCAATGTTGTTGATCCTGGTCCTGATACGAAGAAACTAATTACAAAATCATCAATTGATAATGTGAATGTTAATAATGCTGCTGAAATAACTCCCGGTGCAATTGCTGGGAACGTTACAAAACGAAACGTTTGCCAAGGCGTTGCTCCTAAATCATTTGCAGCTTCTTCTAAGTCACGTCCCATACTTGAAAGACGCGCAGCTAAAATAACAACAACAAACGAAATACTAAATGTAATATGTGCAATAATAATCGTTGTTTGTCCAAGTTCCATTCCTAGCTGACTGAAAAGAATTAGTAAAGATAATCCCATTAAAATATCAGGAATTAAAATTGGTAAATATACAAGGCCATTAATAGCCCCTTCGAAACGATATTTATAACGATGTAAAGCAATCGCAAAGAATACACCAAGTACCGTTGTCACAATCGTTGTTATAACTGCAATCGTAATACTATTTACAAATGCATCAATAACATCTTGTTTTTGAAATAAATCTGTATACCAATGTAATGTAAAACCTTCCCACTCCGCATTAATGCGAGAGTCGTTGAAAGAATAGACCATTAAAACCATCATTGGAAAATACAAGAATAACAAAATTAACCAAGAATAAGAAACTAAAAACTTCTTCATCTTTGCCTATTCCCCTCCGTTCTCATTATATTTATATACTTTCGTTGCACGATAATATAAGTAAATTAACAGAACAGAGAATAGAACAACGATAATCGATAACGCAGATCCAAATGGCCAGTCACGTGCACCTAAGAATTGGTTTTGAATAACGTTTCCGATTAATGCTACTTTCGATCCGCCCATCACGTCTGATACAACAAACATTCCGATAGAAGAAACGAATACTAAAATAGAACCAGTCGCAATTCCTGACATTGTCATCGGCACTGTTATATTCCAAAATGCCTTTATTGGTGTTGCTCCTAAATCATAAGCCGCTTCTAGCTTACGCTTATCCAGCTGCTCAATCGCTGCATACACTGGTAAAATCATAAATGGTAATAAAGAATAGACCATTCCGAGTATTACAGAAGGCGTATTATATAATAAATTTAACGGTTCACTAATAATGCCGAGTTTTAATAACAACGTATTCACAAGACCTTGTGAACGTAAAATAACAATCCATGCGTATGAACGAACAAGAAAGTTAATCCAAAACGGGATCGTTGCCAATAATAAAAGAATAGAACGATATTTGCGGTCAACAATTGTAATTGTATACGCAAATGGATAACCAATTAATAAACATATTACTGTAGTAATAACTGCAATCTTAACAGTTTCCCATAACGTTCCTAAATACAATGGATCAAACACACGGGATATATTCTCCAGCGTAAATTGCATTTCTACTGTCCCGTAAGCTCCGCGCTGCATGAAGGCGAATCCTAATACGAATACGAGCGGGATTAGGAAGAAAATTAACAGCCACGCGACTGTAGGTAGTGCGAGTAATTTCCCTTTTTTCAATTTAAGGTCACCTCGTCCTCTTGCTCCCAGCCTACATATACATTATCTCCAATGCTCCACTGCGCTGCCTCTTCAGCAGTTTGATATGTCATTAGTAATTCTGATGTTTTCTCATCACGTACATAAAGCTTCTCCATATTTCCGACAAACTCGATATCTTCAATATGTCCAAGGTGGTATTCTTTTAAAATTGGTTCTTCAACCGAACGTACTTTCACATTTTCAGGGCGAATTGCTACATAGCCTTCCCCATTTTTCACAATATTATTTTCACCGATGAATGTCGCAACGAACAATGTTTTCGGCTTATTATAAATTTCTTTCGGCGTTCCAATTTGTTCGATATGTCCTTTATTCATAACGACGATACGATCGCTCATGCTCATTGCTTCTTCTTGATCGTGCGTTACGTATATAAACGTAATTCCTAAATTACGTTGTAAGTTTTTCAATTCACGTTGCAAGTCTTTTCGTAACTTAAAGTCAAGCGCTCCAAGTGGCTCATCTAATAGTAATACACGCGGATTATTTACAATCGCTCTTGCAATTGCAACACGCTGCTGTTGTCCACCAGAAAGCTTAGCAGGTTTACGATTACGGAACTCAAGTAACTGCGTTAAACGCATTGCCTCTTCAGCACGCTCTTTCTGCTCTGCTGCTGATACTTTCTGCATTTTCATACCAAAACAAATATTCTTCTCTACTGTCATATGTGGGAATAGTGCGTAATGTTGGAACACTAGGTTCATATGACGCTTATATGGCGGCAAATCGTTAATTCTTTCATCATCTAATAAAAGATTCCCTTTAGTTGGAGTTTCAAATCCTGCGATCATACGAAGTAAAGTCGTTTTCCCGCAGCCACTCGGCCCTAAAATTGTTAAAAACTCTCCCTCTTTAATATCTAAAGAAAGAGGTGGGATAATCACTTGATTTCCAAAATGTTTTTCAACTGCTTCAACTTTAATAATCTTTTTCATTTTCCCGTCCTATCTACCTTAAATTTTAAATTTTTATATTCATGAATAAATATTTATGTTCTATAGACTATTTTTTGTTTCGATCCAAACAAAAATGGTTATTTAGCAAGCGTTCGTTTCTATTCTTTATGTAGTATGTTTGATTCATTTTCGCATGATACATAACGTCGAACAGAAAAACCCCTTCCATCGCGAAGGGGCTATTATCATACGGCTACGCCTACTGATAAACACCATCATCATTTTAACAACTTTCGTATGAATTTTAAAGCACTTTTTGTAGAAGAGTAACGAATTTTCATGTCGAATGCTGTAGATTGGGCTAAAATGCTTTTATAATGTGAAAAAGTCCGAAAACTTTCTTTCCCATGATAACCCCCTAATCCACTACTTCCAACACCCCCAAAAGGTAAATATGGCGTGGCAAGATGGTAGACAACATCATTAATACAGCCTCCACCATATGAAATATTACTCGTCACTTTCTTTTGTACTTCTTTATCTTCCGAAAATACATATAACGCTAACGGCTTCGGATGTTGCTGGATTGTGCCAATTACATCTTCTATATTGTCGTACTCTATGATTGGTAAAATCGGACCAAAAATTTCATCTTCCATAACAGCATCTTGCCATGTAATATCCGCTAGCACTGTCGGTTCAATATGTAATGTATCTTTCTTATAGTTTCCACCAATTACGACTTGACCATCTTGTAAAAATCCACATAATCGTTCAAAATGACGCTCACTTACAATACGCACGTAATTTTCATTTTGCAAAGGTTCTTTACTATACTGCTCTGTGATTTCATGTCGCAGTGCCTCAACTAGCTGTTCTTTCACGGAAGAATGCACGTACATATAATCAGGCGCTACACATGTCTGCCCTGCATTTAAAAACTTACCCCAAACAATTCTTCTTGCTGTCATCTCTATCTTTGCATCTTTATGTACAATACAAGGACTTTTCCCGCCAAGTTCTAACGTAAGCGGCGTCAACTGTTTCGCTGCTGCTTCCATTACAACTTTTCCAACGCCAACACTACCAGTAAAGAAAATATAATCAATTGGTTCCCTCAGCAAAGATGTACTCTCTTCAACGCCACCTTCTACTACCGCTACAAGCTCTTCTGGGAATAATTCACCTAACATTCTCTTAAGCACTTTTGAAACGCTTGGCGTTAACTCTGACGGCTTTAAAACGATTGTATTTCCAGCTGCAAGTGCTCCTACAAGTGGTGCAATTGCTAATTGAAAAGGATAGTTCCACGGTGCAATAATAAGCGTCACACCATACGGCTCTGGCACTACTTTTCCTTTTGATCCAAAATGAGTGAGTGCTGTTCGAACTCGCTTCGGTTTACTCCACGATGACATATGTTTCAATTGAAAGGAAATTTCTTTTAATACATATCCAACTTCCGTTGTAAACGACTCGTGAACTGACTTATTTAAATCTAATTTCAATGCCTGAAATATTTCTTCTTCAAAACGCTGAATGCCTTCATAAAGCTTCTTCAAATTATTCTTTCTCATTTCGATGCTTCTCGTATGCCCTTTTAAAAAATATTCCTTTTGCCTACTTACAATAGAGGTAATACTCATTCACTCACCTTCTCCCACTATTTTTATCCAATTCTTTCATTATTTATATAGACTTCATATATAACAAATTTCTATTCTTAAAGTTACATTATATATGACTTTTTCAGCTATATAAAATTCATTGCTCACAAAAAAACTACCGAAAGAAAATCTCTCGGTAGTTTCACAGTATTAACGATATAAACGAACAGCACCTGCAGAATTATCATCAGCTTGTCCTACTACTTCAAACTTCAGACCAAGCTTCGGTAAAATACGTCCTGCATCTGGAATCTGTTGATTAATATACGTTTTCGAATCATCAAATTTCGGTACACCCGCTAAGCCATCATACGTATACGTTCCACGCGTTGGAGATACAACTTTCCAAGCTGGCGTTTTATCGAATGAGAATGCAGCATCAGCGATTTGGAATCGTGTACTACTTTCAATTGTCGGTTTACCATTTAAAGTCCCTACAATTGCTTCTGGATGAGAATCAACTACACCAAGGAAACCATGTCCTGGATGTAAACCAACCCAGTTATCTGCATAAGCTGAGTCTGCATACCATACAACCATACCTGAGTTATATTCTGGACCGCGAGCAAATTTCAATGCGCTATCTGATCCAGTATGGTTTCTCCACTCTACGTAGTAATTATGTTTTTTCTTCTCTGTTCCGCTAGATACAACGAAACCATCTAATTTTAATTGTGGTGTACCTTCTGCATCATCAGAGAATACTACTTTACCATCCACTGTTAATGAAGCATTATCAAGTAGGAAACCATTTAATGCTAAACCACCATCCGTAATGTACTCAAACGTTAATTTTACTTTTTTACCTTTGAATTGACTTAAATCATATGATTTGTCAATCCATTTTCCATTTGTCGAATCTGCATTTCCATTATTTGCTTTCTCGCCAAGTCTTTCAATTAACGTTTTTTGACCATCTTCTGTTACAGCATGTACTTCAAGGAAATCATACTCAGCTTCAATCTCATATAACGATTTGAAATCAAATTTCGCATTCGTTGCATTCGTTAAATCGAACAGTGGTGTTTCTAACGTTGTATGAAGATTGTCACCTTTTGTACTGTAGTAATACTGTTTACCAAATGCTGGTGCAATTGTTTTTACATCTTTATCTGGTAAGTTAACACGAATCATACCTGGACGGTTAGATTTCGTAACACTTTGATCTAAATATGTTGCTAGACCGATACCTTTATTTAATTTCTCGTAATCTACTTCTACGATATTTGCCCAGTTACCACCGATTGTTTTTTGGAAAAACTCTTTATTTTGTGGTGAGAAACTCGTCGGTGTTGTTCCAGCGATTTTACCCGCCCAGCTGCCGCCACTCATAACAGACCAAGCTTGAATTGGCTCACCATGACCCGTATAGTCTGTATCATACTCATCTGGAAGACCTAAATCATGACCATATTCATGCGCGAATACACCAACTGCGCCATCTTCTGGTTCAATTGTGTAGTCGAATGCTGCCATCTTTCCGCCCCAATATGGAACTTTCGCTTGTGTACCTTCAATTGCGAATGGTTTTGGTCCAACTGTCCAGCGATGTGACCAAATTGCATCATCACCTAATTTACCACCGCCAGCTTCTTGTCCAACACCCGCATGAATAATCATTAAATGATCGATTAAACCGTCAGGTTGATTTTGATTTCCATCACCATTTACATCGTATTGATCGAACTGATCAAACTGTGATAAATCAAGACCGCTATCTACAGCTGCCTTTAATGCATCTTTTACTAGATCACGTGGTCCTTTTGGTCCTTTATTATCATGACCTGTAGCAGCATCTGCACCGTAATCAGCAGCTTTACCAGGAACTGTTAACCATTTTGTAACTGTTCCGTCTACTGTATAACTACCGCCAGATTGCTCTTCGTAATATTGTTTAAACGTTTCGATTTTGCTACCATCCTCTAATGCGAATGGCTCATTACCAAATAACATTTTTTCATAATGTTCTTTGTTAAAATCGTCAGTATACATATAACCAGGTTCTTTATCAATATTGTTATGTTTAAAGTCAGCGTACTCTACAAGTAAAACGAGTACTTTATCTTTACGAACTTCACCGTTATATTCTTTTCCCTTTGCTGGAGAAGTTGGTACTTTACCATTTAGACCACCCTTAACTGGGCCTGTCGCTGCAGGTGTCCCTGTTGCTGGCTGATTTAGTTTTTCTTTCGTGTCTGCTTTCGCATCTTTCACTTTCTTTAAAAAGTCAGATGCTTCTTTCGTAAGTTGATCCCCATTTGTTGCTTCTTTCCCAGGATTTTCACCCTTTTTGTTCTCTACATACTTTTCAACAGCTTTCTTTGTTTCTTTCTCTGAAGCTGAAGAATCAATTACCCCACGTTTTTTCAGTGCATCTGCTAAACGTTCTTCTGGAATTAAATGATCATCGACTGGGCTCGTAGCTGTCTTATTCACAGGTGTTTCAGCATATGCAGATTGAGTGCCAGCTCCGAATGAAAGGCCTAATACAGCTGTTAAAGCGATTGATGACAAAACTTTGAACGGTTTCTTGTTCATCCCATATTTCCTCCCCTAATAAATAATATGTATTACAAATTGAATTTTATTAAAAATTCAATATTTTTTCAATATTTAGTCATATTATGTAATGTTTTTAATATATTTGTAAAAATTTCATAGTTAGCATACGAATATATCACAATTCAACAATGTTTTCTGAAAATATTGAAAGTTTTTATCGAACAATTTATAATTTCCATAGAGGGAGTTTAATGGGGATTTTATCTTTGTTTCATCTACAAAATATTTGATAATTCACTATATAAAACACAAAATCCGATTGCATTATCATGTATTCTGTAGCAGCAATTATGACCGATAATTAGGGAGGAATTACATTTGTACAAAGATAAGACAGACGCACTGGATCAAGAATGGATTGATTTAATACTTGAAGCTCTAGATGCCGGTATCGCCATGCAAGACATTGAGCAATTTTTCCAACGTATGAAGCCATCCAGTCAGGCTCAATAGGTTTGTTCTTTTTAACGAAGTTTATGTTATAATAATGACATCATAAGACAACTACATATTGATAGAAAGGTGCGCAAATATGATTGGAGAACGTATAAAACGCCTTCGTTTACAAAAAGGTATTTCATTAACTGAACTTGCCGAAAAAGCTGGCGTTGCTAAATCTTACATTAGTTCTATAGAACGAAATTTACAAAAAAACCCTTCCATTCAGTTTCTTGAAAAAATCGCAGCAGTTCTACAAATTCCAGTTGATACTTTACTTCATGATGAAACAACAAAGGAAACTAACCTAGACTCCGAATGGACACAACTCGTTAAAGATGCAATGAACTCTGGTGTCTCCAAAGAACAATTTCGTGAATTTCTTGAATTTACAAAGTGGAAGCAAAATCAAAAATAATAATAGAAAGAAGTGCTTACAACCAGCACTTCTTTTTCTTTATAAAAAAAAGCGGGAATACCCGCTTTTTTATTATTTTTCTTCCCCAGCTTCTTGGTTAGCATTGAATGTCCATTCTAAATTCAATGTATCACCTTGGAAGATATTTTGGTCTTTTCCGTCATCTACAAATTCAAATTGCACCCATAGATAATCCTCTGTACCAGCTGCTAATCCACCCTTTTCTCCCCACTCAGGAGCAAAGATGTCTTTAGCTAAAAGATCTGGATCCACATTTTGTAAGTCTGCTAAAGTTGTTTCGTATACAGGCTCACTTTGTTTATCCCAGTTCCAAAGGAATTTTACTTTAACGTGCTTACCAAAGTCTTCACCAGCATTATCACCTTTTGCATCTTTAACAGTATACTTTGTTGCTAATTTAACGTCTTTAATAGTTAACGAACCGCTGTTTTGTAATAAGAACTCTTTCTTAACAGAATCCCCTGGTTTTAAATCTTTAATATCTACAAGCGTCTTAGGGTTTAATGTAAGGTCTAACGTCCCAGCTGCAAATGTATTGTTTGATACTTCTTTATCGCTAAAGAATGCAAATGTTCCTCCACCAATTAAAGCTAACCCCAATGCTGCTGATGCAACTCCCATACCTAATTTCTTTTTCAGACTCACAATCAATTCCCCCTAGCTTTTTTTTATATTTTTATCACTTATTTTTCAATAAGAGATGTAAAGAAAACTATATTAGCTTAGCTAATATGTGTTCTTTTTTAAAAACCTTATGTTCATTATAACGAACAAACCTATATAAACACAACACATATTTATTAATATTTTCAGTTATTTTTATTTCTCAATATTATTTAGACTTTTCAGAAAAAAAGAATGATAATTTATTTATTTTTTCACACTCAAATCATTTAATACTATAAGAAAAAAGAAAAATAAAGAAGTGAGGGCTAACGTTCCCTCACACTCGTATAAATATTACTAGTCTTACTTATTCGTTCACTCTCTCTTACACCACATTCTTGTTTTCTGACTGTTTCACTAAAGCAGTTACTCCGCTTTCTTCTGCTCTTCTAGCTTTTTCTGTTCTTCCGCTTTCTTTTGCTCTTCTACTTTTTTCTGTTCTTCTACTTTCTTCTGTTCTTCGGCTTTCTTTTGTTCTTCTACTTTCTTCTGTTCTTCTACTTTCTTTTGTTCTTCTACTTTCTTTTGTTCTTCGGCTTTCTTCTGTTCTTCTACTTTCTTTTGTTCTTCTACTTTCTTTTGTTCTTCTACTTTCTTTTGTTCTTCTACTTTCTTTTGTTCTTCGGCTTTCTTCTGTTCTTCTACTTTCTTCTGTTCTTCTACTTTCTTTTGTTCTTCTACTTTCTTTTGTTCTTCTACTTTCTTTTGTTCTTCGGCTTTCTTCTGTTCTTCTACTTTCTTTTGTTCTTCTACTTTCTTTTGTTCTTCGGCTTTCTTTTGTCCTTCCGCTTCAATTGCAATGTTTAATTGTTGCTGAAGAGCCTGAATTTGCTCATCAATAGCTTTCAAGCTAATTTCTTTCTCAATATAGTCACGCTTCTCTTTGATACTGCGGAAGCCTTCATTTACATATATGGACACTTGCTGCATCGACTCATCTTTATTTACCTTTAATTCTTCTTGTATTTGATTGTAAGGAGCTTCTATTTCAGTATATACATTTTGCAGGGCTTCCTTCTCAGCAACAATTTTCTCACGCCCTTGTTGCCATACAGAAATCGCCTGTTTTATTTCTTCAATAGAAGTTGCTTTCGATTTTCCCTTCATCGTTCCATACTCACGCTCAATAAACTGTTTATGTTTCTCAGATTGCTCTTTTAACGTATTAACTGTTTTCGGAAATATAATTGCTGTAGAAAACGTCGCTTCTACTTTCGTTTCATGAATGAACGCCGCTTCTGTATGCGTCATAATTTGAGATCCTAAATAAAACGTAATAGAACACATACACGGCAATATAAGCATCTTTTTAAAATTACGCGGTCTTTTCAGCATCTTAATCTCTCCCATCGAACATTACGTTCTTTATACAGAACATTATCTATATTATAGTAAAGAACTATTAAAATTGATAGACAAATACTAGAAAAATAGAAAAAGGGCTATCCATGTGATAGCCCTTTTTGTTATTATCTTTCTTCACCTGCTGTTTGTTGTGCATCAAACGTCCAATTTAATTGTAACTTATCGCCTTGGAATTGATTTTGATCTTTTCCATTATCAACGAACTCAAATTTCACTTTGAATTTATCAGATTTACCTGCTGAAATACCTTTTTCATCCCAGAACCAAGCCGATAAATCATTATCTACAGCTGTAAGTGTGTCACCTTTTAATTTATCTAAAGTGGTTTGTTTCACAATTGTCTCATGCTTATCTACATTTTTTAAGAATGTTACTTTAATATGTTTACCAAAATCATCTTTATTATCTTTCTTTACATCTTCTACATTATAATCTGTTTTCAGTAAAACCTTTTTAATATCTAAAGAGCCTTTATTTTCTAGTTTAAATTCTTTTTCAATTGTATCCCCAGGTTTTAAATTCGATACGTTAACAACTGTTGATGGATTTAATGCTAAATCCAGTGTCCCAGCCGCAAATGTATTGTTTGACACTTCTTTATCACTGAAAAATGCAAATGTTCCTCCACCAACTAACGCTGCTCCTAGTACTGCTGATGTAATACCCATTCCTAATTTTTTCTTTAAAGTCATGTCCATATCCCCTTAATATATATATTTGTTAACTTCCTAAACGGAAAGTATAACCAAACGAACTAGACGGATTGTTCTACTTTTTTATCTTTCTTTTCTCCGTCAATGCTACGAATAGCCCCAAAAATAGAAATCGCGGAATATCCAAGTAAAAAGACTCCTGGAATAATAAGAAGTAATGCTGCTCCTGCTTTTGAATTCGCATAATTCAGTAAATAACCAACGTACGGAACTGTAATATCTGCATACTTTCCAACTACATTTTCTGCAAGTACTGGCTCTAAATCTGGTCCGTTGTTGTTATCCCCTTTTGTTTCATACATTACTTTTCCATTTGTATCTTTCACACCGATAATACGGTGAGTGATAATTTTTTGATCTTTCTCTTTAAAGGTAATAACATCACCTTTTTGATATTTAGAACCACCTTTGTTTGGTTCTATTGCAATGATTGATCCTGTTAAAAACGTCGGCTCCATTGATCCTGAAAGAACGCTCTTAAATTGATATCCCATCACTGTCGGATCACCACCGCTCGCTTTTGAAGAAATAACTACAAAAGCTAAAAAAACCATCAATGCAAATAAAACAAATGAGATCGCGTTGCTAATTACCTTCCAAATTAATTTCATCGTCTCTCTCCCTCTCCGTTGTTTTATATTATTTGAAGTATGCAATATCCATTACGTTCTTTAACAAGAACACAAGTAAATGATATAACGAACTTTAAGTTATTGCAATAAGAAAATTTACAATTATTAGTTATTTAAAGTATAAAAAAAAGACTGTGCCAAAATTTTACACAATCTTTTTATTAGTAATTTATTTACCTTCTGATTTCATTCCTTTTGTATTTCGGCGCAACACTACATATAAAATTGCTCCAAATAATACAATCGCACCTATCCCAACACTTATTACTTTAACATTTGAGTCTTTTACTTCAGGCATAGTTGTATCTTTTTTAGGCATCGCAAAAGTGACATCTTCTGTTGAAAGAACATTTACCGTCGCAATTGTTTGATTATTTTTCGTAATATCAACTGCACCAACTACCTCACCACGATGTATTCCTTTATGATATAAAGATTCTTTATCTAATGAAGCCGCCCGGAAAATAGTTTTCACATTTTTCCCTTCATCTTTCTTAAGCATAAGCTCCGCACTTTGTTCCAACTCAGAATTAACATCTTTATTTAAATATGTTGTTTTTTGATGCCAATTATGTTTATCCAACACCATTTGCTTCGTAAATTGACCGAAAGAATATTCCGCCATCAGCTTCAAATCTTCATAAATTTCAGGTCTTTGAGAAGCCATTACTACGCTTATAATACGGTTTCCATCTTTCTCATTTAATAAAACAAGTGTATTACGCGCTTCATTCGTAAACCCTGTCTTACCGCCAATGCTATATGGATTTTCAAAAAAATTAGATTTATTAAAAATAGACACCGTCTGCCTAGACGTCGTAACTGTCGTTCTTTTCGTATTCATCGCTTGTAAAATTTCAGGATACTTTTGCACACCCTTCGTAATCATAGCCATATCATACGGCGTCGTATAATGGTTCGGATCATGCAGTCCATTCGGTGTTACAAAGTGGCTATCTTTCGCCCCTAATTGCTTCGCTTTCTCATTCATCATATTAGCAAAATTCTCAACACTCCCGCCAATCCGCTCCGCAATCGCATACGACACATCATTCGCACTCAGCACCATTAAAATCATAAGCGCAGTATTTCTATTAATTGTCTCTCCAGGTTGAAACTCAATTTGATAATTACTCTTCTCTTGATCTAACGCTAATTGTGAAAATGTAAATTGATCCTCTGGCTTTGTATGCTCCATGAGTAAAATCGCTGTTAACACCTTCGTCGTACTAGCAGGATATGCTCGGTGATATGCGTTTTTGTCATACAAAACATCTCCTGTTTTCGCATCAATTGTCGTTGCAAACTGACTAAAAACATTCGGTCCTTCTGCAGGTGGTGGTGCAACTTGTTCTGGATTTACTCCAATATTCGTCTCAGCACGCAATGTCATAGGTGTCAATAAAAACAAACAAATAACTGTAATAAAAACCAAAATTTTCTTAAAATTTGCCATATGGCTCTCCCTTTTCCATTTACTCCTCTAACAAAATAAGAAATCTACCAATCATATGTAATTTGTATTAAACTGGAAGAATTTTCACTATTTTTTACTATATCATATTTTTACGATAAAGAACATAAATATACAATAAAAATAAGAAGGAATTACTCTTTCTTATCCTTCTCATCTATCAACGAATCTATTAACTTTTGACTAGCTTCCTCGGGCGTAATCTCATCGGTTATCCCCATAAACGACCAACCTTTAGAATCAACCCACTCAACAAACTCTTGTAAAAATTCATCATGTGTAACATCCACATCAAGAATCGAGCCATTAATCGAAATCGTTCTATTTTTAGACACGCGCATCTTGAACGTTTTTCTTACCATTACAACTTTTCTCCCTCTACTTCTGAATATTTATAAAGTGAAACTTTCATCAACCCTCACCAATCGGACTTTTACGGCCATCCCGACCCCAACCTAACTTCTTTACTTTTGCTAAATTTCGAGGTAAGGGATCTTACTGCCCGCAAATAGCGAGATAAAATAATCATGTATCTCTGTTATACATGATTTTCAGTAAATTGTAAAAAGGATATATTGGCCAATTGGCATATTGAAACTGAAAATCTATCATTCTGCAAAAATATCAAATGATATGTAATTGTTCATAAATGACTAAATAGATTCACATAAAAATAAAACAACTTACATTTTACCACACCAAATACAAATGACTTTCTTACAATGGAATGGAGTATACTAGAAGAAAACTTAAAATGAGGAGGAACCTCATGACGCGTTGTACGTATTGTAAAACGAAGTGAACAATAAAAGATGTATGGGCAATACTCGTGACATTTGAAAAGGATTGTCCGTATTGTTTTATGAGACAATATCTATCAAAGAAAACGGTGAACGCTATGCCAGAACTTATAAGCTTACCTTTACATTTCTTACTCCCTTTTCTTGTTGATTTGAGTGCTGAAGGTCCTTTGGATTGGTATCGTAAATAATATAACCACTACATCCAAAGACTACTTTCTACTGAATTCGCTTCTCATCATTATTCCTTCATACATTACTAGCATAATCGCTTATACTTTCCCTTTTGAAGATTCTGTAGCTCAGCAGGAAGAGCGTCCCCTGAACAAGGTTTATCAATTATGACTTTAATAAACGATGATATATGCATACTGTTAAGCATAAAAAATTAGCATTAAGTTCCACTCAAATATTAATTGAAACCCAACACTCCATTTAATCTGTAATCTAGAATACAAGCAGTGTTTTTTATTATGCATTTTTGCATACAGTATTATTTTCTCTTGTAAATAGATAATAATGTTATATAATAAAACCAATGTTTTACCAATAAAAGGTAATAAGAAGTAGTGGAATAAGTAAATAACCAAAGCGTATTAACAGATTTGTTCTATGTAAATCATGATACATATATGGAATCAAAACTATGAAATTTTATGTAGTGATTAGATTACTACAAGATGAAAGATTCATAGCGAATACACTTAAGGAAAAAACGTTCCATTAGATTAATGTGATATCTATCGAACGAATTGAGAATATACTTAGGGGGAATTTCAAGTGAAAACATTTGGTAAAGTATTATTAACTGGCGCATTAGCTTTAGGCGGTTTAACGGTTATGAACATTGAAACACCAAAAGCACATGCTGACGAATGGGATGGTTGTCATTACATTTGTGGTCCTGGTGAAACGGTGAACGGTGTTACAGTTCAGGTACACTCTACACAAGTTACTTTTGGTAACAGCGTAATTGCAAGAATTACAAATGACCGAGCTGAAGAAATTCATTACAATGTCAGCCTTGAAAAGAAATATGGCGATAGATGGGGAGAATTTGAAACCAACTTCCGTTGGCAAAATCAATGGGTCCCAGCTGGAAGCAATGATGAAATTGCAACTTTCACAGGATATGGCGATGATATTTATGAGGATGGAACATATCGTTATAAAGTCGAAATAAAAGGCGCTGACGGTTCTATTGATACAATTTACACAGCAGGAATGACAGTTACAGGACGATAGCTTATGAACAAGCTCCATTATTTATGATTGTATTTTTGAAAATATCATTGATAATTGCGTTGATATTATTATTAAAATAAGCTCTTCGGGGCTTATTTTTTTATACAAAAATTAGAATATGAACATTCAGAAAATTACACCTTTACACCATTAAAGTTTGTTGCTATTATAGGAATACATCAAATGTTACAATACTCAACAAATTGTACAAATTCTCCGATTACACGAATGAAATGAAAATACATTGCTGATGGTAACATTTATAGTTGGGATCCCGTAGCTCAGCAGGGAGAGCGCCACCTTGACAGGGTGGAGGTCGTGAGTTCGAGCCTCTCCGGGGTCATAAAAAAGAGACACCATATCAACCTTCTACGTGATATGGTGTCTCTTTTTATCTAATTCAATTACTTCCCACCAAACATCTTCTCCAAAGACTTCGCATTGGCAAACAATACTTCTTTCAAGTTATCGTCAGCAACGATTTTATAATCGCCATCTTTGTCTTTCTTTAAGTTCAATGTAACTTCGCGAGTTGCCATTGCTGCATCTTTATCTGCTAAGTTTTTGACGATAGTTGATGTCATTGTTTTTTCGATTGCTTTTTCAGATTGTTCTTTGTCTTCACTAAAGGCACTAGCGAACGCCATTGGCATAACTTCTCCCACTGCTTTTGTTACAGCAACGGATAGATCTGCAGATGTAATTTTCACTTTCACTTCTGCTTTGTCATCCTTTTTCGATACTTCTTCTAGCTTTTCAAATTTAAAGTTCTTTGTAATTGCACTTAGCATTGCTTTTGCCTCAGCATCATCTGTTTTTTCATTTAGTTTATTAAATTCCTTGTCACTCTCAACAAATGTACGAGCCTTTTCTACATCACCTTTTTGTATCGCTGTTAAAAATTCTTCTGTAGTATCTTTCGGATTTGCACACCCCGCTAAAACACCTGCTGTTAATCCTACTACCATCATTAATAGCAATAATTTCTTTATCTTTTGCACGTTCATTCACCTCTTATCTTTTCTAGTAAGTCAGCATCATACAATATTATGAAACTGACATTACAAACATTTTTTAGTATAGCATTTATATGATTCGTTTTCTATTAATTCCCAAAAGATAAGGGGCCTTGCAGCATTCCTACAAGGCCCCTCTTCTATCAATCTGTATCCGTAGCACAAATGAACCACATTTTACGCTCCCTACTATCTAACACCATCCAAGTAGCATCCCATGCAACATCGTAAAACCAATCTGTCCAAGGGCAATAGCTTTTGAACACTTTAATATCTTCATAGCGATCTTGGAACATATATTGACATACATTCACGGCTAATTGTTTTGCGATAACTGGTCGTTCCTTAAATCCTTCATATGCTCCGCCCGACAAAATTTGAGCGGCAATGCTACCATCAAGCATGACTGCCCATTGCTCTTTAAAATGCAACTTATATTTTTCTGACGTATGTATTTTTAACTCTTCTAAGCTATTGATTATATCTAAAGAGTTAAAGATTCTTCTAAAGAAGTGCTCGTGTCCATCTTTCCAATATGGTATTTCTTTAAAAAAATTTTCGTTATGTACTTTAAAACAGCTTATAACCACTCCGCCATTTACGTTTTGTTCCTTAAATGTATGTATGAGTTTCTCAATAGATGAGTCATTCGTTTCTATTTTTTCAAACGTTCCTGCTTTCCATCTCATAACGCCCACTACTCTCTATTCAAAATTTGTTTCTTAATTATAAATATCAAAATAAAACCCAGCAACTTTAAGATTGCTGGATTATCTCTTATTTATATTTAAAAAAACAATAACAATTGCTCCAATTATATAATGCCCTGCTACCATCCACATACTCCGATCAAAAATCATAAGCGATAACCAGAGTGATATATTCATAGTAGCAAATAATAAATATAAAATGTAATCTCTCTTTTGTATTGCTCCTCTATTCATCAAAATGTAAGCGGCACCGATAGGAGGAAAAAGACAAATATTTTTCTTAACGACTACGGATGCGGAGTTAGTGTCTGCATATGAACCTCCTTTTCATCATAATACTTGCTTCAACATCGGCCTCACTACCCTATATTCATCACTATAAGCTTCCTTTATGATTAAAGACGGGTAATCACTTTTTTCTTCCTCAATCATTATGAATACTTCTGTTTTCTCTTGTAATGTATTAGATTCTCTATTTTTAGTAGGTTTTTTACTTGTTTTAATTTTCTTTGTTACTTCGCCAAGTTTTTGCCCAACTTCTTCTACTTTGGCAGGTTCATTCGTAACATAGTATTCTTGTTCGTCCCATACTAATATAGGTGGCACTTGTTCTCTTTTGTTACATATTATATAAGTAGTACTAGCTACAAGTAGTATACAAGTTAATAAATAGAAGATAGTTTTTTTATTCATATACTACACTCCTTATCTATCATTTCATTGGATTATATAACACAATTTATTTTCAGAAAATGGATTTGGTGGTAATTTTCAGGTTGAACAATAAAGAAAAACCTTACCAAAGTAAGGTTCCGTTTTTACATTCTATAGTGACTGATTAATTAATACGATCATTACAATAATTGCTATAAGCATAACAACTAAACAGCCGATTAATTTATAAAATCCTCGCTTCGTTAATGTCCCACCTTGAACGTCTTTACGAATAAATAAGAATACGGCTAAAAATAATACAAGCCCAATGCCAAAAGCATACATCATTTGCATATGTTAATCTTCCTTTCTCTCCTCCATCTTAATATCTTTTTGCTAAAACAACAAATGAGATAAAGACGGTACTCATTGTAAGTGCCATAAGTATATTCAATAATATAGAAGAAACTTTTTTAAATTTCAGCACGTCTATTTTGAAGCGAAACACGGAACACTGTAAATAACTGTTACTATATCTCCTCACTTCTTTTTTTAAAATTTAATATCTCCATATTTGTTTTATCCTTTTAAAATATTTCATTTATTTCTTTATTTCACGAAATGCGTTATTTGTTTTACGGTGTTTTTCGTCATATTTATAGAAACTAACTGTTTATGGAGCATTTTTTATGTTTAGCAACTTTTTTTGTAGAAATCCTTCACTTTCCTTTCAATATTTAACACTATCTAAATAAAGTTTACGATAAATTCATAATTTTTTATTTTTTATACTATATTCCGTTATATTGTTGTATAATATCTATGAAAGCGCTTATTATTTCAATATACATAATTCAAACTGTTTTTATCGAAACATTCTAACTATTATACCTATATTTAAATGCAACAATTATAGCTATTAGTATAGGCATACCAAATATATCCACCCCATTTTTCTGTAAAATTACTTTATAACATGAAAGATTAACTTGGGTGATAAGTTATTGTGAATGTTTTTTTACAAAACAGATAAGTAATAGTGTTTGGTATTATGTAAATTATTGTAATAACATAAGAGTAAAGAAAAACATTTACATTGATTATTGATTCATTACTTATTGAAAAAGAGCAAAATGCACCTTTGTATGGAAAAGGATTATATGCATTGGGAGGTTTAAACAAATGACGAGGAAGAATACAACGACAAACCCTTGGGCCAAGTTCCACGGTCCGAACCTTGGTTATGTTATTGAGCAGTATGATCTTTACGTAACTGGAGCAGGTTCTGTTGATCCGGAATTACAAGAGCTTTTTGAAATTTTTGGAGCTCCTTCGTTTCAAGATGATGTCGTAACAGGGGACAACACAGCAACACATTTTTCTCCTCAAAACACAGGTAACATTGAAAAAATTCTTAAAGTCGTTCAACTTGTTGAGCAGATTCGTTCTTTCGGGCACACGTTGGCTCACATCAACCCGATGGAAGATGCTGCAAATGGACAATCTCTTCTTGAGAAAGCAATGAACGAACTGAGCGATGCTGACTTGAAAGCGTTTCCAGCGAAAACGGTATGGCAAGATGCACCAGAAGGTATTCACACTGCACTTGATGTAATTCATAGATTAAAAGACGTTTATACAAAATCTTTAGCTTATGAATTTTCTCATATACAAGATAGTGAAGAACGCGCGTGGTTGCATCAAATGGTGGAATCAAATTCATTGCGTCAACCACTATCAAATAAAAAACGAACTGCTCTTTTAAAACGTTTAACAGCTGTTGAAGGTTTCGAGCAATTCTTGCATAAAACATTCGTTGGGCAAAAACGTTTCTCTATCGAGGGCGTTGATATGCTTGTACCTGTTTTAGATGAAATTGTTCTAGAAGGTGCTAAGAACGGCGTAGAGGATGTCATGATTGGTATGGCTCACCGCGGTCGCCTAAGCGTACTTGCTCACGTATTAGAAAAACCATATAGCCACATGTTTGCTGAGTTCAAACATGCAAAAATAGAAGGCGCAGTGGCTAATTCTGGCTGGACTGGCGACGTGAAATACCATTTAGGTAGAGAACAAGTCGTTAGTAACGAAGAAGTTAGTACTCGCGTTACATTAGCAAATAACCCGAGTCATCTTGAGTTCGTGAATCCTGTAGTAGAAGGTTTCGCACGTGCGGCTCAAGAGAATCGTAAAAAATCTGGTCTTCCAGATCAAGATACTTCAAAATCATTCGTAATTTTAGTTCATGGTGATGCTGCATTCCCTGGTCAAGGTATTGTGTCTGAGACACTCAACTTAAGCAGATTGAACGCGTACCAAACAGGCGGAACGATTCATGTTATCGCAAACAATGCAGTTGGTTTTACGACTGATAGCTATGATTCTCGTTCTACGAAATATTCAAGTGACCTTGCAAAAGGTTTCGATATTCCGATTGTTCACGTGAATGCTGATGATCCGGAAGCTTGTCTTGCAGCTGCTAACCTTGCGATTCAATATCGCATGTTGTTCAAAAAAGACTTCTTAATCGATTTAATTGGTTACCGCCGCTACGGTCATAACGAAATGGATGACCCGGCAGTTACGCAACCACAAGTGTACAAAAAAATTAAAAACCATCCAACTGTAAGAGCAATTTATGCAGATCAATTACAAGCTGCTGGTGTTCTAAATGCAGATGAGGTTGAAACAATTACACAGTTTATACAAGAGCAATTAAAATCCGACTATGCACAAGTACCACCAGCTGATACGAGTGATGCAACAATTCACGTTAAAGTGCCAGATGTTGTTGCAAAAGGTATTCAGTCAATTGATACTGGCGTTGAGATTGACTCACTTCGTGCAATTAATGAAGGTCTACTATCTTGGCCAGAAGGCTTTAACGTATATCCGAAAGTGAAGAAAATTCTTGAGCGCCGTAAAGATGCTCTTGAAGAGAACGGCAAAATTGAATGGGCACTTGCTGAATCATTAGCATTCGCTTCTATTTTACAAGAAGGTACGCCAATTCGTTTAACTGGTCAAGATTCACAGCGTGGTACATTCGCACACCGTCATATCGTATTACACGATACTGATACAAATGAAACATATTCACCATTACATCGCTTACCAAACATTAATGCTTCATTCTCTGTTCATAACAGTCCGTTATCAGAGGCTGCTGTTGTTGGTTACGAATATGGTTATAACGTATTCGCTCCAGAAACTCTTGTTATGTGGGAAGCGCAATATGGTGACTTCTCAAATACTGCGCAAGCATTATTTGATCAATATGTTTCAGCTGGAAGAGCAAAATGGGGTCAAAAATCTGGTTTAGTTCTTCTATTACCACACGGTTATGAAGGTCAAGGACCAGAGCACTCTAGTGCACGTCCAGAGCGTTTCTTACAGTTAGCTGCTGAGAATAACTGGACAGTTGCAAACTTAACAAGCGCGGCACAATACTTCCATATCCTGCGTCGTCAAGCATCTATCTTAGGAACAGAAGCTGTTCGACCATTAGTACTGATGACGCCGAAGAGTTTATTACGTCACCCACTTACGCTTTCAACTGCTAGTCAGTTAAGCGAAGGACGATTCCAACCTGCTTTAGAACAAGAAAACCTTGGTATGAAACCAAATAAAGTAAAACGTCTTGTTTTAAGTACAGGTAAAATGGCGATTGACTTAGCAGCAGAAATCGAGTCTGGTAAACATGAGTACAACTTAGACGAAGTTCATGTCGTTCGTATTGAGCAATTGTACCCATTCCCTGCTGAGAAAGTTCAATCTATTATTAAACGCTTTAAAAACTTAGAAGAAATCATTTGGGTTCAAGAAGAACCTCGTAATATGGGTGCATGGCATTACATGGCTCCAATTCTGTTCGAACTTGCTGGAGATAAAGTGAAAACAGGTTACATTGGACGTCCTGATCGCTCTAGTCCATCTGGAGGCGATCCATTCGCTCACAAAGCTGAGCAAGAACTAATTGTTGCACATGCTTTAGATGTGAAGTATAACTTCCGTCAAGATAAACAAGAAATTGAAGTTTACAGCAACTAAAAAGTAACAATGAAGGTTTCTAGCTTGTTCCTTGGGCAGAATATCTGCCCAAGGCCAGGCTAACAAATGGAGATTACCGAAGACAAAAGAAGAAAAAACACACCGTTAGGCAAATAAGGGGAGGACATTTAAAATGATCGAAATTAAAGTACCTGAGCTTGCAGAATCTATTACCGAAGGAACTATTTCACAATGGCTTATCAACGTAGGCGACAAAGTTGAGAAAGGTGGCAGCGTTGTTGAGCTTGAAACTGATAAAGTCAATGTAGAAATCATTGCAGAAGATTCAGGTATTGTATCGAAGTTACTAGGCGAACCTGGGGATACAGTTGAAGTTGGCGCAACTATCGCAATTTTAGATGCTAATGGAGCACCAGTTGCAGTAAGTACACCTGCTCCAGCTGCTGAGCAACCAAAACAAGAAACAGCTGAAGCACCGAAAGCTGCGGCTCCAAATGCTGAACAAACTACGGGTCTACAAGGCTTACCAAATACGAACCGTCCTATCGCATCACCAGCTGCTAGAAAAATGGCTCGTGAATTAGGAATCGACTTAAACGACGTACGTAGCACAGATCCACTTGGACGCGTGAGACCACATGATGTACAAGCTCATGCTGCAGCACCAAAAGAAGCACCAGCTGCTCCAAAGAGCCCAGCTCCTGCTCCAGTTGCAAAAACTGAATTCGAAAAACCAGTTGAGCGCGTGAAAATGTCCCGCCGCCGTCAAACAATTGCAAAACGTCTTGTAGAAGTTCAACAAACATCTGCAATGTTAACAACATTTAACGAAGTTGATATGAGTGCGATCATGGAATTACGTAAAGAACGCAAAGATGCTTTCGAGAAAAAACATGATGTACGTCTTGGTTTCATGTCATTCTTCACAAAAGCAGTTGTTGCAGCATTAAAACAATTCCCATTATTAAATGCTGAAATTCAAGGTGACGAGCTTATCATCAAAAAATTCTATGATATCGGTATTGCAGTAGCAGCTCCAGATGGATTAGTTGTTCCAGTTGTACGTGATGCTAACCAATTAAACTTCGCTGAAATCGAAAGCGAAATTCGTAATTTAGGTATGAAAGCACGTGATAACAAACTTTCATTAAAAGAACTACAAGGTGGTACATTTACAATTACAAACGGTGGTGTATTCGGTTCTCTAATGTCAACACCAATCCTAAACAGCCCACAAGTAGGTATTTTAGGAATGCATAAAATCCAAGTACGCCCAGTTGCAATTGATAACGAGCGTATGGAAAACCGCCCAATGATGTACATTGCTTTATCTTACGATCACCGTATTGTTGATGGTAAAGAAGCAGTTAGCTTCCTTGTTGCTGTTAAAGATATGCTTGAAGATCCAAAATCATTATTATTAGAAGGTTGATAGATTTTCAACCTATTAAAGGCTGTAGAATGAATCATTCTACAGCCTTTTTTTATTGTGTTCATACGGGACAAATTTCATGACATAAAGTATTAATGTATGCCTAAACGTAAGGAGGATTAAAATGAATAACCTTCCAATTCATGCAAAACTTAAAGTAAATAAGGATACTTTCTTCCTCCCCGATTCAAACGGGGGTGTCTATTTTCGAAATAACGCCAGTTCATTTCGCATGGACGGTGATGGAATTTATGACTGGATTGAAAAATTAATGCCAATGTTTAACGGTAATTATTCTTTAGCAGAAATAACTGAGGGTCTCCCTCTCCCCTATCAAAATCGTGTATTTGAAATTGGAGAGGTTTTATATGAAAATGGTTTCGTTCGCGATGCAAATCAAGATGCACCTCATGAATTAAACAGTTCATTACTCGACAGATATGCTTCACAAATTGAATTTTTAGAAGCTGATTCTCATTCAGGTGCTTTAAAATTTGAAACGTACCGCGGAGCAAATGTCCTTGTACTTGGCTCCGGAGATATGCTTACTTCTTTAGTTTCTTCTTTATTAGAATCTGGTTTACCTACATTTCATTACCTCGTTACAGATCGGGTTGAAACAAACTATGACAGAATACATGAGCTAATAGAACGTGCATATGAAGTTGATAACAATGTACTCCTTCAAGAAATCGATACTACAATTGACCGTCCCTTGCATGAAGTATTCGAACCTTTTGATTGGATTTTATATGTTTCTCAAAACGGAGACATTGACGGTTTAAAAACAGTTCACACTATTTGTAGAGAAACGAAAAAGAATTTCATACCAGCTATTTGTTTATCAACACTCGGTATAGCTGGACCTGTCGTAACAGAAAATCGTGATGAATGCTGGGAATCCGCATGGCATCGGCTACATGAAACGACTTTGCAAAATGAAAATTCATCGGATTCCTTCTCACCAATTACATCTGCAATGTTAACAAATGTAATCGTTTTTGAATTGTTTAAACATGTCGCGGATGATTCATATCGTGAAAAAGAATCACAATTCTTTTTATTAAACTATGAAACACTTGAAGGAACGTGGCATCCTTTTATAAAACACCCTCTTGCAGCTGATGAAAGTTTTACAATTGATACGATAGAAAATCTTTCTGAAAAACTTGAGCATCGGTCCAACCAACATACTTCAACTGATGTATTCCGATTTTTTGACTCATTAACTTCTAAAGAAGCCGGTATATTCCATGTATGGGATGAACAAGATTCATATCAATTACCGTTATCACAGTGCTATATTCAAGTAGCCACTCCACTATCAGATGGCCCAGCTCCCCTTCTGCCTCTTATGACTCGCAGTGGATTGACTCATAATGAAGCACGCCGAGAAGCTGGTTTAACAGGAATTGAAACATATGTAGCAGAAATCATTCACCGCCTTATTCCTGAACATAATGATATCGGTATCGGTGCTGGAGAAACGATGACAGAAGGATTTTACCGGGCACTACAACAACATTTAAATAATAAATTGTATGAGCGGCAGTCACATATGCTAGAAGAACTTACAACGATTGATTTAACTGATATTCACGATAAACATTGTAGATTTTATTACGATGCCCTCGCTACAATTCATGAAACACCTAAAATCGCAATGAGTGAAGAGATTCTCAGTTTTCCAGTCGTTTGGGTTGGTATAAATGATAGATGGTACGGTGCATCTAATATTAATATGACGTTAGCGTTACGAAACGCACTACAACTATCACTCTTTCACATTCAAAATGAAGAAATTCCTTACAGAGCTAATATTTTGTATGACTCATCTATTATTTTATATGACACTGATTCTCTTAGAGTGGAAATACAACCAGAAGAAGAAATTCCAAGCGTACAATCTTTACAACTCGCCTTACAACATTTAGAAGAACATAATTTTTATCCTTTCGTGTTTGATTTAGCAATCGAACCCTTTTTGAAAGAAAACTTAGACGGTGTGTATGGGGTATTAATTGCAAAGGAGGACGGTTTATGATTCAAAATATATTGCTTATAGGAGATGGCCTTCTTGCAGACTATGTACATGATCAATTATGCAAACAATATTCCATCATTCGTCAGCATACCCTTACAGAAGAACTTCCTGAAAATATTCATCTTGCTCTCGTATTACATGATGGATCTCCTTCTACTATTCATCATGATGCTGAGCTAATTTTTCGGTCAAATCATATTCCGTGGCTACGTGGTTTTACTTCATTTGGCGAAGGTATTATCGGTCCTTACATTCATCCTCTTACGCCCGGATGTTCCCATTGTTCTGATGGACGCCGTTTTATCGCTGGCTTTGATCAAAAAGAAATGTGGGAACTACAGCGGAAATATGCCTTTAAAGCAGATAATGTAACGAGGCGTGATGTACGTGCCACCCAAAATGGAATGTTACAAATGTGCCATCTTATTTGCGCAGAAACAGAAAAAATATTAACTCATAACCATTCTTCTTTAGAAAATGAACTTATTTTACTCAACTTACAAACATTACAATGTACGCGGCATTCTTTTCTTCCAGATCCTCTCTGTCCTGTATGTAGTAATTTACCTGATGATACTGCGGATGCGGCGGAAGTTTCTTTACAACCGAGTTTAAAAGTAAGCACCGAAACGTATCGCTGCCGTTCCATTCATGAATTAAACACATTTTTAACGAGAGACTATTTAGATTATCGGGTCGGTATGTTGAACGGCAAAATGCAGCATTCTTTATTACCATTCGCTGACGTCATTATAAACATGCCATTAATGTTCGGAAATGAAGGTGTTGCAGGCCGAACTCATTCATTTGTAGTGAGTGAAGCAACTGCTATTTTAGAAGGTTTAGAACGATATTGCGGTATGTCGCCTCGCGGGAAGAAGACAAATGTGCATGGTAGTTTTCATGATTTAGAGGAACATGCACTAAATCCCCTTACACTCGGTGTACATACAAATGAACATTACAATCGTGATAATTTTCCATTCAAGCCGTTTGATCCTGATTATGAGCAAAACTGGGTATGGGGATATTCTTTATCACAAGACAGACCGCTTTTAGTTCCTGAATCAATTGCTTATTATAGCCTCGGTCATCGAGATGCTTTCGTGTATGAAACATCAAATGGATGTGCAATTGGCGGTAGTTTAGAAGAAGCGATTTTTCACGGTATTTTAGAAATTGTAGAGCGTGATGCCTTCTTACTCACTTGGTATGCCGAATTACCTCTTCCCCGCCTTGATCTGAGTTCAGCAAATGATACAGAATTACAATTAATGATTCAGCGGTTACGTACGATTACCGGATATGAATTACACGCTTTTAATGCGACGATGGAACACGGCATCCCGAGCTTATGGGTAATTGCAAAAAATACACGTGAAAATGGAATGAACGTTGTTTGTGCGGGAGGCGCTCATTTAGATCCTATTCGAGCTTTAAAAAGTGCCATTCAAGAAATAGCAGGCATGTTACTTATAACAGACGATGAGCTCGAGCACAAAAGAGAATACTACGAAAAGTGCTTACAAGATCCTTATTTTGTTAATAAAATGGAAGACCATAGTATGCTGTATGGATTGAAAGAAACGGAAGAACGTCTTCACTTCCTTTTACGAGAAGATGCACCGGTGCAAACGTTCCAAGAAATGAATGTATCACAATCATTTGATATGGATTTAACTTCCGATCTCCACCAACTTTTAGATCGTTTGCATCAATCTGACCTTGAAGTAATCGTTGTAGATCAAACTGTTCCCCTTATAGAAAAGAACGGACTACACTGTGTAAAAGTCATTATTCCAGGCATGCTACCGATGACGTTCGGTCACCATCTCACTCGGGTTACAGGACTGGACCGGGTATATACTGTACCAATGACACTTGGATATACAGACGAACCTTTAACGAATGAAAGATTAAATCCACATCCACATCCGTTTCCATAGTAAAGGAGGGATTTCATGCAGCTAGATACTTTTCTACATCATCTCCATTTCTCTATTGATGAAATTATGCCGAATCATGAGGTGGACTGGAAAGACGCACCGCTTCCTTATAAATTATATCGAAATGTACCTACCATCCCGCTCTCCTTAGAAATCCCGTTATCTTTATCGAACTCTTCTACTACACCTACTCTAAATGAGATTGGTCACTACCTTTGGTATTCATTTGGTGTAACACAATTATGTCAGCTAAATAGCGAGAGAAATGTATTACGCAGATCCATTCCTTCAGGCGGTGCTTTATATCCGAATGAATTGTATATCTATTTAAAGATTGACGATTATCCAGACGGCATTTACCATTATGACGCCGCGCATCACCGACTTATTTTACTTCGCGAAGGAAATTTCGATTCTTATTTAGCAGACGCACTCGGTAATCGCTGTAATATACATGATTGTTTCGGTGCCGCATTCGTATCCACTATGTTTTGGAAAAACTTCTTTAAATACAATAACTTTTCATATCGCCTTCAAGGATTAGATAGCGGGGTTCTCATTGGACAATTACTAGAATGTGCAAAACAGTTCGGTTATACGAACGGCGTATACTTTCAATTTCTAGACCGTGCACTGAACCATTTACTCGGATTGTCAGAAGGTGAAGAAAGTGTGTATGCCGTTATTCCTTTAAGTACAGAGCCAGAAACTAATTGGTTTCACAATGATTACCGTGAAAATAAAACAGTTACTTCTCATGAGTTGTTGCAACAAATTCCGCCGTTAGCACATGAACATTTCGTTCGCTCAAAACATGTAAATGAACATCCGATGATAACAAAAATAAATGAAGCTTCTATGATTGAATCGACAGAACACTTCCAAACACTACATCATGAAGAGCACTATCAACATAATACGTACGCTGTACAGCTACCGAAAGTAGAACGGTTATCGTATGATTTCCTACAACTTTGTAAAAAACGATATTCTCCTGATGCGGACTTTATTTTAACGAAATGGGATGCAGCTGAGCTCGCTACTTTACTACAAGAAGCGAGCCTCTCCTTCCCCTATTACAACGACCTTGATGGTAAGTATGTAAATGAAAATGCGCGCGTCTCCTTATATGGATGTTTTTATAACGTGAAAAATATTGAAAACGGGGCTTACGCTTATAACAGTAAAACACATTCCATACAACCAATTCGATATGGAGACCTTCGCTACCCACTTCAGTCTAGTATGACGATGGATAACGTAAACCTTTTTCAAGTACCACTTTGCTTACATGTAGTCGGAAAGAAAGATTATTATACAAATGCATTAGGCTATAGAGGGTACCGTATTCATCAAATGGAAGCAGGTATACTCGTTCATAAACTCGTTTTTGCATCGACCGCGATGGGGATGGGCGGGCATCCTTTACTTAGTTTTGATACAAATTCATGTGATCAATTGTACGGAATAGATGCTGGGAATGAAACGTCTCTTATTCAAGTTCCAGTTGGGGCGTATCGGGCGCGGAATTGGTTAAAAGGGGCTTTGCATAATTAGAAGCACGCCGGTAGACGGCGTGCTTTTTTTAAAGGACTTAATTTATAAAAAGCGAAATGAGTATATATTCTTACATAAAAGGAGAATGTAACTTGAACATTTTACAACGATTAATTCAGCAAGCAAAAAACCCTCGCGGGACAATTGGTTCTTCCATGCTTTGTATTATGAACGCTGCACATATGAGACTAACAAATTGGGGATTACAAAAAATACATATACGTAAAGATGCAATTACTTTAGATATTGGTTGTGGCGGCGGCAAAACAATACATACTCTTTCAAAACGAATTCCATTTGGGAAAATATATGGAATTGATTATTCAGATCAAGCTGTTGAAAACTCAAAGAAAGCCAATATACAGGACGTAAAAAAAGGAAAAGTAATCATTCATCAGGCAAGTGTCTCCTCTATTCCTTACAATACAAACTTCTTCGATCTCATAACCGCTTTTCAAACACACTACTTTTGGCCCGATGTGGAACAAGATATAAAAGAAATATTTCGCGTCTTACAACCGAATGGATCTTTTTTATTAGTAGCTGAAACTTTCAAAATTCAATATCATATGGAGAAATGGAAAACGAATGAAGAATTAATAAACCTATTTTATAAAACAGGATTTACAAGTGTGAAATGCTATGAAGAAGGAGGTTGCCTTTGTGTAATAGGAATTAAGTAAAAAGCAGACCCTTTGAGGTCTGCTTTTTACTAGATTAACTTAAAAATACTCTTAATTTGTCTAGCAAATAACCAATTTTTCGTACCGTAGTTATCATTTAAACTATCTAAATTGATAGATTGTCCGTTAGCAAACTTTAATTCTAACGTTGTATTTTTGTCATTTGTTTTTAAATTATTATTTGTAATGTCATCATACTTTAATTTTTCAATCTCAATATATTCGTCTTTTTCTTTTCCAATCACGACATGGTCTTGGAAGAAGAAAAATACTTCTACTTTTTTACCGAAACAAAATACATTTTTCGTATAAATTAATGTCGCGTTATCAAGTCCGACACATACTTCTTTCATTTCTTCCACAACGTGTCCAAAGTCTTCTTCATGTCTTGTATTTGATTCAACAATCCATTCTTCGATTGTTTTCATATTAATTGCCATACTGCGCCCCCTGGTTCGTTCATTGCTTCGTTTAAAAAATAAATACTATATGAAAATATAAGCGATTAGTAATATGTTTTCAAGGGGGAACGGTATATTCAAAATAAAGTGAAACTTTAATCAATAGGGGTCTTCATCCCCACTGATTATTAGTTGAACCAATCGGGCTTTTACGGGCAGTTGATCACCCACCTAACTTCTTTGCTTTCGCTGGATTTTGAGATGGGGGTCTTACTGCCCGCAAATAGCGGGATAAAGTTAAATTTCAAAGTAATATATAAGGAACACCAATTCCATTAAAATTTAAACGTTTGAACGAGACATTCTTCATCATCAATTAGCTGCGCTCTCTCATCAAATTCAATGTTTAGTTCTTTATATACTTTCTTCCAAAACGACACTGCTGGTACATTTTTTAGAAGTTCGATAACGAAATATTGTCCTCTTTTCTCTTCTAGTAAATTCTCAACAGCTTGTTTACCGATTCCTTTTCCTTTATATTGATTCAATATGAAAATATCATTAATACCAAAATCATTTTCCTTCTTCAAAAACGGACGTTCCAGTAGTAATAAGAATCCTACAATACTATGATCAACTTTTATAAAATACGGCGTGATTCCGTCATTTTTCCAAAATATATGCAAATCTTCGTATTCAAAAAATCCGTTCGCTCCGATAGTTATATTCATAGTGAACTTAGAAAGGTCATGAAGATATAAAGCGTACAAATTACGTAATATTTCTTTTTCTGATTCTTGAACTTTTTGAAGTGCTACAATCATAAAAAAACTCCCCTTCCTCATATGTAACTATTTCCCGATCCTCTTCATTCGACAAAAATGATAATTCCCCTTTAACAAAAAAATAGCACTTTAAAAAGTGCTATTCTGCTCTCCTTGCCGCTTGCTGAATTGGATCCCAAACGCTGTTATATGGTGGTGCGTAACTTAAGTCAACGTCTTCTAAATCATGAATGCTCATTTTATTGAAAAGCGCCATCGCGATCACATCAATACGTTTATCTACGCCTTCTTCTCCAATTACTTGCCCGCCCAATAATTGTTTCGTATCGGAGCGATATAGTAATTTCAAGTAAAGTGGTTTTGCATTTGGATAATAGCCCGCCATATTTGTAGAATCTACTTTGACCGTTTTATACGGAATGTGTAGCCCTTTTGCTTCTTTTTCATTTAAGCCTGTTCTTGCGAGTGTCAAATCCATAAATTTAATAATGCCTGTGCCTAACGTACCTTTAAAAGCTCTTCGTTTATCAAGCATATTCAGTCCAGCAAGTCGCCCTTGTTTATTGGCTGTCGTTCCGAGCGGGATATGATCATGAATTTCCTTTATAACGTGGTAATGTGTTGCGCAATCACCGGCTGCATATACGTCTTGCACATTTGTTTGCATATATGCATTTATTTCGATTGCTCCTTTATGATTCTTACGTATATTTGTCCCTTCAAGAAAATCAGTATTTGGCTTCACTCCAACCGACACTAAAACAAGATCTGCTTTATACGTACCTTTATCCGTTTCGATTGCTTCTACTCGTTCATTTCCTTTAAATGCTTTTACATTTTCATTCGTTAAAATTTCAATATTGTGTTTATCTGCTTCTTTATGTATATATTCAGCCATATCTGCATCATAAATCGTACCGATATGATCATTTCGCTCAATCATTCTTACTTTCTTACCAAGTTCGACGAATGTTTCTGCCATCTCCAGTCCAATCGCACCGCCGCCAATAATGGTTACATCTTCAACTTTATTCGTTTCTAACGTTTTTAATATGCGCTCAGCATCCGGAATTGTTTTTAAAAGATGAACGCCTTGTAATTCCCTTCCTTCCCATTCTGGCATAACAGGACGTACTCCAGTCGCAATTAATAATCGATCATATGGAAATTCAAAGACATCCTTCGTCTTCGTATGCTCTGCGTACACCATTTTCTTTTCCGTATCTACTTTCGTTACTTCATGACGCACTTTCGCATCAATTCCATATTTCTCACGAAACGTCTTTACGTTGCGCGCGATTAACTTTTCAGTTGAAGCGATAGCACCACTAATGACATACGGTAATCCACACTGAGCGTATGAATAAATTTCACCTTTTTCTAAAGTTACAACATTTGCATTTTCATCGTTTCTAACAATTTGCATAGCTGCACTCATACCAGCTGCATCTCCGCCAATAATGACATAGTTCACTTTACCACTCCTTCTTTTTTACATACTCTTTACGTTTTCCATATTTTATAGAAATAACACCTACTTCCATTGTAAAGAAAGAGAATTTCATCTTCAAATTTGGTGCACAAACTTATGTATGAATAGGTAACTGTCGTGTCTTATAAACAACATGTTTAATATGCTATAACAGTAACCAATTGAAAGTAGGTGAAATATACATGTGCGCTGGTCTTCTCGCTCAGTTTCCAGAGGAACCGAAAGAACCAAAACCCGCCTTGTCGCTTGATCAAGAATTTTCTATTAACGCAACCATTTATAGTGCTCGTGCTTGGTTATCTAATGATGAAACTTTTCCACAAACGATTTGGAAAGGCTCTCACTTTGCTTCAGCATCACACGCTGGCAAGTCCATCTTACCAATCGGTACTGTAAAAATTTTGAACTTATCTGATGATACAATAACAGTTACTGCATCATCAGAATCAGATGATACTCTCAAAATAGTCGTACCCCCTCATTCTGAAGGTGTTTTAACATCTAACGCATTATCTGACGTGCAAGCAAGTACATCAGGAGGAGCAAGTAAAGTCACATTCCTCTTTCATATCTTTTTCTCAAGGGATCCTGGTTCAGATAAAAAACCATAAAAAAGGTACAGTTATGCACTGTACCTTTTTCCATGTGTTCTATTCTCTTGATTTAATCAGTTCAATATTATAAGTTTCGATATCTGTTAACGTTCCTGTAAAATAAGGGTTTTCTCTATACCAAGACTGTTTTGCAAAATACGCTTGCATATCTTTCGTTTGAAAAATATGTCCATGCCTTGCATATATTTCATTTCTAGCAATTTTTAACTGCTCTTTCGATAAATATGTTAAATCTGCGCTCGTTAATTTTCGAATATCACTATCAGGAAAGATGAAACCATTATATACATACCCAGTCGTAGGTGGCGGGATAACATTATAAACAACTGTTTTTTCTGTACTTTTCTTTTGGAATGGAAGATTATAAGACGAAAGTGCCGTTACCGTCTCTACTTGTGTCGTTTCTCGTCCGCTTTCTCCATTTCGTTCTAAATAAATCGTCGCACTTCCATCAGTCGCTACTGGCCCCCATGTAATTTCTTCTCCTATCAGCGCTGTAACCGGTTTTTGATTTACGTACAATGTTGCACCAGGCGCGTTCGTTTGAACTGTAATATATTGACCTTGCAACGTTAAATCTATCGTTACGTTATTTTGGCTTTGTTTCATAAGTACAACCTTTTCCTCACGCGATAGTTTTACATAATCATTTTTATATTCTGATTGAAACACTTGATTGCCTGGAAGAAACGGCCCATATTGCTTCTCAAACTTTTTGTCATCTGTCTTATCAATTTCTTTTCCGTTCATTTTTAACGCTACGCCTTTTTCATTTGTAAGCAAAGTTGTATAGTACGTCTTCGCTTTCAATTTATACCGATCAAATATAAAGAAATACTTTCCGTCTTTCGTTAATGAAAAATCAGCTCTTTCTATTCCGTCCCGTTGTTTTTCACCTTGTCTCAAATATTCTTTTAATTCATTTACGTAAGATGGATTTTCTTTTATATATGAAAATAGAGGCGTTACACTCTCTCTCGTTATCATAACCGATGGATCATCTGCCGTAACGATCTCAGCTAATTTCTCTCCGTCCCGCTCTTGTAAAATCGTAATCATCCGGTCTACTTGTGCCACCTGCGTATAATACGATGATCCGTACAAATACAATCCAATAATCGCTATAACAAATAGTGCTAACAGTGTAATGCCAACTTTTGTACCACTGCTCATGTTCTTCTTTACTACAGGACTTCCCCTCTTCATCCCGCAGTTTTGACAAAATTGTACACCATCTTCAAACTGAACTCCGCACTTTGTACATACATTCATTCAGTCAACCACCTTTTCATTAGAAGCCAGTTATTCCCTGTGTTAAGGCTTGAATTATCGTGCTAATGTAAGACCAAAGTACAATGAACGTTGCAATTCCAATTAAAACATTTGCAATAATAAGTGTGTAAACGAGATCTAATCCGCCATTGTCTAGTTTTAATACGGCTACAGTTATACTAATCCCTATATAAGTTGCAACTACCGATAATAATATCGGTAAGAAAAAGATTAATAAAAAACTAAAAAGAAAAGAAAGAACTAATATGACAATAGCCGGCGTCGCTATCGTTCCCCATATACCAAATACTTCAAGAAACGAAAAAGATGATTTCATCATCTTACCACTTACAAAAATAATAAATCCGACAAATAAAGTTAAAATTAATAAAAAGAAAAAGACCGTTATAGATTCTCCAAAAAACGTGGGAGTAGATATATCTGGTGCAAATGTTCTCGTAACTGCTGATGCTGCACTCATCATTCTATAAAAAATACATGCTCCTAAAAAACAAATAAGAACAAGACTTACAATTCCATTTCGCACTTCAATAGTGCCGCTTTTCATAATCGCTGTCGGTGCTTGTAATGCATGTTTAAAAAATTGAAAATAGCCGCTCGCAAACCGCTTCGCTTGTTCTACCGTTTCATTTGGACGCGTTTCCTTTTCTTGTGCCGCGCGCGCTTGTTCCTGCCCTTCTTCTTTGCCACTACTTGCCACTACTTCTTCCGTTAACGAATGTCCACAATTCCCGCAAAACTTTGCCTCTACTGCATGTTCTGTATGACATGACGGACATTTCATTCTCTTATCCCTCCTTAAGCATATACCTTATAGGGTGTTACAAGTTCAATATATGAATTTGTACATAAAACATGACTACAAGAAAAAGATTCTGAAATCCTTCTTCCGAAAGAAAATATATGTGCTAGCAATCTTGAAAAAAAATGCTATTATGAAACAGAATAAATAATATTTTTAACAGATTGGATGAAAGAAAATGGAATTGGTAAACTCAATTTTTCAAATACTCCTTACAAGCGTAATCCAATTATTATCTTTAATTGGCGTTATCATTGTAATTGGATTTCTATTAGGCTATTTAGAATCTCTCACACGCATGTATTGGTCGAGAGCTTTTGGAAGAAAAGGATTCCTATTAACGGCTTGGATCGGTGTTCCGATTCACGAACTTGGACATGCCATTATGTGCGTACTGTTCCGTCATAAAATTGTGGCGACTCAGTTCTTCCCAACAGATACAAGTCAAGGGGCTTTAGGTTATATACAACATCAATACAATCAAAAAAGTGTGTATCAACGAATTGGGAATTTCTTTATCGGTATTGGGCCTATTATTTCTGGTATTACTGCATTAATCCTTTTAATGCGCTATTTCGTACCAGAATCATATTTTTTATTTAATACAACTCTCGAAAAAACGATTGCTTCTACTTCTATTAATGTAGAAATGATTCAAAACATGCTCTTGTCGACGTTTGTATTATTGAAAAGCTTATTTACAATCGGCAATTTATTGAATCCTTCCTTTTGGTTATTTTTATTTATCGCCATTTGCATTTCCGCACATATCGCTTTAAGTAAACCAGACATTAAAGGATCAATAGACGGTGTTGTCGTCATGTTTATCGTGTTATTTTTATTCAACATAATAGCAGGACTGTTTCAATACAACAGTAATCAGCTAATTGGACAGGTTATGAAATATAATATGTATCTCATTGCGTTTTCTAGTGTGGCACTGCTGTTCTCTTGTCTTTCTACACTCGTTAGTTTTTCGTTTTATAAAATAAGAAGAGGGCGTTCTTTTTGAACGCCCTCTTCTTATTAATTATTCCCCTTATAATCACAATGCTCAACCGGAACACGAGCATGCCCCTCTTCATCGGTACACCATGACTGTGATTGGAAGGCAAGAAAGATACCAATCCATTCTTCTTCCTTTTCAAAGTGAATGAGTATTCCTCCGTCTTGCCATATACCATTATCAGCTTTCCATTTCTCTACATTCCCTTGATTCATGTGAATATCATGTATACCGTTTCCTGGTTTGAAATGAAAATAGGAATCTGGTGTATTTTCTTCTGGTCCCCATCTTTCGCCAAACGCGTAAATAATTGCTTTTTCTTCCATCGCTCGCTTTATATAACGTTCTATTTTTTCGTTTAAATCATTATCTGCACCTGCTTTTTCGGGAGGCAAAGGAATCATTTGTTTTGAGTCAAATAGATTTCCTCTTACATAATCTAAAGCTACTTTCGGCTCATTATTTTTTACTTCCGTAAAACCAAATGGTAATGTCGGTAAAATATGAATCGCCTCTGACCTAATATTGTTACTCGCAAAATATAAAACTTCTGACGGATAACTTTGCGACTTTACGTTAATAGCAATACGATAATCTACTCCAGTCTCGCCCTGTAAATGAACTTGATAATGAGGTGTTTTCCCTTTTCCAATCTTTGATTGTATAACTGTACCTTTTAACACACCGTAGTTTTTTAGGGGCATACATTTCATCTCCTATTCATTTAGTAGAAGCTATTCATATTTAAATCATTATCCACTCATAAAAAAAATCCTCCTATTTTAGGAGGATTTTTAATTTCTCAACATATACCAAACGATAACTTCTACCATTACAAGCAAAACCGCACCAAAGATCATTAACGTCGTCTTCTTTAACAGTTCATTTTCACGGTAAGGGATATTACATAAGTAAGCACCTAGTGTAATCCGTGACGGGCAAGCGATTGTTGCTACTGATGATGCGGTGTTTTGCAGTGTTGTGACGTATTGCCACGGGAGTGCTACGTTTTGTGCGGTTTGCATTTGTAGTTTTATAAACATTGCATTTGATCCTGCGTTACTACCTGTTAAAAATCCACCAATAGCACCAATAAACGGAGCAACGAAAACGAAAAATGTTCCAAATGTATCACCAGCTGTCTTTGCGAGTAATGAATGCATGCCTGATGCACCCATTAGTTCTGAAATGGCGATAAACATTGTCGTCGTAATCGCAAAAGGAATCCATTGTTTGATCGTTTGCGAGAGTGATTGTTTAATAATATTAGACGGGATGCGGAAGAAAATAATAGTAAATAAGCAAGTCATACCGAGCCAAAATCCTGGTGAATATAGTAACTCTAGTTTGTAAGAGTATGATTTCAAATCAAGAACCGCATATGATCTGAACAAATCATGTAATGCTGGAACGAGGCGAGAAAGTAAAATACAAACTGTTAGAAATATATAAGGGCTAATAATTTTTATAATGGATACTTCTCTCTCCGTTGCAGCCGCATGTTCTGTTATAAGATTTTGCCCACTTTTTCCTTTTAATTTAATGATAAGAAAGCCAAATGTAATCGTAACGATAGAACTTAATATCCCGGCTAGTTCAACACTTACGTACGCATTAGAAAGATAGATTCCGAGAGAAAATAATAGAAAGAATCCTACTCCTTCTTTCCACTTTTCTATAACCGCTTGCCAGCCGCCAACAACGTATAAAGAAAGAATAACAAAGTAAGCAAACATCGGAATACTTAATAGCGCTGTATTTGTACCAAGTGTTGTAAGAGGCATATTTATTAGCTGCGAACCGATAATCGTACCAGTTGCCATTGCGCCCCATGAACTAGCTAGTAAGCCGATGAATGAGAGCAGTACAGCTTGAAATGGTTTATATCCTAGTGAAAGAAAAATAGGTGCTGCAACCATGAAGCCGATACCGAATCCACTTACTGATTCAATAAGCGGGCAAATGCCAAAACACATAAGCAGCATTTGTAATAAGCGATCCTGAGTAACTTCTTCTAGAAAACGTGCTACTTGATCGATGTACCCCATTTTGTTCATGAGGTGAAATAAAAAAATACCGAAAAATAAAACGTACCCGACAATAAAACAAATTAACCACCCTTTAATCGTTGCGTGCACAGTTTCACTTATCCCTAATTGAAACGTTGGCGAGAGTAAAACGATTCCAACACATACAGCATAAGAAATTAACGAAGACCTTAATGACGTTTGTTTAAATAAAAATAAACAAATGAAAATCATCATAATTGGGATAAGTGCCAACAATATGGCCATGTTATCATCTCATTTCGTTTAAAATACAATTTTTAACTATTATATAACAGATGTTGTAATTTTCAATTGTTTTTAAAACAGATTTAAAAAAGGAGGCAAACGGCCCCTTTTCATTCACTCCCATTTTCTATTATCCTGAAAAACTGTCTGCTGTCCGATTATTTTTTTCAACACAACAAACACAATGTAAGTACATATTGCTTGCAATGCAATATTCCAAAATTTCATTAATGTAAATGAATGAATCCGTAGAAATAATTCGTTTAATAATACAATCGAAACGATACTAAATAATTCTATACTAATCGAAAATAGACATATTTCTAAAATAGACTGTTCTTGAATGCGATTTAAGTTGGAAAAGATAAATACATATCCTAAAAATAGAGCCATTAACTCTATTTTCGTCATGCTAATGAGCCAAGCGTATAGCGGTACAGTTAAAAATAGATATAGTAGTTTACGTCTTAGCATGCCTTCTCACCCTCTAAATTATATGTATTTTCTGTATATTTTAACATTTATTACGCAAAACAAAAAGAAGAGACTACGCCTCTTCTTTTTGTTTTGTTGCATATATTAATTCACATATTTCTTCTTGCTTTTCATTTTCTAAAAGCTCAATGATCTTACTTCCAACGACAACTCCGTCGCATATTGTAACCATTTCTTCTACATGTTCTTTTGTTGAGATGCCAAATCCAGCGACTACTGGTAAGTTGACGTGTGATTTTACTTTTTCTAAGTAACTATGAATCTCCTCTTTAAAGTTTTGACGTACTCCCGTTACGCCCGCTACTGTAACAGCATAAACGAACCCTTCTGATTCACTCGTAATTTTTTCAATTCTTTCAATAGGACTCGTTACGGTAACGAGTGGAATGAGCGCAATGTTTGCCTCTCGAAGTAACGGCGCAATAATATTTTGTTCTTCATACGGTAAGTCTGGAACGATGATGCCGTCTACACCTGCTTCTATACAGTTCTCAATGAATCTCTCTTTTCCGAATGCAAGTACCGGATTTAAATATGTCATAAGAACAAAAGGCATTTGTACTTCTTTCCTTACCTCTGCTAACGCTTGAAAAATGCCTTTTAATGTTACGCCGCTATCTAGCGCTCGCTTTCCTGCTCTTTGAATCGTTGGGCCGTCCGCGACTGGATCTGAAAACGGAATACCAATTTCAACGATGCTTGCTCCAGCTTCATCTAGAAAACGAATTCTTTCTTTTAATTTTTCAAGGCCGCCATCTCCGCCCATTACGTACGGAATAAATACTTTCTTGCCATTTTCAAACGCTGCTTTAATTTTTTCTACTCCCATTTTTTACACCTCTTCCATATAACGTTTTATACTCTCTACATCTTTATCACCACGGCCAGATAAACAAATAACAAGTCCTTCATCTTCCTTCATTTTCGGAGCTAATTTTAATGCGTATGCGACAGCATGTGAACTTTCTAACGCCGGGATAATGCCTTCTTTTTTCGTTAATAATTGAAATGCTTCTAATGCTTCTTCGTCTGTTATCGAATGATAAGAAACGCGGCCAATATCTTTTAGCAAGCTATGTTCTGGACCAACACCTGGATAATCAAGTCCTGCTGAAATAGAGTGTGCTTCTTGAATTTGCCCTTCTTCATTTTGCAGAAGATACATCATTGATCCGTGTAAAACACCGACGCTTCCTTTCGTTAAAGTTGCTGCATGCTTTTCTGTATGAACGCCTTTTCCAGCTGCTTCTACGCCGTAAAGAGCAACTTCTTCATCGTGTACGAACGGATAAAACATCCCCATCGCATTACTACCACCGCCAATACAAGCAACGACTGCTTCTGGTAACTTTCCTTCTAACGCCTCATATTGTTTTTTCGTTTCATTTCCAATTACACTTTGGAAATCACGGACAATTTGCGGGAATGGATGTGGTCCGAGAACAGATCCCATAATGTAGTGCGTATCATGCACATGTGAAACCCAGTAACGAAGCGCCTCGTTTACCGCATCTTTTAATGTACCGCTACCTGCCGCTACACTTTCTACTTTCGCTCCGAGTAATTCCATTCGGAACACATTTAATTTTTGACGTCTTACATCTTCTTCTCCCATAAAAATGACGCATTCTAACCCGAGAAGAGCACATACAGTAGCTGTTGCAACTCCGTGTTGTCCAGCTCCTGTTTCAGCGACAACTTTTTTCTTACCCATTCGCACCGCAAGTAGTGCCTGACCAATTGTATTGTTAATTTTATGAGCTCCTGTATGATTCAAATCTTCACGTTTTAAATAAATCTTTGCACCTCCGCAATACTTCGTCAGATTTTCAGCGAAATAAAGCGGTGTTTCTCTTCCGACGTACGTTTTTAAATAATGATTTAATTCCTTTTGAAATGCCTCATCTTGCATCGCTTCTTTATATGCTTCTTCTAGTTCTAGTACAGATTGCATTAACGTTTCTGGAACGTATCGTCCTCCGTATATACCGTAATGTCCTTTTTCATCTGGATATGCGTAGTTCATTTGGAACACTCCTTCGCTTTTATAATAAATTGTTTTATTTTCTCTACATCTTTCTTTCCTTCTGTCTCTACTCCGCTGCTCACATCAACCATATAAGGCCGAACAATTCGAATTGCTTCTTCTATATTAAGAGCGTTTAATCCACCAGCTAATATCGTTTTCTTTCGCAATTCTTTTGGTATATGCCCAAGTAGTTCCCATGAAAATGTCTTTCCATTTCCTCCATGAAACTTTTCTTTCGGGCTATCAAATAATATATAATCCGCTTCATACCCTTGGGCGTTTTTCATATCACTCTCTGAAGTTACTCCTAGCGATTTTACAGACGGAATATTCAATCTTCTAATTTGATGATTGTCTTCATCCCCATGTAGTTGTACATGTGTTAACCCACACTCATCTGCAATTTTCTGGATCACTTCTACTGATTCATTTACGAAAACACCGATTTTTAACACGTTGGCTGGAAGCTCCTGAATGATTTCTTTCGCTCTCTTTGGAGTGATTTTCCGTTTACTTTCTGCAAAAACAAATCCGAGTGCATCTGCGCCATATTCGCACGCACTTTTCGCTGTTTCCACATCAGTGATGCCGCAAATTTTCACTTTCATATATTCACCTTACAATCTTCAAAAAAACTACTAATAGAAGATGATGTCATAAGCGCCTCTCCAACTAATACACCTTTGGCTCCAGCTCTTTTAACACGAATAATATCTTCTTTTGAATGAATGCCACTTTCACTAATCCAAAGTAGTTTCTCCTCATTCAATCTTTTTCCAAGCTTTTCAGTTTGGCTTAAATCTACTTCGAACGTTTTTAAATTACGATTATTAATGCCAATAACGTGCGGATTTAATACAATCGCAGTTTCTAATTCCTGTTCATCATGAACTTCAACAATCGCTTCCAATCCTTTTTCTAACACGTAGCTATACAACTCTTTTAACTTCTCTTTCGTTAACGCTGCTACGATTAGTAAAATAATATCTGCTCCCGCTTCATACGCTCTATCGATTTGAATCTTATCGATTATGAAATCTTTACATAAAAGCGGAATGTTACTTTCTTCTCTTGCTGTTTGTAAATCTTGAAACGATCCTTTAAAAAATTGACCATCTGTTAAAACAGATACTGCTCCTGCACCACATTTCTCATATGTTCCCACTTGTTTTCGTACGTCAACGTGTAAATTGATATCTCCTTTTGATGGTGATGCTCGCTTTACTTCTGCAATGACAGTAAACTGCTGTAACGCTTCTACAAGTGAATGTGTCTTTCTTTTTGTTTTTACTGGTGTATATATTTCATATAACTCCGCAACTTCCTTTTTCTTCTGTTCTACAATTTTATCTAAAATCGTCCCCACTTTAGTTCACCCTTTCTAATTTTTCGTTGCTTGCTACAATTAATAAGTTTAATTTGGCTAATGCTTTTCCAGAGTCAATGCTATGTGCCGCGAGTTTAATTCCTTCTTCAATCGTTTCCGTTTTTCCATTTGCGAAAAGAGCTAGACCTGCATTTAATAAAACTGTATCGCGATAAACACTCTTTTCTCCGCTCAATACGCCGACTGTAATCTTTGCATTTTCTTTTGAATTCCCCCCTCTAATTTCTTCATTTTTCACTCTTGAAAAACCATACTTTTCTGGATCAATACTCATTTCCACTATTTCATTATCTTTTAAAAGGACTACATGATTTTCCCCTTGTAATGATGCTTCATCTAAAAAACCACTTCCATTTACGACAAGCGCTTGTTTCCGGCCTAATTTTTGTAATACTTGTGCAACTGGTAATAACATATCTCGTTTATAAATACCGACAAATTGTGTTTCTAAATTCACTGGATTTGTTAAAGGGCCAATTAAGTTAAAGATCGTCGGTACGTTTAATTCTTTTCTTATTTTCATAATGCGCCTTAGTGCTGGATGCATCGCTGGTGCAAATAAAAATGCAATACCTACATGCTCTAGTAAATAATCAATTTCGCTTGGCGTACTACTAATATTTACACCTAGTTCTTCTAATAAGTCTGCACTTCCTGTTTTACTAGAAACAGCACGATTACCATGTTTTGCAACCTTTACACCTGCTCCTGCCAGTACGAATGCTGATGTTGTGCTAATATTAAACGTTTGAGCACCGTCACCACCCGTCCCGCAATTGTCCATTGCTCCTTGTATATGGTTCGAAAATGGTAGTGCCTTTTCGCGAAGAGCTCGAACAAGGCCGTATATTTCTTCTGCAGTTTCACCTTTCGCTTTCAGTAAGACTAAGAAAGCTGCAATTTCACTTTCTAATATGTTTTCACTTAATAAAAGTAGTCCTGCTTTATACATTTCCTCTTCTGTTAAATGTTGACCCTCCACTAATTTACGAAGATAGTTATTCATACTCTTTCCTCCTCTTTTACTTCTGTTAAAAAGGCACGTATTAACTTTCCGCCTTCTTCTGTTGCGATTGATTCCGGATGAAACTGTAATCCGAAGAGCGGATAATAATTGTGACGGACTGCCATTATTTCTCCATCGTCCATCGCTGTCGCTAATATGTCAAAACACTTTGGCAAGCTCGTGTGCTCTGCAACAAGGGAATGATAGCGCATCGCCGTTAGCGGCTGTGTAGCGTATGAAAAGATTGACGTTCCGTTATGTTTCACACGCGATGTTTTTCCGTGTTTAATACGTTCTGCTCTAACAATGTCTCCTCCAAATGCAGCTATGATCGCTTGGTGGCCTAGACAAATCCCTAATATGGGAACGTTCTTATAAAAATGGCGGATGACGTCGATACAAATGCCGGCATCCTCTGGTTTTCCTGGTCCTGGTGAAAGTACAATTCCTCTTGGATTCATCTCTTCTAACTGTTCTATCGTTATTTCATCATTTCTTACAACTACAATTTCTTCTTCATGTTCGCCTAACAGTTGGTACAAGTTATATGTGAACGAATCGTAATTATCGATAAGTACAATCATTTCATAACCTCCAAAAGCGCTCTCGCTTTATTTAATGTTTCTTCATATTCAGCTACTGGATCTGAATCGTAAACGACTCCTGCTCCTGCTTGAACGTATGCTTTTTCATCCTTTACGACCATCGTTCGAATGGCGAGCGCCATATCAAGATTTCCTGAAAAACTAACGTATCCAACTGCTCCGGCGTATACATTTCTTTTTTCATTCTCTAGCTCATTTATAATTTCCATCGCTCTAATTTTCGGAGCTCCCGACACTGTTCCTGCTGGTAGGCAATACGCTAATGCATCAAATCCGCTCATTTGTTTCCGCAATATTCCGTAAACTTCAGATACAATGTGCATAACGTGAGAGTATTTTTCTACTTTCATATATTTATCTATCGTAACCGAGCCGATTTCGCTCACTCTACCAATATCGTTTCGCCCAAGATCTACAAGCATCATATGCTCTGCTCGCTCTTTCTCATTGCCTAACAGTTCTTTTTCGATTTCCTCATCTTCCCTTTTCGTTTTCCCCCTCGGTCTTGTACCAGCAATTGGATTCGTCATCACTTTATTCTCTCTTACTGATAGCAAACTTTCCGGTGAAGAACCGAGTACAACATAATCTTGAAAATCGATATAGAACATATATGGTGATGGATTTGCAATTCGAAGTTTTCGGTATAACGCGAATGGATCACCAATACATTCACTTTGTAAACGCTGTGACAGTACGACTTGGAATATGTCTCCAGCTCTTATATGTTCTTTCGCCATTTCTACCATCCCACAAAACTCTTTTTCCGTTATAGAAGAAGTGAATGATAATGTGGATTGTATTGCATTTACTTCAGTTTCTTCTCCTTGTAGCACTTCCTCTTTGTATACTCGTAGCCTTTCGTATACTTCCTCATAATCTGCTGAATCATCTTCCCTGCATACATATACAAACGACAACCTTTGGCGTAAATGATCGTAAACGATAAACTCACGATATAGTAAGAGGTGTACTTCCGGAATATTTAATGGGTCGTGTAAATCCGCTCCAATGTTTTCATACTGCCGAATGACATCATATCCAATATAACCAACTGCTCCTCCGCAAAATGGAAATGGGCTGTCTACTTGTGATGGTGCGATTATTTCTTCTAACACTTGTAGTACGTTACCTTGTAACTTTTCTGCCCGGCCGAAAATCGTTCGTTCTACTTCCGTACCAACGCTTTTTACTTCTTCATAAGGATTACATCCTAAGTAAGAATAACGCCCTTTATCTTGATGAAGCTGTGAACTTTCTAATAAAAATTTCTTCTTTCCTTTCATACGTCTATATAAAGAAATTGGCGTAATGCTATCTCCTTCTTCTTCAGTAATTACTAAAAATGTCTTTCTCTCTCTTTTTTGTTTTATAAATTCTTCTTTCGTCATCATGTCCTTCACCTCACTCTGAAAAATAAAAAAGTCCCCTACATATCGAAAATATGTAGAGGACGATAAATATACCGCGGTACCACCTCGTGTTGGATGCAAAAGCATCCCGCTTTGTTCAGGTACAAATTTTATACCTTATCCTTGTAACGGCGGAACCCGGGTTGCCTACTAAAAATAATTGTTCAGCATACCTCTCGTAAGCCCATTCCGTATATGGCACCGTACCGGGCTCCCACCTATTCCCGGCTCTCTGTAACGTCTCCAATATACGTACTCTTCTTACTTAAACGATTTCATTTATTTAATTTTTTATACACAAAAAGGGAGTACTCATCCTATAGAAAGGACGGGTACTCCCGTGGTGCCACCTTAATTCGTTACAAATGTAACGCACTTTACCGTATCAAAAACAATACGTGTCTCTTGTATCGATGAGATCATGTCGCCAAAGCCTACTTCTTTCGTTTCGGTTTGGAAGCTCCGAAGCCCATTCCACATCAATTCCATACTGATTCGCACCAACCATCAGCTCTCTGACATGTTCATCATGTGTACTCTTCTTCATCAACGCTTGCATTTTTTTAAGTTGCACTCATTATAGACCTGACTTTTTTCACAAGTCAATACTTTTTTAAAAATTTTATTTTTCTTTCCTTTCAATATTATATTGACAAAACAACCTCTTTTTATGTAAATATAATAAATACTCTATTAAAAATAAGGTTTTTTGTATGAATATTATATATTAAAAAAGTAAAATAACATCAAAAAACGCTTACATTTCTGAAAATTCGTATTTCTATATGGATTTTTCAGAATAATCATGATAGATTATAAAGTGAAACTTTAATCAGTAGGGGTTTTGTTCATCCCCCACTTATTATTAGTTGAACTAATCGGGCATTTACGGGCAGTTGATCTCCCACCTAACTTCCTTGCCCATCCAATTTTAAGGTGGGAGTTTTACTGCCCGTTCATGCGGGATAAATATGCATAACGCATCAAAAGACATGACAAAAGAAAGGGGAACTACATGAGTACGCAGATGTTAATTTTAACTTCTATCTCTATTTACATGCTTGGGATGCTAATTATCGGCTATTTCGCTTATAAGCAAACATCCAACTTAACAGATTATATGCTTGGCGGGCGTACACTAGGCCCCGCAGTAACAGCATTAAGTGCTGGAGCAGCTGATATGAGTGGTTGGCTTTTAATGGGCTTACCCGGTGCAATGTTTAGCGTTGGATTAAGTAGTAGCTGGATTGCGATTGGCCTAACATTAGGCGCATATGCAAACTGGCTTTATGTCGCTCCTCGCTTACGTACCTACTCTGAAATTGCAAATAACTCTATTACTATCCCAGAATTTTTGGAACACCGTTTCCACGACAAATCCCATATGCTACGTTTAGTATCTGGACTTGTTATTATGATATTTTTCACGTTTTATGTAGCTTCAGGATTTGTCTCTGGTGCTGTATTATTCGAAAATTCATTTGGACTCAATTACCATGTTGGTCTTCTTATCGTTGGTGGAGTTGTCGTAGCTTACACATTATTTGGTGGATTTTTAGCTGTAAGTTGGACAGACTTCGTGCAAGGAATCATTATGGTAGTCGCTCTTATTCTTGTTCCAGTCGTAACAATTATGCACGTAAATGGACTTGGTCCAGCATTTGAAACAATTAAATCTATCGATCCGGCATTATTAGATATTTTTAAAGGTACTTCTGTATTAGGAATTATTTCATTATTCGCATGGGGCCTTGGTTATGTTGGACAACCACATATTATTGTACGCTTTATGGCGATTTCTTCTGTAAAAGAAATTAAAAGTGCACGACGTATTGGTATGAGCTGGATGATTTTCTCTGTTGCTGGAGCTATGTTTACTGGCCTTATCGGTATTGCATACTATTCAAAAGCAGGTTTAAAACTTTCTGATCCAGAAACGATTTTCGTTGAACTTGGCACTATTTTATTCCATCCACTTATTACTGGATTTTTATTAGCAGCTATTTTAGCAGCTATTATGAGTACAATTTCTTCTCAACTTCTCGTTACTTCGAGTGCAGTAACAGAAGACTTATATAGAACATTCTTTAAGCGTGATGCTTCTGATAAAGAACTTGTATTTGTCGGTCGTATGGCTGTTCTTGTTATCGCTTTAATTGGATGTGCATTAGCGCTTAAACAAAATGATACGATTTTAGCTCTTGTTGGATACGCTTGGGCTGGGTTCGGTTCTTCATTCGGACCTGCTATTTTATTAAGCTTATATTGGAAACGTATGACGAAATGGGGCGCGCTTGCTGGTATGATTTCTGGTGCCGCTACTGTTATTATATGGACTCAATTCAAATTCTTAAAAGATTTCTTATATGAAATGATTCCAGGTTTCGCTATTAGTTTACTAGCCATCGTAATTGTTAGTTTACTAACACAACCTTCAAAAGAAGTTGAAGAGCAATTTGAGGATTTCGAAAAACAACATCGTCATAATTTATAAAAAAATCTCTGCTGTTATCGTAACAGCAGAGATTTTTACAGTTCGACAATCTTCTTATCAAATTTAACAAATTCTTTATGTTTCGTTAAATTTAACATAACACTACTCCTTTATAGTATGAGTATCAGCACTTATACAGAAAGGGGACTCCAACATGTTAGCAGCTTTCCAGCAACAACAAACACGAAAATTTTCACCTATCACAAATACTTCTGCGTCTTGTTTAAACATGCAACCTAACCCGCCTAAAATTTCAATTGCTCCTTCTGTTATTTCAGTCATCGGTGTTCATATGGAAAAACATAAATTAAAAATAAAAACGGGACAAAACATTGTGTTATCAGCTTCCATTTTGCCAATACAAGCAACGAATAAAGAGCTTATTTGGTCAAATATGAATTCTGATATCATCACCATATATCCAAAAGGTGACACCGTGACAATTACTGGAAAAAGCGCAGGTAGAGCAGTCGTAATTGTCACAACTGCTGAAGGCAAATTCCGTGACCTATGTGTCATTCATGTACAACCTTATATGACAAATCCAAAGTAAAAGAGTGGCTTCGTAGCCACTCTTTTACTTGATTTCAATATTTGAGTTTTTACTTTTTACAAGATTAATAAATTGTTCTTTATTTCTTGGAGAAATACTTTCTGTTTTATGTGTATCGTAAACAATTTCAAGTCGGTCAAATGATAATGCATGGGCTGCTATTGGATTTTTCGTATTTGAAATTTGTTTTATATCTCGTATAAAAATACGTTTTGTAACGAGACCCGATCTAATCGTAATTATTTCTTCCCGGGCAATATATTTTGCCAAAAAACAACTCCAGCTAAACAACATTGCTAATGGAATTGTAAAAAGCAAAAGAAAATATTCTCTCCCTACAAAAATTGGTGCAAAACAAGCACCCAAAACAATAAAAAAAATTGGATATAACCATGTATCTTTTTTTGATGGAAACTCCATTTCCCTTCCCCTTCTACGCCCGTATTTCTATAAAACAAAAAGAGAAGTATCACAACTTCTCTTTTCTCCCCTAACACTATAATTCCTGTGTGTACACCGGCTCGTTTACGACATTTTTTGCTGTTCGCTTTTGTTGCTGCAGTAAGAAAACAGATACACCAAACAATACGAGCATGCTACCGATAATTTGCATTGCATTTAATTTTTCTCCAAGTAAGAAGAACGCAAGTATAGATGCTCCAACAGGTTCTCCTAAAATACTCATTGAAATTGTCGTTGCATTTACATAATTTAATAGCCAGTTATTAATTACATGTGACACTGTCGGCACAACCGCAAGTAAAAGAAAAACGGTCCAATCCCACTTCGTATAACCTGTAAAGGGTACTTGCAATATGACATTATAAATCCCCATAAAAAGACCTGCGAATGCAAAGACTGTAAAGCTATAAATCCAGTGTGATACTTTCTTTACTGTCGTTTGCCCGATAAATAAATAACCGACAACTGCTATTACACTTAGAAAGGATAATATGTCTCCATAAATTGCTTGCTTACTTAAACCTAAATCTCCCCAACCAATGCACATTACGCCTAGAATAGCGATTCCCATCGTTGCAATGGCTGAATATGTTGTTCTTTCTTTAAACAGAAAAAAACCTCCAACTAAAGATACGATCGGTTGAAGTGCCAAAATAATTGTTGAACTAGCAACTGTTGTATGCTTTAAAGATTCAAACCATAAAAGAAAATGAAGTGCTAAAAAGAAACCAGATCCAATTAAAAAGCCCCAATCTTTCATTTGAATCCTATTAAATTCCTCTCTTTTTTTCCATACGATAGGCAGCATAATAAGTACGATAATCCATAAGCGGTACATACTTAATATTGAAGATGGTGCTGAGGACATCTTTACAAAAACTGCTGCAAAGGAAATAGCAATTATAGAAATAGCCAATGGTAGTGCGATTGATTTTTCTTGTTTCAAATCCTGTCTCCCCTCTCACCTGTCAAAAATCCCACTTCATTATATCCGTTTTCTTTCGTAACTTAAATACTAATTTTTTAGATTCTTCGTACCATTATGGTAAAATAGAAATTAAGGCACCAATTAGTGAATATTTATTTCCTTTTTCACTACAAGCGTCGCTCTTACAATCGTTACAGTAAATTTTTATTTAGGGGGATCTACATGAGTCAAACAATAGGGAGAATTGAAGAAATTTCATTTTATAGCGCATCACTTCAAGAAGACGTTACGCTTCTCGTTTATTTGCCAGTAAATTACACACCACTGCACAAACATACAGTTGTAATTGCACAAGATGGTAGAGATTATTTTCAGCTTGGTAAAGCGCACCGTGTAATTGAGCGCCTTCGTGAAACTGAAGAAATTGACCGTACAATTATTGTCGGTATTCCATATAAAAATGTACAGGATCGTAAAGAAAAATATTTCCCAAGTGAAGTGAAAAATGCTGCATATATTCGTTTCCTTGCTCATGAACTTGCACCATATATTGATGAAAATTATCCAACGTACCAAATGGGAAAAGGTCGTGTTTTAATTGGTGATTCTCTTGGCGGAACAGTTTCCTTTATGACTGCACTTATGTATCCGCATACATTCGGTAAAGTCGTTATGCAATCACCATTTGTGGATGAGACAGTGATGAACTTAGCAAAAGACTTCAAAGATCCACAAGCATTAGAACTGTATCACGTCATTGGTACAGAAGAAACGGCTGTAAAGCGTACTGATGGACAAGTATCTGATTTCGTAGAACCAAACCGTGAGTTAAATACACTTCTCACAGATAGAAATTTCATTACGCATTACGAGGAGTTTGAAGGTAATCATACTTGGAAATATTGGCAAACTGATTTACCGAAAGCCTTCTCTCATATTCTATCAATGAAATAATAGAGAGCAGTATTCAGAATAATTTGATATAATAGATAAAGAGATTTATTTATCTCAAAATCTAACTAGACTTACAAAGGGAGGAATTGGAACATGAAATTAGGCATTGTAATTTTTCCATCTAAAATGATTCAAGATAAAGCGAACGGATTGCGTAAGCGTTATGACCCGCACTACGCATTAGTTCCGCCACATATTACATTGAAAACACCCTTTGAGACGCAAGATGAACAATTAGAATCGATTGTAAACGAGCTACATACAATCGCAGGTAAAACGAATCCTTTCACCCTTCATGTTGGGAAAGTTGGTTCATTCGCACCTGTTAATAACGTCCTTTATTTTAAAGTAGAAAAAACACCTGAACTTACTTTCTTAAATGAAGAAATGCATGGCGGGTTATTCACACAAGAACGCGAATATGCTTTCGTACCTCACTTAACAATCGGACAAGGCTTATCAGATGCAGAGCATGCTGATGTATTGGGTCGATTACGTATGAAAGATTTCTATTATGAACAACCAATTGATCGTTTCCATCTTCTATATCAATTAGAAAATGGAACATGGACTGTACACGAAACATTCCACCTTGGAAAGGGGAACAACTAATTTGCACGCACAGATTGTACAAACGGACGAACAACTAAGAGATGCATTCTCTGTACGTAAACAAGTGTTTGTAAATGAACAACGTGTCTCTGCTGAAGAAGAGTACGATGAGTTTGAAGAAACTTCAGCACACGTTGTTATATATGACAATGATGTTCCAGTTGGTGCTGGACGTTTTCGCACCCTTGATGGTATAGGGAAAATGGAACGCATTTGCGTGCTAGGTTCCCATCGTAAAAAAGGTATCGGAAAAATTGTTATGGATGCGCTTGAAGCGTATGCAAAAGAAAATTCGCTACCAAAATTGAAACTTCATGCTCAAACACATGCTGAAGATTTCTATAAAAAACTTGGCTATGTAACGAGTTCTGATGTATTTATGGAAGCAAATATCCCGCACGTCGTAATGATAAAAGAATTGTAATTTGAAAGCAGGAGGTGACCCCTCCTGTTTTTTACATTGCTATTTTCTTTTTCTTCCGCTAAAGTTAAATGTTGATGCTATAGTTTTGAAGGTGAACATATGACACAAGAAAAATTTTCACAAAAATCGTTAACACACGCCGATATTCCGCGTGCGACATATCATATTCCGAAAACATCTACCCATTTAATTATGGAAGAAGATGTAGATGCGGCTTATTTCCGCGCTCTCGAACAACAAAATGTTTTTTTAAATGAAAAACAATTAGAAGCCGTGCGCACAACAGAAGGTCCTGTTCTCACACTAGCTGGTGCTGGAAGCGGGAAAACATCTGTTTTAACAACTCGCGTTGGTTATTTAGTAAATGTAAAACAAGTTCATCCACGAAATATTTTATTACTTACATTTACACAAAAAGCAGCTGAAGAAATCCGAAGTCGTGTTGCGAAGTTACCAGGTATGAATCATGCAGCAAGTAGCTATGTTGTTGCTGGTACATTCCACTCTGTTTTCTTAAAATTGCTTCGTAGTCAAGGGTATAATCAGCAAATTTTAGCAAATGAAAAACATAAACAAATTATGATAAAGAAAATCTTAAAAGAATTGCGTTTAAAAGACGATTATGATGCGGAAACGATACTCGCGATGATTTCACTTGAGAAAAACAAATTAAATCGTCCGAAAGATGTAAAAGCGAAAACACCAGTGGAACAAGAATTTAAAGAAGTATATGAACGTTTTGAAGAAGTAAAACAACGATACAATTATATTGATTTCGATGACATCTTATTGGAAACATATTATATGTTAGAAAATAATGCTCCTTTACTAACTCAATTACAACAACGTTTTCACTACATTGAAGTAGATGAGTTTCAAGATACATCGTATGCACAATATGAAATTGTAAAATTGTTAGCCACACCAAGAAATAATTTGTTCATCGCAGGTGATGATGATCAAGCTATCTATGGCTGGCGAGGGGCAAGTCACCAAATAATTTTATCTTTTCCAAAAGAATTTGATAACACAACAATCATTGCACTAAATACGAATTATCGATCCAATCCCTTTATCGTCGGGCTTGGAAATGAAGTTATAAAATTAAATCAAGAACGTTTTGATAAAGAGCTATACTCCGTTCGTGAGGAAGGTGTACAACCTTTTTATTCAAGACCTGCTACGACTCTTGATGAAGCAAATCAAATTTTACAGCTCATTCAAGAAAAAGTGGATAGCGGTGAACGAAACTATAAAGATTTTTGTTTACTGTATCGCACACATTCTGTAAGCCGTTCGTTACTTGATCAGCTTACCATTCATAAAATCCCGTTTATTAAACACGGGGCGAGCCAATCATTTTATGAACATTCTTTAATTAAGCCTGTATTAGATCATTTAAGACTCGTGATTGAGCCGTTTCGACTAGAATCACTTTCAAACATATTGCCGACGATGTATATCGGACGTGATGATTGTATTTCATTTATTGAGCGTGAACAATGGAAATATGGTGAAGGCCGTTTTCCTTCTCTTCTTCATTTCTTATTATTAAATCCGAGCTTAAAACCTTTTCAAGTGAAAAAAGTAAATGAGCGTATTGATTTTATTAAATTTATTAAAGAATTAGAACCGAAAAAAGCATTAAAAGAAATCATTCATGGTAAAGGAAAATATTTAGAGTACTTACAAAGTAACGATCGTTCTTCCTTTACGATGCATAAAGACATACAAGAAGAAATGTTGGAAGAATTAATGGAGTCTGCAACTCGTTTCACCGATATTCCAGCTTATTTACAATTTATTGACGAAGCAATTCAAGGTCAAAAAGAAATGGAAGCATTAAAAACAATGCCGCAAAAAGATGCCGTTTCACTTATGTCAATTCATAACGCAAAAGGCCTTGAATTTCCATGTGTCTTTTTACTTGGAGCGAGTGATGGGATCCTGCCGCATACTTCTTCTTTAAAAGATGCAAATGATCGTGTTACGGAAACTTCTGAAGCATTAGAAGAAGAACGCCGATTACTTTATGTCGCCATTACACGTGCGAAAGAAGAACTTTACATTTCTTCTCCGCAATTTTTCAGAGGAAAGAAATTAGATATATCTCGTTTTTTATATACTGTGCGAAAAGATTTACCTGAAAAGACATCCACTAAATAAGGATGTCTTTTTTTATAATGCGTTATGTACATCCCTCCTATATAAATTCCTTGTTTTTATCATAAGAATTAACGTAATATCAACCATATCCCACTCATATTGTAATAGTGTATGTCAGAACTCACGAGAAGGAGTGAACATAATGAGCTGCAATTGTAATGAAGATCATCAACATGAGTGTGATTTCAACTGTGTATCGAATGTTGTTCGTTTTATACATGAACTACAAGAATGTGCAACGACAACATGTGGATCTGGTTGCGAAGTTCCATTTTTAGGTGCACATAACAATGCATCAGTAGCTAATACACGTCCTTTTATTTTATACACAAAAACTGGAGAACCTTTTGAAGCATTCGCACCATCTTCAAGCCTTACTAGTTGCCGATCTCCTATTTTCCGCGTAGAAAGTATAGATGATGATGACTGTGCTGTATTGCGTGTATTAACTGTAGTTTTAGGTGATGGTACCGCTGTACCACCTGGTGACGACCCAATCTGTACGTTTTTAGCTGTACCAAATGCAAGACTAATATCAACCTCCACTTGCATTACTGTTGATTTAAGTTGCTTCTGCGCTATTCAATGCTTACGCGATGTTTCTATTTAAAACTAAATAATGAGTTAAGCATGGATTGGGTGGCAGATAATTCTGCCACCCAATCCATGCTTAAAGAGTATTCTTATGTAAATTTCTTAAAATTGGGAACTTGTCTAGAACATAGAACCTGTCCTTTTCATTAACTGAAAGTAGAAACAGATAAAGGAGTGAAAAACATGTTCTCTTCTGATTGCGAATTTACTAAAATCGATTGTGAGGCGAAGCCAGCTAGTACACTACCTGCCTTTGGTTTTGCTTTCAATGCTTCTGCACCTCAGTTTGCTTCACTATTTACACCACTATTATTACCTAGCGTAAGTCCAAATCCAAATATTACTGTTCCTGTAATCAACGATACAGTAAGTGTCGGAGATGGCATTCGAATTCTACGAGCTGGTATTTATCAAATCAGTTATACATTAACAATTAGTCTTGATAACTCACCTGTTGCACCAGAAGCTGGTCGTTTCTTCTTATCATTAAATACGCCAGCTAACATTATTCCTGGATCAGGTACAGCAGTTCGTTCTAACGTTATTGGTACTGGTGAAGTAGATGTATCCAGTGGTGTTATTCTTATTAACTTAAATCCTGGTGACTTAATTCAAATTGTGCCAGTTCAGTTAATTGGAACTGTAGACATCCGCGCAGCAGCATTAACAGTTGCACAAATTAGTTAGTAAAAAGCGGTATTTCTAATACAGAAATACCGCTTTTTATATAATAAAAAACACTCACAGTAGCATGAGTGTTTCATTCTTCATATTGTTTTATTGCGTTCTTCTTTTTCCCACAATTGCATCCCTTTTTCTTCACAAATCCTTGTTGTTGTAATTGTTCTTGATATGCCTGTTGTTGTGCTTGGTGTTGTTGCTGTATATGATACCACTGCTGCAGGTCATATGAATTTTGCCTTGGATTATTGCTCACAGCAAACATCTCCTCTACTGTCAATTCTGTCTATTTACTATATGAACAACTCTTTATTTCCGTTCCCTGATTCTTTTAAACTCCGCTTTTTCTCTTATTATGAAAAAATATTATTCTCCCATAAAATATCCTGTAACTGTTTCAATGATTGCTGCTGCACCTGCAATGGCTAATAATGCAAGTAACGGCTCCGCAATGATAGGAATCCAATTATATAAAACTAATAAAAAAGCACTAACCCATACACCTGTACACCAATAACAGCTTAACAATTCACCAATCCACTTTCTTAATCCTTTACCTTTTACTTTTGTAAATGTTGATACACTTCCATCCGGCTCCGTAATCTCTAATTCATCAATAAATGGTCTTCGCAAAAAGGCTGTTATTTTATCATATACAATTAAACGAGTGAGCCTAAAAGCAGCTAACGCAAAAATAAAAAATAAAAGCCAGCTTGTAAACAGCATAATTCCACCTTCCCTTATCCTCTTTCGCCTATTTAAAAAAAAAGGTCTTGAGATTGTGACCAAATCTCCTCGACTCCAATATCTTATTAATGTAAATACAAACAAGAAGATAAGGAGTGACATTAATGAGTTGTAACGAAAATAAACACCATGGCTCTTCTCATTGTGTAGTTGACGTTGTAAAATTCATCAATGAATTACAAGATTGTTCTACAACAACATGTGGATCTGGTTGTGAAATCCCATTCTTAGGTGCACACAATACTGCATCAGTAGCTAATACACGCCCTTTTATTTTATACACAAAAACTGGAGAACCTTTTGAAGCATTCGCACCATCTGCAAGCCTTACTAGCTGCCGATCTCCAATTTTCCGTGTGGAAAGTGTAGATGACGATAGCTGTGCTGTACTACGTGTATTAACTGTAGTTTTAGGTGACAGTTCTCCGGTACCACCTGGTGACGATCCAATTTGTACGTTTTTAGCTGTACCAAATGCAAGATTAATATCTACAACTACTTGTATTACTGTTGATTTAAGCTGTTTCTGTGCAATTCAATGCTTACGCGACGTTTCTATCGTTAAGTAAACTAAAAAACTATTGGGGTGGTAGAAGCTTTCTACCACCTTTACATATTTAAAAGCCAGCCATACTAATCGATTGGATATCATCTATAGACAACCTAATATCTCTCATACTATTTTGCGGCATAATAGATACAATGCCATTACGATACGATATGATCGATCCAACATAAGAAACTGTAGCTGTTTTTATTCTGCACCTTACTTTCGGAATATAATGAGGGCGGTTTAATAAAAAATGAATTTTTTCATCATTATTCATATCCTTAAATGATTTATTATACGGGACAGTTCTTACTGGTTCTTGTTGTTCTTGCTCTTCTTGTTCTGCGTGTTCTTCTTTTTCTTCTTCTATTTTTTCTTCCCCTTGCTGCTCTTCTTGTTGTTCTTGTTGTTCTTGTTCTGTTACCTCTTCCACAGCACCGCTTACAATATTTTCATGTCTATTACTTTGCTCTTTTTGATCTTCATTTTCAAAGTTTGTCAGGATAATCCTTTTTATTTTCGGTGCAGCAAGTTCTAAACTTACTTGCGCAATATATAACAACGGTTTTCCAACTGTTGAACTTTTATTTTTATTCTTCACACTCGTCCCTCCCACTTCCATACGTAGCTGAATAAATCGTGTACTATTATAGTTATATTCATCACGTGGTAAGAACTTTCGTTAAAAATCGTTCTTTCTCAGAACAAATAAAAAGGACAATCTCAGCATTTAGAGATTGTCCTTTAAAAATTAATATTCTATTTATCCTAGGATATGATACCCTGAATCAACGTGAATGTTTTCTCCTGTTACTCCACGTGCTAAATCACTGAATAGGAATACTGCTGTATCGCCAACTTCTTCTGGAGTTGTTGTACGACGAAGTGGTGCGCGCTCCTCAATTTCTCTTAAGATTGAGTTGAAATCGCCTACACCTTTTGCAGACAACGTACGAATTGGTCCTGCAGAAATAGCGTTGACACGAATACCATGTTGACCTAAATCGTTCGCTAAATATTTCACGCTCGCTTCTAATGAAGCTTTCGCAACACCCATAACGTTATAATTTTTCACAACGCGCTCGCCGCCAAGGTATGTTAACGTTAAAATATTTCCGCCTTCTGTCATTACTTTTTTTGCTTCTCTTGCTACAGCTGTTAAAGAGAATGCACTAATATTTTGTGCAAGTAAAAATCCATCGCGAGAAGTATCTACAAATTCACCTTTTAAGTCATCGCGATTTGCAAAAGCAATACAATGTGCTACACCGTGAATAGTACCTACTTCTTGTTTAATTGTTTCAAAGCAAGCTGTAAGTTCCTCATCATTCGTTACATCACAAGGTAATACAAGTGATTCTTGTCCTTCTAATGTGTCCGCTAATTCACGAACGTTTCTTTCTAAACGTTCTCCTGCATATGTGAATATTAATTTTGCACCTGCATTATGCAAAGAGCGAGCAATTCCCCATGCAATACTTCTTTGGTTCGCAACGCCCATAACAACAAATGTTTTCCCTTGTAATAGTTCCATGATATATCCTCCCAGAAATACTTATACTTGTTATTAGTACCTGATACTATAATTATAGTACCATAAAACCGCTTAAAGGCAAACAAAAAAGTCATTAACAGAAATTTGTTAATGACTTTTGGTTTCTATAAAAAACCGCTCTAATCCTTCTTCCCAAGAAGGCATTTGTGAAAAACCATTTAATCGTAGCATGTTGTGTTGAAAAATAGAATATTTGGGCCTCGCAGCTGCAGCCCCGAATTCTTCCGTTGAAACAGGTAATACATTCACTTTCATATTTGCATACGAAAATATCTTTTGTGCAAATTCAAACCAAGAGCATGAGCCTCTGTTTGATACGTGGTATGTACCGTATAAAGAAGTATGAATGAGCTTATTAATAACCATATTTAAATCCGCCACATACGTAGGCGAGCCAACTTGATCCGCTACAACAGATATTTCATCTCTTTCTTTTCCTAATCGCATCATCGTTTTCACGAAATTATTTCCATATTTACCATATAGCCACGATGTGCGAACGATAAAATATTTATTATGTAACTCTTTGACGAACTGCTCCCCCGCATACTTAGAGGCTCCATATATATTTATCGGCGCTGGACTATGAAATTCGTCGTATCCATCTGGTCTGGCACCTTGAAATACATAATCAGTACTAATATAAACTAGCTTCGCCCCTACTAATTGTGAAGCAACCGCTACATTTCTAGCTCCGATTGCATTTATTCTATATGCAAGATCCTGTTCTTTCTCCGCATGATCTACTTTCGTATAGGCAGCACAATGAATAATTATATGTGGTTTTATTTCTTGTACCACTTGTTGTATTCGGGATATATTTGTCACATCTAATAACTTTTTATCAAATGGATATATATCATATTCTTCAGAGTTTAACTCTTCAAATAGTTGCTTTCCTAATTGACCGTTTGCTCCTGTTATGATAACCCTCTCTTTCATGTAACATGCCCCTTACTGGTCTTTTAGTGGTTTCCACCATTCCTTATTCTTTTCATACCATTTCACCGTCTCTTGTAATCCTTGTTCAAACGTATATTTCGGTTCCCAATCAAATTCATTCTTCATTTTCTCTGCATCAATCGCATAACGACGATCGTGCCCTAAACGATCTGTAACATATTCAATGTCTTTTTTTGTTTTTCCTAAAAGAGTAATAATTTGTTCCACAACTTCTACATTTGTTTTTTCATTATTTCCACCTATATTATATACTTCTCCTACACGTCCCTTATGCAAAACAACGTCAATCGCACTGCAATGATCCGTTACATGTAACCAATCTCTTACATTTAAACCATCACCATATAACGGTAGTTTTTTTCCTTCTAGTGCATTCGTAACCATTAATGGAATTAATTTTTCAGGATACTGGTACGGTCCATAATTGTTAGAACAACGCGTTACTATAACCGGTAATTGATATGTTTTATAGTAAGATAGAGCTATCATGTCCGCGCTCGCCTTACTTGAAGAATATGGACTATTTGGAGCTAACGGCGTTTTCTCTGTGAACTTCCCTGTTTTTCCTAAAGAGCCATACACTTCATCCGTTGATACTTGCACAAATTTTATATGCGAATATTTTTTAACTAGTTCTAATAAAGTGACCGTCCCAATTACATTTGTATCATAAAAAGGAATCGGATTTTCAATACTACGGTCCACATGTGATTCAGCTGCAAAATTTACAATCACTTGTACGTCCCGCTCTTTTATAACGTGTTCTAATAGCTCTCCATTTTGAATTTCTCCCTTTACAAAAAAGTAATTCGGGTGATTCTGAAGAGATTTTACATTATTTAAATTCCCGCTATATGTTAATGCATCGTAATTAATAATTTTATATGTTTCATAACTTTGTAGCATGTAATGAACGAAATTACTTCCAATAAATCCAGCCCCACCTGTTACTAATATATTCATAAACAACGCTCCTACTTAAAAACTATCTTCATATTCCTCTAATAATGGTAATATCTGATCCTTATCGGACAATATAGGATCGGTTACTGGCCAAGGAATTGCTAAATCTTTATCTTCCCAAAGTAATCCAGAGTCATGCTCTGCGCTATAATATTCATCTACTTTATACATAACGATAGTATGCGGGACAAGCGTGCAAAATCCATGTGCAAACCCTCTTGGCACTAGTAATTGCCGATGGTTATCTGCACTTAAAATATACCCTTTCCATTGTTTAAATGTTGGTGATTTTTTTCGTAAATCAACGATAACATCATAAATTGCCCCTTGCATAACTTGAATGAGTTTCGTTTGTGCTTTCGGTTTTTTTTGAAAGTGTAGTCCTCGAATCGTTCCAGCCTTAGCCGAATAAGATACGTTATCCTGTACAAATGAATACGTAATCCCTAATGTTTCTAGCACCTGCTTATTATAACTCTCTGAAAAAAAACCACGCTCGTCTCCAAATAACCTCGGTTCTAACAATTTTGCATCGGTAAAATTTGTTTCTATAACTTTCATATTCTCACCTATTCTCCGTTAAACTGTTTCCCAAAGTTAATATCCCGTGCTAACGTATTCGCCTTTTGAAGCGAAGCATGAGTTCCCGCATCAGTCCACCAGCCGCTCATTTCATTATAAGTAAGTACCCCTCGTTTTAAATACCAATTATTTATATCTGTAATTTCAAGTTCTCCCCGTGCAGAAGGTTTTAATTCTTTAATATAAGAAAAGACTTTCGAATCATACAAATAAATTCCCGTAACCGCATAAGAACTTTTCGGCTCTTTCGGCTTTTCTTCAATTTCAACTATTTTTCGATTTTGAATATGTGCTACGCCAAATCTTTCGGGATCTTCTACAGATTGTAATAGCACTTTCGCACCTTCTTTTTGATTTGCAAACTCTTCAACATACGGAAGAATATCATCTGAAAAAATATTATCCCCTAATATAACTACCATACGATCATTCCCGACGAAATCTTCACAAAGCCCTAACGCCTGTGCGATCCCGCCCGCTTTATCTTGCACACGATACGTAAAGGACACTCCAAATTCATGACCACTCCCTAAAAAGCTAACAACATCCCCCATATGCTCTTTACCTGTAATAATCATAATATCTGTAATATCGCATTGTTTTAGCTTATATACCGCATGATAAATCATCGGATACCGACCAACAGGAAGTAAATGTTTATTCGTTACTTTCGTTATTGGATATAATCTCGATCCAGTACCACCTGCTAAAATAATTCCTTTCACTTTGCATCTCTCCTTTATGATGGAGATAATATATCTTTGTAATGTTCTACAAACACTTTCCGGTACTTCTCATATGTATCCGCATCAAACTCATCCCCGTTGTAATGAATACACCATAAATTTGCTTGATTTGGGATACCGATTAAATAACCAGCCCTTTGAAACTCTAAAGACTGTGATATATCATAAAAGTGAAACCCTTGAAACAAATCTTCTCGCCACGGAATATCATACTGCGTTGCCATAAATAAACCATCAATTGCCTGAACTGACAAAAATGGTTGATTACCATAAAAAACCTGATCTAAATTTAATAATTGATAATTCTGTCTTCTATACTCAATCACTTTCCCTACTAAATTTTTTCCTTCCCACCATATCCCGTTATTCGGTAAAAACTGAGCCCCAGCGACTCCTATTAAACCAAGCTTTTCATTTTCTTTAAAAAGAGATATAAGTGTAGAAAACATGTCTCGATTAATAAGATATGTATCTTGATGTATATACACTTTGTATTTCGCTGGATATGAAAGGGCTCGGTTGTATGCACTTGCCATACTTTGCGCATCTCGTATCGGAAAAATTTGCACGACATAACCAGGGGGAACAAAAATGTTTCTTATTTGGCTCTCACATTGTTTGAAAAGCTCCTCATTATTTACACAAACAACGACTAATATTGTATGATCTTTCATTTTTGTCCCCCCTTTTATTCTTCCTTATTTACATCTGACATATAGTGTTCCACAAATATTTTTCGATACTTTTCATAGTTCGTCATATTCACATCAAAATGATAATGGATACACCAAGCATCGCGCTGTACAGGCACACCGACTGTATATCCTGCTTTTTTAAATTCAAACGATTGAGATACATCATAAAAATCAAATCCGTCAAATACGTCTTCTCGCCACGGAACATCATATTGTGTCGCCATTAATAAACCGTCAATACATTCTACAGGAATAAATGTTTTTGATTCATGATACGGTTGTTCTAAACTTGCCATATAAAACAAATCATTCATATAACCAATGACCTTCCCTACAATTCCACGCCCTTCGTTCCATACACCAGTCGGAGGAACATATTGCGCTCCAACCATCCCAATCATCCCAAGGTGTTCATGTTCCTCAAATAATTGAAGTAATCCGTATAAAAAAGCCCTATTTATAATAAAAACATCTTGATGTAAATAAACTTTATACTTCGCAGGATGCGAAATGGCTTGATTGTATCCACTCGTCATACTTTTCGCATTTCGAATCGGCATAAATTGGACAATATATCCTGGCGGTACTAACAATTGCAATATATGTCGCACGCAGTTTGCATACAATTTCCGATCATTTATACATGTAACAAATAATATTGTTTTGTCTGCAGCACTCATAATTGTGATTTTTCAGCTTCAATAATATACTGAAATACAACTGTCTCAGCCATGAAGCCACTTCCAAGACGATATTTTTTACAAATTCCATATAACTCCTCAATAAGTGGTTCATACATTTTATGATCAACATATACACGATCTACTTTACTAATTGAATATCCTGCTTTTAAAAACATTCTTAGCATTTCATTGAATGTAAAGAAACGAATATGTGTTTTATCTAATAAACCATATTCTGTATACGTCCAATTTCCAGCAAGTAAGGGAGCTAATACTGAAATATGAGCAACGTTTGGTATACTTGCTAAAATCACACCATTTTGCTTTATATATGGCTTTACTTTTTCTATTACAGCCCACGGATCAAATAAATGCTCTAATACATCCCCAAATATGACGCAATCAAATTGCCCCTCCTCATAAAGAAGATCTATTTTTTCTATATCCCCTAAAATAACATGATCTAGTCTTTCTTTCGCTTTTTCTGCCGCCTCTGGAAATGCCTCAATTCCTGATACACGTGTACCATTTTCTTTAATAGCCGCTCCCAATGCACCGCTCGAGCAACCAATATCAAGAACTTCTTTCCATTCCTTTTTTATATGCTTTAATAAATTCGGATTCGCTGCATTATAATAATGCTCGGATTTTTCTTCATATAAAGAACTTTTTTCGCGATTCATTTCACACACTCCTTATGCAAATTGAATTAGAAATATAAATCTCATATGAATTCTATAAAGTGCAGATTTTTTTCATCCCCCAATGATTATTAGCCCGCAAATAGCAGTATAAAATCTTTTATTTATATTGGTTACGTTACTGATACTCTAATATATAACCAATCTATTAGAGTTAGAATAGCGATAAATCATTTCTAAAAAACGAAACCTATTACACTTTATATGGTTTATCAAAAACTCCCCGAAAATATTTACGGTTATATTCAATTGCAGCATTATTCGGAACATAAGAAGCTGCTAATTCATTGTAATAATACGCTTTATCCTGCTCCCCTAACCTGCTATAACAAATACACATTTGTAAATAGGGTAGCCATGTGTAGCTAGCTGGACTATGGAAAGGGCTTTCCGTTGCCATTGGTACTTCCGTAGCAAGTTTAAACCAAAATATCGCTTCATTATATTTTTCTTGTTCCATATATATATATCCTATTCTTGTACAATTCTCTCCTCTAGGGACGTCATACCGAAACGACTTCACACAAGATTCGATTGCCTTCTCCCACATTCCGAGCTTCGCATAGCAATCTCCTAGCTTACCACATGCATAAATTTTTTCTTCATACCATCCTTCGTCTTGATTAAGAAATGTTTCATATAGAAGAACTGCATCATCATATTTTTGGTTATCCGTAGATTCATTTGCGTAATAAAATAAATCTCTCGGACTCAATTCTTCACCTGCAGCTACAGTATTTTGAAAAATTTTCAAATTACGATCTGTTACTTTTTTTTCTTTTTTATGTGTAATAGCAACATTACTACTAAAAACCTCACCAGAAATAGCTAAATACTCATGAACCTTTCCAAACCATTGAAATTGTTTTTCACGCTTTACAAGTCGATTTCTTTTTGTACAATATAAAGGTTTCCCGTTAGAATCCATTGCAAGATGATAAGGCATCGAAACAGCATCAATTTTAGGATCTAATTCTCTTTTTAAAAATTTCAATGCTTCTTGAGCATCTTCTAATAAGACGTCATCTGCATCTAGCCACAATATATACTCTTGCGTCGCTTTTGAAAAAGAAAAATTTCTTGCTGCTGCAAAATCATCAATCCACTGGAAATCATATATGTTAGAAGTGTAGTTCTCTACGATTTCTTTCGTTCGATCGACGGAACCTGTATCAACTACTATAATTTCATCCACAATTTTTTCAACTGTTTCTAAACAACGGGCTATTGTCTCCTCCTCATCTCGAACAATCATACATAAACTAATTGTAATTCCTTGCTTGTTCAACATAATCACCCTCTTCCAAATCAATCATATGTTATACATATACTAAACTTTCCATTTTTTTAAATTGTTCAAGTAGTTTAAGATTTCTTTTCAATAATTCAAATGTCCGTGTCATTTTCTTTCGGTTTTGCATCTACTATATAATGAACGCTTTATGGAGGTGAATTTATGTCAAATAATAATTATTCAAATGGATTAAATCCCGATGAATCTTTATCTGCTAGTGCATTTGACCCTAATCTTGTAGGACCTACATTACCACCGATACCACCGTTTACCCTTCCGACTGGGCCAACCGGGCCTACTGGACCGACTGGACCTACGGGGCCGACTGTACCTACCGGGCCAACTGGACCGACTGGACCTACGGGGCCGACTGGACCGACTGGACCGACTGGACCGACTGGTGTCACTGGGACTACTGGACCTACGGGGCCGACTGGTGACACTGGGGCTACTGGACCTACGGGGCCGACTGGTGACACTGGGGCTACTGGACCTACGGGGCCGACTGGTGACACTGGGGCTACTGGACCTACGGGGCCGACTGGTGACACTGGGGCTACTGGACCTACGGGGCCGACTGGTGACACTGGAGCTACTGGACCTACGGGGCCGACTGGACCTACGGGACCGACTGGACCTACTGGCCCATCCGGACTAGGACTTCCAGCAGGATTGTATGCATTTAACTCCGCTGGAATTTCTTTAGATCTTGGACTTAATGCTCCAGTACCATTTAATACTGTTGGATCTCAGTTTGGTACAGCAATTTCTCAATTAGATGCTGATACTTTCGTTATTGCTGAAACTGGATTCTATAAAATCACTGTTATCGTATATACTGCGGCAATAAGTGTATTAGGAGGGCTTACAATCCAAGTAAATGGGGTATCTGTACCAGGTACTGGGGCTACTTTAATCTCAGTTGGAGCACCTATCGTTGTTCAAGCAATTACGCAAATTACGACAACTCCATCATTAGTTGAAGTAATCGTTACAGGACTTGGGCTATCATTAGCTCTTGGTACAAATGCATCTATTATTATTGAAAAAGTTGCTTAATTTTTTACTTAGCAGTAAAACTGTTATCAGTTTTACTGCTTTTTCAATTTTAAATTCAATCATGAAACATTCGCTATCTACATAATCATATTGTTGTATGACATTTTGCAGGAGGCACAAATATGGAAAGTAAATCTGCTGTTCAGCTTTATCTCGAATTGCTAAAGAAGACAATTTTATTTGAAATATGGTTGGAATATGAGGCATACTTACCCGCATCTCTACATATTTCGAAAGAACTAGAATTCGAACCAGTTACAGTCCCCCTCCCTTTATTCATTAAGCAATATGCTGAAAACCATAACTTAAAAATTGTAAAACCAAATGTTTCAAAAAGTGAACGTCATGATGGAATGGATTGGCCAAGAGCAGCACATAGCATGATTGGTCGAGAACGTATGAACCAATTACAAGAGGCAATGGAAACCGTTGTTCGTGAAAATATAGAAGGAGATTTTATTGAAACAGGTGTATGGCGCGGAGGATCATGCATTTTTATGAATGGTTTTTTACAAGCAAACAACATTACGAATCGTAATGTGTGGGTCGCAGATTCATTTGAAGGTTTGCCAGCACCGAATCTAGAACAATATCCAAAAGATTACGGTGATTATTTACACACATTCGATTACTTACGCGTCTCTTTGGAACAAGTACAAGAGAATTTTAAAAAATATGATTTACTAAATGATCAAGTGAAATTTTTAAAAGGCTGGTTTAAAGATACTTTACCAACAGCACCAATTGAAAAAATAGCAATTGCACGGCTTGATGGTGATATGTACGAATCTACAATGGATGGTCTCGTGAACTTATATGATAAAGTTTCTAAAGGTGGCTATATAATTATCGATGACTACGGGCTACCGCCATGCGCTGAGGCTGTGACAGACTTTAGAAACCAACGAAATTTAAAAGCCCCTATTACTAAAATTGATGTATTTGGCGTTTATTGGAGAAAAGAATAAAAAAAGATTTAATCTATAGGGGATTCTATTTTCATTCATCCTTCTCTCACTTCTAATCCAATTAAGTATTCTTTTTCGGAATCTCCTTACATATAACAATTGTTTTCCTGTGTTCTCTCACTAAAAATTGAAAATTTTATTAATAGATTTACTGCATCTTCTCATACAAGAAAGGGGTATACTCATGAGCGAACTTAACAAAGAAATGACTTTACTCCCCCCTCCTGAACTCGTCCAATATGTAGGTGGTGACTTCAAAAAAGTTGGAAAAGAATTCCTAAAGCATTTTATTCAAATTGGCGCTTTAAAATCAAATGAAAAAGTATTAGATGTAGGCTGCGGCGTCGGCCGAATGGCTGTACCATTATTGAATTACTTAAATGATGATGGAGCGTATTATGGATTTGATTTGTTTAAAGATGGAATTACTTGGTGTCAAAATAACATTTCAACTATGCGTAATAATTTTCACTTTGAACATGTTGACATATATAATCAATTCTATAATCCAGAAGGAAAAGAAGATGCCTCTCAATATCGTTTTCCCTATGAAGACGGGACATTCGATTTTATCTTTTTAACTTCTGTATTTACGCATCTTCTCCCAAAAGAATTAGAACATTACGTATCTGAAATTGTACGTGTATTAAAAAAAGACGGGAGATGTTTCATTACATTCTTTCTTATAAATCCTGAATCGTCCTATTATTTAAATGCAGGACAAAGTACATTAGGTTTTTATCATCGAATTGAAAATTGCTACGTTGTGAATAAAGATATTCCGAATTTTGCAGTTGCTTATCCTGAGACAGATATTTGCAATCTATTGAATAAGTACGGCCTAGAAATAATTAATAAGCCGCATTACGGTTTATGGTGCGGCAGAAATGAATATACAAGTTACCAAGATATTGTTCTTACAAAAAAAAGCTTCTGAAAGGAAGTTATGTATGATGAATGAAAAAAATCCACCTCTCGTTTCCATCCTTATTCCCACTTATAATCGGCCTCATTATTTTAAAATCGCTCTAGAAAGTGCATTGGCACAAACTTATTCAAATATTGAAATCATCATCGGAGATGACAGCACAAATGATGAAACAGAAACTTTAATACGCGAACAATACTTACCAAATTATAAAAATATAACATACATTCGAAATATCCCTACTCTAGGACAATTTCACAATGACCTTATGCTCATAGAAAAATCAAATGGTGAGTATATAAATTTTTTAATGGACGATGACGTGTTTTATAAGCATAAAATACAAAAAATGATGGCCTATTTTGAGCAAGATCTCAATAAAAATCTTGCTCTTGTTACTTCTTATCGAGTACGTATTGATGATCATGGAAATCTAATAGGTGATTCCCATCCAACCCAAAGGTTATATAGTGAAGACACTCCATTAAACGGAATATTTTTAGGTAATTGGATGTTAAAGGGCGGGCACAACATTATCGGTGAGCCTACAACTACTTTGTTTCGAAAAGAATTGCTCACGGATCCTTTTGGTACTCTTAAAAAGCGACAATATTCTTGTAGTGTTGATATGGCCTCATGGATTTCTTTACTTTCTAAAGGAAATGCAATATACATTTCTGAGCCTTTAAGTCAATTTCGCTACCATGCTGGACAACAAATACACAATAAGCTCCTTCAAGGTTGTGAAGATTTCACACACCTCGTTATAACAGCAAAAGAATATGGCTTTTTACAAAATACTACGGACTATAGAGCAGCTCTACTTAGTGCTTACCAATGGTGTAAAAGTTCCTTAAAATACTATCTTCATCAACTAGATATTTTTCCTGACGCACATGTACGTCTTTCCCATTGTTTGGATATAATTATTAAAGAGTTAAACAATTAAATTACTCTGCAAAATTAAAAGTGTATGGGCTATATGCGAATCATTCGTATAGTTCATACATTCTTTCTCATACTATAAAATCCATTACTATAAAGAGCATTAGAAAGGAATACCTACATTGAAAGATCCAAATTCTCAATATCAAATAGACTACGTATTGCTATTTATTTTATTTGCCATTGGGATTGTTAGTTGTTGTGCTATTGCAAGTGCGCAAGCCTCTTTACCGCCATTTTTACAAAACGTCAATTTTGTACTAAAGCAAATCCAATGGTATTTCATTGGATTTATAGCCATTGGTGTTATTATGATTATCGATTTCGATCGTTATCAAAAAATTGCTTGGTATTTGTATAGCTTTGCAATGGTACTACTTATTGGACTAGAACTTCAAGTACCAGGTGCCGTTACAATTAAAGGCGCTACCGCTTGGTACAGGCTCCCAGGCATCGGGAATTTTCAGCCTTCTGAAATTATGAAATTGTTTTTAATTATCGTCATTGGAAGAATTATAGCAAATCATAATGAGAAATATTTTCCCCGAACAATGCGTGATGATTTTTTATTACTTGGAAAAATATTTGCGACAAGCTTGCCACCACTACTACTTATTGCAAAAGAACCAGATTTAGGAAACACAATGGTCATTTCAGCGATGCTTGCAGCAATGATACTAGTTTCTGGCATACGATGGCGTTTTATTTTCGGATTAGTTTCAGGTACTTTCGTTGCTGGATCTACATTAATATATATTTTTTTTACTCACACAGATTTCTTTAAAGCACACATTTTAAAAGAATATCAATTAAATCGCTTCTACGGATGGTTAGCACCTTACAAATATGATGCACAAGGCTATCAATTAAGACAAGCATTCTTAGCGACTGGATCCGGAGAAATGCAAGGAAAAGGGTGGGAAAATGGACAAGTATATTTTCCAGAACCACATACAGATTTTATTTTCACTAATGTCGCTGAACAATTTGGATTTCTAGGCGCAAGTGTCATTATTTCTCTTTTTTTCTTACTCATTTTTCGAATGATTCATATTGCTTTAGAAAGTAATGACCCTTTCGGTAGTTACATTTGCGCTGGTACAATCGGAATGTTTACTTTCCAAGTATTCCAAAATATCGGGATGACAATCGGATTACTTCCCATTACAGGGATAACATTACCTCTTATGAGTTACGGAGGAAGTTCACTGCTTACATACATGATTGCGATTGGATTCATTTTAAATGTTCGCTCAAGAACGAAAATCTTTATGTTTAAATGAACAACACAAAAACGCTATATTTTTATCTCTATCCTTTTTTAGATATACTAATGAAAAATACGATGGAGGTTTAAATATGAAATATGACATTATAGGAGATATTCATGGATGCTTCCAAGAGTTTCAAAATTTAACAGAGAAGCTAGGATATAACTGGAGTAGCGGTCTACCGGTTCACCCTGACCAACGTAAACTTGCATTCGTTGGCGATATTACAGACCGTGGTCCTCATTCATTACGTATGATTGAAATTGTATGGGAACTTGTCATACATAGAAAAGAAGCTTATTACGCTCCTGGAAATCACTGTAATAAACTATATCGATTTTTCCTTGGGCGTAATGTAACAGTCGCTCACGGACTTGAAACAACTGTTGCTGAATATGAGGCACTTCCTTCTCATAAGCAAAACATTATAAAAGAAAAGTTTATCACTCTTTATGAACAATCACCGCTCTACCACATACTAGATGAAAAAAGAGTAATCGTATGTCACGCTGGGATTCGGCAAGATTACATAGGAAGACGAGATAAAAAAGTACAAACCTTTGTATTATATGGCGATATTACAGGAGAAAAGCATGCCGATGGCTCACCTGTCCGTCGCGATTGGGCGCAAGAGTACAAGGGGCAAGCTTGGATTGTATATGGACATACACCAGTAGCAGAACCTCGATTCGTCAATCAGACAGTCAATATTGATACTGGTGCTGTATTTGGTGGCAAATTAACCGGATTACGTTATCCTGAAATGGAGACTATCTCTGTCCCTTCTTCGTTACCTTTTGTCGCTGAGAAATTCCGTCCAATTTCATAACTACCTTACTTAGCATTATTTAGGCAGATTTCATATAAAACTAGGTAAAGTAATTAAAAAAAGATGCAATAAAGTGCATCTTTTTTTAATTACCCTACATATAATGTCGCAGGAGGTGACAGAATGAAGAAAAAATCTTCTAAACAAAAAAGAAAATTTCCCCCTTTATATCTGCCCATGTACGGAATTAACAACTGGTGTAGTATTCGGGCTGCAGCGATAGAAGAACTGGAAGAACAAGAGTCATCAAAAAAAAGCAAAGTAAAACCAACATATGTCTCTTTAGAAAATGCTGTGATGAGCCACATAATCGATCGTAAAAAAATAAAGATGAAACAAAAAAATAAACAGCTCTCAAATCAAAATGAACAGGTACTACATTCTAACCAAACAGAAGAAAAGGCCGAAGAAAATATTTCTGTAGCAATAAATAAAAAAGTGGAACCAGAAATTCCAGCTGCTATTATAAACAAAGTAAAAAAAATAAAAGAGGCATTGGCTTCATCGAATGATATACAAACTGAAAAACCACTCATAATTGAGACACCTACACCTGAAAATACAAAAGTTAAAAGGGGCGGCCGATATGCATATGCGGAGGGGCTTCACTCTCATGCGGAGGGCATGGCAGCACATGCGGAAGGCTTATTAACACACGCAAAAGGTTCTTTCTCTCATGCAGAAGGATCAAACTCAAAAGCAACCGGACATAGTTCGCATAGTGAGGGAAGTGAAACGACAGCAAGCGGTGCTTATTCTCATGCGGAGGGTAAACAGACGATTGCTTTAGGCGAAGCAGCACACGCAGAAGGAACCGCAACTATCGCTAACGGATCCTCTTCTCATGCGGAAGGTCATCATACATCAACAGCTCATTTTGCAGGTAGCCATATTATGGGGCGCTTCGGCACTGCAGAAGAAGCTTATTCTTGGTTTATTGCAAATGGTGTAAACGACACCGACCATAATATCGGGGCTAAATGGCTTGCCCATAATGGAGAAATGTACATTGAGGGCGCGTCTTACAATGCAAGCGGAACGGATTTTGCACAAATGTTTGAAACAGAAGGTCATAAACCTATTGATGTCGGTTATTTCGTTACATTTAGTAGCGAAGAAAAAATTCGGATAGCTACTTCACACGATTCTTTCATTTTAGGAATATCTAGTGCAACCCCTGCACTTATAGGAAATAGCGGGGCTTTAAGTTGGCAAAAACGCTATAAAACAGATAACTTTGGAAAACGCCAATATGTATGGACGGAAACAGAAGAAATACAACCTCTTTTAAATACAGAATGGGATCCAGCTTGCAAATATGTAGCAAGAAAAGATCGCGCCGAGTGGCTTCCTGTCGGATTAATTGGACAAATGTTAGTACGTGATGACGGCACTTGCGAAGCACATGGATATTGTCGTCCAAATGGCAATGGCATTGCTACAAAAGCCGAAAGTGGATTTTTCGTTATAAAGCGTACGGGTGAAAACCAAATTTTAATATTATTCCGCTAAGAAAAAAGGGAACAAAATTCTTTATAATATAAGAATTTTGTTCCCTTTTTAAGTATGCGGCAACACTTCTTGCATATCGCTTGGAAGCTTTATAGTGAAAGACATCTCTTTCTCTAAAATAGGATGATAAAACGTCAAAGATTTACTATGAAGTGCTTGCCGTTTCATTTCATCCCTTCTCCCTCCATATAAGCTATCACCAAGTAATGGATGTCCTATATGAGCCATATGCACACGAATTTGATGCGTTCTTCCTGTCTCAAGCTCAAGCCCTACATGTGTCTTATCATATGTACTATCAATTACTTTAAAATGAGTAACTGCCCTTTGTCCATCTTCACAAACCGTTCGCTCAATAATGCTATCAGATTTTCGACCAATTGGTGCATCAATCATTCCTTCTCGTTCTACAATCTTTCCGTGAACAATTGCTTCATACGTTCGTTTCACAGCTTTTTGTTGATGCTGCTTCGATAAAAGATGATGCACGAAACGATTTTTTGCAATAAGCATAAGCCCTGAAGTATCACGATCTAACCGTGTTACAATGTGCACTGTACTTGCAAGATGCTGCTTATCATAATGAGATAAAATCGCATTGGCAACACTCCCTGTCGGATGTTCTCTAGACGGAATCGTTGACATGTTCGCCTCTTTATCAATGATAAGAACCGCATCATCTTCATATACAATGCATAAAGGGATATCTTCTGCCATCATCCCTTCACTTCTTTCCTCGACTGGAAAAAAGACACTTAATTCTTCACCAGCGCGCAACTGATGACGAACACTCGCATGTTGACTATTTACTTCAATTGCCCCGCCGTGAAACTTTATATCCGTTAAAGCGGCTTTAGAAATACCTTTCGTTTTCAAAAATTCCCTAACTAAAGTTCCCTCTTCAGCCAGCCCTATATCCCATTTCAATGTAAATCTGTTCAAATATATAACCCTTTCTATTTATCTGCAACAAACGAGTCACGAACTCGTTTCCAGAACGGGAACGGGCGGAAACGAACAAATCGTACTTTCTCGTTTGCGACGCGATACTGGATTGATTTCACATCTTGATGGACCATTGTTAAATGATCCACTGTAATTTGTAAGTTCATTCCTGCAGCCGGCTTTAACACACATGTATGATGCTTCGGCAATACGAGTGGCGATCCTACAGTACGAAACACACGATTGTTAATGGACGCCATTTCTGCAATTTGAATCGCTTCAATAGATGGGTGAATAATTGCTCCGCCAAGCGCTTTATTATACGCAGTACTTCCTGAAGGAGTAGAAATACAAAGACCGTCCCCGCGGAATGTTTCAAAATATTCTCCACGTATTTCTACTTCTGTTACTAATGTACCTTCTGCACTTTTTACAGTCGCCTCATTCATCGCTAAATACTGTGACTCTTTACTTCCATTCACATAGCGAATAATAACTTCTAAAAGCGGATATTCCACCACTTGGAATGGTGTTTTTGCAATCGCAATTACTAATTTCTCTACTTCTGTCGGTAACCAATCTGCATAGAAACCTAAATGTCCTGTATGTACACCAACAAATGCTGTTTCATCCAATCGATTATAATAACGATGAAACGCATACAAAAGCGTTCCATCTCCCCCAACAGAAATTACAATATCGGGTTCCTTTTCATCCATTATAAATCCAAAATCTAGCAAGTACTCTTTCATCGTGCTTGCCAGTGTATCTGATGATTGATCTCCCTTTGACATAATTGTAAATTTCATCGCCCAACACCCTTTAGTTTATGATTCGGAATCTTTCGTTTCTTGCTTTCTTGAAAAAGCCTTTTGCGCTTCTTGAATTTCAAGACGAATAGAAGACATTTCTTCATCTAATAAAAACGCCGCTTCAGCTGCACGTTGCAAGCGTATTTTAATATCTTCAGGAAAACGTCCACTATATTTATAATTTAAAGAATGCTCAATTGTTGCCCAAAAGTTCATTGCTAGCGTGCGTATTTGGATTTCTACCAATACTTTTTGTTCACCCTGAATCGTTTGAACAGGATAACTAATGACAACATGATAAGAACGATAACCGCTATCTTTCTTTTGCGTGACATAATCACGTTCTTCCACGATTTCAAAGTCATTTCGTTTTCGAAGATATTCTACAACAGGCTTAATCTCATCAACAAATTGACACATCATTCTAAGCCCAGCAATATCCTGCATATCTTCTCTCAATCGGTCTAGCGGTACATTTCTCTTCTCCGCTTTATCAATAATACTTGCAACCGACTTTACCCTTCCTGTTACAAACTCAATTGGAGAATGCTCTGTTAACATTGCAAATTGAGTACGCATTCCTTTTAGTTTCACTTTCAGCTCTGCCACCGCTTGGTGGTAAGGTGCTAAAAATTCTTCCCAATTTCGATTCATTTCAACCACCACCAAAATCAATCCATTTGCTTATAGAAATACTTTTTCTACAGCAGTTACTAATTCTTCTCCGTAATTTGCATTACCTTCAATATTTTCAACTAAATATTCTACTTCTTCTTTTAATCCTTCTAATTCCATTTCAATGTCATTCACGCTAACGAACATAACCACATCGTTATTCATCGCTTCATGCATTGCTTCCCAGCATGTGTGCGGAATACTTACATAAATAAAAGATGATTCATTTTCTAAGATATATAAAAATGATAAATTGTCTGAGTCTACAAGTACGTGATTACGTGCACTTAACTCCTTTACCTCTATTTCACTATTTTCCGCACAAAAAATAAGAGCATTCTCTCTCTTTTCTACGCTCTTAACTTGGATTTTATTTTGCATGCTCTAACTCCTCCATCTCAACTTCCTGTCTTACTTAACAGTATTATTGTATCATAACATGGACGCAAACAAATAAAACATTGAACCAAATTTATGAAAAAGCGATAATGTGTAAAGAATTATTTTTCAAAAGGAGATTATACAATGACACAAGAAATTGAAATTGAATTCAAAAATATCGTTACAAAAGAAGAATTCGATACATTATGCAAATCGTTTTCTATTGAAGCATTTACGAAACAAGTGAATCACTACTTTGAAACACCTGACTTCTCGTTAAAAGAAGCTGGCTCTGCACTTCGTATTCGTCATAAAGGAGAAACTTATACGTTAACGTCGAAACAACCTGCAGAAATCGGTTTATTAGAAACGCATCAAATCGTAACAGAAGACGAAGCAAAAATGATGATGGAAACAAACACAATCATTCAAGGAGCAGTAGTAGATCAATTACACAAATTACAAATTCCTGTTTCTGCTTTAACATATATGGGTAGTTTAACAACAGAAAGAGCAGAAACATTATTTAAAGGCGGAACGCTTGTCTTTGATCATAGTTTCTATTACAATCACGATGATTATGAAATTGAATTTGAAGTGCAAGATGAAGAAACAGGAAAAGCTGCATTTATTCATTTATTAACGCAACATAACATACCTGTTCGTCATACAAATAACAAAGTAAAACGCTTTTTCCTTGCCAAACAAAACAAAGCACGCTAAAGTGAAAATTCCACTAGTGAATATGTTTCGCTAGTGGATATACCTCACTAAAAAATTTACATCCGTAGAATAGGCAAAGAATCTTTGAGAAGGCTGTTTATTTGCCCTCTCGAACATTCCATTGCTACAATAGATATACATTTCATGGAAAAAGGAGTTTATAAAGGATGAGCAAGCAACCGATGACACCATTTGAAGCAATTGGCGGTGAACAATGCATTGCAATATTAGTAGATACATTTTATTCCTATGTCAGTAAACACCCTGACTTATCTCCCATCTTCCCGGAAGATTTAACAGAAACCGCTAGGAAGCAGAAGCAATTTTTAACACAATATTTAGGTGGTCCTAATTTGTACACTGAAGAACATGGTCATCCTATGTTAAGAGCACGCCATCTTCCGTTTGAGATTACTCCAAAACGAGCAGAGGCTTGGCTATCATGTATGGAGCAAGCAATGGATGATACTGGAGTGCATGGTCATATAAGAGAGTTTGTTTTTGAACGTTTAGCATTAACCGCTCAGCATATGGTTAATACTCCAAACGAAACAGGTGAAGTGTAATGGATAAGCAGGAAGCAAAGCATATAAATATGCCATCTCCTTCCGCATGCGAGCATAAGTCTGTAGAAGCATATTTATTTATTGATCCACTTTGTAAAGATTGCTGGGAAATTGAGCCTTTTATTATTAAACTATGGCTTGAATACGGGAAATACTTCTCTATTCGTCATATCGTAACAGGAAAAGTGGATGGAACGAACGCTTCCTCACACAAATGGAATAAACCTGCTAATATTCGATTTGTGTGGGAAAAGACAACAAGTTTACAAGGTTTTTCATGTGATGGAAAGGTACATATGCAAGAAGCATCGTCAACACCATATTTAGTTTCGATGGCGATTAAGGCAGCGGAGTTACAGGGCCGAAAAGCAGGTTCGAAGTTTTTGCGAAAACTCCAAGAATACATTTTCCTTGAAAATGTATCAACCCCTGACTGCGAACTATTACTTGCATGTGCGAAAGATAGCAATATTGATGTAGAAGAATTTAAAAAAGATCTACATTCTGCTAGTGCAAAAAAAGCTTTCCAATGTGACTTGAAATTCACGAATGAAATGCATATTACAGAAATACCCTCCCTCGTCTTTTTTCATGCGAACTCAGATGAAGAAGGTATTAAAATCGCTGGAAATTATTCCTACGATGTATACGTACAATTATTGAAAGAACTTGTAAAATGTGAAATTGAGCCAGAACCATTACCACCTTTAGAAGTGCTACTAGAAGCAACACAATTTATATCTTCAAAAGAAGTAGCATTTATTTATGACTGTCCGCAACAAGAAATTGAGCGCGAGCTTAAAAAATTACAACTGAAACGAAAAGTACAAATGATTGAAGTAAAATGCGAACGTTATTGGAAATGGATAGCAAAAGAAAAAGACCTGGTGTAAACACCAGGTCTTCTTCTTTACGGCTTATAAAAATATTAAAGGGGATGGGAGAAATTTTCACGTTCAAACAAAGGGGTATATGTTTGTATGTGAATTCGTTCACGCTTATTATATTACAAGATTCGACGTCAGATGACAACCCCTTTTGTCGAATTTCACACTTTTGTCACATTCTAAACGTTTTCATTTTTGAATAAGCTATAAAAAAGGTCATTTAGGGGGTTTATTTATGAAAAAATCTTATATTGCTCTTCTCTTTCTAGCTGTCATCATTTCTTTTTTCTTGTACATCCTCTCTCTACTACAAGCTTTTCCTAAAATTATTGCCTTACCTCTTTTATTCGGAATCATCGTTATCACTCTCTCTTATTTCAATCATAAAAAACGATTTAAAGGGTTTTAATTTCAAAAATCAGCCATAAAACTATCCTTTCAGTTAGAAAAACAAAGAAATTCACCTTGTTTTTTCGACATATATCGACATTTAATCTATTCAAAAAAAGACGAGGATACAATCCCTCGTCTTTTTTCATTACTTTTCTTCAAATAATAATGCTTCTAATTCATTTAATTTCTCTTCAAATACTTGTAGTGCCTCTTTTACTGGTTCAGGAGATGCCATATCTACTCCTGCTTTTTTCAGCACTTCAATTGGGTAATCAGAGCTTCCTGCTTTTAAGAACTCGTTAATATAACGTTCTACTGCTGGTTGTCCTTCTTCTAAAATCTGTTTAGATAGAGCTGTCGCTGCACTAAATCCTGTTGCGTATTGATATACGTAATAGTTGTAGTAGAAGTGTGGAATACGAGACCATTCTAAACCAATCTCTTCGTCGATTACTAAAGCGTCACCGAAATATTTCTTATTTAAATCATAGTAGATTTCCGTTAGCATATCTGGCGTAACAGCATGTCCTTCTTGTACTTTCTTATGAATAATATGTTCAAACTCTGCAAACATCGTTTGACGGAATACAGTACCACGGAATCCTTCTAAATAATGATTTAATAAATATAGACGCTCTTTCTTATCTTCTGTCGTTTTTAATAAATAATCATTTAGAAGCGCTTCATTACAAGTTGATGCCACTTCTGCTACGAAGATGGAATAATCACCATATACGTGCGGTTGTGTTTTTCTTGTATAGTAACTATGCACCGAATGGCCAAACTCATGAGCAAGTGTAAATAAATTATTTACATTATCATGCCAGTTCATTAAAATATACGGATTTGTTCCATATGCACCAGATGAGTATGCCCCGCTTCGTTTTCCTTTATTCTCATACACATCTACCCAGCGATTTTCATATGCCTCTTTCAAAATATCAACATATTCATCACCAAGTACGTTTAAAGATTTTAATAAAAGGTCTTGCGCTTCTTCGTATTTCACATTCATTTTCACTTCTGGTACAAGTGGTGTATATAAATCATACATATGAAGCTCATCAAGTCCTAATGCACGCTTACGAATATCGATGTAACGGTGTAATAAATGTAAGTTGTCATTTACCGTTTCAACGAGTTGATCGTATACTGCTTCCGGAATATTATTATTGCTCAGTGCAGCTTGGCGAGCAGAATCATATTTACGAACACGCGCATTGAAATTATTACGTTTTACTGCTCCACTTAACGTACTTGCGAATGTATTTTTAAATTTCCCATACGTTTCATATACAGCTTTAAATGCATCTTTGCGAACACGAGGATCATCACTTTCTAAAAACTGAATGTAACGACCATGTGTAATTTCTATTTCTTCTCCGTCTTCACCTTTAATAGATGGGAATTTTAAATCTGCGTTATTCAACATACCGAATGTATTGCTTGATGAACTCATTACTTCAGATGCTTCCGCTAATAAAGCCTCCTCAGCTTCTGATAATACGTGCGGGCGTTGACGTGTAATTTCTTCTAATGCATGTTCATATACACTTAAATCTCTATTTTCCTTCAAGAATGTTTGCAGTGTATCTTCTGAAATCGATAAAATTTCAGGCACAATATACGCTGTGCTACTAGATACTTGTGAATATAAATTTGTTGCGCGATCATTTAATGCTTGATATACAGAGTTTGTTGTATCTTGATCGTAACGCATATGAGCATATGTATATAGCTTACCTAATCGCATTGAAATTTCATCTTCATATTGCAATGCCTCAAGTAAATTGTCCGCAGAGTCACCAAGTTTCCCTTTAAATTCAGTTAACTTCGGTAATAGCTCTTTAATAGCCTGGAATTCTTTTTCCCATTCTGCATCCGTTTGGAAAATATCTTCTAATCGCCACGTACTTGCTTCTTCAATCTCGTTGCGATCTGGTAATGCTTTCGCTTTGTTTTGTTCAGACATTCTTTAAGCCCTCCTTTAAATATCTCTACTTAAGTACAATTCGTTTTTTCTTATGTAATTCCTTCACAATCATTCTTTATTATATCCCCTTTTCCTCCTCTCATGTTAAAATTTGCCTCAAATAAAGATAGCGCATGTATTAAGCAAATCTCATCATGTTTCATAATTTCCTCCTCTGTTTTTAACATCACGGCATCCCTTATTTTTCGGTACGTATAACTTCCCACTTTATGCAATACACCTATATAGCATAAAAATGTCATATATTCAGTAACTGCCACTTTCCATGTGTGCTGTGAAAAGTACGGAAGTATCCGCCTTTTCGTATACCTTTTTACATAACTACACACATATTGAAGAGAAATACACTCTCCTACTGCAAGCCCCCCTATACACTTCATATATAGAAAAGCTTGCCATATAAATGTGTTTGTTTGAAAAGCAAATCCAGAAGGGAGTGGAACACCAATTTCAGAAGGAAAGCTCGCTGGGGTAAATTTAAATTGATATAAGAGGCGTAATAATGACTTATAGTTATAATTCCAAATAGGCAGAGCGTTTTGCCGAAAATAATCCTTTCGCTTCTTCCATTCTCGTTCTAATATTTCCTTTTTGAAAGGAACAGGAGAAAAAAGCATTTCAAAAGTAGTCGTTTCAATTGGTAAATATATAATATGTGAGAAAGAGACGCTTGTAGAAAATGAAGTGATAAATGCACATTTCATAAATGATTTTTCTTTCGAACAGAAGAAAATAAGAAATGGTTGAGGATAAGATTGTAAGGAGAAAGCCATAAGTGAGGAGAATTTCATCCAATATGCCGATTGCTTTTTCAATTGATTTCCACCAACGATCCAAATGACCTGTATACCAGCTCGCCAATATGAATAGGTTCTTTTGTACAGCTGCTCTATAGCAAGGTTTGCACATTGGTATTCAATTGCAATTTTTCTGCCCGCCCTCTCTACAAAAATATCTGGTCGTTGCTTAATTTCCGGAAGGTAGTACTCAATATCCACCTGAAAGTTTTGACGTTTGAACCATCTATATAACAATTCTTTACCGTGCATATGATACGTTGATTCCGCTTCATAAAAGGCAAGACATGAATCCACTTTTTTATGAGCAAAATGCCAACTTTTTTGTTTCCCTAATTTCATTTGCACTTCCTTTCCACAAGCTACACAAAAGAATCGTTCCTGTTGGCGCATACGGCGCAAAAGCTCTTCATTACAATTATAGAGTAAATGAATTTTTTCTCCGTTTTCTCTTTTAGCTATAAATATCGGAATCACACCCTTTCAGCTCCTTATATTCTACAATTTATTACAAATTCCTTTTAAAAAAGAGATGTCCCAATTTCGGACATCTCTTTTTATAATAATGGCGATAATAACCGGTACGTTGATTCAACAATTCGTCTATGCAGACGCCTTTTATGAAAACGATCGACGTGAATTTCACTAGATTCTTCTAAATCGTCTTTAAAGTCTTGAACAAGTCTTTTAATGCTATCTGTATCATATAAAAAGGCATTTACTTCAAAATTCAAATGAAAACTTCTCATATCCATATTAGCTGTCCCAATTGAAGCTAAATCAGAATCAACGATGACAATTTTACTATGAAGAAAGCCTTTTTCGTATTCATATATCTTTACTCCTGCGTCTAAAAGCTCCGGGAAGTACGATCTCGATGCGTAAAAGACAGTACGCTTATCAGGTTTACTCGGCATTAATAAACGAACATCAATACCAGCAAGTGCAGCAACCTTTAATGCGGATAAAATATCATCATCCGGAATAAAATACGGCGTTGCAATCCAAATAGATTTCCGAGCAGAAGCGATCATTGCGAAATATAAATGCTTAATCGTTTCCCACTTATTATCGGGGCCGCCTGCGACTAGCTGTACTCCTCCCCAATGATCACCCTCAACTGCTTTTGCTTGTAAATATTCCGGAGCTAGCACAGCCTCTCCAGTCATATAAAACCAATCTTGAAGGAAAATAAGCTGTAAACTTTGAACCGCTTCACCACGTAAATACAAATGCGTGTCTCGCCAAAAGCCAAAATATTTACTTTTTCCTAAATACTCATCACCGATATTTAATCCGCCTACAAACCCTTCGTTCCCATCAATCACAACAATTTTCCTATGATTTCGATAATTAATCTTATCGTTTAAAATCGGAAAGCGCACAGGAAAGAACGGAATCATTTCTACACCTGCATCGTTTAATTCTTCAATATACGATTTCGATAACTTAAAACTTCCAACCGCATCATATAAAAAGCGAACAACAACGCCCTCTTTTGATTTTTGTATTAAAATATCTTTAATTTCTGTTCCTAATTTATCATCACGCACAATGTAATATTCCATATGAATGTGATGTTTCGCTCGTTTTAACCCATTTAAAATGGCCTGAAACGTTTCATCTCCATTTGTTAATGTCCTCGTTTCAGTTTGAAATGAAATATTTAAAGCACCTAATCGATCCGCTAAACGAAATAACAATTCTTGATGCTTATGATTGCGTAAAATTCGTTCTTCGTAATCTTCATGCCCTTTATATTGTAAAAACGCCTGTTCATCAAGTAACGCCTTCTTTTGAAACATTCTTTTTCTCCGAAAATTTTGTCCAAATAATAAATAAGCAAAGAAGCCAAATACCGGAAAAATCCCTAACACAATTAACCATGTAAGTGTTTTAGATGGATGGCGATTTTCTAAGAAAATAACGCAACCAATTAAAAACGCAGATACTGTAAATAAAATACTAATAATACCTAAAATCGAAACATCTTTTATCCCAATCACATCTGAATAAAATGCTACATCAATAAACATACGTAACGAAACAAATAATGCGAACAATAGCAGGATAAAGAAAATCAGCTTTAACGTATTTTTCATCTCTTACCTCCTAACTAAGAAAGCTTTCCTATTCTTCATATAAAAAGCCGATTTCATACTACAGAAATCGGCCTACGTTTTAGCAGGAAAATTATTGCGAATCGTTTCAAGCGCATGCTCTTTCACAATTTGTTTTCCATACTCACTTACACGATGAATTGTTAAAGTTGATTCTTCCCCATATTCTAAAACAATACTTAAAATACGATCGATTTCTTCTTCATCATGTAGCACTTCATCGAATTCCACATATACATAATAGCGGTCCTCAAATGAATACAGCTCATCTTTTATATCTTCAAAGATAAGACGATGACTTAATGAAATGACATCTTCAAAATCATTAAATTTAATTAAAAAGCCAAACGTACCATCTTCATTAAAGTTTGTTCCTGTTTGTTCTTCTACCTCTTCGACTAACTCTTGTTGGAATAATGATTCGATGCCTTCATCTAGAGGAATATCTATAATTTTGTCTACCCCTATCGGTAGTTCCAGCTTTTGTCCGTCCTTTGAAAGCTCTGCTTTCGTGACAAGTACTTCAATCCCTTTATCGACTGCTTGCACTTGAATCCATAACGGCCCATCAATAAAGAAATCGTCATGATCACGAGCTTCGTCCATCATCTCCCAAAAGAGCTCTTCACTTCGTTCGCGATCATACCAAATTTCTTCACGATTAAATCCTCTATCCTCTATATCAATGTACGTAATAAAAAATTTCATCGTATGATCATTAATTCTTTCAATATCCAAAATACAACTCTCCCTTCCTGCTTAGAATTGTTATGAAGGGATTCCCCACTCATATGACAAATCAATAGATTCTTGTACTCTCATTTTATGATAAGATTCTCCAGAATGGAAATAAAATCGATTTATTTTACAAAAATAGTTATATGCCTATCTTTACTCGATTAACTACATAAATATATTATTATAGCGATTTCTTACTTACAAAAAATTTGGACATACATTTCCACATTCCCCCGTACACTGTAATAAAGTGAAACTTCTATTGAAAGAGATTATTTAACAACAACTTTCTGCATCACATACATACAGTTCGCTTATTAAAACATCATAAATGGAGGCAGACGAATGGACTTAGAGTTTTTAACATCCGTACTAATGATTGTCGGTATCGATGTTGTATTAGGTGGTGACAATGCAATCGTCATCGCACTAGCTAGCCGAAATTTACCTGAATCGAAACGAAATAAAGCTATTTTGATCGGTACTCTTTTAGCAATCGTACTAAGAATTATCCTTACTATACTAGCTGTCTATTTACTCGACATTCCATTCCTACAATTGATTGGCGGGGTTTTACTTACATTAATTGCAGTCAATTTATTAACTGATGATAGCAACGACCTTTCTGCCATTCAAGGAAAAACAACTTTATTTCAAGCAGTGCGGACAATTGTTTTCGCGGATCTCGTTATGGGGTTTGATAATGTTATTGCCATTGCAGGTGCAGCTCACGGGAGATTTTTACTCGTCATAATCGGCTTACTCATTTCTATCCCTATTATTATTTGGGGAAGTAAACTTATTTTAATACTTATGGAACGATTTCCATTCCTCATTTATTGCGGTGCAGCAATTCTTGCCTATACTGCAGGGAAAATGGTTACACATGAAGACAGACTTGCTACCTTTTTTCATAACAACCCAAGTTTCACTGCAAGCATTCCTTATTTGTTCATTTTCACTATTTTATGCATCGGCTTTATCGTAAAACAAGTTCGATTACGCAATGTGAAACATTAAAAAAAACCTTCTACTATATAATAGGTAGAAGGTTTTCATATTATTATAATTAATTTACAAGACGTTGTGCTTCACGTAATTGGAACGTTCTTACTGTACGTGGTAAGAAACGGCGAATTTCGTCTTCATTGTAACCAACTTGAAGGCGTTTCTCGTCAATCATAATTGGACGACGTAAAATCCCCGGATAGTCACGAATCATCTTATATAAATCTTGAAGTGGTAAAGATTCTAAGTTTACATTCAATTCTTGGAAAACTTTCGAACGAGTAGAAATAATCTCATCCGTTCCGCTTTCTGTCATACGTAAAATCTCTTTAATTTCCTCAATCGTTAATGGATCTGAGAAAATATTACGTTCTGTATAGGGAATATGATTTTCCTCTAGCCATAATTTCGCCTTTCTACAAGACGTACAGCTTGGAGAACTATATAATGTTACCATACAAAGCTCACTCTCCTTAAAGAGTACAAATTCTGTACTACATACAGTTTTAATTTCTAACTTAAGCAATTTTTCGCGATAACTTGTCTTATTGAAAAGTACAAAAATCGCATTTCATGTAAGCAACAACTTATAATAAACAACAATTACTTTTAATAAGTAACTTCTATAATCATTATACAATAGATTTTGCAAGAAATATACAGTAAATTTCCTGCTAGTTGAGAAAACTCTTCCGTGTATTCCACTGCTATGTAACATGATTACGCTCAATTTAGCTGTACTTGAACAATAACTTTCAACCCTTTTAGTACTCACTTCCTCTAGATTCTTCATATAATATATAGTTATTTATCTATAATCTTCCCTATGAAAAAGAGAACGTTTTCTTACTTTTTCCTGATAAATCAATTAAGAAATGTAAGACTATACAAATGAGAATGAAAAGGAACATTTGTTCTTATTCTAACAAACATTCTCTCTCCTGTCTACACGATTTCTAAAGTAAATTAAATATTTTTCTGACATTTCTTTCTTTTTCATTTTTTATCTCATACAATAAACATACAGACAGGCAAAGGGGGAGTTTTCAAATGATTGCGTTTTTTATTGATTTTATTACGGTTGCTACCCTCATCATCGGAATAACAGCATTAATCGGTGTCATTACAAATAGCATCGGCGAAAAGCTCTTTGGTGGAAAAGAAAAAATGAAGTTTGTTAACAAAAGTTTGGATGTGCAATCCGGCTGGAATCAAGTTGGCGGAAAAGGCATTTATAAGAAACGAACGTATTAAAAAAAGCAGGTGGTTAGCCTGCTTTTTTTAATTTCCTAGGGATGCCCATTTGAAGCTCACATCGGGGCCATATTTATGGTTGTACATATCTTTAATTGTTTCTCTTTGTAAGTATGCTCTACCACGTTGGTATACTGGAACAATCGCAGCGTCATCAAGTAACATTTTTTCTGCCTCAAGTAAGTTTTTCCAGCGAGCATTTACATCGCTTCCATCTTTTTTCGCTTTCATAATGATTTCATCGTATTTCGGATTAGAGTACTTCATCTTATTTTGTGACCCATCTGTTACAAACATATCAAGATATGTAATCGGATCTGGGAAGTCTGCCCCCCATCCAGAGAATGACATGACATAATCACCCGCATCTTCTAATTTTAGTTTTTGTGCGAATGGTTGTTGTTTAATTTTCACTGTTAAACCTGGTAAATTTTTTTCTAATTCACCTTTTAAATATTCACCAGTTTTCTTAGATAACTCTACATCTTCATTTAATAATTCTAATTCGATTTCATTTTTACCAAGTTCTTTTTTGCCAGCTTCCCAATATTTCTTCGCTTCTTTCACGTTTGGTTTTACAATATCCCCGTTTACAGCACGGAAATCTTTTTTATCTGGTCCTTTAATGAAGTTATCAGGAATTAATCCTGTCGCTGCCTTAGAACCGTTATTTAATAATGTATCAACGAACGGCTTACGATCAAAAGCAAGTGAAATTGCTTTACGAATATTTTTATTTGCTAAAGCTGGATCTTTTTGATTTAAGCGTAGGAAAAATACAGATGTCTCTTCTACTGTTTTGAAATCTGGTTTTCCTTTATATTTATCGATGAACTCTGCTAATAACGTCGCTCGATCGATTGCATTTGTTTCATATAAGTTAATTGGCGTAGATGTATCTTTTACAATATTAAAGTTTACTTCTTCAAGCTTCACTTCTTTATTGTCCCAATATGATGAGCTCTTTGTCATTTTAAAACTGCGTTCATGCTGCCAATCGCTTAATGTAAACGGTCCGTTATAAAGTGTTGTATTTGCTTCTAAACCAAACTTCGCACCTTGCTCTTTCACAAATTTCTCATTTACAGGATAAAAGATTGGATATACCATTAAATCTACAAGATATGGAATAGAATTGTCTAATTCTACTTCTAATGTGTAATCATCAATTGCTTTTACACCTAATTGATCAGGACGCATCTCTTTTTTATTAATTTTCTCTGCATTTTTTATATCATACATAATGTATGCTGATTTCGCAGCTGTGTCTGGATTGATCGCTCTTTGCCATGCGTATACAAAATCTTTCGCTGTTAAAGGCTCACCGTTTGACCATTTCGCGTCTTCACGTAATTTAAATGTATATTTTTTACCGTCTTCTGACTTTTTAAATTCTTTTGCTACACCTGGAACTAACTTATCATCTTTTCCAAGGCGGTATAGACCTTCCATCGTGTTGTTCATTACTTTTGAAGAAACTGCGTCAGCTGATAATGCTGGGTCCATCGTTGGAATTTCTTGTGTTTCAATTAAATTAAGAACTTGCTTCGCATCGCTTTTCCCGCTATCCCCTTTTGCGTTTGCTTGCGGTTCATCTTTTTGATAGCTACATGCCCCTAACATCATGCTCATTGCTACTGTTGATACTACAAAAACTGGTATCTTTTTTTTCATACTTCCACCCTCCAAAAAAATGTTAGCCCTTTCATTTTCAAACAGAAAGAAATATATATATGTTCTAACAATTCATATTATACACACAAATATATTTCTTGTATATTTATATTTCTATTTCATTAAAATTTTCTGTTAAAAAATATATGTTTGTAAACGTTTTATACTGCTAATTATCCTTACTAAAGTGCCGAAAATAATTATTTTTATATTTTTCTAAATTATCAAACAAAAACAAATTTTATATTTCATAATACTTTATGTATAATTATCCCACCCTTTTTAACATAAAATAGCAAGCCCTTCATATTAAAAATATGTAGGCTAAAATGAGTGCAAAGGATAAGAAAGTATGTTACGATACATTTTGCTAAAAATAGATATCGGTAAAGAGGGGACGGACATGACAGCAATTCAGGCAAAAAATGGGCCGGCAGAAAAATTAAGTTTATTCTTATTAACATGGCCTATTTTTCTAGAAGTTTTTCTTTTTATGTTGATGGGGATCGCTGATACTTTCATGTTAAGTGCATTATCAGACGATGCTGTATCTGGGGTTGGTGCAGCGAATCAATATCTTCATATCGCGATTTTGGTATTAGAAGTCATCGGGAACGGCGCTGCTATCGTTGTATCTCAATACCTCGGTTCCAAACGCTTTATGGAGGCATCTAAAATATCAGCATTAGCCGTCACATTAAATTTAATAGTCGGGCTCGTTATAAGCGCTGGTTTTCTTTTATTTTCGAAACATATGATGCTCGCAATGAACTTACAAGGCGATGTACTAACGTATGCACAAAACTACTTATCTATCGTCGGAGGGGCTATCTTCCTGCAAGCTATTATTAACTCATTAGCCGCAATTATCCGTGTACACGGTTTTACAAAGCAAGCGATGTTTATTTCACTCGGAATGAATATTATTCATATCGCTGGAAACTACGTACTCATTTTCGGGAAATTTGGTTTCCCTGAGCTCGGTGTACAAGGAGCTGCAATTTCTTCCGCTATCAGTCGATTGATCGCACTTATTGTTTTCTTCTGGTTACTATACCGCGTTATGGAATATCGCGTGAAATTACAATATTACTTCACTTTATCCAAAGAATACATTGGGAAAATTTTAAAAATCGGTATTCCATCTGCATTTGAACAAGTGATGTATCAAGCTTGTCAAATCGTCTTCCTTTATTACGCAACGTACTTAGGAACGGAATCATTAGCTGCTAGACAATACGCTACTAACATTTCCATGTTCACTTATTTATTTGCAATTGCGATTGGTATGGGAACAGCCATTATTATTGGCCGCCTTGTTGGTGGTGGCGAAAAGGATGAAGCATACGAACGCTTATGGAAAAGTGTAAAATGGGCGATTGGTGTAACTCTATGTATGGTCGCTCTCGTTATTACATTCCGTACACAATTAATGGGACTGTTTACAGATAATCCGCACATTATCGGGTTAGGCGCAAGTGTTCTTTTACTAAGTGTACTACTTGAAACGGGACGTACGATGAATATCGTCATCATTAATTCGCTTCGTGCAGCTGGTGATGCAAAATATCCTGTTTTAATCGGTGCATTCTCTATGGTGTTAATGAGTTTACCACTAGGTTACTTTTTCGCCTTTCATTTAGATATGGGGCTCGTTGGTATTTGGCTAGCGATCGCCATCGACGAATGGACGCGTGCCATTATTATGTTCTTCCGCTGGAAAAGCAGGGCGTGGGAACGTTACGCACTTGTGAAACCAGAAGAGCAAGACGAGATTGGTTCTGTTCAGGCACAGTAGTACTTGTTTGATCATGATGTAGTTATTAATAAATGCAATTTATATCGACTTACCGACAACTCATTTATATAGTATAGAAAAAAGCCATCCTTCCTTAAAGAATGGCTTTTTTTATTATTGATAAATCTCTTTATATTTCTTATACTCTGCTTCAGAACATAGTACGAAATGCCCTGGGCGAATTTCACGCATTGTTGGCACTTCGCTACCGTAATCATGCTGCGATGGATCGTATACGATACGTTTACGATTGCGCTCATAATCTGGATCTGGTAGCGGAATTGCTGATAATAGTGATTTCGTATATGGATGAACTGGATTCGCATATAACTCTTCACTTGTTGTTAGCTCAACGATTTGACCACGGTACATTACACCGATGCGGTCACTAATGTATTTTACCATTGATAAATCATGGGCAATAAATAAGTATGTTAGACCTTTTTCTTTTTGTAGCTTTTTCAGTAAGTTTACAACTTGCGCCTGAATCGATACGTCAAGTGCTGAGATCGGCTCATCCGCAATGATAAATTCTGGTTCTACAGCAAGCGCTCGAGCGATACCGATACGCTGACGTTGTCCACCTGAGAATTCGTGCGGGAAACGGTTTGCGTGCTCTTTATTTAAACCAACTGTGTTTAATAGTTCATGAACACGGTCCATGCGCTCTTTTTTACTTTTCACTAATCCGTGAATATCAATACCTTCTGCGATAATATCCCCTACTGTCATACGAGGATTTAATGATGCGTATGGATCTTGGAAAATCATTTGCATTTTACGGTTGAATTTCTTCAATTCTGCGCGTGATTTCTTACCATGTACGTTTTCACCATCGAACAATACTTCACCAGCAGTTGCATCATATAAACGAATAATCGTTCTTCCAGTTGTTGATTTACCACAACCTGATTCTCCTACAAGACCAAATGTTTCTCCGCGGTAAATATCAAATGAAATATCATTAACCGCTTTGACAACACCACCACTCACGTCGAAGTGCTGCTTTACATTTTTTACTTCAATTAATTTCTCACGTTGTTTAGTCATGTTGTTCACCTGCTTTCATTTGAAGAATGCGTTTTTCAACGACTGCCGGTGGTTTTACTTCTGGAGCTTGCTCGTGAAGTAACCAAGTTGCCGCATAGTGTGTATCACTTACTTTAAATAAAGGTGGGTCCATTTCAAAATCAATTTTTAATGCCTGTGGGTTACGTGGTGCAAAAGCATCACCCTTCGGCGGCTTCAATAAATCCGGAGGCGTTCCAGGAATTGCGTATAACTCTTCCTCTGAGCCATCTAAACTTGGCATAGATGCGATTAAGCCCCAAGTATATGGATGTTTCGGATTATAGAAAATTTCATCTACAGTTCCAATTTCAACAACTTTACCAGCGTACATAACTGCCACTCGGTCAGCAACGTTTGCTACTACACCTAAGTCATGCGTAATGAAAATAATTGCCGCTTCTGTTTTTTGCTGAATGTCTTTCATAAGTTCTAAAATTTGTGCCTGAATCGTAACGTCTAGCGCTGTTGTCGGCTCATCGGCAATTAATAATTTCGGGTTACAAGCTAACGCCATCGCAATAACTACACGCTGTCTCATACCACCTGAGAACTGGTGAGGATATTGTTTTAAACGAGCTTCTGGATTTGGAATACCTACAAGGTCGATTAATTCTAAAGCAACTTTACGTGCGTCTGCTTTACTCATCCCTTGGTGTTTAATAAGGCCTTCCATAATTTGATTTCCAATTGTCATCGTTGGGTTTAATGATGTCATTGGATCTTGGAAAATCATCGCGATATCTTTACCACGTACTTGCTGCATTTCTTTTTCTGTTAATTTCGTTAAGTCACGACCTTCAAATACGATCTCACCATTTTTAATGCGTCCAGGAGGATTCGGAATTAATCCCATTAACGCTTTAGAAGTAACTGATTTCCCTGAACCAGATTCTCCTACAATCGCCAATGTCTCTCCTTTTTTCAAATCAAAAGTAACGCCGCGTACAGCTTGCACTTCACCTGCATGTGTATCAAAGGAGACTTGTAAATCTTTTACCTCTAACAATGTTTTCATCTTTGCCTCTCCCCTCTTTTACTTACGCATTTTTGGATCTAACGCGTCGCGTAATCCGTCTGCCATTAAGTTAAACGCTAAAATTAATATACTGATGACAACCGCAGGGATGAACATCATATGCGGATACGTTTGAATAGATTTATAACCATCATTTACAAGAGAACCTAGTGACGCAAATGGTGGCTGAATTCCTAAACCGATGAAACTTAAGAACGCTTCACCAAACACCGCTGATGGAATTGTAAACATTGTCATTACGATAATAGGTCCCATTACGTTTGGAATTAAATGTTTCACAATTAATTGTGTATTTGTTGCACCTAATGTACGAGATGCTAATACATATTCTTGGTTTTTTAATTTCAGGATTTGTCCACGAACGATACGCGACATCCCTATCCAACCTGTAATTGCCATTGCGAGTGTAATTGACCATATACCAGATCCCATAATGATTACCATTAAGATAACGATGATTAAGTATGGAATACCGTTAATAATCTCCATAATACGTTGCATAATATTATCTACTCTGCCGCCATAAAACGCCGAAATACCTCCGTATGCAACCCCAATTACTAAGTCAATTGCTGCTGCTAAAAGAGCGATATATAATGATACGCGTGTACCTTCCCATGTTCTTGTCCATAAATCACGACCAAGATCATCTGTACCAAACCAGAAGTACTCTTTAATATCACGTTTTTCATATTGGTCAACACCATATTGATCTGTACCGTCAAATGGTAACCAATGAACATTTTCAATAACTGGAATTTTGGGTGGCATTTTCGCACGACCTAAATCTTGCTCTTTATACGAGTGTTTACTTACCATCGGTCCAAAAATCGCTAGTAATATAATAAGGCTTAATAATACGAAACCAATCATCGCACCTTTATGTTGGAATAAACGTCTTCTTACATCTTGCCAAAACGTTAAGCTTGGACGGGCAATGACTTCATTATCAACATTATTTTGATTGGCTTGTTGAAATAAATCTGGAGATAATTTTTGTACATCTTTCATCATTTTTTCCCTCCCGCTAAACGAATACGAGGATCAATAATTCCGTATAAAATATCGACAATGAAAATAACTAAAATGAAGATAGCACTATAGAAAATCGTAGTTCCCATAATAACTGTATAGTCATTCACTGTAATAGATTTAACGAATTGTTCCCCAAGCCCTGGTACAGCATAAATTTGCTCGATAACAAGTGTTCCTGTAATTAATGCCGCAACCATTGGTCCTAAAATTGTTACTACTGGAATTAATGCGTTACGAAGTGCGTGTTTGACAATGATAACGCCTTGGCTAATTCCTTTTGCTTTTGCTGTTAAAATGTAATCGGCTTGCATAACTTCAATTAATTCTGCACGAGAGAAACGTGCGATTGTTGCGATAACTGCCATCGATAAAGCAATTGTAGGCATTACTGTAAACTCTGGTCCTTTCCAGAACGCTACTGGGAACCAACCAAGTTTTACCCCTACGAAATATTGTAGTAAAGCGGCGAATACGAATGATGGTACCGACATCCCGAGTACGGAAATAATTGTCGCTCCATAATCGACCCACGTATTGTTACGAAGTGCCGCAACGATTCCTAAAATTAAACCAATAAATGTTCCTAATATAATCGCTTGTAAACCAAGTTGTGCTGATGGTCCAATGCGATCCACAATCATATCTGTTACTGGACGGTTATCATATTGGAATGATACCCCTAAATCACCTTTTGCTAAGTTACCTAAGTAACGCGCATATTGAACTGGTACTGGATCATTTAAACCATATTTTTCAAGAATGATTTCTTTTTGTGCCGGTGATAGCTTCTCCTGGTTTTTAAGCGGAGAACCCGGAAGTAATTTCATCAAAAAGAAAGTCAGCGTAGTAATTAAAAATAATGTCAAAGCCATGTACACGAAACGTTTTAATACATAACGTCCCATAGTCAAGCACCTCCCCGTTTTTCTCAAAAGCAATAAGATAGTTTAAAATATTCTTACTTTTATTTTTTTAAAATAAGAGCATATGCCCATCATAGGCATATACCCCTGTAAACGATGGAAAAAAAGATTATTTTTGTTCAACAGATGCCCATTTGTAAGTTAATCTACCACCATAGTTGATTGGTATAATATCTTTTACAGCATCTTTTACTATATATGCTGAACCTTTTTGGAAGATTGGAGTGATAACTGCATCCTCTTTAATTAACATCTTCTCTACTTCTAAAAGGTTGTTCCAGCGTGCTTGTAAATCTTTTGTATCTGTTTTAGCTTTTAGAATTAACTCATCATATTTCTGATTAGAATACCCTGTTTTATTTTGAGAACCATTTGTAACAAACATATCTAAATATGAGATTGGATCTGGGAAATCTGGGCCCCAAATACCAAACGCAATATCATATTGCTGAGAATCTTCTAATTTATTTTTTTGTGCAAATGGCTGCTGTTTAATTTTAATTGATAAACCAGGTAAGTTTTTTTCCATCTCACCTTTTAAGAATTCACCAACCTTTTTTGCATCTTCATTATCAAAGTTTAAGAATTCTAGTTCGATTTTATCAGCGCCAAGCTCTTTCTTCGCTGTTTCCCAAAGCTTTTTCGCTTCTTTTGGATTCGTTTCAACTAGCTTTCCATTTTCAGATCGGAAATCTTTTTTATTCGGACCTTCAGCGAAATCTTTTCCAACAAATCCATAAGCTCCAATCGCACCATTATTTAAAATAACTTTCGCAATGTTATCACGATCAAAGGACATTGAAATTGCTTTTCTTAAGTTTTTATTACTTAAGTATTGATTACTTTGATTAAATCTTAGGTAAGCAACCCCTGCTTCTTTTCTTGTGTGGAATTCTGAGCTTTGTCTAAACTTATCAACAAATTCTGAAGTTAGAGCCGCACGATCAATCGAGTTTGTCTCATATAAATTTACATCAGTTGACGTATTTTTTACAATATTAAAGTTAATCTCTTCGATTTTAACCGTTTTATTATCCCAATATGATGGGTTCTTCTTAAACTGGAAGCTTTGCTCATGTTTCCAATCACTCATAACAAATGGCCCATTATATAATGTTGTATTTGCCTCTAACCCAAACTTATCACCTTGTGCTTTTACAAAGTTTTCATTTAGTGGGTAAAATACCGGATAAACTGTTAAATCAACAAAGTAAGGAACGGGATTGTCTAATTCCACTTCTAATGTATAATCATCAATCGCTTTTACACCTAATTGGTCAGCAGGTAATTCTTTTTTATGAATTTTCTCTGCATTTTTAATATCAAACATAATGTACGAATACGTCGCTTTTGTATCTGGATTTACTGCTCTTTTCCATGAATACACAAAGTCTTTTGCTGTTACAGGCTCCCCATTAGACCATTTTGCATCTTTTCTTAATTTAAATATGTATTTCTTTCCGTCATCTAGCTTTTGAACATCTTCTGCAATTCCAGGCACTCTCTTTTGATCTTTGCCGATACGATATAAACCTTCCATCGTATTATTTAATGCTGTAGAAGATGCAGAGTCAGATGCTAGCGATGCATCCATTGACGGAATTTCAGATAACTCTGTTAAATTAAGAACCTGCTTTCCGTTACTACTACTCGTAGTGTTTTCTTTCCCTTTTGCTTTTGCGTCATCTTTTTGGTAGCTACACGCACCCAGCAACATACTTGCAGTTAAAGTCGATGCAAGTAATAACGGTATCTTTTTCTTCATGTTGTGTTGCCTCCCCTAATTGCACTCCCTGTACCCTCACTTGTTAAAAAGTAGAATTGAAAGAATAATCTCCAAGTTTCTACAATTTTCATTATACATATAATATAACAATTGTGAATATAGTTTTTTGTTTTTTTGTTAAAATTTTTAATAAAATGTTTATATTTTTATTTTTTTGTAAAGGGATACGTTAACATTGATACCATCATCTTGAAATCAGACCTTTAATTGCGTATAATTTTCAAAAAATTAATTCTAGTACATATTATAGCTTTTATAGTATAATAATTCTAGTAATATTTTGACGGAGGGGAACATTTTGAATAAAGTTTTTTTTCATACTTGTATACTAATTTTCATAGCGATAATCGCTTCTAGTATTGGCGCATTCCTCATTTCATCGCAATTTTTGTTGAATTTTGTCAACATCTTGTTTTATATTGCACTGTTTTTTATTCTTATCGGCGGTTTTTTATACATATTTCAAAATGGTTTTTTCAATGTAACCATTTACGCATTCCAAAGAGTATTTGGTACGAACAAAAAGATTGACTCTTTAATTGAAGAAGTCGAGGAACCTACAGATAAGAAAGAACGTATTTATAAAACATATTCATTCAAATGGACATATCCAATTTGTATTACAGGTATCGTTCTTGGGTTGTTCTCGACCCTTATTAGCTTTACTATTTTGATGTAGTTTGCAAACACTATCCCATATGATATAATAATCAGCAAAACATTTTGTTATAAAACTTTAGTTCTTTCATATTAAAAGAGCTCAAGTAACAATAAATAAATTTATATGTATGCGATGATAAAGAAGAGTACATATTGAGGCAATTTCAGAGAGCTTGTGGTCGGTGTGAACAAGCAATTGTACAGTATGGAATGGGCTTTTGAGCACCAAACCGAACCGAAAGTAGTAGGCTTTGGCGTTATATCCAAACGTTATTATGGATTAGAGAGATTTCACAGTAGTGAAATAATTAGGGTGGTACCGCGGTCCATTCGTCCCTATAGTTTTTGGGATGAATGGGCTTTTTTGTTTACCTTCTCTTCCCCCATCACGCATTCAATTTTAGGAGGAATTACTTATGTCAGTTATCTTTTCTGGTATTCAGCCAAGTGGAACGATTACACTTGGAAACTATTTAGGAGCAATGAAGCAGTTTACAGAGCTCCAAAATGAACACGACTGTTATTTCTGTATTGTAAACCAACATGCGATTACAGTACCTCAAGATCCCGTACAACTTCGTAAAAACATCCGCAGTCTTGCTGCACTTTATGTGGCATGTGGCATTGACCCTGAAAAAGCTACTTTATTTGTACAATCAGAAGTACCAGCACACGCTCAACTAGGTTGGATCATGCAATCTGTTGCTTACGTTGGAGAATTAGAGCGTATGACGCAATATAAAGATAAAGCTTCTGGTAGAGATTCAGTTCCAGCTGGATTACTTACGTATCCACCACTAATGGCTGCTGATATTTTACTATACAATACTGAAATCGTGCCGGTTGGTGATGATCAAAAGCAACATATCGAATTAACACGTGACCTAGCAGAGCGTTTCAACAAACGTTACCGTGAAATCTTCACAATGCCTGAAATTCGTATTCCAAAAGTAGGAGCTCGCGTTATGTCCTTAACAGAACCTACGAAAAAAATGAGCAAATCTGATCCGAATCCAAAATCAATGATCAGTATGCTTGATGAGCCAAAAACAATTGAAAAGAAAATTAAGAGTGCTGTTACTGACTCTGAAGGTATTGTGAAATTTGATAAAGAAAACAAACCTGGTATCTCTAACTTATTAACAATCTACTCTTCATTCTCTGGAAAAACAGTTGAAGAAATTGAAGCAATGTACGAAGGAAAAGGATACGGTGACTTCAAAGGCGACCTAGCGCAAGTAGTCGTAGATGCAATTCGTCCAATCCAAGACAAATACAACGAACTAATCAGCTCACCAGAACTAGACGAAATTCTAGACAAAGGTGCCGAAAAAGCAAACCGTGTTGCATTCAAACAACTACGCAAAGTAGAAAATGCAATGGGGTTAAGTAGAAAACGTAGGTAACATATAAAGCGAAGGGCTAGGAGCCGGAGCTGGATTTCATATAAAGCGGAGGGCTTGCTACCGGAGCTAGGTTACTACAAAATTAAAAAACCGCCAATTGGCGGTTTTTTAATTTACCTTTTGCTCGTTTTCCATTTCCCATAACTTTTCAAAAAATGGCTGTCCTTTTACGAGACGCTCGCATAATTGTTCGTGTTTCTCAGACCAACCAGCTTTCGCTTCATCATACAGTCTAGCCCAAATATCCTCGAACTCCATATGTTGAACCGTTCCATATGCTGATGGATCCCACTCTGTGTACCAATAGCGAATCTCTGCTGTATTTTTCGTTGTATGTAATTGATCTAACGCCATAAATAATAATTGTTTTAGCTGTCTTTCTTTACGAGTCAAGCCATTCATAATGAAAGGCGATGGTGATAAAATGTGATGTTCTTTTTCTGTTTCTTCTACTTGGAACTCATACTTTTCTGCTTGTACGTTTTCTACCATCTCATATACCATCTGCTCTTGGCGTGGTATAAGTCTGCTTTTGCGAATTGGTACATTGTAACCAATTGTGTCAATCGCAATAATTCCTTTTCCATCTGTAACAACAAAGCAATACTCTTGCTGCAAACGTTCATGATTTTTACGAATATAAGCCTTATGATGTACGTCTTCCAGCATTTTTTGCGGAAGCTCTAACAATTCGTTCTCGATGTAATGATATAATGTGGCATCTACTTTTAATAATGGCACTTGATCTAATAGCTCAATCGTATCATCTTTCCGCCATTCGTAAAAATGACAAACGTTATACCCATTTTCTTCACCTTCAAACCAATTTACCCATACATCATGTAGATATAACATTCACTACCCCTCACTTCACTACTGTTTGTACCAATCATTATGTTCATTTTTGCTTAACTTTATTCCACTTGAGGAAATATATTCTAATTATTATTTTTTCTTCTATTAATACTAAAAAAAACAGGAAATAGAGCCCCTGTTTTTTTATATATGAAATGTATTTGCTTTATTCAATATTTCTTTTGCATCTATAGATAATAAAGAAAGTGTATCTTCTCCTTCCAAAGTTACACAATCTTTGACAATATGAAATCCAAGCGCATAGCCAAGCATCTTCGGATAAGAGTGAAAGCCATTTAATAAGATGTCATGTTCCCTTGTTCCTCGTTTTATACTTATTCTTTCATGTACAACATTTTTCCAATAATAAATAGCCTCTTCTTTTGAAAGATACTCCGTCCACGGTGCATTATTTTTTTCTGTATACCTTTCTGTTACTGCTTGCTCAGCTAGCCCTTCCATAATCATTGTATCAAGTAATGTATATTCTGTTTCTTTCGTCTCAATTTGATGTAACCTGCATATGTGATGGTATTCATGCGCCAATAACACTTTTAATTCTTCTACCGAATTCCGTCCACATACGAATAAGAAAATAACATGACGCATAGATAATCCAGCTCTACCGTTATACTCTTCTTGCACAGTTCGATTATAGGAATCTGATAATAAAATAAAGACAGGGACATCCGGACCTTTTAACCAATTTTTCAGTTTATCATACTCCAGGCTCAACTCTTTCCAAATTTCCTTTTCCTCTAATTCTTTAATTTCCTTTTCCCCGCGCATGATCGGGCGATACATCCCTTTTGAAATTAAAAAGCGATACAACCTTTCTTTTGGCAACGGAATATACTTCGTAAATTTCTCACAAAGTTTCTCTGGCCGTCCATAATATAAATGTAGCCATTCAGCTGTTTCAACAATCCCCATCTTTATCCCTCCTTTTTCTTATGTATATGCTACAGGAGAAAAAGACGTAAAAATAAATAAGGAGTTTTTTCGCAATATCTTGCGGAAAAACTCCTTATTTTATCTATTATTTATATGATTTAAATACTAACACTGCGTTATGACCACCGAATCCTAATGAGTTACTTAATACTGCATTTACTTCTTGGTGTCTCGCTTGATTCGGTACGTAATCTAAGTCACATTCTGGATCTGGTGTCTCATAGTTAATTGTTGGAGGAATTACTCCGTCTGTAATTGATTTAATAGAGAAAATCGCTTCAACAGCACCAGCTGCTCCTAATAAGTGACCTGTCATTGATTTCGTTGAGCTAATTGCTACTTTATACGCATGCTCACCGAAAGTTTCTTTAATTGCCATCGTTTCATATTTTTCATTCGCATCCGTACTTGTACCATGCGCATTAATGTAATCAATATCTTCTGGCTGTAGGCCTGCATCAGCTAAAGCTTGACGCATTGCACGCACTCCGCCTTCACCACCAGGAGCAGGCATTGTAATATGGAACGCATCACCAGTTGCACCGTAACCAGCGATTTCCGCGTAAATGTGAGCACCACGAGCTAATGCGTGCTCTAATTCTTCAAGAATTAAAATACCTGAACCTTCACCCATTACGAAACCGCTACGGTTTTTATCAAACGGACGGCAAGCCGTTGCTGGGTCTTCATTAAATGTTAATGCTTTCGCTGAGCTAAATCCTGCGAATGCCATACTTGTTAGCGGCGCTTCTGCTCCACCTGTAATCATTGCATCAGCATCACCACGCTGAATTGCTTTAAATGCATCACCAATTGAGTTTGCACCAGATGCACAAGCCGTTACAGAACAAGTGTTAATTCCTTTTGCTCCTGTTGCGATTGATACTTGACCTGCTGCCATATCTGGAATCATCATCGGCACGAAGAATGGGCTCACGCGGCGTGGGCCTTTCTCAGTAAAAATCTTAAATTGTTCTTCGTATGTTTCCATACCACCAATACCAGATCCAATCCATACACCAATTCGAGGTCCGTTTTCTTCTGTAATTTCAAGCTTTGCATCTGCAACTGCCATTTTCGCTGCTGCTACTGCATATTGTGTAAAGCGATCCATACGGCGCGCTTCTTTTTTATCAATATATTTCTCGACTTCAAAGTCGTTAATTTCCGCTGCTACTTTTGCTGGAAATAGTTCTGGATCAATTCTTGTAAGTCGCCCGATTCCAGATACACCCTTTTTAATGTTTTCCCATGCTGTTTCAACATCTGTTCCGACCGGTGTAACAGCTCCTAGTCCTGTAATTACGACCCTCTTTTTTTCCATACAAAATACACTCCTTTTTTTCTCTCAGTCCTTATTTACCCCAACGAAGAGCGACCGCTCCCCATGTTAATCCGCCGCCAAAACCAACAAGTATAATTAAATCACCATCTTGAATACGTCCATTTTGCAATTCCTCTACCATTGCAATCGGAATGGAAGAAGCTGATGTATTACCAAACTTTTCAATTGTCATACTCATTTTTTCTTGTGGTAAATTTAATCTCTCTCTTGCAGATTCCATAATACGAATATTCGCTTGATGCGGTACTAAGAAATCCACATCTTCTTTCGTAAGACCAGCTTTATCTAAAACACGAAGACAAGATTCACCAAGTTGACGAACGGCAAATTTAAAGACTTCTCTGCCATTCATCATAACATACTCGTCTTGATATAGATGCTTGCCGCCGCTTCCGTCTGCTCCTAATTCGAAAGATAGAACGCCTCTTCCTTCTGAAACTGCTCCCATTACGATAGCACCGGCTCCGTCTCCAAATAATACCGCTGTATTTCGATCATTCCAGTCTACAATTTTAGATAGCTTATCACTACCAACTACTAATACGTTTTTATAAGTCCCCGTTTGAATAAATTGCTGCGCTGTAATCATTCCGTACATAAAACCAGCGCATGCTGCACCTACATCCATTGCAGCTGCATGTTTCGCTCCAATCGCTTCTTGAATGACACAAGCTACTGCTGGAAACGCACGATCTGGTGTTACTGTCGCTACTAAAATAAGATCGATATCTTCTCCGCTAACCCCTGCATCTTCAAGTGCTTTTTTTGCAGCCTCTACGGCCATATATGAAGTATCTATTGTATCATCGGCAATGCGTCTTTCTGCAATTCCCGTTCTCGTACGAATCCATTCATCGGATGTATCCATTATTTTTTCTAAATCGTGATTTGTGACTACTTTTTCTGGCACATATCTTCCGATCCCTAAAATGCCCACGTTCACATCGCAGCCCTCCGTTTTATATCAATTATTATGACTTGGTACTAATTTTAAAACATAAATGTATTTTTGTCTAGAATATATTTCGCATAAAACAGAAAGCTAACGCATTATCCACTTTATTTTTCATTAAAAGAAACAGAATCATACCTTTTCGTGTTTCATTCCAAATAAAAAGGCCCGAACCGCTTCTACTCACGATTCGAGCCTCCCCTCCATCAAAAAAGAAGGATTTTATTCTTTATCTGCTTTCCCAAGCTCATAAGCTTCGTTCATAACTTTCATTAACAACTCTAACACCGGCTGTGCCTTCTCCATATCAAGTGCAATTCCGTTATCATCTAAAATTGCCTTCGCTTCCGGTAAATGCTTCATTGCGATTTGTAAAAACTGCATGCTTTTTTCGTTCATATTATACTCTTCCTCTCCATTAAAACTTTCACATACAATAGTGTAACACGCGTGCTACTCTTCGTATAACTCTTTATATTTTTTCATGTGTGCCAGTTGCTTATTTAAACCGTATTCTAACGGAGTATTTCTTTTTATCGAAATGACTTCAATAGCCTCATCTCTTATTTCATTATTATTTTTATTTACTTTATCATCCGCGCGTAAAAGATTCATACCTTTTTCCCATAATGACTGTTTACCACTAAGTAAATTGTATATACCAAGATGCGCCCCGTTCGTTCCATTTTCCCATAAGTATTCACATACATCTTCAATGTAAAGCAAATCACTTCCTTTTTCCTCACTCGTACAACGGCACTCTTTCTCGTCTAATTCTGATAAAATGAGCTGATGATACATCATAAAGGATGGTTGCCACGGTCCATATAATGTAGGAACTCGAAATACACTATATTTTAAATTCCCTTTTTTCAATCCTTCTTCTACTTTCAAAAATAGGCGCTTATTTTCGGATTCACCTGTACTACTTACTTCAATAGAAGAAATTAAATTTAACTTCACTTTTTGTTCTTCACACATTCTTATAATTCGCTTTAAATATTGTAATATGACTCTTTCATTCCGAAATCCACATTGCTGATTTGGCTCATATAAGCAAAAGTAGACAGTATCGAATCTCTCTTCCTCTACCGATCTCCATCCATCTTCATCTCTTATCGAATAATACGTAAATAACGCATTTCGCCCAATTAACAATAACTTCTCTTCATTAATTTTGGTCATACTATCGAATTCATCAAAATCAAGACCATACACTTCTACTTCTTCTGCGATCATTTTATTCACAAGGTGATAACCTACAAACGTAAGTGCACCTATTATCAGCACGCGTTCCATACCACCAACCCTTTCCCTTTGAAACAAATAGCTCCTCATTTATGTATATGGGAGCTTCACAATTCTTCTTCATATTTTTTAAAGAAATCGGTCGTTTGCCTAACCATTTTATATTTCACATCTTGCAGATGGAATAAGACAGAAGTATCACATTGATTTAATTGCCTCATTTTCTCATATCTCCGCAACTGCTGTTTTCTTCCTCTTTTTTCTTGTGTTGATACGAAAATTTTAACAGGTACACAAGATGGAAGAAGCGTAAATGATTTCTTATTTATTTTTAAATCTAATTCTTCTTCTTTGGAATCATACGCCAAACTTAATTCCTTCACGAGTCTCTTGTAAAAAAACTTATGCTCTTTCTCAAAACCCACATATTCTGGTAAATCTAAACACGGATTTAACATAACAACAGAACGAATACATTCAGGATATTTGTTCATCATTTCAAGTGCCACAAGCGCTCCCATACCATCTGCCATAATGTGCATCTTCGCATTTAACGTCTCTTTTCTCAAAACAACATCATATAAACGTTTTGCCAGACGAACAGATTGATCGTTCCCCCAATGTCTTCCGTATAAATTAGAGGAAAAGACCGTGTAGCCTTGCTCAATAAGACCATGTAAGAAATAAGATTTACCCGCATGTTGTGTCCATAAACTTGTACCATTCTCAATAAAGTAGTTATAATCACCGAGGAGCATAACAGAAAATCCATTTGGCTTCTCCGGTAAATAAATGACACATGGTTCTTTTTCTAAGTAAAAAAAACGTTCCGTAATACTCATTTTTCCCCCGCCTTATTTTCTAAACATATAAAACCACTCTTTTATAATGTATGAACGGAATGCAAATTTGCGTTGAAAAATCTACAAATATTTTTCTATATTCTTTTTTCAATTGTGTTACAATAAGGACAGATTGAACGAATAGAGGTGTAAAATATGCGTTTCATTTGGGCATTAATTTGGTCGTTCTTACTTGTACATATGATGAGCTACGTAATTGGCTCTATGACTGGCGGTACATACGACTTTAACCAAGCGTCTATTTTCTCAGTTGTTCTTGCTGTATTAGTACTCGCAATTTCAGCTGCAATTCCAAACGAGCCAGTAGAACAACACTAAAAAAAGAGTCCGGATTTTATCCGAACTCTTTTTTATTTTCATTTCACATGAACGACTAATTCGTTATTTTCTACATCAACAACTACGTGACTATTGTCTGTAATTGTTCCTGCAATTAATTCTCTTGCTAATTTCGTTTCCACTTGACGTTGTACGTATCGTTTTAATGGACGAGCTCCGTACATTGGATCGAAACCAGCTTCTACAACAAATTCTTTTGCTGCATCTGTTAATTCTACTGTAATGTGACGGTCAGCTAGACGGCCTTGTAGTTCTTTTACAATTTTATCAACAATGCCTTTAATTTCATTCGTTGTAAGAGGTTTGAATAAAATAATTTCATCAACACGGTTTAAAAATTCAGGGCGGAAATGTCCTCTTAATTGCCCCATTACAAGGTCTCTTGATTCCTCTTTGATCGAACCATCTTCTTCTAATCCCTCTAGTAAATGAGCAGATCCAATATTTGAAGTCATAATAATAACTGTGTTTTTAAAGTCTACTGTTCTTCCTTGTGAATCTGTAATGCGTCCATCATCTAACATTTGTAATAAAATGTTGAATACTTCTGGATGTGCTTTTTCGATTTCGTCTAACAAAATAACTGAATACGGTTTACGTCTTACCGCTTCTGTTAATTGACCGCCCTCTTCATATCCTACATATCCAGGAGGCGCACCAATTAAGCGTGACACAGCGTGTTTCTCCATATACTCAGACATGTCAATACGAATCATTTGCTCTTCACTATCGAATAAAGACTGCGCTAACGTTTTTGCAAGTTCTGTTTTACCAACACCCGTAGGGCCTAAGAAAATGAAGGAACCAATTGGACGATTCGGGTCTTTAATACCAGCGCGCGCACGAAGAACCGCGTCTGATACTAAGCTTACTGCTTCCTCTTGTCCGATGACACGCTCTGATAAGATTTGCTCTAAGCGTAGTAATTTCTCACGCTCGCCTTCAACAAGTTTAGCAACAGGAATACCAGTCCAGCGTGAAACAATATCTGCAATTTCTTCTTCACTTACTTCCTCACGTAATAAACGATTTTCTTGTTTATTATGCGCGCCCATTTCTTCCGCTTCTTTTAATTCTTTTTCGATTGCAGGAATTTTCCCGTGACGAAGTTCGGCTGCTTTATTTAAATCGTAATTACCTTCTGCTTCCTCTAATTCACGGCGCAGACGTTCTAAATGTTCACGTAAGTCACGAACTTTGTGAATGTCTTCTTTTTCTTTCTCCCATTTCGCTCTCATACCACTTGCAACTTCTTTTAAATCCGATAATTCACGTTGCAATGTTTTTAGACGCTCTTGGCTACCACGATCCGTTTCTTTTCCAAGAGCCGCTTCTTCAATTTCCAACTGCATAATACGACGCGTTACTTCATCTAATTCTGTCGGCATAGAATCGATTTCTGTACGAATTGTTGCGCACGCTTCATCAACAAGGTCAATCGCTTTATCCGGTAAGAAGCGATCTGAAATATATCGATCTGATAAAACTGACGCTGCTACAATCGCACGGTCATGAATATTTACACCGTGATAAATTTCAAAGCGTTCTTTTAATCCACGTAATATGGAAATCGTATCTTCAACAGTTGGTTCTTCTGCTAATACTTGTTGGAAACGTCTTTCTAGTGCTGGATCTTTTTCAATATATTTACGATATTCATCTAATGTTGTCGCCCCGATACAATGCAGTTCACCACGAGCAAGCATCGGTTTTAACATATTTCCTGCATCCATCGCACCTTCTGTTTTACCAGCTCCAACGATTGTATGAAGTTCATCAATGAATAATAAAATGCGGCCTTCACTCTTTTTAATTTCATTTAATACAGCTTGCAGACGCTCTTCGAACTCACCACGGAATTTCGCACCTGCTACGAGCGCACTCATATCTAATGCAAAAATCGTTCTATCTTTCAATCCTTCAGGTACATCCTTTTTCACAATACGCTGTGCTAATCCTTCAACGATTGCTGTTTTACCAACACCTGGCTCACCAATTAAAACAGGATTGTTTTTCGTTTTACGTGAAAGAATGCGGATAACGCGTCGAATTTCACTATCTCGGCCGATAACAGGATCAATTTTCCCGGCTCTCACTTCTGCCACTAAATCACGGCCATATTTTTCTAACGCTTCATAAGTTACTTCTGGATTTTGACTAGTCACTCTTTGATTCCCCCGAACTGTCATTAAAGACTGTAATAAGTTATCTTTCGTAATATGCAATCTTGCAAATAATTGATTTATATCGCCTTTTTCTTCGGAAAAAGCAAGCAATACATGTTCGACTGAAATGTAATCATCCTGTAGTTTTTCTGCTTCTTTCCCTGCTCTTACAAGCAATTGTTGCAGAGCGCTCGTTACATACAATTTTCCAACCTCTGCACCGCTCCCTGTTACAGAAGGTTTCTTTTTAATTAAGCTTTCAGCGCTTTGCTTTAATGCTTCTATATCAACATTCATTTTTTGAAATATACGTACTGCTAATCCATCTTGCTCTTCTAATAATGCAAGTAATAGATGAACAGTATCCACCTCTTGGTGATGATGAGATACCGCTAAAGATTGGGCACTCATAATCGCCTCTTGTGTTTTTGTTGTCATTTGATTTAAGTCCATCTTTACAGCCCTCCAAAAGTTTGACTTTCTTTGACCTTTGATTTGATTATACGCCAACTTACTTTTTTATACAATAATTTTGCCTATGTATTTTCAAACTTATTATTGGAAAAAGAAAAAGGAAGCATTCATTATATTGTTTTAAAAATACGGTAAATGAAATTATAATGTGTAACGACAAAAAAGCCGCAATAACGATTGCGGCTTCTGTTACGGTTTTCTTTTATATGTCCACTGACGGTTATGATTCGTATTATCTGGAAATTTTTCACCGGCAGTTAATTGTACCATTTGCGGATTTTTCACCATACTTCCCGTTTCACCAATTTCTACATAAATACCATCATTCGGCGCTTTTTGTCCAGAACGAAACCTGCGATTTTGTCCCATTTTCATTCTCCTTCCATGACGTCTTTGCCTCATTAGTATATCCATTTTAAAAGAAAGTTTTTCTGTCATGTTTAGGAAACAGTACTACATCTCGTCCTTGTACATATATATGAATGATACAAGCGTAAGCAGGGATTTCTTTCCTACTTGTAGAAAAAAAAGAAACCAACCTACTCTAGGCTAGTTTCAAAGGAGAGTCAAACATATACGAGAAGATTACATGTTCATTATATGCCTCATCACACGAGCAATGTAACCCTTTTCACAATTTGTACATAATGAAAGAAACATTGTTTGAACTTTCTAAAAAGATGTTGACTTTTCTTAATTTCCAACGATAAATAGTAGACACCGCAGCACTTTGAGACGTAAGATGGATATATAGTGAAATTTCCATCTATGGTGATTTCACCGAGTCTAACCTCTTATTTCTGCATATTAAAAACGGAAATACAGATAGATACAAAAAAATTATTATAAGAGGTGAAATTATGAACAAACAACATTTAATCGCATTAGACTTAGACGGTACTTTATTAACAGACAACAAAATAATTTCCACTCGAACGAAACATACAATTGCAAAAGCAAAGGAACAGGGACATATTGTTGTTATTTCAACAGGACGTCCATTCCGTGCTAGTTATGATTACTATAAAGAACTTGCTCTTAACACACCTATCGTAAACTTTAACGGTGCTTACGTACATCATCCTCTTGATTCAAGCTGGGGAACACATCACTCTCCTCTTGAGCTAGCAACAGCGCAAGAAATTGTACGAGCTTGCTTTGATTTCGGCGTAAAAAATATATACGCGGAAGTAATGGACGATGTGTATGTTCGTGAAATTGATGAAGATAAAAAACATATTTTCGAATTCGGCTCTCCTAAGATTTTTACGGGAGACTTATTAAATATTTTAAACGATCATCCAACTTGCTTATTAATTGATGCACATGACGAGCATTCCACTGCAATTCGTCAACATTTAACGGATATGCACGCGGAAGTAATCGATCATAGAAAATGGGGCGCACCTTGGCCGATTATTGAGATTGTGAAAAGCGGATTAAATAAAGCGGTTGGATTACAAAAAATTTCTAGTCATTACAACATTCCACAAGAGCGAATTATCGCTTTCGGTGACGAAGATAATGATTTTGAAATGATTGAATTTGCTGGTCACGGCATCGCAATGGGGAATGCCATCCCTGAATTAAAATCACTCGCAAACCATACGACGTTAACGAACGAAGAAGATGGTATTGCTTTATATTTAGAAGAGGTTCTTGGGTTGTAATCTAAAAATTCCCTACTTATAGTTTCCTGCCAAATGTCCATACTATAAGTAGACGCAAGAGACATCGCGTCGATTGTTTTCAGCTAAATAAAGGGGGTTTTTCGAATGGGTAAAAAGAACAAATCAAAGCGTTTTATCCAACAAGGAGCCGATGCTGTTATGAAGCATGATGCAAGATTCCCGTACAGAGGTACATTAGCTGAGGCAGAAAAGGCAAGAAGTAACTCTTCTTTTGGAGGGGTTTAAATGGGGAACTTACTATTCCAACAAGCTAGAGATGCTGTTGAAAATGCCGTATCTTGTTCAAGCGGTACTGAGCAACAAGATCTCGTATATAGAGCAAAAAATGCTTTGCAATCCGCTTACGCAAACTCTTCAACTGCTGAAAAAGTTCAGCTCCGTGAAATGCAAGAGCAATTGCAAAACATTACGAATATACATTAAAAAAGAGGACCAACTTCGGTCCTCTTTAATCTTTCCGAAACAATCCGAACACCCCAACTGTTTGCAGTATATTTGTAAATGCACCTGGGTCCACTTGTTTAATAATCCTCTCCAATTCGTATAACTCGTAACGGGTAATAACCATCATTAACATTTCTTTATTTTCATTCGTATAAGCACCTGTTGCTGGTATCGTTGTAATTCCTCTTACTAATCGCGAGTGAATCGCCTTTCTTACGTCCGCCCCATTCTTCGTAACAATTAATGCTGTAATCTTTACATGACGAGTATGAATTGCATCAATAATTCTCGTTGATACATATAAAGTCACTAACGTATATAACGCTTTTTCCCATCCATATACATAGCCAGCAGCGATAATGATAATTGCATTAAAAAAGAAAAAGTATGTACCGACAGGCTTATCTTTTATTTTTGATAAAATCATGGCGATAATATCTAATCCACCTGTAGAAGCACCCCACTTTAAAGCAATCCCTACTCCAATTGCCGAAATAATCCCGCCAAAAATCGCATTTAATATGATATCATTCGAAACCGCTCTAACAGGGATGATTTCTAGAAACAAAGTCATAAATATAACACAAAGAAAACTAAAAAAGGTGAAGGCCTTTCCAACCTTTTTCCACGCTAAAATAACGACAGGAATATTAAATAAGCTAAACAATACTCCCGTAGATATGTGAATCGATAAAAAATCACCTAATATTTGTGATAATAATTGAGACAATCCAGCAAAGCCACTCGCATACACTTTCGCTGGCGTTAAAAATAAATTCATCCCAATCGCGTTTAATAAACCTGCGATGATTACAACGATTAACTTCTTTATAAGTTCAGTATAATTCAACTTCAAATCCATTTCGAATCCACCTTTACCCTTCATAAATGCACCGCTATACATAGTCTTTACGAAAAAGGAAATGATAAACGTACAACGTTTAGAAATGGAGTTGATACATATGCCACATACGAGTGATAACGACAAAAAAGCACGCGATAATAATGCAAAACGCACACAAAAAAATGAGCAAGAGCAAAAAAATATTCAGCAAGGTAAACGTGCATACTCTAAAAAGACCAATCACCTTTGATTCCATCGTACATCAACAATTATGTTGATGTACTTTTTTACATTTTAAAGGAAAAAAACATTAAAAATTCACTTCATGTTCACTTCTATATTCTACAATAGCGATAACATATTCGGATGAGGTGTTGGCATGAGAGGGAAACATATTTTCATTATTACTGCACTAATAAGTATATTGATGCTATCTGCTTGCGGACAAAAAAACGGATCAGCTACAGTCGCCACAGCAACAGACTCGACTGTTACGAAGGACGACTTCGAAAAACAATTGAAAGATCGTTACGGAAAAGACATGCTATACGAAATGATGGCACAAGACGTCATCACAAAAAAATATAAAGTACCTGATGAAGAGGTAAATAAAGAAGTAGAAAAAGTAAAAAAACAATATGGAGATCAATTCAAAAAAGTATTAGAAAATAATGGTTTAAAAGATGAAGAGGATTTTAAAAATCAAATTAAGTTCAAACTTGCTATGAATGAAGCGATTAAGAAAAGCATTACAGAGAAAGACGTAAAAGACCACTATAAGCCAGAAATTAAAGCGAGTCACATTTTAGTAAGTGACGAAAATGAAGCGAAAGAAATAAAGAGTAAACTAGATGCTGGTGCTTCATTTGAAGAATTAGCAAAACAAGAATCACAAGATCTACTATCAAAAGATAAAGGCGGAGACCTTGGATACTTCAATTCAGGTACAATGGCTCCTGAATTCGAAACGGCTGCCTACAAACTAAATGTTGGACAAATTAGCAATCCCGTAAAATCATCAAACGGTTATCACGTTATTAAATTAACTGATAAAAAAGATTTAAAACCTTACGATGAAGTAAAAAACTCTATTCGCAAAAACTTAGAGGAAGAACGTACTGCTGATCCTGTATTCAGCAAAAAATTGTTACAAGAGGAATTAAAAAAGGCAAATATTAAAATAAATGATAGTGATTTGAAAGATACATTTACTCTTGTTTCTCCGCAAGGAAATTAAAAAAGCACACCCTTATCTTTTTAGATAAGGGTGTGCTTTTTAATCTTCTATCTTATTTCTTAAAGTAAGTCCAACCTTCTTCTTGGTAAACCTTTTCTTCTTTCATCAACTTACCAAGTGCACGCTTAAATGCAGCTTTACTCATGTTAAAGCGTTCTTTAATATCTTCTGGATGGCTCTTATCCCAAAACGGCATTGCTCCGCCTCGTTCTTCCATATATGCATAAATTACTGCAGCATCGTCTTCCATTCCTTCTTCTTTACGAGGAAGAAGTGACATGTTAATTGTACCATCATCTTTCACGTCAATAATACGGCCCGTTACACGCTCACCGATGCGGACTTGTTCTTTTCTTTCTGTATGGTGTAAGAAAGCACGGAAATGCTCATCAGTTAGTATGAATGAACCAACTTGAAGCGAACGATATACACGTCCATTTACGTTTTTATTACGCATAGATGGCGTTGCATCTACGATAATTTCTTGCATATCACTGTCTCTTGCCGGAAGAGCAATTAAACGATCACGATTCGTTAATTTTAACGTACAATATAATTCGTCGCCTACTTCTGGCCATACCGGCATATAAATTGGGAACTCATCAGCTGGAATTAGTATATCTTTTGACACACCAATATCAACAAACACACCTAAACTAGGAATAACTTCTACAACCTTTACCCAGTTCCAATCATACGTTGTAATAATCGGTTCCTTCATTGTTGCTGAAATACGATTTTGGTGATCAAGGTATAAAAATACATCAATCGTATCGCCTTCTTCAATTTCTCCAGCTACTTCGTTTTTATGTAGGAAAATTTCTTCTTCTTCATTCCCAACCATATATCCGATTTCCGTTTCGCGTAAAACAGTTACCTGTTCAATCGATCCTATTTGCAAATACATATTTTTTAATTCCCTTCTATATATATAAAATTATCTTTTTTATCATTCCAAACAAAAGTTAATTATAACATGATTTTTCCTGTATTTGTCCAACTGCCCAAAATTCACTATAATAAAATGAGGTTCCATGAATATAAGTACGAAAACACTTAAGTCTAGACTCGTTTTCAGCTATACTTTAGTATGTACAGTACATAACAAGATTAGAAATTTATTTGGAGGTGCTAACTATGGCAAAAGATAGTTCTTTTGACATCGTTTCGAAAGTAGAATTACCTGAAGTAACAAACGCAATTAATATCGCATTAAAAGAAATCCAAAACCGATATGACTTTAAAGGAAGTAAAAGTGATATTAAATTAGAAAAAGAAGTACTAGTTTTAACTTCTGACGACGAGTTCAAATTAGACCAAGTAAAAGACGTTCTTATCTCTAAACTTGTAAAACGTAACGTTCCAATTAAGAACTTAGATTACGGAAAAGTTGAAGCTGCAACTGGCAACACTGTTCGCCAACGCGCAACACTTCAACAAGGTATCGATAAAGATAACGCGAAAAAAATTAACAATATCATTAAAGAAATGAAATTAAAAGTAAAAACACAAGTACAAGATGATCAAGTACGTGTTACAGCAAAAAGCCGTGATGACTTACAAGCAGTAATCGCAGCTGTTCGTAGCGCTGATTTACCAATCGACGTACAGTTCATTAACTACCGCTAAAAAGAAAACTCCTCTTAATTAGAGGAGTTTTCTTTTTTGTCTTGTAGAGACAATATTACGAGAACAAACTATAGAAAAAGGGTATGTGTGGTAAAAATCGCTAAGTAAATTGAAAATAAGGAAAAGACACCTTAAGACGTTTTCCCTTCGATTTGAATTACTTTTCTTAGTAACTACATCCTAGACCAAAGTCATCTTAAAAATCGCTGTAACTCATAATTCCTCTCCACGCCAAAACGTAACAATTTATGAGTATAAGAATATTTCCCAACCTTTAATGTAATGTAAAATTAATAAGGAACTTAAAAAATGTTAATTAAAAAAGAGTTAGAAGTGGTTATTATGAAGAAATTAATACTATGGTTTTTATTGGCCACATTCTCCCTAAATACTGTAGGATGTTCTAATAATGCGAATTCACTAACGGATAAGTCTAACTGTATCAACAAAGCTTGGTACAAAAAAACTATGTCATGTAATCATTTAAAAAAACATTAAATAGTTAATGATAAAGGTCATAAAAAAAAGACACTTCAAAGTACCTTCCTCCGACTTGAACCAATAATATTCGGATGGATTTAAAAAGAAGCATACATCGTTAATAAAGATGCAGACTTCAAAATAAAAAGTACACTAAGTAAACTCTTATTCAAAAATTTATATTAAACACTAATATTTTAGAAGAAAGTTTATAAGTTTAGAACCTACAGGGATTTTCCCTGTAGGTTTTATTATATTTCAAGTGATTTCCAAATGAATTATGAGTGACTTTTTTCAGTTTGGTTTTCAAAATATTTTTCTTTAACCATTTTTATCAGATTTTCTTTTTCTGTTAGTTCAAATATAAATAATGCTTTTTTCATGTTATTTGCAACATCTTCTTCATTAGGTTGTTTAAGTTTCAATAAATTCCAAGCTTTTCCATAGTATAATTCACCTAGTAAATATAAAGTATTTAGATTAATAGCTAGTTTGATACCCATATCATTGTATTTTACTGCCTCTTCATGTTGATTTGCATGACCTAAAATTTTTGCTAAATTAAAAATAATTTTCAATTTAATTTCTTTATCTCTAGGAAAATCTAACTTATTAAAATTAGTTAAACACCTTCTTAATATATTAATACTTTTTTCATATTCTTTATTTTCCCCATGGAATATAGCAATTGTCTGCATAATATCTATTTCTCTTTCTGATAAAAAATCTGAATTAGTTACAGTTAATTTTAATGCATTATTTAAAAAATCTAAAGCAGTTTTTATTGATTTATCCACCATAAATATAGCAATCGCTTCATGCCATATTAAAAATTGTTTATCTTCTGTTGATTGGAAGTTATTTTCGTTTTTCTCTTTTTTCACTATTTCATAAAGTTCTTTGTATTGTTTTTGCTTTAAGCAATCTTTTATTACGCATTTTACATTTTCTACATATTTTAGTTTTTTGTTTTGAGTTAATGCAAATATATTATTTGGGTCAATACCAAGTCTTTCTGATAATTGATATAACAATATACTAGATGGATAAATCACACCTTTTTCTATTTTGCTAATTTGACTTTGCGAACATATTCCATGACATAATTCGGATTGTGATATATTTTTTTTAATTCTAAGCTCTTTAATGGTAATACCCAAATCGTAAAACTCCATTTTCCCACCTACTATTTAGCACTGTATTAGTATAAGAGTATTCTCTAACTTTTAATGTAATGTAAAATTAATATAGTTGCAATTATTGATTTTTCAAAGATTCTTCCCTATCGGTGCTAACACAAAAAACAGGTTAGGAAGAAAATCCTCTTCCTAACCTGGCCCTCCTCTCACTAGGGACGTTTTCATTCTCACATCGTTTCTCTTAAGAAATTTCATATCAACAGAATAAACACTATCGCGCCACCGAACAAACTTACATATACAATAAGAAGACATGAACATAGAGCCAGCAACTTCTCATCTTATCTACGCTTCCTTTTAACTGCAATTAAAAACGCAATAAATAATACATTCACCCCAACGATTAAGGAGATAAATAACCAATTCACACCTGTTTCTCCGTTAACTTTATACACGTTTGATTCTTCACGCTTTAAAACGAGATAAAATTTCCCGTTTTCCTCTCTTATAATTTCATCCTGCAACAATCCTCTTAACTCTTGTTTTTCACCAATCGTACTTGCAGGTAAGGAGACTTTTTGTGTTTCTTTCGTATTATTAATTGCTACTAAAGTTACTTCATTTTTATATTTTCGTTTTAGTATGCTCATACCGCTCTTATCATACAGTAGCTCAAACGTACCGCGTCGTAAAGACGGTCTCACCTGTCTAAGTTCACCTAGTTTTGTTATGTGCTGCATAAATTTTTCGTCTGACTTAAAATCCATTAATCGTCTATTATCGGGTACACTTCCTCCATCTAATGCAATTTCAGTTCCGTAATAAAAATTCGGAATTCCAGGTGATGTTAACAAATAAGTAAGCGCCAGTTTTAAACGTGATGGCGGATAATACATATTTTCTTTTGCAATACGCGCATATCTTTTTGTTTCTTGATTATCTAAGAACGTAACAAATTCTCCTTCTTTTTTACTCACATCGTATAACGATTTCACCGATACATCTGCTTTAGAAAACGATTCTACTATTTTTTCGTTGTATTCGCTATCCTCCTTTGTCATAATACGAAAATCTTTCTTTATCACTTGCATATCTTTTTGCGCGTTATCCCAAAAGGAACGCGGCTTTTTTTCACTATGTATAACATAACTTCCGTCTAAATCAACTTCTTTTATCCACCATTTCATTGCGTCAATTACCTGTTGTTCGTTTTCTCCAAGCGGAAATTGAAATACAACTTTCATTCCTTTTGCATGAACTTCTTTTACAAGTTCTTTCACATCATTGTCTGTCCCGAAATGTTCATTTACCTTTTTAAAATTTCGCACGTCTAATCCATCGTACTTTCCACTTTCAAAAAGTGGCGAAAGCATAACGGTAGTAAAACCCATTTCTTTTATGTAATCCAACCTTTTTATAATTCCTCTTATATCCCCTCCTTGATACCCTTCTAATTTACCAACTTCTAACTGTTTGTCATTTTTCGGTTCTCCATTATTGAAGCGATCAATCATAATGGAGTATATAACTTCATCTCGCCACTCTCTTTTTTCGTCTGCAAAAGTATGTATTGGTACAAACAAAACAACAGCTAAGCAAAAACAAATGAATAGTTTCCTAGTCCGTATTTTTCCCACACGCATCCCCCAAGCTTTTTAATTGTAAGAATATTATACCAATTATCCGAATGAAACGCATATGTCGATTTTAATCCTCACAAAATAATTCATGTTAGATTTTATGACATCATGCATATAATTTTCTGAATTTTTAGTTGATTTTTAGTTTAATTTCGAATATGATATGAAACATAACAAATAGATGTTATTTTTTCTAACATTACAGGAGGAGAGATCATGGATATGGGAGATACAGTTTTTATGTTTGTGACGACAGTAATGGTCATGTTGATGACACCAGGATTGGCACTTTTTTATGGAGGTATGGTTCGCAGCAAAAATGTACTCAGCACAACGATGCATAGTTATAGCGCAATGGCTATCGTTTCGATTCAATGGATTGTTATCGGCTATTCTTTATCATTCGGACCAGATTGGCACGGGCTTATCGGTACACTTGATTGGTTCGGTCTAAACGGAGTTACCTACGCACCAAATCCAGACTACTCATCTACTATTCCTCACAATTTATTCATGATGTTTCAACTCATGTTCGCCATTTTAACTCCAGCTTTAATTTCAGGTGCATTCGCTGAAAGAATGCGATTTTCTGCCTTTCTTATTTTTATCCTTCTATGGACAACGATCGTTTACAATCCTGTCGCTCATTGGGTATGGGGCGTCGGCGGGTGGCTAAGGGAACTTGGTGCACTAGACTTCGCTGGCGGAAACGTCGTTCACATCACTTCCGGAGTTGCTGGTCTTGTATTAGCTATTTTCCTTGGAAAACGAAAAAACATAAATGGTTCTTCTCCTCACCATTTGCCATTTACAATGTTAGGCGCAGGCTTATTATGGTTTGGCTGGTTCGGTTTTAACGTCGGCAGCGCATTATCCTTAAACGACGTAGCTTTAACTGCATTTATTAATACAAATATAGCCGCTGCTGCCTCCGCTCTAACTTGGATGCTTTCTGAATGGTTCTTCCAATCAAAACCGACTGCGATGGGAGCTGCTTGCGGAGTTGTTTCTGGTCTAGTCGCTATTACACCAGCTTGCGGGTTCGTTACACCTTTCTCCGCTCTTCTTATCGGAGCAATTGGTGGTATATTATGCTTTGGCGCCGTTTTCTTCTTAAAAACAAAATTCGGGTATGACGATACACTTGATGCCTTTGGATGCCACGGTATCGGAGGAACTTGGGGCGGTATTGCAACAGGACTATTTGCAACTACTACCGTAAACGGGGATGGTGCGAACGGATTGTTTTACGGAAACGCCGCTTTACTGTTTAAACAACTTATAGCGATTGGCGCAACATATGCATTCACCATCATCATGACGTATGCCATTATTAAAGCGATTAACTTCTTCCTCCCTGTTCGCGTCGATGAACATGAAGAACACATGGGTCTTGATATTTCAATGCACGGCGAGAAGGCTTATGAACATGCAGAGCGAGCAAACTAAAAAAGAGACGCAATCTATTGATAGTAGATTGCATCTCTTTTTTGCGTACTAGGCAACATACCCCACCTAGTATAAATGTAAATATATCATCGGTTTTTTGGATATATCAACGATTTTTCAAATATATCGATTGTTTCTTTCAATATATCAACGGTTCGACACAACATATCGATTTACAAACAAATTCCGACATAATTTACAAGCAAAATACCCCACATAACGTTATAGAAAAAAGACGACCGAAACCCGGTCGTCTTTTCCTATTTATTTCGGAGCATTTCCTACATATTGCGTAATATCAACATTTAACGCCTGCGCTAAGCGCATACCGTATTCTTGATCTGCACGGAAGAAGTTACAAACAGCTAATAATTTTGTGCGTTCATTTACGTCTTTTAGATCATTTGTTAAGTTCGCAATTAAGTTATCTTGCTCTTCTTTAGAGAATGAACGGTAACGCTCACCTGCTTGTTTAAAGTCATTTGGTTTCTCGATTTTTTCACGAGATACATAGCCTTCTACTTTCATAGTTGAATCGCGGTAAGCTTTGTCTTCAACCGGATTCTCTGCATGACGGCTCGGTTCGTAGTTGATTGTAGATGGGTTTTGATTTACTTGCATCGCACCATCACGTTGTTGATTATGAACAGCTGCGTATGGGCAGTTTACAGGAATTTGTAAGTAATTTGCACCAAGACGATAACGCTGTGTATCTGGGTAAGAGAATAAACGACCTTGTAATAATTTATCTTCCGATGGCTCAATACCATTTACAGTTGCACTTGGAGAGAACGCTACTTGTTCTACTTCTGCAAAGAAATTTTTCGGATTACGATTTAACGTCATCGTCCCTACTTCCATTAATGGGAAGCGATCTTCTGGCCATACTTTCGTTGGATCTAATGGATCAAAGTCTAAAGAGTCCATTTCATCTAATTGCATAACTTGTACGTGTAAATCCCATTTCGGGTGATTTCCTTTTTCGATTGCGTCGAACAAGTCACGAGTTGCATGATTGAAGTCTTTCCCTTGTACTTCTTGCACTTCTTTCGCATTTAAGTTACGTACACCTTGCTGTGGTTTCCAGTGGTATTTAATATAAACAATTTTACCTTCTTCATTAATCCATTTAAATGAATGGACGCCGAAACCTTCCATTTCACGATAACTTGCTGGTGTACCGTAATCAGAAAATACCCATGTCATCATGTGTGTAGATTCTGGAGTTAACGTCATGAAATCCCAGTAACGATCTGGCGTTTGAATATTCGTATCAGGTGCTGGTTTTAAAGAATGTACCATATCAGGGAATTTAATTGCATCACGAATGAAGAAAACCGGTAAATGATTACCTACGATATCGTAGTTTCCTTCTTCTGTATAAAATTTAACAGCGAACCCACGTGGGTCACGTGCTGTTTCAGGAGAACCTTGACCATGAATAACCGTTGAAAAACGAACAAATACAGGCGTTTCAGTTCCTTCATTTTGTAAAAATGCCGCTTTCGTATATTGCTTCATACTATTTTTCGTTACGAATACACCGTGAGCACCTGCACCACGTGCATGCACAACACGCTCCGGAATACGTTCACGATCAAAGTGCGCAAGTTTTTCTACTAAATGATAGTCTTCTAATAATACTGGTCCACGACGACCAGCTGTACGAGAATTTTGGTTATCTCCAACTGGAGCACCTTGGTTTGTTGTTAAGCGATTATTTGGATTCATCTAGGGGGATCCTCCTCTTTCTTTCATAGTAATTATTATTTATTTAAAATTATTATAAACTAATTATTATTCAAAACTAAACCTTTGTCAACTATTTCCTTCACTTTTTTTGAAACAATTCCAGCCAAACAGTCGATAAATACAGATTGTGCATTCGGCATACTTGGTCTAAAATATTTGGCATTTAATTCATCAGTTACAACTTTACATTCATAATCGTTGTCATATAAAACTTCTAAATGCTCCGCTACAAAACCAACTGGGCAATATACGAAAGATTCGTACCCATGCTCTGCATATAAATCTTTCGTTAAATCTTGCACATCTGGACCAATCCATGGATCAGGAGTATTCCCAGCACTTTGCCAACCGATTGTATAGTTTTGAATATTTGCAGCTTCTGCAATTAAATCTGCTGTATACTTTAGTTGTTCTACATATGGGTCTCCTGCTGCAATAATCTTTTCTGGCAAACTATGCGCTGAGAAAATTACGACTGCTTTCTCTTTATCATCAATTTCTGTAAACGTTTCTTTTATTTGGTCTGCCCAATACGAAATAAATTTCGGTTCATCATACCATTGTTCAATTGGTTCAATAACAGGACCACCGATTTCTTTTGAAAGACGAATAGCACGATTATTATACGCTTTAATGCTAAATGTAGAATAGTGCGGTGCTAATACGATACTAATCGCCTGCTCAATTCCATCTCGCTTCATTTCCTCTACAGCATCTTCTATAAATGGCGCAGTATGTTTTAAACCTAAGTAACAAGTAAATTCATACTCTGTAAATATGTTATTCATTGAATCTGTTAATTTATGCGCCTGCTCTTTCGTAATTTTTGCAAGCGGCGAAATTCCACCAATCGCTTTATAGCGCTCAATTAAATCTTCAAGCGCTTCCTCTGACGGCTTACGCCCGTGACGGATATGTGTATAATATGCCTCTACATCGTCTAATGATTCCGGTGTTCCATACGCCATTACGAGTAAACCTATTTTTTTCTTTGTCATCTATATAACACCTCAATTTTATAAATGAGAATCCTTTTCAGAACGTTTGTTTCCAATTATAACAAGCAATAATAAGTACGTCAAAATAATAATTCTAATTAAGTATTATTTATAAGGTGATTTTGAATTTTATATGACAATTTCTTTAATAAAAAGCGACTTACATAATTGTAAGCCGCTTTTCCCTTATTCCTTAATATTTACCCCATATTCTTTAAACCAAACGTGAATTTGTGCTAAATGAGCTAAAAGCTGTGGCCCAGTCATCAATTGACCAAACCATGGTGTTTGAAATGCACTGCCACCAGACTGAATTAATCCGTTCAACTGCCCTTTATCAAACAATTCGTGTAAAATTGAACCTTTATCCGTTAATAGATTTTGAAGCCATACTGTTACTGCTTTTGTATAGTGTGGATTGTGCGTTTTCGGATAAGGACTCTTCTTTCTATATAAGATGTCATGTGGAAGTACATCTTCTAACGCTTTACGTAATAGACCTTTTTCGCGGTTTTTATACATTTTCATTTCCCAAGGAATATTCCACGCATATTCGACAAGGCGATGATCTGCAAATGGAACACGTACTTCTAAACTTGCCCCCATACTCATGCGGTCTTTTCTGTCTAATAATGTTGTCATAAACCATACCATATTTAAATAAAATAATTGGCGTCTTTTTGCTTCTAGCGGACTTTCTCCCTCTAAAATAGGAACTTCTTGAATCGACTCTTCATAGCGCCTTTGTACATATTGTTGTAAATTTAATTTATTTCTCCATTCTTTCTTTAGCAGTTGTTCACGTGCTTCTGTAGAGCGCATCCACGGAAAGGCACTCGATTGTAAATCATCTTCTCTATAAAACCACGGATATCCACCAAATATTTCATCTGCACATTCCCCAGATAAACCGACGACAAAATCTTGTTTAATTTCACGACAAAACCATAATAATGACGAATCGATATCTGCCATACCAGGCAAATCACGAACGAGTACTGCTTCAGTTAAATACTCTGCTAATTTTTCATTCGAAATGACGCAGCGATGATGGGTTGTTTGAAATGTCTCAGTCATTAAATTAATAAACGGAGCATCTGAATTTGGCTGGAACGCATTCGCTTTAAAGTATTTGTCATTATCTTCGTAATCAATAGAATACGTGTGTAATTGCCCTTTTCCTGATCTCTCGTATTCTTTCGCTGCGATAGCTGTAATAGCGCTCGAATCTACACCACCTGATAAAAAAGTACATAGTGGTACATCAGAAACAAGCTGTCTTGTAATGGCATCTTGTAATAAAAAGCGCGTTTTCTCTACTGTTTCTTCAAAAGAGTCTTCATGTTTTTTACTTTCTACATTCCAATATCTCCATATACATAAACCGTTCTTTGAAAATGTCATCGCATGACCTGGACGTAATTCTTTTATACCAGCATAAATACCATGGCCAGGCGTTCTTGACGGTCCGAGGCCGAATATTTCGGATAACCCTTCTAACGTTACTTCCGCCTTCACATCTGGATGAGCCAGTATCGCTTTTAACTCTGAACCAAATAGTAATCGCCCACTATCATATTTATAAAATAGCGGTTTTACACCTAGTCGATCTCGCGCAATAAATACTTGTTCTTTCTGTTCATCCCATACAGCAAACGCATATATACCGTTTAAATGATCGACACATTCTTCTTTCCATTCAATATAAGAAGCTAATAATACTTCTGTATCAGAATGACCTTTAAACGTATACCCTCTTCTTAATAATTCCTTTCGAATGTCTTCTGTGTTATAAAGTTCACCGTTATAGCAAATGGCGTAATTCGTTTCATCTTTTAAACAAGTCATCGGTTGTTTCCCGCCCTCAGGGTCCACAACGATTAAACGTTTATGCCCAAATGCGACATTGCCTTTAATCCAAACTTTATTATCATCCGGACCACGTTTCGCTAACGTCTCAGCCATCTTCGTAACGACATCTCTTTCTCCTTCTAATGAGCGTTTATAATCCACCCATCCTGTAATCCCGCACATATAAATCATCCTTCCATCTTATTTCTTTTCTTGAACGTGCAGTAATCCCCACCCTAAGAGTGCGGATCAAAAAATGGAAAACTTGACGATAACCTACTATCCACATATGGAATAGCATTCTCACTCAGTAAAACGTGTTTTATTGTATGCCCACCTATGTCTAGATGTGTCTAGTTATAAAGAATGCACGAACTGTCTATAACAGGAATAACTACTTTTTATAAAGGAGAAATCATGTATGATACAACGTAACCATATTTTATATAACCAGCCCCGCGCTCATACAGTCGGTAATGTAGAATATATAAACAATGAATGGGTATTCTTTGATGATGAAAATGATGAAGCATTTTTATTAGAAGATATTGCCGAAGATGGTTTTGAGATTTTATATAACAACAACTGGCTACCAGCTCGTTTCTATGAACAAGATATATTACAAATCGCCAACGAACAGCACCACCTGCAAAACGGGGAAATGATACGTATTCGAAAAAAATTACTTCTTAGCTATAATGAATGGCTCGAGGAATTACCTGACTCTGTCTTCACATTATTAACCGAATCATTGCAATCACTTCACTACTCTTTATATGATTGCATGTATTGTCATAATTATTTATCTTTCTTACCGAAAGAGGAGTCACGCGAAGGAGTAAATATTCTTTTGTTTGATAACGAAGAGATGATCTGTACACTACAGCATCATTTCGTCCGTCACACTACATCCAATAAAAACATGTTCCGTTTTACGAAAGTAAATGGAGAAGAGTTACATATCGATGCGACATAAAAAGTAAAAACCACCTTAGCTCCCAAGTCTTTGAGATTATAAGGTGGTTTTATTTTCTTTATTAGAATACTTGCCAACCAATCGGTAATTTCAGTCCAAGGTAAAATACTGCTACTAATGCAACAATAAATAGCCCCCAAACTGCCCCTGTTGCTTTGTTCTTGCTCATTTTCACAAGAACCATTTCCATTCCACCGATAACTAAAATACCAGCTATCATTTTTAAACCATACCACATGTGCATGTTACTTGTTGCAGTCTTCATAATCCCCATGTACAACATGAAACCTGTCACAATAATGATAATGTACATAAGACGAAGCCCCATATGTACACCTTTACCTTTTCTTCCTGCTGAATAAAGTGAATACGCAACGAAGAATAAAATTAAACCTAATGCCCATGCTGTAATATGCATATGTACCATCGTATCCCTTACCTCCTCTTTTCACACTTTTTCACTCTATATGATAACATGTTCATTTATTTTCAGGAAATGTTTCGCTTTTTTACATTTAAATGCTATAATATTTAGAGTATTTACAAACTTCTTGTAATAACAAAAGGGGGAACAATCATGATTCAAACTAAGGATATTATCGAACTTACAGACACATATGGAGCAAATAACTATCACCCACTTCCAATCGTTATTTCTAAAGCAGAAGGTGTTTGGGTAGAAGATCCTGAAGGAAACCGCTATATGGACTTATTAAGTGCATATTCTGCAGTAAACCAAGGTCATCGTCACCCGAAAATTATTAACGCTTTAATTGAACAAGCTAATCGTGTTACGTTAACTTCTCGTGCTTTCCATAGCGATCAATTAGGTCCTTGGTACGAAAAAGTTGCGAAACTAACTAATAAAGAAATGGTACTTCCAATGAATACAGGTGCTGAAGCTGTTGAAACTGCAATTAAAACAGTTCGTCGCTGGGCTTATGATGTGAAGAAAGTAGAAGCAAACCGTGCTGAAATCATCGTTTGTGAAGATAACTTCCACGGACGTACAATGGGTTCTGTTTCTATGTCTTCAAATGAAGAGTACAAGCGTGGATTCGGTCCAATGCTTCCTGGCATCGTTGTAATTCCTTACGGTGATTTAGAAGCATTAAAAGCCGCAATTACACCAAACACAGCAGCATTCATTTTAGAGCCAATTCAAGGTGAAGCAGGAATTAACATCCCACCAGCTGGTTACTTAAAAGAAGCTCTTGAAGTATGTAAAAAAGAAAACGTTTTATTCGTAGCAGATGAAATCCAAACAGGCTTAGGCCGTACTGGTAAAGTATTCGCTTGTGACTGGGACGATGTAACTCCTGACATGTACATACTTGGTAAAGCCCTTGGTGGCGGTGTGTTCCCGATCTCTTGCGTTGCAGCAAACCGCGACATTTTAGGTGTATTTGAGCCAGGTTCTCATGGTTCTACATTCGGCGGTAACCCACTTGCATGTGCTGTTTCTATCGCAGCTCTTGAAGTGTTAGAAGAAGAAAAATTAACAGAGCGTTCTCTTCAATTAGGAGAAAAATTAGTTGGGCAATTAAAAGAAATTGATAACCCAATGATCACTGAAGTTCGCGGTAAAGGTTTATTCATCGGTATCGAATTAAACGAGCCAGCTCGCCCTTACTGTGAACAACTAAAAGCAGCTGGTCTACTATGTAAAGAAACACACGAAAACGTAATTCGTATCGCACCACCTCTAGTAATCTCTGAAGAAGATTTAGAGTGGGCATTCCAAAAAATTAAAGCTGTATTATCGTAATAATAGAGAGGTTGCCCAACATGTTGGGACAACCTCTTTCTTTTTAGATTCAATTATATTAAGCTAAAATTGTAATTTTCTGTATTTTAAATTCATAAAGGAGGTGCGATATGCTACTAAGATACGGTAAACATATTAACTATTTAGCTACAGCGTTTATTTTAGTTACATTCTTTAGTTTCCTACTTTCCACAACATGGCTTCATTACTCAACTCCTACTACACTCACACTACTGAAAGCATCATTTTGGACTGCTGTTATTCTTACTATTATTGGATTTGGACGAGAAAAAAGCGCACTTGCGGTTATATTATTTGGCATTTGTACACTTGCATTAATTGGTCTTTACACTTTTGCCGTTATCGATTATCTCTATAATCCGAGACCATAGAAAAAAGCTATCTTTATACAAGATAGCTCTTTTCTCATTTCACTACATTTCGCAAAGTACCAATTCTTTCCACTGTAATGACCACTTCATCACCAGCATGTAAAAACTTCGGTGGTGTAAAACCTTTTCCGACACCAGCCGGCGTTCCTGTTGCGATAATATCGCCTGGTTCTAAAGTCATTCCTTTGCTTATCGTTGAAATAATTTCTTCTATTGAAAAAATCATTTTATTTGTGTTGGAAGTTTGCCTTACTTCTCCATTTACTACCGTTTCAATGTGTAATGCATTCGGCGTTTCAACCACCGATTTATGAATTAAATACGGTCCCATCGGACAAAATGTATCGAAGCTTTTCCCAAGGAAAAACTGTTTATGTTTTCTTTGAATATCTCGAGCTGTTACATCATTTATAATCGTATAACCAAAAACATGCTCAAGCGCTTTTTCTTCTTTAATTTGCTTCCCTCGCTTACCAATAATGATAGCTAGTTCTCCTTCGTAATCTAGTTCGTCCGTTGCGTGAGGGTGACCATTAATTTGCTCATTTATGCCAATAACTGTTGTTGGTGCTTTCGTAAAGATCATTATATTTTCTGGAATAGACTCTACTCCGCCCATTTCTACCGCATGCTCACGATAGTTTTTTCCAACGCACAAAATATTCTTTCTTGGCCTTGGAATCGGCGCTAATATTTTCACCTCTGTTAACGGATAATACGCCGCTTCCCCGTTCTCTTTTGCCCAATTTACAATTTCACATACTTTCTCAAAGCATTCAGTCCCTCTTTCAATACACTCTAACATTGTAATAGGGATTGTAACCTTTTCCCCTTTTTGTCTTTGCGCTTCTCTTAAGTGTAATACCTTTTCTTCTTCTTCATCCACAATACCTACAAATACCTTTTCTTCTTTCTTCGCCGTTACAAAACGCAATATTTCCACTCTCCATCCTAAAACTCATACCTTTTAATTGTATTCGCATCCGCAAGAAAAAAACCTTCTCATGCACGCTAATTTTTACAATATTCTTCTCGCACTTATTCGTTACTTATTCATTATTTAGCATAAAATGTAGAAATTTTACTTTTTTTAGCGAAGGTATTTCTTTTTTATGGAGTTTTTGTATAATATGTACTACATATATACTAAAAATTTCATTTAGAGATGGAGCCGATTTCAATGTTTGAGCAAGCTATTGAAAAAAAACGTGAAAAAATGATCTATTTTGCTGAACGCTATGGAATGACTTCTCAAAGAACAGTGGATTGTAGCCAAGAACTGGACAGGCTCTTAAATGTAATTTGTCATGTACATACGGATTTACACCCTACTCAAACGTTCAACACACACACGCAATAACGCGTGTGTTTCTTTTATTTCAAAAAAACACACATTTTATTGGAAACGCCCATACAATAGTAGAAAAGAAAATTTTAAAAACGAAGGGTGTTTTGTATGCCAGCTATGGTCGGACATATTCGTATCGTCAATATTGGATCAAGTGGTATTTTTCATATTGGAGATGTATTTGCGATTAGGCCTATTAGTTACTCACGTGCTTTCGCCGGGGCCGGCTCTTTCAACGTTGGAGATAATGTTTCTGTCTACAATTATCAAAGTGCAACGACTGTCAACGATTCAGATGTAATCGATCAAGCGATAATTGGCTCAACTTAAAGGAGGCAATTGCATTGAATTTTTATGTAAACCAAAGTATCATCATCAACAGTATTAAAATTGATAGTATTACAACCTCTTCTGTGTTCCAAATTGGTACTGCCGGAAGTATTAAAGCCCTATCTAAATTTTCAAATACGGGCGGATTTACGGAGCCGCTTCGCCCATTACAGGCAAAAGGACAAATTATTTCTATCAAACCATCAACTAGTTCTTCTTAAGACATCCTTGTCATAAATATATAGCAGGAATATTTTTACCCTCCCTATTGAAAAGGAGGTTTCACAAATGAATCAAGATATATATACTTACTTACACCAACTTCAACAAGCTCTTCAAACACAACAAGCAGCCATCCTAAATTTAGAAGAACAAGTGCGCCAACTCCAAGAAGAGCTTAACGAATTAAAAAATCGCCCCTCCTCTTCTGTAGGAAAAGTGGAATACAAATTCGATCAATTAAAAGTCGAAAATTTAAATGGTACTTTAAATATTGGTTTAAACCCATTTTCAGCAAAAGGACAACAAATTGAAGATTTTCAAGTGGATACAGAAACATTGAAGGTAAACCCTGAAACCGAAACAAACCCAGACTTTTATCAAGGTATCCTCCAAGAAATGCATCGATACTTAGATGAAGAAGCATATAATCGTATTCTCCATTTTGAACAAGAAGAGAGAACACCGCTTGATGAAATGTATCGACAAATGATGGTAGATGACATAAAAAAACAGATGGAGCATCGACTCCCTTATTATTTATCACAAGCGCAATCATATGAAGGTATTTCAACAGATCCAGATTATTTACGAGATATCATTATTCAGGCAATGAAACAAGATATTGACAAAGCCTTTCTCTCCTTTATTCAGCACATACCGGGAAATTTCCGAAAGGAGTAAGTATGTATGAACCTTAACGTTGTAAACCGTGAGTTAAAAGTCGGACAGATTAAAATGAACGGTGTATCGTCGTCCGCACTCTTTTTAATTGGAGATGCAAATCTCCTCATTCTATCTTCTATTCTCGATACACCATTTGAAACAGTTACAGAGGGTCCATTTGTACCATTAGTAACAGATGTCCCTCCTACTCCAGGTTAAGGAGACTGAGAAATTATGTTGCATCATGTGTCCATTGTCCAAAATGTTTCTATTATTTCTTTAGGGATTACTGCCGTATTGCAAGTTGGAGATGCAAACCAAATGGAATTAAAAAGTAGAGCTCTTGCCGTCCACCGTGAAATTCCTTGTTATATAAAGGGAGAAGGTCGTTTTGATGCTTTTGAAATCTTTACAGATGAACACATTACAATTCCAAAACGAACGACAGATGTAAATTTAAATATTGTAAATGAATGCCCTTTTATTGAAGTTAATAACGTTGAATTACGGACACTTTTAAATTCTGGTTGCTTTCAAATTGGAAATGTTGATTATGTTTTTAATAACTCTCGTATTATGCAAATCCGCCAATATATTACAGATGAACCTTCCGCACAATAATTCATATAGTAATTAAAAAGCTTAGTAAAGTAGGTGGATGGTATGCCTTCGGTTGTAGGAAATCTCGTCGTTCAAAACAGTAACGGCTCTTTCAACTTAGGAGATTTTTATAACGTATCTCCGAAAGAAAACACGAAAGCTTATAATGGATCCGGAGCTTCTAATGTTGGATTTGTCGTGAATACTTTTAACGGTGTTAGTGCAACAAATACGTTTGATTCTGATGTGGCGGATCAAGATCAGATTGGAACAGCGTAAAAAAAGTAGGAGATATTCTCCTACTTTTTTCTTTTATCTAATTCAAATTATTAAAATGAAATTTTAATCAGCAAGAGCTTTACTGTTCACAAATAGTGGTATAAACAAGTAAGGAGTGAAGAGGCACTATTTCATTTTATTTAAATGATAATCCGCTCTCCTCCAAAGCTTGTCTAAGCTTCGGCAAAGACGCAGGTCCCATACCATGCAGTTTTAAAATTTCTTTTTCACTATATTTTGAGAGTTCTTCTACAGTTTGAATTCCATGGTGTTCTAATGCCCTTCTTGCTGGTGCTGAAAGAAGAGAGAGAAAACCTTCTTTTGGTTTTCTCTCTTTCTCACAGGTTGGGCAAGTTGGACAATCGCTACTTTTATAATACTCGTGTCCCTGTTCACAAGTTCTTAACGTTTTTTCCGTTACCATTTTCAAGCCCCTCTATTCTTCAATATTTACAACGTGATTCCCATCAAAGAAATATAAACATTTCTCTTTGACAGGATGTTGTAAGCTTTTCTCGAGTGCTTTTGCATATAACGAAAGTTGCACTTTATATCGATCTTCTAAAATTGGTTTTGCTTGTTCGAATCCGCCTGGGAATTTCCCTTCAATCGTATCTGTTTTGAAGTCGATTAACGTAATGTCATCTTCCTCTTCGATCATGCAGTCGATAACCCCTTGGACAAGAATCGTTTCTTCACTCTTCCCTTGCCAATCTTGATATGCTTCTTCTGCTGCAAGCATCATCGTAAATGGTACTTCACGCTCTACACTTTTTGCCGCTAATACCCTTTTACCTAAGTCACTGTCAAAGAATGAAATTACTTTTTCAATTGCTATTTCTTCCGCCTGCTCGAATGTTAATAATTCCTTATTTACCATTCCTGCGATTTGTTCTTGTAGCGTTTCGGCCGTAATCGGTTTCTTCAAATCTACATGCTGCATAACGGCATGGACTGCTGTTCCACGCTCTGCGTACGTTAACCCTTTTTTCTCCATAAAGCGCGGACGTGTTTTAATTGGTGCACGTAGTTTTTTAATAAAGGCGTTATCGCTACCTTCTTCAGATTGATAATTTCTCTTTATTTCTGTAACAGATTGCTTCGCACGATGAGATGTCGCATCCTCATATCCGTACTTCCACATTAATCTGTCGTACACTTCTTCTTTCCGTTCACTTTGCAGGGGAACAGCCTTTTTCTCACGAAGCGCTTCTAACAATTCTTGTTTCTCTTCTTGAACTGGCTCTGGTGCAAGAAGCGTGTTACCGTCCACAACTTCTACTTTCCAGCTAGTGTCATACCCGTAAATTTCATCCGGAATGCTTCCTTGTCCTAATTCAAGAAGCATTTCACTATCACGGTGTCTATATAATGAAGGTGCAATCCAGTCTAAATAACAAGACGCCCCAGCACGTATGTGATCTGGTAATAACCATTCACTATGTTCCCTCGCATCAAGCCATTTTTCCATTTCCTTAGTTGCATCCTTAACTGTTCCGATTAAAATTAGCTTCTCTTTCGCACGCGTTAACGCTACGTATAATACGCGCATTTCTTCTGCAATTAATTCCATTTTCATTTTACGCTTAATCGCAAGCTGTGATAATGTCGTATATTTAATTCGTTTACGCGGATCGATAAATTGTGAACCGAAACCGAAATCTTTATGCAGTAAGAAACGCTTCATTAAGTCTTGTGTATTAAAACGACGACCGAGTCCGGCTACAAATACGACCGGGAACTCTAGCCCTTTACTTTTATGAATCGTCATAATGCGAACAACGTCTTCTTGTTCACCGAGGGCTCTCGCCGTACCCATATCATCACCGCGTTCTAAAATACGTTCAATAAAACGCAAGAAGCGGAATAACCCTCTAAATGATGTTGCTTCATATTGTCTTGCACGGTCATATAGCACGCGCAAGTTTGCCTGCCTTTGCTTTCCAGCTGGTAAACCGCCAACGAAGTCGTAATAACCTGTCTCACCGTACACTTTCCAAATTAAATCAGAAAGGGATTGTTGACGGGCAAATTCACGCCATCCTTGCAGTAAATTATAAAACCACTCTAATTTATCATGAAGTTCTTGCTCTTCTTCAAGCGGTGCTCCTTTTAAGAACGAGCTCATTACTTCATAAAATGACCCTTTCTTCCCATGAGCACGAAGCGTCGCAAGGTCTTCATCATTTAGTCCCACAATCGGTGAACGAAGTACAGCTGCAAGCGGAATATCTTGCATCGGATTATCAATAACGCGGAATACGTTCATCATAATATTTACTTCTGTCGCTTCAAAATAACCAGTCGCAAGGTCAGCATATACTGGAATTCCTTGCAATTTTAACTCTTCCATAATTTGCGGCGCCCACGGCATCGAGCGGAGTAAAATAACGAAATCACGGTATTGTACAGGGCGCATACTATCCGTTTTACGATCATACACTTCATAACCTGAATCAACCATCGCTTTAATACGCTGCGCCATAAGACGAGCTTCTAGCTGTGCTTTTTCGACTTCTGCACCTTCTTCTCCATCCATTACTTCTTCTTCCGTTTGCTGAATACATAGTAATTCTGCTGCTACATCTTCACCTTCTGGATAGGTAGCACCTAGCTTTAGTTCAGCGTCAGCATCGTAGTCAATTTCCCCAACTTCTTCGCCCATAATTTGTTTAAAAATAAAGTTCGTACCTGCTAGTACTTCATGACGACTACGGAAGTTTTTCGCTAAGTCAATCTTCATTCCGCCGCCCAATCCTTCTTGTGTGAAGCGTTTATATTTTCCTAAGAATAGTCCTGGCTCGGCTAGTCGGAAACGATAAATCGACTGCTTTACGTCACCAACCATGAACAAGTTTCCTTCACTCTCAGAATCTTTCGTTACGAATTTAATAATGGATTCCTGTACAAAGTTCGTGTCTTGATATTCATCGACTAATACTTCAGCAAATTTATTACGATATTGGAGCGCCACTGCTGACGGATTCATTTCACCATTTTCACTTTGTTCACTTAAAATTTGTAAACAGAAATGCTCTAAATCTGTAAAATCGACCATTCCTTTATCTCGCTTCATCGCTTGGAAACGCTCTGTAAATACTTTTACAAGTTGAACAAGCTTTTCTAATACTGGGTGCATATCTTGAAAATCTCGTAAGAAACTTTCCGGTTTGCGGCTAAATAACTCTTCCTGTAATTTCTTCACTTCATCTTTCGCTTTATTACGAAGAGAGTCTACTTGTTTTACAACATCTTCATTGTAATCACTTTTCTTAATACGCTTTAACGTTTGCCACGATACGTTTTGCATCGCTTCATACAATCTTGTCCACGACTCACGAGCAGCTGATGATAGCGTTCCAAGTAAAGCTACATCTGCTTGCAGGGTTTCAATGCGAGGCGCTGGACCGTCAGGAAGCATTGCGAGTTCAGTTGCCTTACGAATATGCTGTTCCGCTGTTTCAAGCTGGAATTTCACATCTTCTAATAAATAAGAAGCATATACTAAATCCTCAATTGTCTTTCCTTCTACGTCATATGCTTCTACTAATTTATCAAGCCATTTTTCCGGATTTGGATGCGCTCTTGATTCTGTATGAAGCGCTAAAATCATACGTTGTAAGTCATCATCACTACGGTCACTCGTATAACGATCAACGAGTTCAAAGAATATCGTATTATCTTCGATGCCATACTCTTCTTCTAATATGTCATCTAGCACTTCTTCTTTTAACAATTCATTTTCTGTTTGATTCGCAATACGGAAACGAGGATCAACATCAAGCATGTAGTAATATCCTCTAATTACTTGTAAACAGAATGAGTGAATTGTTGAAATGGAAGCTTTATTTAATAGGCTCAGCTGCTTTCTTACGTGTTGAGAGCCTGGTTCATCAATTAATACCTTTTCTAACGCTTCCCCGATTCGGTTTTTCATCTCTTGCGCTGCTGCATTCGTAAATGTTACAACGAGCAGGCGGTCGACATCGACTGGGTTCTCTTCATTAATAATCTTTTTAATAATACGTTCAACTAATACTGCTGTTTTACCTGATCCAGCTGCAGCCGCAACTAAAATATCACGTCCGTTCGCTACAACAGCTTTCCACTGGTCATCTGTCCATTGACTACCTTCTGGTTTTTTAGGCCAATTTTCTATCATTCTCCGCCAACCTCCTCTCTTATTTTCTCCATCGCTTCGCTATCTTTCATATCTTTTAACGATCGGAACTGATTATCTTCAAGTGACTCATCAAATTGACAAACAGATTTGAAGTTACAGAACGTACATGCTGCTTTATTTCCCATTTTATAAGGAGCAATATCGATAACACCTTCTGTAATATCTTTTCCAATATTTTCAAACGTATGGTGTACATATTTTTGCAGTACGTTAAACTCTTGCTCACTTGCAATACTTGAACGCGCACTAAAGCTACCGTCTTTTTTCAGGCCAGCAGAAATAATATCTGAGCTTCCTGTTGAAAGTTTGTTATCCATTAAACGAACAACGTCAGCATCTCCTAATACGAGTCCTTTCATTTTAAATTTCTTTAAAATTTCTTTTTCAATTTCAGCTTCAGATGCGTCACCTTTCATCTCAACGATTGGGTTATGAATATGGAAATACAATACACCAGCTGGTGATGCTGCGTGGCCTTTTTTCATCCACGTCTGTGCATTCGAAGTAACAACATCTAAATACGTTAACATTTGAAGTGCTAATCCGTAATACACTTCCGTTAAATCTAACGCTTTTGAACTTGATTTATAATCAATAATACGTAAGAACGTCCCGTTTTCATCTTCTGCCTTATCAACACGGTCAATACGACCGACTACTTCCATCTTTACACCATTTGGTAATGAGAATTCCATTGGCGGAAGTGACCCTGTACCACCCATACCGAACGGCACCTCTAAATCAACTGGTACGAATCCGCTCGACTTCGCATGTTCACGAAGAATGATTGACGTGCGGAAAATAATTTGTTGTAGTTTTTGTTTTAAATAGAAATGACGATTTGAACTTAATAAAATTTGTCGTTGTAATAACGGTGCAATTTCTTCTATTACTAAAACAGAAAGATGTTCACATTCTTTTATTGATAAATCCGCCCAAGTGCGGTTTTCACGCAATAACTTGTCCGCAATTTTCTTTAATGCCGCATGGAATAATTCGCCGATATCTGGCGCATCAAGTTTGAAAATATCACGCTCTCTAAGCGACAAACCATGCTGCGCGAAATGAGCGTATGCACAACGATTAAATAGTTCCATACGAGAGACGCTTCCTTTAATTGTATCTCCGTATAAATCTCTACTTACTGCTGTACTTAGTTTCTGCGCACGATTTCGGTAAAATAAACTTGATAGCACGCGACTACTTTTTTGTTTCCATTCATCTGACGTTACGTAGAAATTATATACATCCCACCAAAAATCTAAATTCCCTTCAAATCCGTATCGTTTCCACGTTTGTAGTTGCTGCATAACGTAAGATAACGTCACTTCTGGCGTTGCTACATATGAAATTTGTTCTGAGCGTGATAAGTCGTTTACATCATTCGTAATAAACGAATCTTTCACATTAGGGAACATTCTTTTTATTTTCTTAATAAAGCTAGACGCAAGTAACGTCTTTCCTTCTTCATCTGCAAGCGGGCATGAAATGTATAACTTCTCAGATGCTCTCGTTACCATTTGATACATAACGAACTGTTCTTCTAACAAAGTTTGTCTCGTCGTTGGCGCTAATTCAATCCCTGCTGCACCAAGAACTTCTCTTTCCTCATCAGAAAGCATACCTTCATCCATAGGTGCTGCTGGAATGACACCCTCATTTACACCTATAATAAACGTTGCTCTCACATCAGATAACCTGGAGTGATCAATATTAGCAATTAACACTTGGTCTAATGACGGCGGAATGTTAGCAAATTGAAGTGCCTCAAGACCTGTCGACATAACGTCAGTAAACATAGAAAGAGGCATTTTCTCTTCCCCAAGCATCTCTACAAATGTATCAAGAAGGCTCATTACTTCTTCCCATACTTGTTCATGATCTGTCGCAAATAAGAAATCTCCACTTTCTTCTGCACGTATACGTAATTCTTCTAGTTTCTTCGGAACATCCAGTTCTTCTAAAAACAAGTAAACTGCTTCACACATTTGCATAACTGTTCCTGCACGCTTTAACCTTTTTTGCATGCGAATAACAGGTGTTCTTACAACGTCACGTAGCCTATTTATTTTCTCTTCCATTTCACGTTCACTGTCTGTAATCATCCCGTTCGTATCATCAAGAGAACGATAACGGCGATACATCCATGGATCTTCAGCAGTCCATCTCTTTCCTTGTACACCGTACGCTAAACAGTAATTTTCAAATTCATCCATTTCTTCACGCATCGCTTCTTTTCTTACGTCTAATGGATATAAAAGCTCTGTTTTCACGCAACGGAACACCGCATCATAACGCCAATTCCCACTAATAATCTCGAGTGCAGAACGAATACATTCTACCAATGGGTGGTGTGACATCGGGCGCTTTTCATCGATGAAGTGCGGGATATTGTAATCTGTAAATAACGTTCGCATCACATCGTAATAACTTTCCCCATTACGAAGAAGCACTGCAATATCTCGGTAACGATATTTTTCGTCCGCAACAAGTTTACGAATTTCACGAGCAACACCTTCTACCTCCGCTCGTAAATTCGCAGCTGTACTAATCGTTACACTCGCTTCACCGTTAAATTTTTCATTCGGACGCGCTTCATAATGAGCTTCTAAATGCGCTAATGCTGGAGAATGAAAACGCGGCTGTTCCATAAGTGGAATTGTTTTTTCAATTTCTATTTTCTCTTCACGCGCTACTTGTTTTATTTTTTCATACGTTAACGTCGTTTCATAAAATAAATCGAGTTCATTTACTGGCTGTGCTAACGTTTTTTCATCTATCGTTAACGTGATCGTAACTTTCGCTCCGCAAATCATAAGCTGTCTTACAATCTCTAACTCTTGCGGGGAGAATGAATGAAATCCATCTATATAAATTTCCGCACCATTTACATATTCAGACTGCGGAAGCTTTTCCACTAGCAATTGCAGGTAGTCTTCTGAATCTAAGTATTTTCCAATTAAAGCACGTTCAAAATCATCGTATAGTAACTGTAAATCATACACTTTATTCGCTAGTAACTTTTGTTCGGCACTGCTACTATGCGCATCTAATTGTTGCCACATTTCATATACGTTAGATGGCGTTACATTGTAACGTTTAAACTCCGCGATCATACTGCCAAGATGTTCAAAGAAACCGTTTTGCTCCGCTGCTTTTTGGAACACCGATAATCCATCTTTACGAGACTCTACAATTTTACGGAGTAACATATGTACACCAGCTTCATCAATATGAAGACGACTCGCTCCGCCAACTTCTTGCAGCACCTTCCACGCTAATCGTGAAAAACTAAAAACTTGTGCCCGAATAGAACCTCTTACATCCTCACTTCCAATTAACGCCTGCTGCGTCTGGAATGTCATCTGTTCTGGCACAAGATATAATATTGTTTTCCCTCTCGGGCGCTGTTTTAACTCTTCTTGCACTTCGCGTAAACAAAGTGTACTTTTTCCACTTCCCGCTCTACCAATCACAAATCGAAGTGACATGTAACCCCACCTTTCACTTACATAACGAACGTTAGTTTGCTACTATAATTGTATTATAGTACACGAAAAAAGACAAACTGAGTTGTTTGTCTTTTCTATACTTCTACTTCATTATATCAACCTTTTGAAAAATTCGTTTGCACCTCTTGAATTGGCCAATATCGCAAATCAACTTTACCGACGACTGTATCAGCTTTTACAAAGCCAAAGTGTCTACTATCCCAGCTCCCGAGCCGGTTATCACCTACTACAAAAATAAACCCGGGTGGCACCAGCTTTTCTTTCGTTAACTCTTCTAATGTAAAGTCGCCTGTTAGTTGCCTTCCATTTATCTCTTTCTTATACTTCTCTAGATACGGCTCATCAATAAATTGTCCATTTATATATAACTTATCATGCTTATATTCAATATGATCTCCAGGTAAACCGATAATTCGCTTTACATAGTCCTCTTTTTTATTCGCATGAAACACCACAACGTCAAATCTGTTCAAGTCCCCAACTTGATAACTCACCTTATTTACAACGAGCATATTGCCATCTTGCAATGTCGGCATCATTGACTTCCCCTCTACAACATACGTTGAAAAGAAAAACGTTCGAAAAAATACAGCTAATAATACACCAATTAAAATTGTTCGTATCCACTCTATGCCTTCTTTTTTCAAAGTTTTCTTCATCTGCTTCTCCCCTTATCCTTTAATACTGAAGCTTTCCTTTACAAAGAAGACTATTCTTAATGTAGTTCTAATTTTACTTCAATTTTCTTACCGACATACCATAGAATAAAAATACCAATCGCTACAATGACTGATTTCACCGGATTATGAATAAATGACATTAAATCATGACCGATATACGTTAAAATAAAAATCATCACAAGTTTTCCGAATGCTAACGCTAGTCCAAACTGTTTTACACTAATTCGGGATAAACCAGCGACAACATTTATTAGCGCTGACGGTGTAAACGGAAAACAAAATATAACAAAAATCGGTGCGAATCCTTTCCTTTCAATCCACCCCATTGCTTTTCGTACTCTCTCATGCTTATTTACAAACGAAAAGAAACGGCTGCGGCCAAAATGGCGGATGATGAAAAAGACAAGTAATGCACCCATTACTGATCCAATCCATGAATAAAGAAAACCGAGCCAAAAGCCAAATGCAACAGCATTCGCCAGTACAAATACAATAAGCGGTAATGCTGGAATCAACGCCTCTATCATCGGTAAACCAATACCAAGAAGTGGTCCGAACGCTTTATAACTCTCAACAATATGATCCATATTTTCTGGTGAAAAATACTCTTTGATTGTCTGAAAATCCATTCTACACTTTACCCCTTTACTCTAAATACTATCCCTACTGTATCATTGCTTATATGAAAGAGGAAATGGTAGATACGACATATGGAGATGTATTTATTAAAGTTTCCATATCTTTCATAAGAATTCCTTCATTATTTAGCTATGATAATCTATCAATATTTGACAATATATTACATATTAATAACACCCTATCCAACAATATCCTTATATCTCTTCAAAAATAGTATATTACAAATAATTTATTTAAATATAAAAAAATAGTATTTTTTACATTTTTTATTAAAATAACAACGTAAATCTGTTATACTAAATATCGCAATATATTTATTTTATGTTTTTAGGAGGAAATACTTTGAAAGACACAGTAAAATTATTAAAATGGGTTACTGGTGCCTTAGAGGCTTTACTGGGAATACCTGTACTCGGAGGAACTATTGTTGTTTCTTTACTTTGGTTACCACTTCTTTTCATGCTAGTATTACATATCGTTACTTTAGTATTGGCTAAAAAAGTTAATATGAGTGCTAACGGTAATGTGCTAGGAATTGTAACTTCTTGCCTTGCATGGATTCCGTTTGTAGGAATGATTTTGCATATTTTATCAGCTATCTTCATTATGATGGATGCTGCCCGTAAGGAAGAAACTTATTAATATTTAAATAGCAAAAAAAGCTGTCCTAGAATGCCACTTAAGGCAACATTCTAGAGGCAGCTTTTTCTATATTACACTTCTTCTTCTCTAACAACATACACTTTCTCATAAGCTGGTCTTAATGTTGATTCTTCACTTTTATCAATTTCTTTAAAACACGGATTCCCTTGTTTTTTCCTACGATCTTCATATTCAGTACGTAATTTCGCTGTACGATTTTGTTGATTTTCAAAACTAGTTTTTGATATTTCTAATTTCACAGCAAAGCCATTTATAAATCTAATAATAAGATTTCCATCTTTTAATTCTTTATTACTTTCAATATAAAAATGAGACAACCAAGCGCACTCTTTTCTAGAGTAAGAATAGGTAGGAAAAAAATAAAGTTGATCTGTAGGACTAATCGCAATTGGTGCTTTATGTGTAATATGAGTTAACTCTTTCGTTCCTTCTTTTCTGCCTAAGAAACTCGAGCCATGCTTGCGGCAACTTCTTTCTATAATATCTAGAGGTTTTTGAAATACGAAAAAAGAATCATTCATTTCAACGACTCGCGTAACAATTTTCTTTTCACTTAGAATAACAGGAAGTAAGGCCATCGTATTTTTCGTTACAACATAATTTTCGACATAGCGTTCCACTTTACTTTCCATACTCCATTATCTCCTTTTTTCCATTTATATTAGCAGCTGCATATATAATTTTAGCATCTATGAAAAGGAAATAGCTTACAAGTTCCGCTTTTTTACAATTTTTTATCATTTATCAAACATTTGTTAAATGATAAAATAACAATATATTAATTATTTAATTTTAAAGCTATAAAAAACAGCACTTATACTACCTATAAATATTTATTATCCATTCCTCATTTCACATCATTACAACAACTAACTTTGCTATAATTAAAATATAAATCCAATATATGGAGGGCCACTATGGAAGAAAAAGAAATCCAACCATCGATTCAAATGAAAAATAGCAGCGTCATTATCGTGAAAAACTCAGCTAGTATTATATTCGGTTTATTTTTCATTCTTCTATTCTTTTCCAAACCATTTCGTAAATCAAAATGTCCAGAATGTAAAAAACGTGAGAAGAAAAAATTAGAGCAAGAACAATAAAAGGCCTTCCTTTATGGAATGCCTTTTTACATTTGTAGTATCATTTTATTTATTCTTCTTCACCCTAAAAAACAACTATATTTTCTTCCAAGATTCTCTACATCTTTTTTGATTTGTATATGATCCTTATATAAAACATGAGAAATAGTATTTGTACTTGTTACTCGCTTTTAATTTTTATTAAACACTTCAAATTTGTACATCTTTATCCATCACTAACAATTCGTTAATTAGTTAACTTTATAATATAAGTTTTGTATATAATTTCATTCAAAAACACAATATATATAAGTGGTCATTTTATAATTACATTGCTTTTTATCGAATTCCAAAAAGGAGCTGTATACTATGGATAAAGAAAACCTATTAAGCCAGCAGGTTAATAGCATCCCCTCAGATGCTCTGAATACCCCTAGTAAGGAACAAGAACAACTGTTAGAAACATCATCTCAAAACGTACAAAATTCCAACAACAATGCTAACAAAAAAGATGTTACTCAAGGTCTATCTGGAAAAGATTCCCCTATTTCAATGAAGAATACAAATTTATAGTTATTTACTATCATACGCAGTAACTGCTCTTGCTGAAATAATTCTTCTACAGAAACTAATACGCATTCCAGATAATTTTTTACCCATTGTAACATAGAAAAAGAGATTTAGATATAAAAACAGGCTCTAAAAAAACTTTCTCCACAACAAAAAAAGGATGGCATTAGCCATCCTTTTTTCCATCATCAACTATAAAATTATAGTTTGATTACGTTTTTAGCTTGAGGTCCACGGTTACCTTCTTCGATTTCGAAGCTAACTTTTTGGCCTTCTTCTAGAGATTTGAAACCTTCAGTTTCGATTGCAGAGAAATGTACGAATACATCGTTTTCGCCTGGAACTTCGATGAAACCGAAGCCTTTTTCGTTGTTAAACCATTTTACTTGTCCTGTTACTGCCATGATTATTTCCTCCTAAGAAAATACAAATTTTAATTTTTTTAGTCTTCCTGTCTAAAAAAAGAATCCACACATTATCAAATACGAAACATAAACTAGTTCTCACATACTTTTTCTCGTTCGTTTCCAGCACTTGATAACATATGGATTGCTTAATTTAACTATTCAACTGACATCATCATAGCATACTTAAAATGAAATGTACAATCTTTTTTGAAAATGGAATTTCTAATTTTTAGTATTTCTTATAAAATATAATTATCTCTATTCTAAATAAGGAGGAATTTATGACCAATAAAATTCCTAGAAAAACATTAAAAAGAATCGAAGAGGATATTGAAAATAATAATCTTGGAAAAGCAAGAGACAGATTGCACGGCCTCATCTTTACATACCCAAATGAATTACATCTTCGAAAACAACTCGGAGATATTTATTATAAATTACAATATCCAGAAATGGCTGGACGTTACTGGTATCTAGAGGAGCATAAAACAGATATTATGCATGAATCATGTTTATTATTTGAAAAATCAAGGGGAAATAGTCCTCATCATATTGCACGTGCTTTAAAGTTTAAAGGCGATTCTAACCATATAAAAGGTTTGCATAAAGATCAACCTTTATCTTCAGTACAGAAGAAAGTAGCAGAGGAGTTAATTTATGAGTATAAAGAAACATGGCAAGATAAGCTAGTTCCTTTTGGCTGTCTAGCATTCCTTGCTTGCCTTCTCTTTTCTGCCATTATTGGTCTATTTACTATTTGGAATTGGATTTTTTAATCACAGGGGGAATTTTCACATGTCAAACTACGCTAAAGAAGAAAGGCTAACAGGGGGAAACGTCTCAAACGTATATCGTTCTGAAAATACTGTTCGGCGAGAGTTAAAGCCGAGCAGTGAAAAGATTCATAAGCTATTGCAACATTTAGAAAACAAAGGATTTCATTATGCTCCAAAGTTTTTAGGTGTAGATGAAAAAGATAGAGAGATTTTATCCTTTATTGAAGGAGAAGCTGGCAATTATCCTTTAAAAGAATATATGCGATCTAATGATGTATTAAAAGAAATCGCAATGATGCTTCGCCTTTACCATGATGCTGTAAGTGATTTTCCGTTATTAAATGATTGGAAACCGATGGGTCACACTCCAAATAACATTGAGGTTTTATGTCACAATGATTTTGCCATATATAACATTATTTTTAATAATGAGAAGCCAGTAGGGATTATTGATTTCGATGTTGCTGCTCCTGGTCCAAGACTATGGGATATCGCTTATACACTCTATACTTGTGTGCCTTTAAGTAGAGTGTATTATACAGAATCCGGTGAAGCCGTTCATTATGACTCATCGCAACATGCAGATCGCATTAAAGAGAGAATGAATTTGTTCGTTCAGTCCTATGATAAAAATATGGATGAAGATTACTTAGGAATGGTGTTGCTTCGATTAGAAGGATTATGTACATATATGAAACGAAAAGCGCAAGAAGGCGACTTGAATTTCCAAAGAATGATTGATGAAGGACATCTAGAGCATTATGAGAAAGATATGAAGTTTATTCGTGATCATAGGGCTGAGTGGAGTTGATTTAGTAATAAAGAAAAGGAAGTATCGTTTTTTTCCGACAACTCAATCTCTCTTTTCGAATCGTTTAGAAAATAACAAGGGGCACCCTTCAAAAAGGTGCCCCTTCCTTTTATTTCGTAAACTGTGCTTCTTCCGTAGATCCTTTTAACGCTGTCGTTGATGAAGTTCCGCCTGTAATCACTTGTGCAACTTCATCAAAGTAACCTGTTCCTACTTCGCGTTGATGACGTGTTGCAGAGTAGCCATGTTTTTCAGCTGCGAATTCTGCTTGTTGTAGTTCAGAGTATGCTGCCATGCCGCGCTCTTTATAGCCACGTGCTAGTTCAAACATACCGTAATTTAATGAATGGAATCCAGCAAGTGTTACAAATTGGAACTTGTAACCGTAAGATGCGATTTCCTTTTGGAAGCTTGCAATTGTTTTTTCATCTAGTTTTTGTTTCCAGTTGAATGAAGGTGAACAGTTATATGCAAGTAGCTTTCCTGGATGCTCCTTATGAATTGCGTCCGCAAATCGTTTTGCATCTTCTAAATTTGGTTCCGACGTTTCACACCAAACGAGGTCTGCATACGGTGCATACGCTAAACCGCGCGCAATTGCTTGATCAAGACCTGCATTTGTACGGTAAAATCCTTCTGGTGTTCTTTCTCCTGTAATAAATGCTTTATCAACAGGATCGATATCGCTCGTAATTAAATCAGCTGCATCCGCATCTGTTCTTGCAACGATAATTGTCGGCACTCCCATTACATCTGCTGCAAGACGTGCAGAAATTAAATTGCGTACTGCTGTTTGCGTTGGTAGTAGTACTTTTCCGCCTAAATGGCCACATTTTTTCTCTGAAGATAATTGATCTTCAAAATGCACACCTGATGCACCTGCTTCAATCATACCTTTCATCAGTTCAAATACGTTTAATTGTCCGCCAAATCCAGCTTCTGCATCTGCTACAATCGGTACGAAATAGTCTGTATCATCGCTTCCTTCCATATGCTGAATTTGATCCGCACGTTGAAGCGTTTGATTAATTCGTTTCACTACAGCAGGTACGCTGTTCGCTGGATATAAACTTTGGTCTGGATACATATGTCCAGAAAGGTTTGCATCAGCTGCTACTTGCCAACCACTTAAGTAAATCGCTTTTAACCCAGCTTTTACTTGTTGCATCGCTTGGTTTCCTGTTAATGCGCCAAGTGCGTTAATATAGTCTTCTGTATGAAGCGATGTCCAAAGCTTCTCAGCACCGCGACGCGCTAACGTATGTTCAATATCAATTGACCCGCGCAGGCGAATTACATCTTCTGCCGAATATGGACGTGTGATCCCTTTCCAACGCTCATCTAATTCCCAGCTTTCTTGTAACTTCTCGATTCTTTCGTTTTTCATTTGTTCCATCCCCTTTTCATTTTTTATAAAATTTCATAACCCGGTAATGTTAAAAATGGTACGAATTCATCATTTCGAACGAGATTTGTAAACAAAGTTGTCGCCTCTTGGAATCTCCCTTTCTTAAAGGCTTCCTTACCAATCTCTCTTTCTATTTTTGCTAATTCTTCTTCTTTTAGCTCTTCCATTAATTCAAGCGTAATATTACGACCATCATTTAGTTTTCCACCTTCATGACGAATCCATTGCCATACTTGTGCTCTTGAAATTTCAGCAGTTGCCGCATCTTCCATTAAGTTATAAATGGGTGCTGCTCCCCGTCCGCTTAACCAAGATGCAATATATTGAATACCTACACTAATATTCATGCGAAGGCCCCCTTCTGTAATCGTTCCCACCGGTACCTCTAGTAAATCGTTTTCTGTTACACATATTTCTTCACGTTTTCTAAAAATTTGATTCGGTGTTTTCATAATGTGATTAAATACTTCCATTGCAACCGGTACAAGTCCAGGGTGGGCAACCCAAGTCCCGTCATGACCGTCTAAAGCTTCGCGCTCCTTATCAGCACGCACTTTTTCAAAAGCTGCTTCATTTGCTTCTGGATTATTTTTAATCGGAATTTGTGCCGCCATTCCTCCAATTGCTGGTGCATTACGGCGGTGACATGTTTGAATTACTTTCAAAGAATAGGAACGCATAAATGGTGCCGTCATCGTGACTTGTGCTCTATCTGGTAGTAAGAATTTATTATGATTACGGAAACTCTTTAAAAAGCTAAAAATATAATCCCATCTTCCGCAGTTTAAGCCAGCAGAATGATCTTTTAGCTCATACAAAATTTCATCCATTTCAAACGAAGCGTGAATCGTTTCCAGTAACACAGTTGCTTTAATCGTTCCATTTGGAATGCCGATATATTTTTGAGCAAATACGAATACATCATTCCATAATCTCGCTTCTAAATAACTTTCCATTTTCGGTAAGTAAAAGTATGGGCCGCTCCCTTTTGCTAAAAGAGCTTTCGCATTATGGAAAAAGTACAAGCCGAAGTCTACTAAGCTACCCGACATATTTTTCCCATCAACTTGCATATGCTTTTCCTCTAAATGCCATCCTCTTGGACGTACAATGAGTACAGCTGTTTTCTCATTTAATCTATATTCTTTCCCTTTATCATTTTCATGTGAAATCGTTCCCTTTACTGCATCTCGTAAATTGATTTGGCCTTCCACTGCATTTTCCCAAGTTGGTGAATTCGAATCTTCAAAATCCGCCATAAAAAGATGCGCTCCTGAATTTAAAGCGTTAATGACCATCTTTCTATCTACCGGTCCAGTAATCTCTACACGGCGATCCTCTAAGTCTTTTGGCAGCTTGGCAATTGTCCAATCCGCTTCACGTATGTGTTTTGTTTCTTCTAGAAACTTCGGAAACTCCCCTGCATCAATTCTCTTTTGTTTTTCTACACGTTTTTGTAAAAGTTCTATGCGGCGCTCATTAAAATTCTCATGTAGTTCCTTCAAAAAACTAAGCACCTCAGGTGTCAATATTTCGTTGTACGCTGGTAACATTTCTCCAACGAGTGTAACCCGTGAAGTTTGCGTCGACATATTAGCATCCCCTTCTTAAACTGTTTTATAACAGATTTGATTTTATGTTTTATATTATATAACAAATCTTCAGAAAAGGAAGTTTTTTTTGAAAATTCACTTCATTTTTTTTCAAAACGCCATTCTTTCGCGCTTTATTTCATACAAAAAAAGGCCGCTGTTATACAACAACGACCTTTTTGTATTATTTTTAAATTTCACTTTGACTAGTTAAACTTTATTACTGCCCTTGTTCCATATCATGCAATATTGCTCTATGTAAAAACTGTGCGTATTGTTCTCTCGTTACCTTCATAGACGGACCGAATTTACCTTCTCCGATTCCCATTGTAATACCATTTGTTTGTATTGCACTAATTGCATTGGTTGCCCATGAATTTGCTGAAACATCATTAAAGTTATGAGATCCCTTCGCCTGTAAGTCAAAAGCATTCGTAAGAACTTGTGCCATTTCCGCACGCGTTAACGTCGCCTTCGGTCTAAAGTTTCCATTCTCGTCTCCCTGGAAAATTCCGATTTCCGTTAAAGCCAATATCTCCTCGATAAAGCTTGTTGAATTTTCATCGATATCTCCATATGGGTTTTCATATTCATCTTGTTCTTCCATATCAAACACACGGTAAATTAAAGCTGCAACTTGCTCACGTGTTACATTATCCCCAAAACCAAATATTCCATCGCCATATCCCAAAATAATTTCTTGTTCCGCTAATTCATGAATTGCCTCATATGCCCAATGTCCTTTTGGTACATCTTTAAATACAATTGTATTTGTTTTTTGCAACGGTGCACTTTCCGCTTTTACACTGTTACTCTCTGCTGAGAATAACACCCCACCCATAATTGTTAATGCTGTAGCTGTTTTTAATAATTTTTTGCTCATCAAATTATCTCCCCAATATGTATATGTTTTTTTAAAAATATACAGAATAAATGGTATAGTGACAATATATTTTCCGACACATTTCGTGACGGTTTTGTGAATCATATTACACATCATGTCTTTTTCATCGGATTGATTATAAAGCTTGTGTATAACCATAAAAATACATAAATACGAATAATAATTCTTTTTTAAACAAACAAAAAAGCACAAATATTTCTATTTGTGCTTTCATATTTCACTCTACTTCCAATCCTCTTTCAAATGATAATTAATAATCGCATTATTAATAAACTGAGCATATTGTTCTCTAGGTACAGGGCGATTTAATTCATACATGCCATTCCCAGTTCCTCTCACAACATTATTAGATTGTAACGCACTAATTGCATCTTCTGCCCAGTGGCCTTTTGGAATATCTTTAAATGTATGTTTTTGTTTCGTTTCAAAATTAAATGCTCGTTTTAAAATGACAGCCATTTCCGCTCTAGAGATTGGTGCTTTCGGCCTAAAATCCCCTTGGCCATCCCCTGTAAAAACACCACGTTTTGTTAACGCCAAAATTTCCTTTTTAAAAGTTGTTGTACTATCAGAAACATCTTTATATGGATTCGCTACTGGCCCTTCTTCTTTTATCTCAAGTGTTCTGTAAATAGTCCCAGCTACTTGTTCACGTGTTATAAGATCGCCAACACCATACTTCCCGTTTCCATACCCTAATATAATTTTATGATACGCTAAATCCATAATAGCATCATATGCCCAAAATCCGTATGGAACATCTTCAAACACAATCATTTGTGGATACTCTTCCGCTTTTACAGGCGTCACATTCGTCCCTGCAAATATACCTCCTGCCATTGTCGCAATCATCATTACACCCAATATTTTTTTCTTCATTGTCCTCTCTCCCTATTTCATTCAAATAAAATGAATTTCATTGTTTCAGGAGTACTCTTTTTTGGTGAATGTAAGATAAAATGCAAATCTTCTAGAAGAAATATTTCCACTACCTTTCTGCTTTATGCCTCCTTCTTTCTTTTTCAAAAAGGAAGTTGTCACATCTAAGGTGTTATATACTAAAACATTCTACAATTTCTTTATAAACTCCTTTTCACTTTACAACTTCCCTTTATTGGCGCGTAAAGGAGATACCTAATGACGGTTACTATATTCATGATTTATATTTCAGAGGTAGCATTCCCCTTCACTGATAACTCGCCTTCTCTTCCCTTGCGAAAAGTTAGTGCCATCCCTACAAATATAAGGATAATCCCTATTACTTGCATCTAAATCCGGTCTAATAGTTTGGCAACAGCAGGATCTAAAAACACTAATACAGAAATAATTCTCGTCGATAAATCTCTTAAACTGTCAAAAAATAAGTAATATACAAATCTAGTATGTATAAGTCCTGTAGCTGTAATCATCGCCTTGAAAATGCCGGAAATCTACGAATAGTAGTAATAAAAAAAGCATCCTTTTTTATTAAAAGAGGATGCTTTTTTTATATTTATTAACACTCAAATATGCTACTACTTTTGAAGAGTAAATTGGGCAACTATTTGTTTTAATTTTCCTGCTGCGTTATGCATATGTTCAATTGAAACTGAAATCTCTTGAACAGATTTTTCTTGCTGTTGAATAGACTCTTTTACCCTATCAGTTCGGTCAGATGATCTTTGGGAAATTTGAGCCATGTCTTCTGCAGAAGCCGAGATTTCCTCACTACTCGCTGCAATTTCATCTGTTGACATAGATACCGTTTGAATTTGCTCAGATACTTGCTGTACTTTTTCTGTAATTGTTCCAAATACTTTTTCTGTGTGTATTACTACTTGTGTACCTGCCTGTACCTCATTATCTACTTTCCCCATCATATGTACCGTATGGTTCGTTGTTCCCATAACTTGAGTAATAAGATTCTCAATTTGTTTTGCAGAATCACTAGATTGTTCTGCTAATTTCCGCACTTCATCTGCCACAATTGCAAATCCTCTACCACTTTCTCCAGCACGTGCAGCCTCAATTGCGGCGTTTAATGCTAATAAGTTAATCTGAGAGGTAATACCTTGCATAACATCTATGATTTTAACAATTTCTTCTGATTGTTCTTTCATAGTCTCAACTTGTTTAACACCACTATGTACCGAATTTTGGATTGTATCCATCTGTTGAATCATTTGTTTCATTAATTTGTTACCACTCTCTGCATCTAACGCTGATTGAGCAGACAATTTATTTACTGAGGATGATGTATCGACTATACTCTGCATTCCTTGTGTCAACTCTTCCATTGCACCCGCAGTTTGTTCCATTGCTTGCATTTGACTCTCTGCACCATTTGCAACTTCTTCAATATCCATAGTGATTTTCTTCGCTGCACTACTAGATACTTCTGATGCAGATGCTACTCCGTCTGCATGTTGGAATAAAAGCTGAATATTATTCTCTACTTCTTGCATATTTGTTCTTAGCCCTGCAATCATCTCGTTAAAATTACTTACTAATACACCTAATTCATCCTTAGCAGTATAATCACCATGTACAGTTAAATCTCCTTCTTTCGCTCTTTCCATCATACGACTAACCGTTTGTAAAGGTGCAACTATAAGCTTACTAATAATATAACTTACTATACATATAACGATTGTAGTAACTACTACAAGAATGATAAAGGTAATAACGGATCGATCAATCATTTTTTGAGAATCTTTAAACACTTGATCAGCTAAGTTTGAAACATACGATTCTAGATCCACTGCATAACCAGCCAACTCTATTCCCTTCGGTTTTAATTCCTTCTGAAATTCATTTACCATTTGTGGCTCGTTTGTTGCCTTCGCCTTTTCAAACAATTTTTTATATGTATCTTTATAACTTGGCAAAGATTTCTTCATCTTCTGAAACAGTTCATCCTCTTGCTTACTTAAATTAAAACCATCATCATATTCTTTTAATAAAGAATCATATTTTTTAAGATCTTTTTCAATATTATCAATTATTCCCTCTTTATTTGCCACTTCATTTTGTGATGCCGTAATTAATTCTAATAAATTATATTCTAATGAATTTTGTGTGCGAAGCATTCCTTCTAATAAAATTGCTGAATATTGATAATCATCTACTACAACCTCTGTATCGTGCTTAATCTTGTTAATAGAATTAATTGCCACACTGCTCATGATTATCATACCTAAAACTGCTAATGAAATAAGCGCTAATAATTTATATTTCACTTTTAAATTTTGTAAAAAATACATTTTTTCACCTTTATTCCTTTATATATAGATTTTTAGAATTTTATAGCTTATTATTTACAAAATCGCAATAAAAAGCAATGATAAATATTCCCAATATGAAACTTATATCTCTATAAAAAAAAGTAGCATAATAGCTACTCCTTTTTTCTTTGTTTCTCATATTGTTCAAACGCATGAATTCTTTCAAAAATTGGTGGGTGCGTGTATAAGAAAAATTTCACTAACGCAGGCGGATTTACTTGGCTTAAACTTGTTTTTGATAAATATTGAAAAGTTTTCACACCAGATTTCCCATCTTTCGTCATATTTAAAGCATATTGATCTGCCGCTCTTTCTTCTATACGTGAAACATAGTTTGTTGCTGGTTGTGCTGCAAAAGAGAGTACAGAAGAAATTAAGAAAAATAAAGGTAAAATGGAGAAACACGCTACTTTTGAAATTTGCAATGTATCTCCCCATTTGCGAATACACATATTTATAATACGACTAATTAAAAACATACCTATAAACGATAGCAATACATAACTTGCAACGCCAAAATATATATGCTTCATAACATAATGCCCCATTTCATGGGCCATGATAAATAAAATCTCTTTATCTTTTAACTGCTTAAGCGTTGTATCCCACATTACAATACGGGCGTTAGGGCCAATTCCTGTTACGTAAGCATTTAATGCATTCGTTTTTTCTGACATATTTACTTCATATACGTGCTTAGCAGGAATGTCCGCTTTGTCTGCTATCGCTAAAATTTTCGTTTCTAATTCTTTATTTTTCAGCGTCGAAAAGTCGTTATACAGTGGGTCAATAACGACAGGCTGTATGAATGTTAAAAAGATTGTAAATGGAACAGAGAGCGCCCACCCTGCTAGCCACCATCTCTTCGGAAATTTACGGATAAGCCATAATAGAACGGTCACTACAATTAACATAGTCGCATAACTTTCCCAAAAACCGATAACATGATCTTTTATCCAGCTTTGTGTACTTTGCGTTGAAATGCCGTAATCAACGGACACTTTGCGGCCAATCCATTGCATCGGTAAGGCAAGCACTGTTGTCAGTAATGATAAATAAAAGAAATAAATCGCAACTTGCAAAACACTTATTTTAGTCGTTTCCTTCGACCATTTCTCAAACTTTCTTGAAATACCTAGCACAAGTACAAACAATAAAATAATCCACTCAAGAGGCGTCGCTAAAAAGTATAGTAAATTTTTCACGCGCGAATAATCTTGGCTTAGCGTAAGCTCTCTCGCACTCATAAACGTTTCTGGATCTGCACTTGTTCCTTTATACATGTCCGGAATAAGTTCATGATTCCATCCAAATAAATACCAATATATAAGTAACGCAAATCCAACGTACAAAAAAAGCGACCAACCAATAACCTTCCTCACGCTATTCCCTCCTCTATGCTGCCTGTCTATTATTATTGTAAGTTCGTACACGCTAAATTAGAACAAGCTTATTATGTGAATTGCTCTGGATCTTTTTATTTACATAAAAAAACTCTTCTACATAAGAAGAGTTTTCCCTATCTTTAAACACTTTCTTCGTTTCATAATCTGGAATAAAGCTCGCACTTACAAACCGACACGTACCCTACTTGCTTTTTAGATAACATAAAAAGCCTCTTTAAGGAAGTACATCTATTAATAAATTAAAATCTTGTAAAGAGAAAGAACTATATTTCATAATACCTTGTACAGCTAAAAGTAAAACAAGACCGATCACACACATATAATTAACGCTTTCTTCATTCTTTTTTTCAGTAACCACTCCACCACTTATACATAAAATCCCTAGCAAATGAAGCGCTAAATACATGAAAAAGTAAGCTTCCTCCCAGCGCAAAATAACATTCACTGTCGTTATTAACACTAGACTAAGTAAAATCAAATAAAAAAACTTATTTGATGATATCGTTTCATTCATATAATTTTATACATCCCTTTCAAATTTTGAATTAATGATGTTTCAAAGCTATAAAGTAAATGATTGTTTTCATACCATAAAACAAAAGGAAAGCCACCATTACTTTCTCGAATACTTTATGAATCCACATATACTTCTCTTCATTCTTTTTGAAGATGCGCTTCATCATTTCTTCTACAATTAGACCAAATATTAGTAAAACCCCGAACACAATAAGAAGAGAAATAATATTTTCTTTTAAATGAGTACTAGAAAATAAGTAATACTCTGGAAACACAATCGTATCTACTACAGGTTGAAGCCAATGACAAACGCTTTTATCACACATATCTGTAATAGACGTAGAATCTATAATGTCTTTTAATATTTTTTCAACCGTCTTCTTCATCTTATTTACTCCCGACTACATCTGAAAAGCTCTTTTCCTGCTCTGCATATATAACTGGCACTTCTTTACTCCAATATTTGCGATTAACAAATAAAAAGATAAGTACTAAGTTTAATCCTGTTATAAAAATAATAAGTCCAGGAAAGAATGTCGTATAACTTGAGAAATCGGCAAAACTAATAATTTTTTCTCTACTTATTAGAAAAGACGCACCTATTACAAATGCATTGTTTAACATATGTATTGCAATTGGCATGAGTAAACTTTTCGTACGAATATATACGATTGACAATACGATGCTGAATATGGCTGCACCGAGGAAATCAACATGTAACAACGCAAACAATATTGCTACAACGATGGTCGCTATGCTCGTTCCCCATTTTGTTGCAAAACGTTGAAGTAAAAATCCGCGAAAAACAAACTCCCCGATAATTGGTGCGATGAATACGACCCTAATGACTTGATATACATATCCCCCAGTACTATCTATAATCGGTTCATGCAATGCATTCATAATAAAGTCCGGTGTAATCCATGCAAAACTATACATATACAAAATAAGATACCCGTAACTAAACATGCACAACATAACCGTAATGTATAAAACTTGCACCAAGTTAAATGTTTCATTTTTATTAACAAACAATGAAAATGAAATGCGATGCTTTCTATACTCATAAAAAATCCATATGATCGGAAGGATATAGAATATAAGGATATTTATAAAAGAAGAATTTTGTATATGAAATATACTTGTTAGCAAATCGCCACTACTTCTCGCTATTAAAATTAATAGTGCAAATACAATTAAAAAATATCTAGCTCGCATCACTTGAAACGGATTCACACTCATCTCCTCCCCTATGTTACTTTTATCATATCATTTGATTCTTAATTTTTTGCGAAAGAAAACCTTAAAATTTCCTTAAAAATTCCATAAGTTACAAAATGATGATATGATATTCGAGAAAATTAGGAGGGATTTTTATGTACCGAGCAAATATTTTACTTGTTGATGATGAAACAGCAATTTTACAATTACTAACTACCATTCTTGAAAAAGAAGGTTTTTCTCATATTACAACTGCAACATCAGCTGAAATAGCTTTATCTCTAACTAAGCAAAACAATTACGATTTAATTATTTTAGATGTAATGCTTCCTGGACGATCCGGTTTTGATATTTGTCCAATCATTCGCCAACAAACAGATTGTCCAATTTTCTTCCTATCAGCAAAAGCATCTGATTTAGATAAAATATCCGGATTTTCATACGGTGCGGATGATTATATTACGAAGCCCTTTAATCCATTAGAAGTAGTAGCACGTATGAAAGCACAGCTTCGGAGACATATGAAACAAACCGTACCACACGAACAAAAATCACACTCGATTTCATTTGGCAGATTTGAAATTGATCAGCACTCTGCAGAACTGACAGTGGATGGGCACATTGTCGAATGTTCCGCTCAACTCTTTCAACTACTACTCTTCTTTTGCGAGAATCCGAACTACGTATTTTCGAAAGAGGAAATATACGAAAAAGTTTGGGGAGCACCTGCCTATAATGGCGATGACAACACTGTTATGGTCCACATTCGAAAACTACGTGAAAAAATTGAACATGATCCAAGTAAACCAGAATATATAAAAACCGTTCGCGGGCTTGGTTATAAGTTCGTTACAAAGTAGGGTGACGCTATGAATTTTAATAAACGACTTATTATTCAATTTATCATGCAACACGTTTTTGTTTTAGTTACATTACTTATCGCTGTAGTTGCTGCTTTTACTTATTTAATTTTTCTTCTTACTAGTACTTTATACGAACCTAATATTCCAGATTCTGATAGTTTTACAATTTCAAGATACATCTCTTCAGAAGATGGGCATATTTCGTTACAATCTGAAGTGCAAGATTTAATAAAGGAGAAAAATGATTGGCTCCAAGTTGTAGATGAGAACGGAAAAATCCTCTACCACTTTAATACACCAAATGATGTTCCGAATGCTTATACGAAGACATCTTTAGTCGCATATATACAACATCATATCGAAAGTAATTATAAATTTACATATTGGGAAATTGAATTAGAAGAAAAGAAAGTACTTGTTATTTATGGTGGTATGTTAAAAAGCAATGCGTTACTGACAGCAATTCAAAAGGATCACCCCTCTTTAACGATGGATTCGTTCACATTAACAGATCAAGAAAAACAGTTACTGTCTAAAGAAAAAGCAGCACTTCAAATATTTAATCAAAATGGCGAAGAGGTTTTTGCCTATCCAGCTGGAAAGAAAAAAACATTTTCAGCCATACAAATCGCCCTTAATGAAAAAGAACCGTGGAATCATAAAGAAAACACGTCTAGCTTTTACGATGCAAATAGTGGCAACCTTCTCGTTGTGACTGCGAAAAATGATCACTACTATCCAGATGACGAAATTGAAGATGTATTTACTAAGAAGTTTCTCATCGGATGCGGATTAATCCTTCTTATCGTATTTGTTTATTTAGTCATTCTTTCTATTTGGTACGGTAATAAATTCGGGAAACCGTTATTACATGCGATGCGCTGGCTTAAAAATATCGCTGGCGGAAAGTATGAAGAACCTATTAGTAAAAAAGGAAAACCTGTCAGGTTCCGGCGATCTGGTAAAGAAAAATGGTCATTCCGTTTGTTTAGAGATGTAACAAGTTCACTAGAACACCTTTCTATTACACTCAAAAAAAATGATGCGATGAGGCAAGTACTTCAGCAAACACGAGAAGAATGGATTACCGGTCTAACACACGACTTAAAAACACCACTTAGCTCTATATATGGCTACGCATTATTACTCGAATCGAATCAATATAACTGGACTGATTGTGATATTCAACAATTTGGTAGTGTTATGAAAGAGAAATCTCAATATATGACGACATTAATTGATGATTTAAGCTTAACGTATCAATTAAAAAATAACAGCCTTCCTGCCCAACACGTAAACGTTGAAATCAATCAATTCGTTCAAAAAGTGTTATTGCAATTTATTAACAATCCAACACTCCAAAATCAAAATATTGAATTCGTACCGAGCTCAAATAAAATTCAATATTTCATTGAAGAAAAATGGTTCCAGCGTATTATCGAAAACTTACTCGTAAATGCTGTAAAACATAATAACGAAACAACTACTGTCATCGTAAAATTATCACAAAACGCTAATTCCTTTACACTCTCCATTTCAGATGATGGAAAAGGAATGGATGAAAAAACGAAAGAACTTCTATTTGAACGATATTACCGCGGAACAAACACAGAAGAAAGCAACATCGGAACTGGACTTGGCCTAGCCATTACAAAACAGCTCGTTCATGCTCATAACGGGACAATTTCCGTTGATAGTGCACTCGGAAATGGAACGACGATTATTCTTGTATTTCCGTTTCGTTCGTAGGAAAGATGCTATGTGGCGTCTTTTTTTCTTTTCTGGGAGAATTTTGCGGTAATTGAAATTATGTGAATCGTTTTTTCGAGACAAAGTAAAAATAAAACTATTAACAAATACATTTCTAAACTGTTATACTATAAATAGAAGTATAAACTAACTAAGTTTTGCATAAAATGAAGTAGACGAGGTGCTTCCAACACCCCGTCACTGCAACTAATTACCGCAAGGTGGAAGGTTGCAACTAAAGCTTATTTGCGCTTAGAAGACTTCCCACGCTTCGCAGGCAGACGGGTGGTCTTCTTTTTGCGCTTTTTTGCCGTTAATTTTTTAAATCCAAAAACTATACCTTCTCTAGCTATAGTTTTTGTAATTTCCAACAAAATTTGCAAAAGAAATTCCATACGATTACACCTCCTTTCTTCACAAAATGAAGAAAGGGCATAACCTTCCACCCGCAATATTTAATTGCTATTTTATTTTACCATTTTCATATGTATTACAGATAAAACAATACAAATTTAACAATCCACTTATAAAGTGAAACTTTAATCAGTGGAGGTTTTGTTCATCCCCCACTGATTATTAGCCCTCACCAATCGCGCTGCCCGGCAAATAGCGGGATAAAAATAACCCTTCATAACTCACTATGAAAGGTCACTCCATATTTCAGCTATTTCCCTACTAACACAAACACATTCTCATCAGGTGCTTCCATTACTGCAACATGTCCTGATTCTGTTGGAAATGGTTCGCGAATCCATTTTACATCTTTATTATCTTTTAAACTTTCATACGTTTGTTGTACATCTTCTACTAATACTTCGACTTCCGTAAAATTAATATCCGGATGATTGCTTATTACTAACTCTGAACTTTTCTCATCTGGAAACTTCAATCCTATTAACGTCCAAATAACCCCTTCTTCTAGTTCTCTTTCTATCATCCAGTTTTGCTTCATTCCCATTTCTTTATAGAAAGAAACTGATCTTTCTATATCTTTCGTATGTATAGATACACATTCTAGTTTTTTGAACATTTTCCCATTTCCCCCTTTATGAAAAAGCGAACCATCTCCCAACGATTCGCTCTTACCCTATTATTTTTTCTTCACCGGTATCCAAAGCTCTACTTGTGCAAACTCACTCTTATCTTCGTGGCAACGCTCATCGTACAGTTCAAACTCCGTAACACCGCAATGTTCATATCCTGAATGCGGGAACCATTCTGAGAATACTGCATTCCAAGTTTGGTGAATAGACGATACCATTTCTTCATGAGGAACTTTCGGCGTTGTAAATACTGCATATGTTGCTGCCGGGAAAGTACGCTTCGCAATTTCATTTGGTACATTTTCAAAGTCTGTAACTTCCATTCCGATAATGTAAGTGAAGTCTCCTGTTTCTAAATTAAAATCAGTACATAATCCAAGCTCTACCCATTGACTCGTATCTTTACGATTCGGAATCGTCGTTCCAAGATCTTTTTGTAAATATTCTTGCCAAAATACTGGAATGTCTTGATGGTTTTTCCCTTCTTTACTTGTCGTCTTCAATTCATAACCCGCCACTAAAAATTCTGGTTTATTTACAATACGATATTCCATTTGTATGCCCCCTAAATACGGATTTAATTTTCTTTGCTTTACATTCACTCTGTAATACATCGGTGTTTCGATTTCTTGTTTTCGATATTCACTCGGTGTCATTTGAAATAATTTTTTAAAGGCTCTCGTGAACGTTTCGTGAGATTGAAAGCCATGTTCAAACGCGATATCAATAACTTTTTCATCCGTATGAGAAAGTTGATAAGCTGCCCGGGCTAACCTCCGCTTTCGAACATACTCCATTACTGTATCACCTACTAATGCCTGAAATACACGATGAAAATGCGACTCAGAAAAACCTGCAATACGTGCTAAATTACGCAGCGTCTGTTTTTCCATTACATCTTCCTCAATATAATCAATTGACCTTTGAATTTGTGTTTCATAGCTTTCCATCTCTGTTCACCCGCCTTATATGTATTATGATAAAAGAGAACGCAATCCAATTCTTGACGTTTTTTACTATAATTCCATAAAAAATTGTAACTTTTTTATATGTATTTCGTTGTTATATATGAAGGGAGGGAAATGTAGTGAAACGCAAACAATCATTAGAAGAAATTTACTCAGAGCATATGCAAGATTTATTTCGCTATCTTCTCTCCCTAACCGGAGATTCCCACTATGCGGAAGATCTCATGCAAGAAACATTTTACCGAATGCTCGTCCATATTGACTATTATAAAGGAGAAGAAATTAGGCCGTGGTTATTTACAATTGCCTACAATGCCTTTATCGATTGGTATCGTAAAGAAAAGAAATATAAAACAACAGAAGTTGCAGAATTCCATTTACCAAACGTGCCAAGTACAGAACATGCATATTTCGTAAAACATGAGATTGCTAGTTGGTTAGACAGTTTATCTTCTCTTCCGCTCGAAAGACGAAATGCCCTGCTACTACGAGATTACTATGGATTCTCCTATAAGGAAATAGCAGAAATGACTGGTCTCTCATTAGCGAAAGTGAAAATTGAATTACACAGGGGACGAAAAGAAATGAAAAGCATAAAGGAGTGATACGGATGGGGTGTACAGAATTTAAAAAACTATGGAAGAAGTATGAAAATGGAACGCTCACGCATGATGAACAAGAACTGTTAGAAAGTCATATTGAGTCATGTGAAGAGTGTGAAGCTTACTTAGATGAGCTGTTAACAAAAACAGAACCAATTAAGAAAAAGTTACCTCCAAAAGATCTTAAAGTTCCTTTTTGGAGGATTAAGTGGAAACATCGTTTACAAACATTTGGTTTTATATTATCAATTTGCATCGTTATCTATATAATCGGCGGGGTATTATCAGCCTTTTATTTTCAAGCTAATAATGATAAAAGGCTAGAAGAAATTAGAGAGGTTCCTTCGCTTGCACTTGAAGCAACGATCCCAAATAGCCGTGTTATGGGGGGCGGAACAAGTGTAGAAGCTTTTTTCCGTACGAATAGCCAATTTGATTTAGTACGAACCGTCGGTAAAAAAGAAATGCCCCTCGGTACAATAGAAACAAAAAGCTTCTTATCATCTGTAGATGTTACGAAGCGAACTTGGATGAATCCGTTCTATCAACCAAAACTCTTCTTTGTTCATCCAAAAACAGAGCAGGGTGATTATTTAAAGGATTCATCAAAAAAAGTATGGGATACACTTGCAAAAGTACATGATGGAACCGTTGCAGAAGTAGCAATTTCTTTTGATAAATCTTACACTTTAAAAGAATTAGAACCGCTTTTATATAGCATATTCGAGGCACAAGAACTCCCTCCAACTCCTTTATGGTACGCTTTAGATACAGGACAAGAAAGAAAAAATGTAGATGACTATATCCTACATGGCGGAGAAGCTATAGGGTTTCCAGAACATGTAAGATTCCTCGATAATGAAACTGACGGGCAGAAAACGCAAGAAGACAAAGTAACCGAAATGATGCGCGTCCTTTCTATCCATAAAAAAACGGTAAGCAAAATAGCAGCGCTTTCTGAGAAAGAATTAAACTTAGATAAACGTTATCAATATGTAAAGGATAACGGTGTAAAAGTATACGGAATTGTTATTACTGGCCCGTCGAAAGAGTTATTAAAATTACAAAACTCCCCGCACGTACGTTATGCGACTCTTGGAGATATTGAGATTTGGAATTGGTTTGATAATTAATAAAAAAGAAGTAGCGCTCTAAAAACGATGCGCTACTTCTTTTTTAATTCGAAATCACTTTCACATACATCCCTCTCACCGCTTTTTCATAAGCGATATCACTCATCTGTCTTATTTTTTCTGATACAACAGATGACTGAACAATTTTCCCTTCACGAAGTAACGGCGGATCAATAAGACGCATTTTATTTTTCTGATGTAAATCATAATCGTTTCTATCTTCTTTTCCTTTTATATTTGGATGAATTTTGCTTAATAAAGCTTCTACTTCGGGGTCATTACATTGCTGCAATTTCGAAATAAGCTCCTCATCTTCAAGAAGAAAATCATCTGCATGAATAATTCTTTTATGAAGAGCTACCTTTAACGTTTTCGCTAACATATCATTTCCGTAAATATTCATTGGTTCCATAAAGAAATCGATTACTTCTTTGTAATACGTTTCTGTAAACCATTCCGCTATTTCAATATTTTGAAGAACCATTTTCCCCTCTACTTCGATGACATCCTCTAAAAAACTATGAACTTCTTCTAAAGAAATATACCCATATGTATACATATCTCGTAACGTATAATCCACTCGATCTGCGCATAATTCGGGCGCTGACCTTTCCAGTAACGTCCACTTCGAATCATCTAATAAAATATCTTCATAGTTATAACCATGCCTCACAAGGATCGCTGGAATTTCTGAGTTTTTCACAACAGAACTAAATATCTCTTCATGATAACTTTCATCTTCATTATCAAAAACGTAATCAATCACGTGGGAAAAAGCAGTATGTGATACGTCATGTAGTAAACCAGCAATCTGTTCTTCTACTGAACCACCTAGTTTTTTCACCAATAACATAACACCCACTGAATGCTCAAAACGAGTTACATTCCATTTCTCGTTCATTAAGTAACTTGCGCCTGCTTGATGAATTCCCTTTAGTCTTTGCATAGGCTTACTTAAAATTAATTCTTCTAGCACTGCATCCACTTCAAATTCTCCGTATAGTACATCTGATATGATCACTTACAATCCCCCTTTTCAAGCAAAGTCTTTTTATATTATCTCTTTTTTGAAGAAGCGTAAATATACTATTCTGTAATTTGAATATAAACGTTCTGTTTTTATAAAAAACAGGTCCTCTTGTTCTTATCAAATTTAATCAAAAAAAGAAAATATTTCCACGACCCCTCTTTTTTTGTTTTAATAGATTTATAAATACATATTTACTAAAGAAAAAAGCAGCGAATGAAGTCAATTAGAAACTGACTTACAATTATAATATGAAAGGTCGGATAACTATGGACAGTTATTTTCCAAAAGCGGGGAAGTTAATTGGCGGTATCATTATGCTTATTATTTTGCTTTCATCTTTTTGGCTTATATGGATTGGAGAAACGAACATTCGTTACAGTGGAGATCATAAGGGCACGATGCCCTTTTGGTACAAGTGGCTCCCTGTTATTGTCGGTATACTCCTTGTCCGTTTCCTACCATTTCATCATAAAAACTATAATCCCCTTCAACAATTTGAACCAAGGCGCATCATAATTCAAACTGCTATCTTCTTCTTAAGTGGCTCCCTCTTCACGATTTGTCTTCTCACCACGAACTTTGAAGGAATGGCATTACAATTGTGGTTTATGATATTTAAAATTATTTTATTATTATTTACTCCATTAATGCTGCTTTTTTTTTATAAAAATAACCCCGAAAAAGAACGACCAAAGTCAGTAAAATTAACAGGGGATAATAGATGGTATCGGTTTACACCACTTATTGTCATTATAATCTGGAGTTACTTCAACTTCTTTTCTATATTCTCTACACCATTTGTTTCAATGAAAATGGAACCCACGATTTTAATCTCCATTTTACTTGTAGGGTTTCTTATAAATAGTGTACTTGAAGAGATTTTTTATAGAGTTTGGTTGCAAACACGTTTGGAATTATTACTAGGTACTTGGCCGGCTATTCTTCTTACATCATTGTTATGGGCAAGCTGGCATATCGCATTACATGGCTCTGGTCATTGGGATATTGATACAGCTACGGTCATTGTGAACCTTGGTATCGTAGGTCTATTCCTTGGATATTTGTGGGCGCGTTATCGTAAGGTATGGGTAATTATTATTGTTCATGGATTAATTAATGCACATCCACAACAACTAATTGAGATTATATTTAAGTAAAGAGCGCGATTGAGAAATAAAAAATAAAAGGGATTATACATGATTAATATGTATAATCCCTTTTATTTAACCTTATTCAAACGTAACTTCTACCTGCACAATCTCCGACCTACTACCAAGTCTAAGCGGTGGTCCCCAAAATCCAAATCCAGAAGAAACAATTGCGTGGAACGCGCCTTTTTGTGCGTATCCCCAGTCTAGCTCGTACATTCTTCTCGTTACAATATGATTGGGCGCCATTTGTCCGCGGTGCGTATGACCGGATAACAATAAGTCTACACCTGCCGCTGCTGCTTGTTTCAACTCAAATGGCTGGTGATCCATTGCGATAACAGGCATCGATTTATCTACCGTACTCATTAATTGTTCAAAGCTTTGGCGATCTCGCTCTGTTTTATCTCTTCTTCCAACGAGATAGAAATCATCTTCAATGGTGATTACTTCATCTAAAAGAATACGAATATCAATCTTATCCATCTCTTGTAAAAACTCTGGAACCGCTCTGCCGTAGTATTCATGGTTTCCTAATACGCCATATACACCTAATGGTGCTTTCATTTGTTTCATGATTGGTCCCATATTCTTTTGAATGAACACACCTGGATGATCATCGATAATATCACCTGGCAGCAAAATAATATCAGGTTCCATCTCATTTACATGACGAACAAGTCTTTTTAAATGTGAAACGCCAGACAGTTTACCGAAATGCATATCAGAAGCCATCGCAATGCGTAAACTTTTACGCCCCTCTACTTTTTTCGGTATGTGCACTTCGTACTTTCTTACTACCGGACTATACGCATTAAATACTCCGTACGCAAAGATAAAGATAAATGCAGCTATCACAGCCGCCCCTGTCCAAATAATTGCTGCTTCTTTCTCCACTGAAAACTGTAAAAGAAAGACCATAATATCAGCTAATGGCAACAACATAAGTGCATATTGTATAACCGCAAACCAAATCGAACCTATCGTTCGCAGAAATGGCAGAAACTTAAACACTTGCACGAGAATGTACGCATATGAAATAAATGCGACTATGAAAGCATAATATCCCCAAGATTCCCAGCCAAATACCGCATGAAGCCAAACCCATCCGTTCCAGCCGATGTAAAACATAAGTAGTGTGTATATAATTAATATGGTAAATATATTGAGATAACGAAGATTCTTCACAGCCAGCCTCCTTATTGATTTCTTCTATTATAACTTGTTATGCACTTATAACGTAAATATTAAGCGCTTCAATCTTCAGAATAAGAACATTGATAAACATATTGTCTTAAAATTTTTAAGAACGGCTGTAATGGACATTTTTGAGTCTTACGTGTTGGATAAAATTCTATTATCTTTATCCTTCAAAACTCATCTATGCAATTATGCATAACCATCAATTCCGTTTTATTTTCATGTTACGATATAAATGTAATACGACATATATCGACAAAAATAAAAGGAAGTGATTGTATGAAACGTTCTAAAACATATTTAAAATGTTTAGCATTATCCGCTGTTTTTGCTAGTAGCGCTGTAACTCTTTCAACACCTGCTGCTTACGCTCAAACGACGTCACAAGTTGTAACAGATATCGGGCAAAATGCAAAAACACATACGAGCTATAATACATTTAATAATGATCAAGCTGATAATATGACAATGTCTTTAAAGGTAACTTTTATCGATGACCCAAGCGCTGATAAACAGATTGCCGTTATTAATACAACTGGTAGTTTTCTAAAAGCAAATCCTACTATAAGTGATGCACCTATTGATAACTACCCAATCCCTGGCGCTAGTGCAACATTACGTTATCCTTCACAATATGATGTTGCATTTAACCTTCAAGATAACAGCGCTCGTTTCTTTAACGTAGCACCTACAAATGCTGTAGAAGAAACGACTGTAACATCTAGCGTATCTTATCAACTTGGTGGCTCTGTTAAAGCTTCTGTAACGCCTAATGGCCCTAGCGGTGAAGCTGGTGCAACTGGTCAAGTCACTTGGTCTGACTCTGTAAGCTATAAACAAACTAGTTATAAAACAAATTTAATTGACCAAACAAACAAAAACGTAAAGTGGAACGTATTCTTTAACGGATATAACAATCAAAACTGGGGTATTTACACACGTGACTCCTATCATTCTTTATATGGAAACCAACTGTTCATGTACTCTCGCACATACTTATATGAATCTGATGCAAAAGGTAATTTAATACCGATGGATCAACTTCCAGCACTAACAAATAGCGGTTTCTCTCCTGGTATGATTGCTGTTGTTATCTCTGAAAAAAATACAGATCAATCTAACTTACAAGTCGCTTATACAAAACACACCGACGACTACCAACTTCGTCCAGGCTTCACATTCGGAACTGCAAACTGGGTTGGAAACAACGTAAAAGACGTTGATCAAAAAACATTTAACAAATCGTTTACACTAGATTGGAAGAATAAAAAATTGGTAGAGAAAAAATAAAGAAAACCGAACCGCCACTTAGATGACGGTTCGGTTTTTATTTAAATTACAAAATCCTCCGGAATAAACACTTTCACTTCTTTCGGCTGTACGTATACGAAATCACCCGCTTGAATGTTCAGCTGTTTGAACTGTTCTTTCGTAATTTCTGCTTCTAAATATTCATCTGTTTCGTCTCGTTTTAATTCTACATATACGACAGGTCCGACTGCGTGAGAATAAGATACTTTTGCCGGGATTGCATCTACGCTTTGTTTCGTACGAGAGATTGATAAGTCATGCGGTCTTACGTAGGCTATTCCGTCTACGTTGGAAACGTGCTTATGCTCTGGTGCTTCTAGTTCGACCGATCCTACATTTAGCTTTCCTTTATGAACGCGGCCGTGAAATAAATTTACATTTCCTAAAAAGTCATATACAAACGGACTTGCTGGGTTTTCATATACTTCTTCCGGTGTTCCCATTTGTTCAATGCAGCCTTCATTCATTACAACGATGCGGTCTGCAACGTCTAACGCTTCTTCTTGATCATGCGTTACGAATACGCTCGTAATTTGAAATTCGTCATGTAATTTTCGGAGCCATCTTCGTAATTCTTTTCTCACCTTTGCATCGAGTGCACCGAACGGTTCATCAAGTAATAAAATTTTCGGTTCGACTGCAAGTGCCCGGGCTAGTGCAATACGTTGACGTTGTCCACCAGATAATTGCGCTGGATAACGTTTAGCAAAGCCATCCATTTTTACGAGCTTTAATAATTCTGTTACCTTTTCTTCTATCGCTTCTGCTGACGGTCTTAAGCTTTTCTTTCTTACTTTTAAACCGAAAGCGACATTCTCAAATACATTCATATGCTTAAAGAGCGCATAGTGCTGAAAGACGAAACCGACTTGCCTGTTTTTTACGTGAATGTCTGTTAAATCTTCCCCATCAAATGAAATAGAACCCCCATCCGCTTCTTCTAATCCTGCAATAATGCGTAATAACGTCGTTTTCCCAGAACCTGATGGGCCTAATAAGGCCACAAGTTCACCTTTTGGAATATCCAAATGAATGTCTGTTAGTGCTTGAAATGTACCATATTGCTTTGATACACCTTGAATTTGAATACTCACCGTAATCCCCCTTATTGTCGTTTTTCCATTCGCCATTCAATCCAGTTTTTTATAACGAGTGTAAACACTGCAATTAATGACATTAACGTCGCTACTGCAAATGCTGCTGAAAATTGATATTCATTGTACAAAATTTCAATATGGAGCGGCATCGTGTTAGTAATGCCACGCACGTGACCTGATACGACAGAAACAGCTCCAAACTCACCGATAGCACGGGCATTACATAGAATCATGCCGTATAAAATCCCCCATTTTATATTTGGAAGCGTAACGCGCCAAAACATTTTCCAGCCACTTGCGCCAAGTGATAAAGCTGCCTCTTCTTCACTTTTCCCTTGCGCCTGCATAATCGGAATTAATTCACGTGCAACGAACGGGAAGGTTACAAAGATTGTTGCGATAATAATGCCTGGTACAGAGAAAATGAGTTTCACTCCATGTTCAAGTAACCATTCGCCAAGAGCACCCCTCGGTGTGAAAAGTAAAACGAATACTAATCCTGCGATAACTGGTGACACAGCAAACGGCAGTTCAATAAGAGAGAGTAATACTTGTTTTCCTTTAAACTGAAACTTTGTAATAAGCCATGCGGCCGCTACCCCAAATATCGTATTAAGCGGCACAACGATTAACGCAACGAGAAGCGTTAATCTAATTGCTGAAAATGCTTCTTGATCTGTAATAGCGGCAATGTATACATCCATCCCTCTTTCAAAGGCTTTTAGAAAAATAGTTATGAGTGGCAGTAATAGAAAGAGAGATAAAAATAAAACTGTAATCGTAATTAATATGCCTGGTACAAGCTTAGATTCTTTTTTAGCTGATACGCTTTTTACTATTTTCTTTTCTAATACTGTTGGTTCCATTTTCTCTCCTCCTATTCACTTTTTAGTTCATGCCTTCTACTCCAGCTTTGAATCATATTAATAAGAAGAAGGAAAAGGAGAGAAATAATAAGCATCACGGTCGCTACAGCTGTTGCCCCCGCATAATCATATTGTTCTAGTTTCGTCATAATCATCAGTGGTGCAATTTCTGTTTTCATCGGCATATTACCTGCGATGAAAACGACAGATCCGTATTCTCCTAATGCTCTTGCAAATGCGAGTGAAAAACCTGCAAGAAGAGCGGGAAAGATCTCTGGTAAAATGATTTTCACAAATATTTGCAAGCGGGATGCACCTAAACTCGAAGCTGCCTCTTCTACTTCTTTATCAATATTTTGCAGCACTGGTTGCACCATTCGAACGACAAATGGTAAACCGATAAAAGTAAGCGCAACGATAATTCCGAGTGGTGTAAAAGCTACTTTTATGTGAAACAGACTAAATATTTTCCCAATCCATCCATTTTCCGCATAAAGCGTTGTAAGTGTAATACCAGCTACAGCTGTCGGAAGTGCAAACGGTAAATCAATGAGTCCGTCTAATAGTCGTTTCCCTGGAAATTTGTAGCGTACGAGCACCCAAGCTATTAATAAACCGAAAATGGCATTTACAATAGCAGCTGCAAATGAAGTTGTAAAACTAACTTGATAGGAATGCAACACACGCTCGTTCGTTATAACCCCAGCGAACTTCTTCCAACCTAACTGTGAAGTTTGAATAAATACGATAGAAAGTGGTATAAGTACGAATAAACTCATGTACAACATTGTAAATCCAAGCGATAATCCAAACCCTGGTAAAACACGCTTCTTCCTCATCCTCTTTCACCTCATCCCCCTTTAGCAGTGCATTATTTTTGATAAATTTTATCGAATACGCCGCCGTCATTAAAGTGTTTTTCTTGTGCTTTTTTCCAGCCACCAAATAGTTCATCTACTGTAAATAATTGAACTTTCGGAAATTGGGATGCATATTTTTCTGCTACTTTTTCATTACGCGGACGATAAAAGTTTTTCGCCGCAATTTCCTGTCCTTTTTCTGAGTACAAATATTCAAGATACCCTTCTGCTACTTTTTTCGTTCCTTTTTTATCAACGACTTTATCTACAACCGCTACTGGTGGTTCTGCAAGTACACTAATAGAGGGGGTTACAATTTCAAATTTATCTTTTCCAAGCTCTTTTTGAGATAATAACGCTTCATTTTCCCATGCGATTAATACGTCACCAATTCCTTTTTCAACAAATGTTGTCGTTGCTCCGCGCGCTCCTGAATCTAATACTTCTACGTTTTTATAAATTTGACTAACAAACTCTTTCGCCTTATCTTCACTATTATTATATTTTTTCAATGCGTATCCCCACGCCGCTAAATAGTTCCAACGTGCTCCGCCTGATGTTTTTGGATTTGGTGTAATGACAGACACACCTTTTTTCGTTAAATCATCCCAGTCTTTAATTCCTTTCGGGTTTCCTTTTCGAACAAGAAATACAATTGTTGACGTGTATGGAGTGGAATTATTCGCAAGTCGCTTCTGCCAATCTTCTGCTAGTTGTTTTTTCTTACTAATCGCATCAATATCATAAGCAAGTGCTAGTGTAACAACGTCTGCTTCTAAGCCATCAATAACAGAGCGCGCTTGACTTCCAGATCCCCCGTGTGATTGTTTTACATTTACTGTTTGCCCATGCTTCTCTTTCCAATACTTCGCAAAATCTTTATTGAAATCTTGATATAACTCCCTCGTTGGATCATAAGAAACATTTAAAAGCTCAACTGTTTTTTTATCTCCACTTCCTTCAGAATTACTAGTGGATGTTGCCGAACCACACCCTGATAAAAGTACAACTGCTGATAATAAAACACCTGTACTTTTCATAAACGCTGTCTTACCCCACTTTTTCATCGTTAAGCCCCCTTAGTTTATACAATAGAAAAAGGCACACAATATATTCACAAATGTGAACATTGTGCGCCTTCAGTTTATCTGATTAGCTTCTAATGTATTGTATTCGATTTCTTTTCATTTTAATTCTGTAATTCATATGTGTCAACTTGGAATTTGAATTTTCTTACTAAACTAAAATATTGGCATACTTCGAGCCCAATGATTTTTCAAATCAGCAAATTCTTTTGGTAACTTACTATTTTCATTCCATTCTAATTTATATGCATTTACTAACACCGTAGCCATTGATTCACGGTTCATTACTCCATTTTGATTAAAATTACCGTTCTTATCATTTTCAGAGTTCATCCATAATTTCACAAATAAGATATTGCACTCGCCGTAAGCGTTAATCCCTTCTGTTCTATGTATATCTCCTCCTTGTTGGTCATATGAAGCTTTAAATATATGGCACCACAGCTTAATCAATGCACAAAAAAATGAGGCAACCACCTTCAAAGATGGTTGCCTCATTTTTACACTTGCATCGCTTTCTCTCTCAATGCTCTTCTTAACAACTTACCAGTCGTATTCTTCGGTAATTCTATTAAAAACTCAATGCTTTTCGGCACTTTATATTTCGCTAAATGTAACGTACAGTAATGCATTAGTTCTTCTTCTGTTACGTTCGTTTGTTTCAGAACGACGTAAGCTCGCACTGCTTCTCCTAAGTTTTCATCAGGAACACCGATTACAACAACTTCCGCTACTGATTCGTGCGTATATAATACTTCTTCTACTTCACGAGGGTATACGTTATAACCGCCAACTAAGACGATATCTTTTTTACGATCAACGATATAGAAGTAACCTTCTTCATCCATTTTCGCTAAGTCACCTGTATATAGCCAGCCGTCTTTCAATGTCGCAGCTGTATCTTCTGGTGCATTATAGTATCCTTTCATAACGTTAGGTCCGCGAACGATTAATTCGCCGACTGCGCCGACAGGTACTTCTTCCCCAAGTTCATTTACAATTTTATTTTCTACATGCCAAATATTTGTGCCAATTGATCCTGGTTTACGAGGACGATCTAGCGGGTTGAAACAAGTAACTGGTGATGCCTCTGATAAACCGTATCCTTCTGAAACAATAACGTTAAAACGTTTTTCAAAGTTTTGCAGAAGAGCAACAGGCATCGATGCACCACCGGAAATACAAAGACGAAGCGTCTTCACATCTTCTGCGCTTGCTTCTTCAAATAAATATAAATAATTGTACATCGTCGGTACGCCAGCAAAAATCGTTGGTTCGTACGTGCGACAAATACGGAATACTTCTTTCGGACTAAATTTCGGTAACATTAAAATTGTTGCCCCGTTCACAATCGGTGCATTTACCGCAACTGTTAAACAGAACACATGGAACATTGGCAGTGCCGCAACGACGCGATCGTCAGCAGTAAATTGTAAATAAGACGCAACATCATTCGCATTACTATATAAATTTTTATGTGTTAACATAGCGCCTTTTGGTTTTCCAGTTGTACCTGAAGTGTATAGGATAACCGCTACATCTTCTTCATCTAGTTCAGGGCCTTCGTATTGTAAGTCTCCAGCCCCCACAAAACTAGTAAACGTTTTCATTTTTTCGGTTTCTGTATGGTTAAAATCTGATGAGGTTTCGCATATGATGATGTTTTCTAATGAAGGAAGTCTTGTTGTAAGAGATTGTATAACAGGTAGAAGGACGTCGAGTACGATGATTGTTTTTACATCTCCATTTTGTAAAATGTAATGCATTTCGTCTGCTGTATAAATTGGATTAACTGGAATAACAGTTGCTCCGGCTTTCATTGTTCCGTATAAACCGACCAAAAAATGTGGTGAGTTCCCAACAACTAATGCGACATTGTCCCCTTTTCCAATGCCCATTTCTGCTAAATTGCTAGAAAACCTTGTGACCATTTTGTTTAATTGGTCATATGAGACCGACTGATCCATAAATATATAAGCCGGTTTATCCCCCTTCTTTTTTGCCGTTTCAGCCAAAGATTGAACGAGATTCACAAAAACCCCACCTTTATAAAATTTAGAATATTTAAAAATTCTAAATTAATTATATTAAAAGAAAATTAAAGTAGCAAGTGATATTCTATTAACTGCATATAGACAGATCACCTTCTCTTAGTTTACTTTGGAAAAATAAGGGGATTTTATTTGCAAGTAATTTATAACACTAGACCAAAAATCATTTTAGGATAATATGCACTCATCTTTTCTTTAAGCTTTTCAAGTTCCTCTTTATTTAAGTTCGTATACTCTCCATACAAATTCAAAACGTCCGCTCCATTTTCATGAAAATACACGGTAACATATAACGTCGGTAACCCTTTATTGTTTTCATCTATTGATAAGACGACATCTGGCGTTTTATTAACAGTGCTGAATGTTTCATTTCTTTTCCACTTCTTATTTTGAAACATGTCTTGTATATTATGTATCTTTCGTTTGTTATCTATATGCGTAAAATATATAACATTATCCCGCGCTGGCTTTCCGATAGATAAAAGGGTACGACTTGAGGAAGTTTCACTGTTACACGCTGCAATCCCAATGACGAATCCGAGCAATATTACAATGTGTATGACCCTTTTCATATCGATCCGCCTCCTTTTCATATATATATTCCTTTATAAGAGGCAGATGTCCTGTAAGTATACATTTTGTGGTAAATGGAATTATATCGACAAAACTACAAAAAGAAAGAGGCTGCCTTTATGGCAGCCTCCCTCATTTTTAGAAGAATAAATGTAAGAAATCTTCTGTTGTAATGTTACCGAAGTAGCGTGCGATATCTACGCCTTCTAAAGCTGCAGTGAATGCATCTTTATCGAACTGAATGCCTGTTAGACGCTCTTCAATATCATGAACATCTAGTGAACCAAAGAAGTCGCCGTAAATTTTACATTCTGTTACTGTTCCTTTTTTCACTTCAAGACGAACATCAACTTGTCCAACTGGGAAGCGGTGTGAATGTTGTAAGTTGAACTTCGGTGATTTTCCGTAGTTCCAATCCCAATTTTGGTAACGTTCTTCAGAAAGTTTGTGGATCTCTTTCCAATCATTTTCTGTTAATTCGTACGTTGGGATTTCTGTTTCTCCTTCGAAAATTGTTTCTAGAAGAAGTTGTCTGAACTCTTCTGTCGTCATTTCTTCGTTTAGAAACTCTGTAATGTTCGCAACGCGGCTACGGATTGATTTAATTCCTTTTGATTGAATCTTATCCATTTTTACTTTTAATGCTGATACGACGTGATCGATTTCAGAGTCAAATAGTAACGTACCGTGACTGAACATACGACCTTTCGTTGAGAACTGCGCGTTACCTGAAATTTTTCTACCTTCAGCTAAAATGTCGTTACGACCACTTAGTTCTGCATTTACGCCTAATTTACCAAGCGCTTTCGTTACAGGCTCAGTAAATTTTTTGAAGTTGCTGAAACTGTCTCCATCATCTTTCGTAATAAAACTGAAGTTTAAGTTTCCTAAGTCATGATATACTGCGCCTCCGCCTGATAGACGACGAACGACATGAATACCTTTTTCTTTTACGTAATCTGCATTAATTTCTTCTACTGTGTTTTGATTTTTACCAATGATAATCGAAGGCTCATTAATGTAGAACAGTAAATATGTTTCGTTAATATCTAAATTCTTCACACAATATTCTTCGATCGCTAAGTTTATTCTAGGATCTGTAATTCCTTTATTATCAATAAATAACATCGTATCACCTCATGAGTTCCATACGTAGCCACTATGCGCTAGCGTAATATGGCCACTGAAAATTTGTTTTGCTTCTGTTACTAAATCAGATGGGTTGCCTGTATGCGGTAAGTGCGTTAATAAAAGTTCTTTTACATTCGCATCTTTTGCAATACTTGCTACTTCTGTACTATTCATATGCCCTGCTTTTGCAGCCTCTTGATGTGCATACATATTACACTCACAAATGAAAAGATCAGCATCTTTTGTGAATGGAATGAATTCAGGAATATAACTTGAATCAGCGCTGTATACTACAGCATCATCTCCAGCTGTAATACGCATCGCAAAGCATGTAACAGGATGAACAGTTTTTAAGAACGAAATCGAGAACGGTCCAACTTGAAGTGTTTCTTCTGGATTGTACGCGATTCCTTTCGTATGTGGTTCATGTGTTAAAGAATGGAATCCATTCTCGTCAAACGTATGACCGTATATTGGTAATTCCGGTAGTTGCCTTGTTGTCGCACTCGTAATTAATCTCGCATATTGCAATACCCCAATGTCCGCAACATGATCGTGATGATAGTGTGACAGTACAACTGCATCTATATGAGATGGTGTTATATATTTTTGAAGCTGTGCTAGTACACCACTACCACAGTCTACAAGTAAACGAAAACCATCGTGTTCAAACAAATACCCCGACGTTGCTTCTCCCGCTTCTGGAAAGCCGCCCCAAAAGCCGACAACAGTCATTTTCATATGTATCCATCCTTTCTAAAACCGAGTAGGAATGCAGTTTTTCTCCGTACTTGAGAAAGTTTTTTACTTACATCCTACATTGTTAACTATAATCCATTTCCTAAACTTTTTCATTAATTTTCAATTTTGTTATAAAACAGTTGTTGACTTTTATTTTTTGTACTAATACAATGATAGTAAGAAATGGAAATGGAGGGATTGACATGATCGATCAACCAATGGAGTTTTTCAGAAATTTACCGACGAAAACTTGCGCACACTGTGGGAAAGAAATTGATGAGCAACACGAAGCATACCATAACAAATGTGATGACTGCGTTCACGAAGAATAGTAGTTTGTGAACATAAAAAAAACTAGCAGACATAGTCTACTAGGCTAATAACATCTTATCCTTCATCGTTGAACCTTTCACCAAGAGCTCCAGTTCAAACTCATACAATTCTTTTTTTCGATAATTTTTCGTATGGATTTTATCCATCATCAGATCGACAACTTTTCGGGCCATTTCATCAATTGGCTGTTCAATTGTCGTAATACCTGGTTCTGTAATCTGCGATAATATTTGATTATCAAAACCGATAACAGCGAGATCCTCTGGAATGCTCCAGTTATGGTGCTTCGCCTCTGAGATAATTCCAGCTGCTACCTCATCGCCTCCTGCCAAAATCGCGGTAGGATTTTTTTTGTCCTTTAATACTTCATGGAATATTCGTTTTCCATCTTCCCAAGAGAAAGCGTTTTCAAGAAAGTCAATCGCTTCTACTTGGCGGCTCTTCTCAGTTATTGCACGTAAAAAGCCCATTTTTCGCTGCTGGCTAACTAATTTGGTTTCGTTACCACGGCAAAAAATAAGATTACGATATCCTTGATCTAACACATGCTTCGCAGCTATGTATGCTCCTTGCGCATGATCAAACTTCACTGTTGGAATATTTGCTTCCTCAATATATTCATTACACAACACGATTGGACCGTGCTGTAAGTATGGCTCTACATCTTCCCACGGATTTTCTAGTGAACATAGAATAATCCCATCTACTTGTTTCGTAGATAATAATTGTAAATACTCCATCTCTTTTTCCGGTAAATATCTTGTTTGACAAATAATCAGTTTATATTTATGTTCAGAAGCAGCAATCTCGATTGCTTCAATAAATCTACTGAAGAAAGGATTTGTAATCCTTGGAACTAGCACCGCAATTGTTTCCGTTTTTTGTTTACGAAGCCTTCTCGCCGCAGAATTAGGAACGAAGCCTAAATGCTTCATTGCTAATTGAACCCTTTTTTTCTTCTCATCTGAAACATATGGATGATTATTAATCACCCTAGAAACCGTTGTCCTTGATAACCCCGCTAATTTCGCCACGTCCTCTATAGTCGACACGAAATTCTCCCCCTTTGCATGAAAACGTTTTCTTAAATTGATTATATAGTATATTATTGGAAACTGCAATATCGGTTGTTATAATTTTACTATATTAATATTATACATAGGAAAAAGTCTGTTAATGCAGGGGCAATATACTACTTTTAGAAATTTACGTTATGTACATTCCTTTTCTTAATACCATATATCCTTTATTCAATATAAAACCCCATCAATACGTCATCTCCATATGATCCATCTTCATACTTTATTTGCTTTCGTTGTCTCCCTTCTTCTACAAAACCCATACGTTTGTACACTTTAATTGCCCGATCATTAACAGAAACTACACCTAAGCAAATTTTCTCTAAACCTTTCTGCCCTTTCGCCCAACTAATAAGAAATTCAATTAATTTCGTGCCGATGCCTTGATTACAATACGCCTCTTTAATCCCCATTCCCATTGTGCCTGCGTGTTGTAACCGTTCTAGTTCATATCGGTTGAAATTTAAAAATCCAACTACCTTCCTATCTACTTCATACACGATATAAAGATTACCTTTCTCATTACTTTTCCGTATCTTTTCTCTTTCTGCATTACTATCATTCGGTAACTTCTTTGGGGATACTATGAAAAATTTTGTAGTAGTTTCCGATAATATAATTTCTTTTCTAATATTCATAATTGCTTCTGCATCAGTCTCTTTTACTAACCGTATCATTGAATCACCTCGTACTTTTTCTTTTTAAAAATAATATTAAAACTATAAAACGCCCAATATGCAATATTACATATTGAGAATCTTTTTACTCTTGATACAATATTCATATATCAAAATAAAAGGAATGTATGCAATGAATCCAATATTAACAGCTGCAAAACAACTATTACATAAAGAAGAAAAGATTTTATCTACTTTAAAATGTTCACTTACTGGCTATATGATTACGCATAAAGTCCCATATCGTGGCATGTTACTTGCTACTAATAGAAGACTTCTCTTTTTTAGCCAATATAAAAACACATTCATTGCCGAATTTGATTATGAAAAAATATTATCCGTAGAAACGAAGAGAAGAATCTTTGACAAAAAAATAATATTTTACTATGAAGATGAATATATAACACTTGGATACATTACAAGTTCGAATGTTGAAGCGTTCATAGACTTACTACAAAGAAACAGCAAGACTAGCACAGGCTTATAATCAGCGGGGATCCCCTCGCTGATTCATTATTTTAACTCCTCCCACTTCGTCCAAACTTCTCTCCCGTTTATACGGTACATATTATCCTCTCTATCCATAAACCCCTGTACAATAAATTCACGTCTAATTGTACAAAAATCATCATGATATTGTTTTATGAATGTATTAATTTCTTTTTCTGTATATTGATTTTCAGCATTTAACTTGCTAACTAAATGCTCTAACAATACTAGTTTTTTCTTCTTTTGACCTGGAATCGATTTTAAACGATCCTCTTTATCGAAAAAGTTACGAATGGGCGTATCGCGGAATTTCATTTCACTTTCAGTCATTTTGTTGTCCTCCATCGATTTTCACGCCATAAAACTTTATTATTTGTCCTCACTATTCTTCTTCATTCTTTTACTTATAACATCCATAAAGTAATACCCGCTAATTAGCACATAGTAAACTAAAAGTATTCCTAGTGCATCTTTCATATTTATATATTTTTCTTTATGAAACAAGATAGGTGAAAGGGCGTAAACAAGAAAGATGATTAGCGGATTTAAGATAAAATAATAAGTAAGATTTCCTTTCATCATATCAACTCCTCTATTCTAGTTTTCTCTGTAAATTGTTGTAAATCCTTTTCTTTCGTTTAAACTGCACATGCGATATGGTGAAATTAAGGAGAAGGATGATTATAAATGATATTTCACTCTAAAATTGATAAATTTTTCTTATCCATTATCTTTTTTGCTATTTTTCACCATAGGTGCTTCAACACTGCTTCCTCCCTTATTCGATAATGAAGCTACTACGACAGACGTATATATTCTACTATCTATTTTCTTTGTATCTTCTGGTTTCCTATTATGGAATTCCTTTTCATTTTTACTCCTCTCACCCACACTTTCTTCAAACTGACTTACCACTTTTACATTTGCAACCCATTATTCAAATTAACAAATTAAAAATGGTAAATTATGTTACAATTAACTTATACATACTTTGGAGGGTACATAGTGAAAAAAGCTATTATAGTATTAAGCATTCTATATCTTATTTTAACCGTACATACAGGAGCTGTTCTTTTAGGAAAAGAAGATTATAGAAGTGCTATCAATACATTAAAAGAAACGAAAGAAGTCTCTTCATTTCAATCTGCAAAAGACGGTGTGATTTTATTAAAAGGAGCATTAACTACTGCGCAACCTATTACAGAGGAAAAACTTCAAAATAAAGAATTCGCACTCCTTGAAATTAATACGTATAAACGACGAAAAGCAAATTGGATAAACATTGATACAGAGCAACATATTGCAAAGCAGCTCTTACTAAATAATGAGGTTCTTCCTGCATTAAAAGAAATTCGTTTTTCGATGGAACCAATTACACTGTCAGGAAAAGATATTTCCATCGAAGATTACTCACTAAAAAAGGATGATACTCAATTAACAATTAAAAGTAAAGGATACCGATATACGGGAATAGAAAACAAATCAGACACTCTTATTTTTGGCATAAAAAAGGGGGATACCCTTGAAGGGTATAGTGGTTCTGAAATTCTAATAGGAAAAACAAAAGAGGAAATTGCTAGTAATATGAAACTATATACTTTTGCTGAAAAATATGGTCCATTTATTTGGATTGTAGCTACAATTATTCTTATAAGTATCGTTATATACTTGTTCCGTAAAAACAGAAAAACAAATGAACTTTCTCAACCAATGAAGTGAAACTTTAATCAGTGGGGGTTTCTTCATCCCCCACTGATTATTAGCCCTCACCAATGGGGCTTTAATGGGCAGTTGATCCCCACCTAACTTCTTTGCTTTCGCTGAATTTTGAGGTGGGGTCTTACTGCCCATCATTAAAGCGGGATAAAACAAAACTAATAAAAAAAGCACCAAAAAGGTGCTTTTATCTACGCTTCAACCGATTGGTTTTCAGCAACATTTTTAAATTGTCGTTTGTGCATCAAAGTTAAGGAAGCGATTGTTCCAAGTGATAATACAACGATAAAGATCATGAGCATTCCTATGTTTTGCCACATGAAGTCAAAGTCTCCACTCGATACGACTGCTTTCAATCCTGATACAGAGTATGTCATCGGTAACCAAGCATTGAATGGTTGTAAAAACTTCGGAATCAACTCTAACGGGAATGTTCCAGCACTTGTTGTAAGCTGCATAATTAATGTGATGATGGCGATAAAACGGCCCGCATCACCGAATGCTGTTACTAAACATTGAATTAATGCAATAAACGCTAAACTTGTAACGATGCTAAAGAGTATGAAGTACGGAATACTTTGTACTTCTACACCTAATCCGAACAGTAATATAACATCTGCTACTATCGCTTGAATAATACCGACGGATAGTAAAACACCGAACTTACTAATAAACCAGCTAAACCCTGATTTTGGAACACCGACTGTATCGCGTAATGGGTATACGATAGATAGTAGTAATGCCCCAACGAATAAACCAAGTGATAAAAAATATGGTGTAAATCCAGTTCCATAGTTTGGAACTTCCGCTATTTTTTCCGTCTTCACTTTTACAGGACTTGCAAACATATCATACGTTTTATCCGTCCCTTTTACTTCACCAGTTTTTTCTGCTCCTTCGCCAAGTTTCTCAGCAAGTTCACCTGAACCATCGTTTACTTTTACGAGACCATCCGTTACTTTTCCTGATCCGTCTGCTAGTTTATTTACACCGTCGATTAGCTGGGTTGAGCCAGTTGATAATGTACCTAAGCCTGTTGTTACTTGACCGGAGCCGTCTGCTAATTGATTTACTCCACCTGCCATTTGATTTGCTCCTACAGATAATGTTCCTAAACCACCTGTTACTTGGCTTGAACCATCTGCTAATTTGGATACCCCTGCTGATAATGTTCCTAAACCGCCTGTTACTTGACCGGAGCCATCTGCTAATTTGGACACCCCTACAGATAATGTTCCTAAACCGCCTGTTACTTGGCTTGAGCCATCCGCTAATTTCGTTACTCCTACAGATAATGTTCCTAAACCGCCTGTTACTTGGCTTGAGCCATCTGCTAATTGATTTACTCCACCTGCCATTTGGTTTGCTCCTGCAGACAATGTTCCTAAACCGTCTGTTACTTGACTTGAGCCATCTGCTAATTGATTTACACCACCTGCCATTTGATTTGCTCCTACAGATAATGCACCTAAACCACCTGTTACTTGACCAGAGCCATCTGCTAATTGATTTATCGCATCAATTAATTGACCGGATTCATTTTTAAATTTATTTGCGCCTTCTTTTGCTACATTTAAATTCTTACCAAACCCTTGGAAATTTTCAACAAATCCTTTTTGTGCACTGGCTAATTTCTCAATACCCTCTGTTAAAGAGTCCAATTTCGCTGTATTCGGTAGTTTGTTTTGTGCATCACTTGTTTTTTGATTTATTTCGCCTTTTAATTGTTTTACTTCTTCATTTAATTTATTTGTTCCACCTGCTACTCCGGTAGATTTTTGTTGAACTGTAGCTGTACTTTTTGCAGCACTTGTTATAAATGGTTGTAACTGCTCTTGATATTCTTTCGGTAAACTCTCGATTTGCTTTTGTAAATTCGCTACATCTTGCGCTGCATTTTTTGCATCTCCTGCTGTTGATTGCGTAAGTTCATTTAACTGATTTACATTCGCCCCAGCTCCATCTATTTTCTCATTTACTGTATTCAATATAGAAGGGCCTTTCGACTGTATTTCCTCTAAACCTGCAGCAGAATTTTTCACTTTACTATTTAAATCTTGCAAACCCTTTTCAATTTTTTGAGAAGCTACCTCTAATTGGTTTTGTCCCCCAACCAGTTGTTCCATACCATTTGATAAATCAGTTGTTCCTGTTTTTAATTCACCGGATTTACTTACTAATTTGTTCAAACCACCGGTCACTTTCTCAGATCCATTACGCAATTCGCCAATACCTTTTTGCATTTCACCCGTTTTGTTATTTAACGTATTTAAACCGTCTGTTACTTTTCCTGACCCATCTACTAATTTTCCGATACCTGTTTGCATCTCACTTGTTTTACTATTTAACGTATTTAAACCGTTCGTTACTTTTCCTGAGCCGTCTACTAATTTCCCGATACCCGCATTGCCATTTAGTGCATGTAAACCATCTGTTACTTTTCCTGATCCATCTACTAATTTCCCGATACCTGTATTGCTATTTAGTGCATGTAAACCATCTGTTACTTTTCCTGATCCATCTACTAATTTTCCGATACCTGCATTGCTATTTAATACATGTAAACCATCTGTTACTTTTCCTGATCCATCTACTAATTTTCCGATACCTATTTGCATCTCACCTGTTTTACTATTTAACGTATTTAAACCTGCTGTCACTTTCCCAGATCCATCAAATAGTTTCCCAACGCCATCCTTCATCTCCCCAGATTTCCCTTGCAGTGTATGAAGGCCATCCGTCACTTTACTTGAACCATCATGCAGCTCACTTGATCCGTCGTGTAGTTTATTTGCTCCTTCCGCCCCATCTGCTAATCCTTTTGAGACGTCTTGAATGGAATCAAACATTTTCTCTGCATATGTTTTCGTTAACGTGCTTGCTACTTCACCTTTAATTTTTTCAATGGCTGTTCCGCCAATTTGTGAAGATAAGAAGTTCAAACTTTCGTTTGGAATATATTCTAAGTTTAATGGCTTCGGATCGTCTTTTAGTAACGTTGTAGCGTTACTTGAGAAGTCATCTGGAATGCGCACTAACATGTAATACTTTCTACCTTCCATTCCTTTCTTCGCTTCTTTTTCACTTACGAACTCCCATTTAAAACTTTTATTATCTTTTAAATTATCAACGAGCCCTTTTCCGACCTCAATTGGTTTCCCATCAAATACTGCGCCTTTATCTAAATTGACTACTGCAACTGGTAAGTCATCTAACTGTTTATACGGATCCCAAAAAGCCCACAAAAACATCCCTGCATATAAAATTGGTACGAATAAGACCGCAATAATTGGAATTAATATTTTTTTACTTTTTATAATTTCCGTGAACTCTTTCCGAAGTAACTGATTCCCTTTCATAATTTCTCCCCCTTTTATAAAATGACCAAAATGTTCATATAGTCATTTTTACCCAAACAAAAAGGCTATACTTGTTCATACATATGCCTTATCCCTGAATTTATTACTATGCAACTTTTTCTTATTATGATTATAATTTTTCTATATCCCCCCTTAACTTAAATATATGACCGCATTGTTCATTTGGTCATTTTTTTATAAAATTAAAAGGATTATCTTAGTTTGACAATCCTTTTAGTAAATAAAGTTCAAATAACTCTGCAATTTTTTCTTTTTCTAGCGGTTCGTGATTTTTTTCCCAATCAAAAATAAGCGATACATATAGACGAAGCATAATAAATGCTGTAATTTCTGGATCACATTTGCTAATTTCACCTTTTTCAATCGCAATTTTTAAATACGATTGAATAACAGAAACGATTTCCACATCAACTTGTTGCATCACTTCTTGTACTTCTTTCGTTCCCATATCGCGCTCTTCTTGAATTAATTTAATCATGAGCTGATGTTCTTTTCTAAATTCCAAGATGCTATATAATGCTCTATGTACATTTTCAAAAAATGAAACATCTGAACGAATTGCACTTTCTGCAACTTGCTTCATTTCTGTAATTAAATTAGAAATAATTTCACCAAATAGCTCTTCTTTATTTTTGAAAAAAGTATAAATCGTTCCTTTTCCTACATTCGCTAACTTCGCTACTTGATCCATCGTTGTTGCTTTATAACCGAACGCTGAAAAAGACTTTGTTGCAGCTTCAATAATAGAACGTTTTCGATCTATCGCCACATTGTCACCTCCAAAAATGACCAATTGGATAATATAGTCAATCAGTACATCTTTGATATTACCACACGCTTACATTCTATACAAGTTCTCTTTTTATTATTTCCAGTATAAAAGATTTCAGTCAAGTTATATCATACTGTCCATAGTGTATCAAAAAGTATACTTGTATGGAAAGCTAGAATATATTCATAATAATTGCTGGCTAGATCCCACTAGAAATTTAATAAAATAGACAGTGTTCTTAAAACTAAAAGTTTAAGAACACTGCCTTTTATTTTGACATAGAAAGTAATATTTTCTCCATTTCTTTCTTAGTTAGCTCATCATCGATTATCTCTTCGTATATCTTTGTATCTCTTGTAAAAATATCATTCACTATGACAATTTGATACTCACTATTCTTACCTTGTGCTGGTACAAACATTTTAAGGCCTCTTAACTTCCCCTCTCCATGAGAAGATTTATTATATACCATTCCTTTCCCATCTAAACTATAACTTTCTAGATTCTCTACTCCAGGCATCATATAGTGTAGCGGATCCTTACCACCATTAACATTACCATCCATATACATCCTTGACTGGTAAATTGTAAAACCATATTTTCCTTTTGTATATTCTGATTTAATAACTAATTCTACATCTCTTCCAAAATATGAGTCAGCCCATTCTCTCTTTAATTCATAACCTTCAGGTATATAAGTCGGCTGCTTAATTTGATACGGTACATGTTCTTTCGCTTCTTCTATAGTATATGTTAAAGACTTCTCCAGCTTATCTCCAAGCGGTTTTAATGTCTTCTCAATAGTAGCTAGTCTTTCTTGATCAGCTTTCTTCAAGCGTTCAGGTTTATATTCCTTTGTATCTCCATCATAATTCTCAGGCACATTTTTCTTAACCATTGCTTTTTTATGAATTTCTTGCGCTTCCTTAAATAATCGAACATACTGCTCAAATTCTTCTTTTGTAAAATTCTTTTCTGCCAAATACAAAAAATCTGTATTCTTTTTATATGACGTTATTGACATCCCCCATTCTCTACTTGCATTCTCCGGTGTACCTAATACTGTTTCTATCGCTTTTTCAAATGCCGCTTTAGATTGCTTTTTTTCTACAACTTTTTCTTTCTGTCTTTCATCTCCCTCAGTTATCCTTGCATTTAATAAAAATCCGCCCGCTATAGCTGCTATAGCAATCACTCCGAGTAAAGAAAGACGATACGATTTCTTTTGGAATTTTTTAATCATAACGATTCTCCTTTTTAGTGTTCGTTTATTTCTACTTAAATTTGCTAGGCTTGGTACTTGATAGGAATAGTGTTCTAGAAGGGTAATAATTGTATGTCCGTATGCAATTTGCTCCTCTTTATCTATGAAAGTAAGCGCATATGCATCACATGCCAATTCTTGATCTTCTCGCATACAAAAATAGGCGTACCAAAGAATTGGATTGAACCAATTTAATAGGATTAAGCTATACATAATCCAATTTACAGCTACATCATTTCTTTTAATATGAGCTAACTCATGATAAAAAACATATTGTAATTGTTGCTCATCTAATACTTTCAAATGTTTTTTTGATAGCAATACTTTTGGGCGGAAGAAACTAAACACAGTTGGACTCGCAATCTTTCCTGCTAGACGTAATGAAACTGCCTTCTTCATTTTCATAGACTGCTTACAGCGATTAAACACTGTAACGACCTGTTCATCCATAATATCCGGTTGTTTCTTTATGTAAGAATATAAACGTCTATTTGTAATAAACGTGATGGCTGCTAATACAATTACCCCAGCTAGCCACACATATAAAGCAAGTTTGTATAAAGAAAATGTAGTCTGTTTTTCCGAACTGACTTCTACTTCCGGTTCGCTAGTTTTTGTCACCATTTTAGGATTTGATTCCAATTCCACTGTACGATCGCTTTCTATGTTCACTCTACTCTCAGTAGACGGCATATTTTTTGGAATAACTTCTGATACGCTAGAACTATAAGAAAGTAATGAATAAATGCTATACGAGCTATCTGGTGACCATGGTAAAAGGAGTCTAATCATTAATACAATCCACAGCATATATTGCCATCGGGGGGGTAATTTATTTCTAAATAGAACTTTTATACATAAAATAAATCCAACTAATATGCTGGCCATAAGTGACGTTTCTATAAGCCAATCAAAAAAATGAGGAAGGTATACATTTATAAGCGTGTTTATCATTTTTATCGATCCTTCCTCTTATTCTCCTCTGTCTTCTCATCTAAAATGCGTTTCAGCTCATTAATATCTTCTGAAGACAATTTTTCCTCTTTTAAAAAATTAACAAGTAACGGTTTAAACGCTGCACCGCAAAAACGCTTTAGTAAAGATTTCGTTTCCACTTGCAAATAATTATCTTGTGATACTAACGGATAATAAGCATACATTCGCCCTTTATCTTGATGATAAGAAACGGCTTCTTTTTGTACTAATCGATTAATTAATGTGCGGATTGTTTTCGGTTTCCAGTCCATTGCATCTTCCAGTTCTTCTATAATTTCATTCGCTGTTTGCGGAGAACTCGACCAAAGTACTTTCATAATTTCTAATTCCGCTTCAGATATTTTAGGTAATTGATTTGTCATCGTATGTTTCACTCCTAAGTATTACATTTGTAATCTATAATTAAGATTACAAATGTAATACTTAATTGTCAACCATATTTTAGAAAAATCCCTTTCAGCTAAACCTTACTTCACAACAACAAAATTCCTCTTTTTCAAATAATCAAATAAAAAAACAAGAAAATCTTTACAATTAATAGTAATATAGAAAATAGACAAGTTTATCAAAATAGTGGAGGCTTTTTCAGTCATGATGCGTGCGCTTCGTTTAAATATAAAGCAAGCTTTTTGTAATCGTGTTTCTTTAATTATTATGTTTAGTGGACTAGCTCTTATTTTTATTTACCATTATTATTATGTAATTCGTTACATTGGGGATGGAACGGATGCCTTTGTAACAACAGCTGTTAAATGGATTGGATTTCGCGACAATGAAATGGATGTTTATTTATTATTAATGCCCGTTATTGCTAGTTTCCCCTTTAGTACAAGTTACAATTCGGATAAATCAGATGGTTTTAAACCGTTTGTAAGTAAAGGGATTTCTTTGTTCCCTTATTCAGTAACGAAATATATCGTTACATTCTTTTGTGGCGGATTTCTTTATACATTTCCATTCATCTTATCGTTATTATTTTGCAAATTAACCATTCCAGACGGAGAACCGACTGCTGGTTCAGGCATTATAAATGATAATGGGATGTTTGCAAACTTATATTACGAATCTCCCCTCACTTACATTGCTGTATATATCGGAATTAATTTTTTATTTGCAGGTTTAATGGCCCTTTTAGGACTTGCAGCATCTGCGTGGTCACAAAAGGACTATATGGCGATTCTTTTCCCATTTGCAGTTGCCTCCATTCCATACGTCCTGCTAAATACGATATTCCCTACAATAGGCGGAGCGCCTTTTCATTTATATGACCCAAAACAACCGTTGCATGGCATGTCTCCGTATATTTTAACGATGCAATGCACTTTCTTCCTCCTCGTTAGCTTAATCATGTATATACAAGGAGTAAAACGTGATAGAAAAAAATATAGAAGAAGGTTGCAAAAAAGAGAGCGGTGTAGAAAGGCGTTTCAAGTAATTTCAGACTAAATCATTGAACGAATAAAAGCGTAATTCCCTAAGTTAACATAGAGAATTACGCTCTTATTATCATTACATATAATCATCCTCCCCTTTACGGTGTACCTGCCAATCCCCATAAGATAACGAACACCGCAAAATAAATTGCTTTAATACCTACCACTGAACATAATAAAATAATTGCATATTTACTTAATTCTCTTCTTGCACCTATTAAAGTGAAAATAACCGCCAAACTAAATGTTATATAAGAAGCTGCTGTATGTATTAAGTTATACGTAATATCTAGATTGCTTGTAAGTCCTGTTATATCAGCTACAAACTGAAGCATGATGATCGTACTAAAAAAAATTGCAAACTGATTCATTACCTTTCCATTTATTTGTAACTGCATTGTTGTCCCCCTTATTAAAAACTAAATATTCAATCAATTTTATCATTAGATTACAAAAAAAGGAATAATCTCTTTATACTATTCTATAACGATGCAAAAAAAGAACGCTTAGTCACCTAAGCGTTCCCCACTTTAAGAAGCCTTCTTCAAATCAATTTGAGCAAGTACTGGGTCGTGGTCACTTACACGTCCGTGTTCTTTCATAATGTTTGAGTTTAAGTGTACTGGGTCTACAATTGTGTGTGGTGCGATATTGTTTGTTACTAAAATATGATCTAACACTTGTGCATTTCCTTCATGAATGTACGTGTAGCGGTTCTCTTTCGGCACTGTGTTTAACATATCTTTTAAGATTGTTCCCTCTAGTGTTTTTAGTGGTTTAGAGAATTCGAAATCGTTCATATCACCTAACACAACAACTGGTGCATTCGTATTCTTTTTCTGGATTCCTTGCACGAAATGATTTACTTCTTGTGCTAACTGAATTCGTTTGTCTTCACTCTTTAATACGAGCGGCTGCACTTTTCCAAATGGCGTTGCATCTCCTAGTTTTGAGTTTAAGTGATTTGCAACGACAACAATGTTTTGTCCTTGGAACGTAAATTCTGCCGCTAGCGGTTTACGTGTACTTTCAAACAATAGATTTTCGTCTCCAATACGAACAACATTTTTATCAAGTAACTTTGGTACCGTCGCTAATTTCACGCGTGATGGATTATAGAAGAAGCCGACGCGAATATTCGCTCCTGGTGCTCCTCCGTCTTGATTATTGTTTGGAGCGATTTCTACATACTCATACTTCGGTCCACGAATTTCTAGAACTGCATCAATGATACGTTTTGCGCTTAATGACGCATCTGTTGTACCGTCATTAATTGATCCGTTATTATCTTGCATTTCCTCTACACCGATAATATCTGGCATTTTTAAGTTGTATTTAATAGAATACGCTAACGCTTTTACCTTTTCATCTGTTGTTTCTTTTTTATTCGCTGAGAAGTTTTCAATGTTATATGTAGCAACCGTTAACTTATCAAGACGTGGCTGAATATTTGCGCCTACTTGCTTAAATCCACCATCCACTACAGCTGGCAGTTCTGTTATTGGCGAAATACGGAAAGAACCGTAATCATATCCTACTACCCCTGTTATATCTCCAGTGAAAGTATCTCCTACTTTTGCTACATAATCGCGAGGTACTTTTACAGAAAGACGCTCTGGGTTTAATTGATTTTCATCTAATAGAGGTGTCCCATATTGTGTTACTATTTTATCTCCACCATTTTTTACTGTTACATATAAATTCCCGTTTTTCTGAGGTGTAATAATTTTTGGTGTTGGCATCGTAACACGCATACCTTCTATACTTTCATAGAAGTCGATTGCATCTTCATTTGGATCAAATAAACCAAATGCATCATTATCAATAATCTGGTCCGGGATTTTCACACCGTTTTCTCCAAGTACAATCGGTGCCGGCAAAGATTGATCTTTTGCGATTACAGCAACGCGACTCGCCTTAATTTCTGTCGTCGTTAAGTCTGTTTCAAATCGCTCTGCATATCCTGCTCCTACATATTCTTCTACTACTCCATCAACTTGAATAAGATCTCCTACTGCTACATTCGCATCTTTTTTATATACGTACATACCTTCTGAAGTAGCTGGATCATTATCTGGCTGATTATCTTCTATATAAAAGCCGTTTTTATCAAGCGCTGTGACAACGCCTTCCACATTGTTTACTTTCTTCCCGTTGTAAGGAGACATATGTGATTTTCCTTGAATGTCATGAATACGAACCTGTTCATTATTTACGATAATAAATGAAAATGTCGAAATTGCTGAAGAAGTAAGTCCTTCTTTTTCTGCGATTGCTTTCACTACACTATTTTCATTCACTATAATTTGTCCATTATAACGAACGCTTTTATTAGTAGGATTAGAGCCATCTAACGTATAGTAGATTGTTGCGCCTTCTGTATTCGTCGTTAATGTTACCGCTGTTCCTTTAGCAACTTCTCCGCCGTTCGGCGAAGCTACTACATCGCTAACACGATTTTGTCCTTCACCTTGAAACTTATAAGCTGTTACTGATTTTAGACCTGGGTTACTAAAATATAATTCAAGAGTCCCAGTCAAACTAACTTTCTTCCCGATATTTTCAGGGTGATCTTTTACATTCACTGCCGTTCTCACATCACCTTTTGGCAACTGAACGGGCATGATTTTGTCTGGATTCGTTTCGTTTGGCGAATCTGCAATTGCTACGTTTGTATCATCAAACTTAGCTGGATCCTTCGTATATTTAGAAGAACTTTGCGTATATCCAACAATATATCCTTCCACAATCCCCTTCGTTTTCCCTTGCTGCTTAAATACTTGAATTGCTTTTTCTACTGACATAGAAGCAGTTTCTTCTGCTTGCGCTAAAGTTCCAGTAAATGAAAGCAATAGCAAGAATGATAAAAAGACGCTTAACAATTTCTTCACAGCCATTTTCCTCTCCCTATTTCATATTTTCTCAGCATTTCTATCATAACAAATGATTCGTTATATAGAACTATTTTTCGACAAATTTTACAAAAGATTTATTTAATTTACAAGCTTTCAAACTATAATACAAAATAATAATTTTACACCTTCTACAAATGCACTCTATAATGTTAGAGAGAGAAAACAGAAAATATCGATATTTGATTGGCATGTAAAATGGATTCATTTGAATAGGAGTGATTGGATGGAAGTGCAAACAGAAACATACCGCGCAGCTATGAATGGAACATTAGAACGTCATTTTTCAGATATGATTGCTGTTATACCAACTAGAATTACAATTGAGCAGTTAAAACACCGACTAGAAATTATCGCTACTAAAGTTGATGAGTTAAAAATTGTTTATAGTGATGAGAAAAGCCTTATTGTTGAATTACATATGGGTGAAACAGTCATACCGTATGAACTGCATATTGATGAGGCGAACGACCCAGAAGAATATAAAATGTATAATAGACAAGATTCTACAATTGTAGATCGTAATTTTGAAGATGTGGCTTTCGGCACTGAAATTTTCACTCGTACGCTATTTGTAGGCGATGTACTGGACTGCTTTTTCCAGCAGTTACAGTTTTTATGGAATCTCGCCCCAGATTTGTTATTTGTAATAGATTCAAGTGCAGCAATGAAAGTGATATCTAGAAGCTATATTGAATATCACGTTGAAAATGAATTATTACCTGACATTCCTGACTTGTACGTTATTCATTCTGTTTATGAAGACGATAAAGATGATGAGCCTACGCAATATTGGTTTCATACACATGGTCTTTTAAGAGCAGGCGTAACTGAAATAGAGTTAATTATTCCAAATCGCATTTCTTCCTACTACGGCATTGGCGATCTCTTTCAAACATTTGCTAATAATGCCGTTGAGAATGGACAAGTCCCTATGAATGAGCCTATCGTTATCGCACATAGTCAGCAAGGTTCTATACATACAGTCGCTGTTCCGTGGGAAAAAGGATTATCTTATATAGGGCATAAAACGAGTATGGACCAATTATCTTCAATCGAGGATGAAGAAGTGAAACTACAACCAATAGATGCACAAAATACATTCTTAGGCGGAATGGATGCCCGAGATGAATACCATCAATCTCCATCCGTTCTCTTATTCAAATTTAATACTTCAGAAGAATATATTGAAAGTTTTTTCAAAGAACACAAGGAAGCTACAGGGCTCATGTTCTATAAAACAAATAGTGAAACGGCTCGTATGGCTTACAATGCGAAAAATACTTTCGGGTATTTCAGCAACATTTTTCATATTGAACAATCAAATGAAGATTTTCGTTTCCTTGCTAAGTTTGGTGTCTCCTACGAAGAAGGAAAAAGTGAACATATGTGGTTTGAAATGCAAAACATTACGGAAGATTTCATTCAAGGAATACTCATTAATGAACCATATTTTATAAAAGATATGAGTGAAGGAAATAGTTATCATTTAGATTTTGATAACTTAACAGAGTGGGTTATTTATGCAGGAGATGCCGTTATAAAGCCAAATAACTTATATATGTTTATTGGCGAATAAATATTTTATATAATAAACGAAACGCCTTCAATATGATTGAAGGCGTTTCTTATAGTTTATTGTGCGATTAATTCAGCATCTATTACTTTCTCCAAATGAGATAATACACGCTTTGCAGCTTCCTCACCTTGATTAATACAATCTGGAAGTCCAGCACCAGCATAGGAGCTACCTGCCAAATATATACCAGGTAACTCTTTCTCCATAAATGTTGTGAGCTTTTTCATTCGCTCGTTATGACCTACTGTATATTGGGGCATCGCTTCTTTCCAGCGACTTACGATTGTAAACTCTGGATCCTCTGTAATATCCATCGTCTTTCTTAAATCTTCTAGTACAAGCTGAACGAGTTCTTCTTCAGTTTGTTCTACAACCGCTTCATCACCAGCACGTCCAACGTAACAGCGAAGGAGTGTTTTTCCTTCTGGCGTTGTATGTGGCCATTTTTTATGCGTCCACGTACATGCTGTAATGGTGTAATCGCTATTTCGTGATACGACAAATCCTGTACCATTAATATCGCGCTGGATTGCGGACTTTTGGAAAGCAAGTGCGACATTCGCAACGGATGTGGATGGAATATTACGGAAGAAACGAAACTGCTTGTACTGAGCAAACATGGACGGCAATACTTTATGCGAAGTTGCCACTACGATGGCGTCCGCTTCTATTTCTTTTCCGTTACTAAGAGTAATCGTATAACCATCACCCTGTTTTGCAACTTTTTCAATGCGAGTTCCCTTTATTATCGTACCTTCATGCATCTTTGCTTCGAGAGATTTTACGATAGATTCTAAACCAGTTTTCACTGTTTGGAAGATTCCTTTTTTCGGTTCAGCTTTCTCTTCTTTCGAAGCGAGCGTACGCATACCGAGTGAAATACTGCGATGTTTCTGCTCAATTTGATACATTTGCGGGAATGTTGACATTAAGCTCATTTCATCAATATCCCCTGCATAAATACCTGATAGTAACGGTTCTATTAAGTTTTCAACCACTTCATTTCCAAGACGATGTCTGAAAAATTGTCCGAGTGATTGGTCAGATACTGGCTTTGACCTCGGCATTAATAGATCAAAACCAGCTCTTAATTTACCAATTGGGGAGAACAGCCCGGAAAATAGAAACGGCGTAATTTGCGTTGGAATTCCCATCATTGATCCGCTCGGCATTTTATGTAACCGATTGTTTACGAGGATAAATGATTGACCGGCTTGATTATTTACAACTTCATCGCCAAGACCTAATTCTTTCACTAATCTAGCTGCACTTTCTTTTCGTGCTAAGAAAGAATCCGGTCCGCGCTCAATTGTAAATCCATCTTTTCGAACGGTTTGAATTTTTCCGCCAAGTTTACCCGATGCTTCTATAAGTAATGTATCAATCGGCAAGTTTTTTTCATGAATATTTTTTTGTAAATTATACATTGCTGTTAATCCAGTAATACCTCCGCCGACGATCACAACTTTTTTCCTCAAGCAGGCTCCCCCTTTCTTCTTACAGTACAGATTCTTTTTTCTTTAATACAACATCTGTTAAACAATCAATAAATGCGTCCGATGCATTTGGCATTTCTGGACGATAATATTTCGCACCAATTTCATCCGTTACAACTTTACACTCAAAGTCGTTGTCATATAAAACTTCTAAATGTTCCGCAACAAATCCAACTGGTGCATATACGAATGAAGTATAACCGTGCTTTTCATTTAGTTCTCTCGTTAAATCTTGTACATCTGGACCAATCCAAGGATCTGGTGTGTTTCCTGCACTTTGCCAGCCTACTGCATAGTTTGCTACTTCCGCTCCGCGCGCGATATAATCCGCTGTTTCATTTAATTGATCTGGATATGGATCGCCCATTGCAATAATTTTCTCTGGTAGGCTGTGTGCAGATACGATTAGTACTGCTTTTTCACGCTCTGCATCTGACATACCGTTATATATAACTTTCACTGCATCGACCCAGTACTGGATGAATTTCGGCTCTTTATACCAGCTATCAATACCGTGAATTGTTAAGTTTCCAAGTTTCTCAGCTTCTTCTTGTGCTCGTCCAACGTATGATTTCACGCTAAAAGTAGAATAGTGAGGTGCAAGAACAAGTGCGATTGCATCTTGTATTCCGTCGTTATGCATATCTTTCACCGCATCTTCAATAAACGGTTCAATATGTTTTAAGCCAAGATACATATGGTACTCTACTTCATCTTGTACTTCATTTAAACGCTTCTCTAACTTCTTAGCTTGCTCTAATGTAATAGTAGCTAAAGGAGAAATACCACCAATTGCACGGTAACGCTCTGTTAAATCTTCCAGCATTTCAGGACTTGGCTTTCTTCCTCTGCGAATATGTGTATAGTAACGTTCAATATCTTCTTCTTTATATGGCGTTCCGTATGCCATTACAAGCAAACCAATTTTCTTTTTCATACAGCAATTCTCCTTTACTTCGCTAACTGCCCTTTAGAGTATTCATGAATAAATGTAGTTAAACGTTTTAATGTATCTGGATTTACTTCTGGGAATACACCGTGACCTAAGTTAAAGATATAACCCGGCTGTTTCATCCCTTGATCTAAAATACCTTTTACATGTTCTTCAATAACAGACCATGGTGCAAGTAAGAATGAAGGGTCCATATTACCTTGTACCGCCTTATGAACGCCACGTGCACGTGCTTCTTCAATCGGTAAGCGCCAGTCTAAGCCGACTACATCAAGCGGTAAGTCGTGCCACTCATTCACTAAGTGTGCAGCTCCTACGCCGTGCATAATCATCGGTACACCCATCTTACGAACTTCTGCAAAAATACGCTCCATTGCTGGTTTAATAAATACGCGATAATCTGCTACATTTACTGTTCCAACCCAAGAATCGAAAATTTGAACTGCTTTTGCTCCTGCGTTAATTTGCGCTTTTAAATATGTAATAACCATATCTGCTAGTTTATCCATTAAAGCGAACCAAGCTTTTGGCTCTGCATACATGAACGCTTTCGTATTATGGTAGTTACGAGATGGACCGCCTTCAATCATATAGCTCGCTAATGTAAATGGAGCTCCTGAAAAACCGATTAACGGTACGTCTAACATTTCTGTCGTTAATAAACGAATTGTATCTAGTATGTACGGTACGTCATCTTCTGGATTGATTTCCCCTAGTTTTTCTACGTCTTGTAAAGAACGGATTGGATTATCAATAACTGGGCCAATACCTGATTTAATTTCTACATCCACACCAATTGCAGGTAGTGGTGACATAATATCTTTATAAAGAATTGCTGCGTCTACGTTATATTGATCAACCGGCAATTTTGTAACGTAAGCACATAACTCTGGATTGTGTGTAATTTCAAATAAAGAATACTTTTCTTTAATCTTTCTATATTCCGGCTGTGAACGACCTGCTTGACGCATATACCATGCTGGTACATAATCGGTACGTTCCCCCCTACATGCTTTTAAAAATGTCTCATTTATAGTTCTTACCAAGACCCTTGCTCCCTTCCTTACCAATGCTTCGAATACGTTCGATATTTATCTTTTTTTACTATACAGCTTGTAAAAACAAAATGCATAATATTATGTACGTTGTTCATTAAATTGACACAAACATTCTTAAAAACGCTTACTATTTTCACAACATTCTTATTATAACACAGAGAAAAACTATGGTTTAGCTACTTTTGACTTTTCTCCTTCGCGATTCGTTTGTGTATTATATGGTACAACGTAAAAGCTCGGTTTTGAAAATATGTTAACGAACTTTTCCTCATATTCTCCAGCACCGTTTACAGTGCTAACATGCGTATGAATTCCATTCTCCACTCTATAGATTCGGTACATAATTCTGTTATCTGGAAGTGGCGTCCAGCTTAATTTTGCTTTAAATAAACCGAAAGGACTAAATGATAGTTTCATTTTTACATCTTCAATTCTTCGTAGCCGAATCGGAGCACCGATTGTTTCCACACCTTCAGGTTTCATAAACTTCTCTTTATGCTCTACATTAGCCTTCGTTAAAATTTTCTTAAATAATTTTGTCGCAGATGCACTTTCTCCTTGCAACTGATGCTCCTTATCCGTACGGTCATAACCAATCCAAACAGCGCCTACTAAGTTCGGTGTATAGCCGACGAACCACATATCTCTTGCTCCCTTATCGTCATTTGGCAATGAAGTTGTACCTGTTTTCCCAGCTAACGCACCGTTATATACACCAACTCTCGCTGTTCCTTCCTTCACAACTCCTTCTAACATTTTCGTCATATACCATGCTGTCTGCTTCGAGAAGATTTTCGTCTCTACTTTTGGAGATTCCCCAATGACTGCACCGTGTCTATTTAATACTTTATCAATAACGTGCGGCTCAATAATATTTCCATTTGCTAAAAATGAACGATACATTTTTACAAGATCAAATGTTGAAACGCCATTTTTCAATCCGCCAAGCGCTGTACTTAAACCAGCATCTGCAATATGGACATTTCCTTTTTCTAAATATTGCTTTCCTTCTTCTACCCCTAACTCATTTAATAAAGAAACTGCTGGTACGTTTGCCGACTCTAAAATCGCATCATACATCGTCATTTCTTTTGAATACTCATGATTATAATTTCGAGGTTCATACCCTTCAAAAGAATTTCTTTCATTTGTTAATAAAGAATACGGATTATACTTTTTCGTTTCTAGTGCTGGTGCATAAACGATAAGTGGTTTTAAAACAGATCCAGGCTGCCTTTTGGCAAAAACACGATTAAATCCTCTCGGGACGTACTTTCTTCCCCCAATCGCCGCTTTAATCCCTCCCGTACGATTATCCATTAATAAAAATGCACCTTGCGCCCCCTCTTCTTTCCCAGGGAAATTCCTTGCATCTTGAAACTGGTTATACGCTACCTTTTGAATTTTTTCATCCATAGGTACGACAAACGTATATCCTCCGCGAAGTACTTCCTGATGAGACAACCCGTATAAACGAGCGGCTTCATCTATGACCATATCAATATACGGCATATATGCAAGCTCATTCTCATCTAAGTTTTTATATAGAGCAATTGTCTTCCCTTGATAACGAACGCTTTCTTCTGCAGTCAAATAGCCTTGTTTATGCATAAGTGACAACACGAGATCGCGGCGTTCCTTACTCTTCTCTGCAGAGTAGTACGGTGAATATCCGTTTGGTGACTTCGGAAGGCCTGCAAGCATTGCCCCTTCCTCTACCGTTAAATCCTCAACATTTTTATTAAAATACAACTTTGCTGCCGCTTGAATACCGTAAGCCCCATGACCAAAATAAATATGATTCATATACATTTCAAGAATTTGTTGCTTCGTATATTTTTGCTCTAATTGAAGAGAAATTGCGACTTCCTTCAATTTGCGCGTAAATGTTTTTTCACGAGTTAAAAAGACATTTTTAGCGAGTTGCTGCGTAATGGTACTACCGCCCTCTACCTTTTCTCCAGCTAACGTATCTTTATAAAGAGCCCGGAATATAGACGGATAATCAATTCCTTGATGCTCATAAAAACGGGAATCTTCCACCGCAACAAACGCTTGCTGCACATACTTCGGAATTTGCTCGACTGGTACGAGTTCCCTATTTTCTACGTATAATTTCGTAATTTCTTTTCCTTTCTGGTCAACAATACGTGATGAAGAGTGGAAAACGAGCTGCTTTTCATCCATCATATAGCCACCAGCTAACACGATAAGTTTATAGAGTACAATTGCTACTACAAACGTTGCGACGCCGCCTAATAAAGTCCACTTTACTTTCTTCATACATCGTCCTTCTTTCCAAATGATGGTACATTTATTATTTGAAAAAGAAGTATCTTTATGTATATAATCTTCGAAGTTTTTTAAGAGAGTTGATATAATAGAAACAAACTATTAAGGGGGCATTAAAATGAAGGCTATTATTTCATACGAAACACCTCTAGAACAATCACATTTCACTGCAAAAAATGATGAGAAAAATATGTTTTATAAAGAAAATACAGAAGAATCTGTAGAAGGTTCACTTCAGTATGACGTACTAGATGCTGTCGGTGAATTTAAAGGACAACCTGGCTATATCGTTTGTAACAACATTTCTGTCACAGACGAAGGTCGCCCAGTATTTGAAAACCGCTTTAAAAACCGCGCAGGTCTTATTGAAAACGAACCAGGATTCCAAGCGATCCGTGTTCTACGCCCATTAAGTAACGATACATATGTCATCTTAACGATGTGGGAAACAGAGCAAAACTTTAAAGACTGGACAGAATCACGTTCATTCGAAAATGCTCATAAAAAACGTCCCACGCAAGCAGAAGGACAAGCACAGGCGCATCCACATGCCGAACAGCAAAAGAGTATTTTCTCTCGTCCGTCGTTCGTGACTACTTTTGATGTGTTAGTTTAATTAAAAAGTAATACAACACTATCAGTACGTGAAATTATATTAACGATTTTTCGAATATATCTATCACATCTTTGAATATATCAACGATTTTTCGAATATATCTATCACATCTTGAAATATATCAACGATTCGACTAAAGATATCGATTTAATGACAAAAAGGAAACACCATTACACACCGGTGTTTCCTTTTTCTTTGTACCAATTATATATACGAAGCGAATCTTTTTTTCTCATATGCTTTACTTCATAACCGCGCCCGGCTACCGCTACAAGAGTTGTACATAATTCATCTTTTCTTTGAAAATACGATTGATCATAACCTACTGCTTGAACATGTCTTCTTCGCATTATTCCTGTATATTTCGAAAAATTACGATATACAACCGTTAGTTGATTTTCTCTTAATTCATAACCACCACTTTTATATCTAGCATACGCAAGTAACGAAAACACGATAAATAACGGTAAAATAACAAACAACGCAATATATTGTTTAAAATATATACTCACGCTGGCAATTAGAACTGTGAGTATGATACTTATTAACCAGCCCATAATGAAATAACGACGCAACGCTGTTTTTGGTAAGTGAACGATCTCCGCTTCGATTTCATAAGGTAACTCTAAATATGTGAGCAGGGGCTGTACATCTTTTTTCTTCATAAATGGATGCAACATTACTTCGTTACTTGCTGCTCCAATACTTTGAATTGCTTCCACTTCAACAGCACAATAGCCAAACGGCTGGCGAAGCATACCTTCTTTTACAGTAATCGCTTGAATGCGGTGCAATTTTAAGACAAACTCTTTCTTTTCAAATAATCCTTGAACGATACGAATCTCTTCCCCTTTTCGCTCAATTTTAAAGTTTGCATATTTCAACACATATACAGCCGTGGAAATAATCCATGAAATTACCATTAAAATTAATGCAATTACAATTAGTTTATAAACACCGTTTCCCATCACATACGCTTCTACTTTACTTGTGAATCCTTCAGGAAGAACAAAATCAAACTTTGTGTAAAGAAGTACTAGTCCAGAGAACACTAGTCCGAACCGACCAGATGTAATCGCTGCGGCTAAAACCTCTTTCGCTGTTAACTGATAAACCATCTTGCTTTCTTTCTCTTCTATTTCTTCTTTTACAGTAGTTTCTTTCTTATGTAATAAAGAGATTAAATGTTTTGCCTCGTCTTCTTTAATACCAGCCAACATCACTTCTGGTTCATTACCACCACCGGCTACTTCTATATTTAACTTCATAAGTCCGAGCATTTGATAAATGATGTTAGAAGACATACTAATATTTTGTACACGCTCTTTATTTAAATAGCTTTCCTTCTTTACAAAAACACCGTGCTTTATATGTAAAATATTATTCTCAAGCCAGTACACTTTAAAATACCATTTAATTGCTGAAAAAATAGCCATGATGAATAAAACAACCAGAAGGAAAAGATAAAATAAATACCAAGGTTCCACTTGTTCATCAGGTTTAAATAAAACAAGAATAATAAGTGGCAACAAACTCGCAACCCTAATACCTAACAATATCGTAATCGGATGTTGCCTCTTATACATCCTCATCACTCACTTTCGCAAGTTCTCCAATTTGTCTTTTCAGCTGTTCTGCTTCTTCTTTCGTTAAACCTGGGATACTATGAGAAGTTGCGGCTGTTGAAATGTGTAATTCTGCTAAATTATACTTTCTCATAATCGGCCCTTGCTCAATCGTTACGTGCTGCACACGGATTATCGGAATAAGTACGCGTTTTACAGCGAACATTCCCTTTTGAATCTCAATCTCTTCTTCATTTAATCTGTAACTATAATAGCGCTGACGTAAATTTGGAAATACAAAATAATCAAGTGGAATAAATATAATGGCTCCTGTTACTAATAGTCCAAACAACCAGCCCCACCAGTTAAAGTTAATCATAAAAAAGAAATACGCAATTACGACTGTTAGTATAACTGCCGCCCCAATTAAAGCGTGAATCCTCCACACTTTCAGCATATTAGAATGAATCTCCCTTTCTAACGGCTGCATCTCATCACTCCAATTCTATGAATTTATTACTTATATATTATCAAAAAATAAGGTTTTATATACATTTTTGTAAATTTATAGTCAAATAAATATAAGTGAATCAAAAGCATGTTAAAAAACATATATTATAAATATGAATTATATTAGACCAAATAAACCCTGCATGATTCATGCAAGGTTTATCGTTTTATACACAATATATTTCATTATTGTTGAGATATACTAGCATCGCTTTCAATTCGCTTTTCTTTTTGGCTCAGTTTTTTATCTTTAGATTTTTTTAATGTTAAAGTCATGCCAATAAAAATAAATAGAATTCCTGTTATTTGCATTAAAGTTGGACGGAATCCAGTAAGTACAGTATCTAATAATATTGCCACTGCCGGATCTAAAAAAACTAATATTGAGATTGTTTTTGTAGATAAATGGCGTAAACTATCAAAAAACAGATAATACACTATCCCTGTGTGAATAAAACCAGTAGCTATAATATATGTCCAATTACTTTGAGTGAGGCCACTAAAAGCATCTAAATCTATAAATGGTATTAAAAGAAATATCCCCAAGAATGTTTGTAAAAATGTCATTGCATACGCACTCATTTTGTTAATCCCTTTACCAAATAAAGTTGTAAATGCATAAAAGAGAGCTGCAAGAAATCCCCATATCATACCTGAAGACATTAATGAACCGAAAGAGAAGCTTCCATCGATACCAGCAATTAATAAAGCTCCCACAAAACACACAACTATTGAAATGATAGATATTAATGTTAATTTTTCTTTAAAGACGATACTTCCAATTAACAGTACAATTACTGGTGCAAGATGATAAACTGAGATAGCAATTGTAACTGACATATTTTCAAAGGCTTTAAATAAGAAAACCCAATTAAATACTAAGAAAAAGCCACATATTAAAACTTGAATAACTTCTTTTCGTTCCCATTTATCTTGTTTATATTGCCCTGTAAGCAGCCAGCATACACTTAAAAATATTGTCGCAAAAATACACCTTACAAACACTAATTCAAACGAAGGTAAGTTTGTTTGAACAGAAAAAAATCCAACTGATCCAAAGATAACCATTGATGCTATCATCTTTAAGGCCGGTACCGTTTTCTCTTGCTTAAAACTTTTTTGAAGCAAATTAATCCCCCTCCAATAAAAAAATCTGTTTATAGTGAGAAAAACACCAGCCTAAAAAAGGACAGGTGCTTTTCCTCAAAAACACTCAACTACAAGTTTTTCCCAGCAGTCCAACCACCATCAATTACAAAATTAGAACCAGTAATAAAGCGGGCCTGATCAGAAATCAAGTACTCAATACATGAAACAATATCCTGCGGCAACCCCCAAGTATCTAAAGATTGATTACTTTTTATCATAGACATCAATGCTTTATTACTAAAGTATTCTTCTGTAAGTTCAGTTCTAATAACACCGGGAGAAATGCTATTTACTCTTATATTTTGCTTCCCAAATTCCATAGCCATCTGTTTAGTCAATCCGATTAAGGCATGCTTTGATGCCACATAAGCAGCTCGCTCTGGTTCAGCCATTAATCCAGAAACCGATGCTATATTCACAATACAACCTTTTATTTTCGATTCACACCATCGCTTAGCTACTTCCCTAGAAAGGATAAATGGTGCTACTAAATTTACATCAATTACTTTTTTAAACATATCATCGGATAAATGTAAAACAGGTGTTATCTCTCGAATACCAGCTGCATTTATTAATATATCAGGAGAAAGCTTTTCTAAATCTAATTGAGTAAAAAGATTATGAATCGCTTCGCTATTACTTAAATCAATTTGCACTACTTTCAAAGGCATATCTGTTTTCATATAATCTATTAAGTTATTATTATTAATATCAAGAGCTATTACATGAAATGATTTTTCTAAAAAATATTTTATACAAGCATGACCTATACCGCTATTGGCTCCAGAAATCATAATTATTTTATTCTCTCTCATTTTGTCTCCTTATAAGAAAATGTTACTAATAAAATATCACGAAAAGCCTCCGTACTACATTCTGTTCCAAGTGGCGTTACGGCATGGAAGACCTTTTGTCCAAATACTAAAGTTTCTAAAGGCTCCTTCAAACTTATAAACTGATTAATTTCCCGAGGAGAATTAGCTATTAAATTATCTCCGCCGATAGCTGTATTACTTAAATTCATAAGGTGTAAAAACACTACTGGTTCATCATCTTTATGTAACCAAATAGGTGAACTAAAAGATGGTCTTTCTTTAGTAGCTTTATATCTTACTTGATGTAAGCCTATAATTAAATCTTTACTTTTATCTATTATATTTGTTTTAAATGCAAACTCAGTATCGAAACGCACGATATTTTGAATTAAAGGATTACATAAAAAGCTATCATTTATGCTATTGAACTGTCTAACTTTCCCGCCATCATCATAGTTATATTCTTTAGATTGGAAGTAATCATTACTATTATCTAAAATATAATCTGGTGAATCAACATACTTTATATACCTTGAATAAGATCTAGCACGGCATTCACCGTACGCATCATCTTCCAAATTATAATAATCTAACTGTGCTTGTGTTAATAAACTATGATTCTCTTCCTCTTGTAAAAAGATTTCATTTGAGATTTCAAGAAACCCTTTAGATTCAAATTCATGTACCTTTTCTTCTATGCTAAAGCCACTCATTTTACTAAGAACAAACGTCATTATAAAAACCTCCACACTATTGTATTTTTCTTTCTCACCCTATGTTAGAAATGCAATAAGTAACCGAGATTCTTGCTTAATAAAATTAAAAATTATGATATTCAATTAATACACCAAATGAAATATATGTAATCCATTAAAACTATTTCTTAAGCAATATTATATATCCTTTTGGACATTATTTCTAATTATCTGAAGATTTATCAACATTAGTCTTAATATTCGGAACTAAAGAAATAACTTTTTCAGGAAGATAAAACTGCGAGTATTGCAATTATTTATGTATATAACTTTTTTTATAATTATATTTTAAATATAGCTAGTTTTTTATAATTTTTTTGATATAATTACATACGGGAAACGGGAAGAATTTTGTCTTCCCATGTGTTTTTATTTGCATCTAGTTCTTTTGCTAGATGCTTTTTTTATGCTAAAAAAGGTATCCTCAAATACTTTGAGGATACCTTTTCACTTTTATTATCTCTGCTGTTTTCTACCTAATACGAATAATCCAAAACTCATCATTACAAGAAGTGCTCCCATATATGGTTCCACAGGCATTTTCTGCCCTGTCTTCGGTAATTCTTTTTCCGGTTTTTCTGAATTCGGTGTTCCAGGCTTTTCTGGATTTGGTGTTCCAGGCTTTTCTGGATTTGGTGTTCCAGGCTTTTCTGGATCTGGTGTTCCAGGCTTTTCTGGATTTGGTGTTCCAGGCTTTTCTGGATCTGGTGTTCCAGGTTTTTCTGGATCTGGTGTTCCAGGTTTCTCCGGATCTGGTGTTCCAGGCTTTTCTGGATCTGGTGTTTCTGGACCTGGTGGTGCTAAATGATTCAATTTGTTTAATACTTCTAATTGAACTGCATTTATCATTCCATTTGTAATTTCAAATGGAATTGGATTAGTTAATTTTTCATATCCTTTTGGTGCTTCTACTTCTACTAGTGTGTAGTTACCTACAGATAGATTTGCGATTTTTGCCTTTCCATCTTTATCTGTTGTTACTTTCACTACTACTTTTCCCTTGTCATCATGAACTTCAAACACAGCTCCTGATAAGACTTCCTTGCTTTCAGCGGCCATTTTTGTAATCTCCACTGAACCTTTGTCTAACTTTTCATTCTCTACTTTCAATGATAAGACTTTTGTCATACCTTTTTTAATTTCGAATGATACTGGTTCCGTTAACTTCTTGTAACCTGGTAAGCTCTTCGTCTCTACTAATTTGTATTTTCCTACTGATAGATCTGAAACGTTTGCTTTTCCATCTTTATCTGTCGTTACTTCTGTTACTACTTTGCCTTTGTCGTCTTGAACTTCGAAGACTACGCCTTCTAATACTTTTTGACTATCTTTATCTACTTTTGTGATTTCTATTGAACCTTTGTCTAACTGTTCATTCTCTACTTTTAATGATAAGACTTCTGTCATACCCTTTTTAATTTCGAATGATACTGGCTCTGTTAGCTTTTTGTAGCCTGGTAAGCTTTCTACTTCTACTAGTTTGTAATTTCCTACAGATAGATCTGAAATTTTCGCTTTTCCTTCTTTATCTGTTTTTACTTTCGTTACTACTTTGCCTTTTTCATCTTGCACTTCGAATGTTACGCCTTTTAATAACACGCCACTTTCTTTGTCCACTTTTGTAATTTCTACTGAGCCTTTATCTACTAATTCGTTCTCTACTTTTAGTGATAAAACTTCTGTCATACCCTTTTTGATTTCGAATGATACTGGCTTCGCTAGTTTTTTATATCCTGGTAAGCTTTCTACCTCTACTAGCTTATATTTCCCTACTGATAAATCGGAAACGTTTGCTTTTCCTTCTTTATCTGTCGTTACTTTTGTTACTACTTTTCCTTGCTCATCTTGAACTTCGAATGTTACGCCCGCTAATACTGCGCCACTTTCTTTGTCCACTTTTATAATCTCTACTGAACCTTTATCTAACTGTTCGTTCTCTACTTTCAATGATAAAACTTTCGTCATACCTTTTTTGATTTCGAATGATACTGGTTCTATTAATTTTTTGTAACCTGGTAAGCTCTTCGTCTCTACTAATTTGTATTTTCCTACTGATAGATCTGAAACGTTTGCTTTTCCTTCTTTATCTGTCGTTACTTCTGTTACTACTTTTCCTTTGTCGTCTTGAACTTCGAAGACTACGCCTTCTAATACTTTTTGACTATCTTTATCTACTTTTGTTACTTCCACATTTCCCTTGTCTAACATTTCGTTTTCTACTGTTAAAGCAAGAGATTTTGTCATGCCTTTTTCAATTTGGAAAGCAATCGGATCTACTAATTGTTTATACCCTTTTGGTGCCTTTACTTCTACTAACTTGTATGTGCCGACTGATAAATTAGTAACTTGTGCTTGTCCTTTTTTATCTGTCGTTATTTTAGCGACTACTTGTCCTGCTGCATCTTGAATCTCAAATACTGCATCAGCTAAAGCATCTTTATTTTCTTTATCTACTTTTGTAATTTCTACATTTCCTGTATCCACTAATTCATTTTCTACTGTTAGCTTTAGCGCTGTTACTCTACCCTTTTCAATTTCGAATGAAACTGGCTTTTCTAGTGGTTTGTATCCTGCCGGTGTTTCTACTTCCACCAACTCATACTTCCCAATAGGTAAATCTGAAACGTTTGCTTTTCCTTCTTTATCCGTCTTTACTTTCGCAACTACTTTTCCTTTTGAATCACGTACTTCAAATACAACATTTTCTAATGGAGCTTTACTATCTTTATCTATTTTTGTTATCTCTACATTCCCTGTATCCACCATTTCATTTTCTACTTTTAATGATAGAACCTCGGTCATGCCTTTTTTGATTTCAAATGATACTGGTTTTTCTAGCTTTTTATAACCAGGTAAACTTTCTACCTCTACTAATTCATACTTTCCTACAGGTAAATCTGAAACATTTGCTTTTCCATCTTTATCTGTCGTTACTTTTGTAACTTCATTCCCCTTTTCATCTTGAACGATGAATGTTACTCCCGCTAACGGTGCTTTATTATCTTTATCTATCTTTGTTATCTCTACATTTCCCGTATCTACCATTTCATTTTCTATTTTTAATGATAGAACTTCAGTCATGCCTTTTTTAATTTCAAATAATACTGGATCTGTTAGTTTCTTATAGCCTGGTAAACTTTCTTTCTCTACTAATTTGTACTTTCCTACTGATAGATCTGAGATTTTTGCTTTACCATCTTTATCTGTTTTTACTTCCTTTACTACTGTTCCAGCTTCATCTTGCACTTCAAAGACTACGCCTTTTAATGCTTTTTTGTTGTCTTTATCTACTTTTGTAATTTCTACTGAACCTTTATCTAACTGTTCATTTTCTACTTTCAATGATAGGACTGTTATCATACCTTTTGTAATTTCGAATGATACTGGTTCTGTTAGCTTTTTGTAGCCAGGTAAACTTTTCGTCTCTACTAATTTGTACTTTCCTACTGATAAATCTGAGATTTTTGCTTTACCATCTTTATCTGTTTTTACTTCTGTTACTACTTTTCCTTGCTCATCTTGCACTTCGAAGACTACGCCTTCTAATACTTTTTGACTATCTTTATCTATTTTTGTAATTTCTACTGAGCCTTTGTCTAACTGCTCATTTTCTACTTTTATTACTAAAGCTTTTGTCATACCTTTTGTAATTTCAAATAGTACTGGTTCTGCTAGATTTTTGTAACCTGGTAAGCTTTTCGTCTCTACTAATTTGTACTTTCCTACTGATAGATCTGAAACGTTTGCTTTTCCATCTTTATCTGTTACTACTTTTCTTACTACGTCATCTTTCTCATCTTGGACTTCAAATTCGACACCGGCTAATACTGCTCCGTTTTCTTTGTCCACTTTTGTAATTTCTATATTACCTTTGTCTACCATTGCATTTTCCACTTGTATTGGGAATATGCCGTCCCCTGTTACATTTACTTCGAACTCTGTTTCTTTTAATTGGTAGCCTTCAGGTGCTTTTGTTTCTTTTAAAATATATTTTCCTGGTGCTAACGGTTTAGAGATTGCCTTACCATCTTTATCTGTAACAATATATTCGACTACTACACCGTCTTTTACTATATCAAACTCTGCATTTGCTAATGGTTTTTCACCATTTTCCGAATCAATTTTCTTTACTTCAATTTGACCCTTTTGCATAGTATTTTTAATTTCAATTGTTTTTATTTCTCCAGCTTGAAGTGTAACCTCTACTGGGCTTGTTAATTTTTGATATCCTTCTGGTGCTACTGTTTCATAAACTTTATACGTCCCAGGAGCTAAAGTTTGAGGTACTGAAAAACCTTTTTCGTCCGTTTTCAGTTTTACAACAACTTCATTTGCACTATTTCGAACTTCAAATTCGGCACCTTTTAACCCTTTGTTCGGATTCTCAGAATCTATTTTATGAAGCGATACTGTACCATCTTTTGGAGCTTCAGGCGGCGTAATAGTTACTTCTTTTGATGTTAATGTTTTATCATCAAAATGTAATTCCGCTTTATTAGGAATCTTCTTATCTACGTAAGAAGATAAGTCTGCATTATTTTTAATTTTCGCCTTAATACTAAGGTTAATTATCTGGTCTTCATATGACTTATAGTCAAAACTCTCACCAAATGTAAATGTTACTTCACTTCTTTGTTTATCTATATTTAACGTTCCTTTAGAAGTAATATCTTGGCCATTTTGATCATACACTTTTGCCTCTAATACTTCTAAAACATCTTCTAAATCATCACTAATTACCATAGATGTGTATTTAGGAGGATCGTTCGGTATATGTGTACCAACTTGGTATTGAATAACTTGATCCATTTGTGTTAACTGCTCATTCTCTACAAGCTTGCCATTCTCATCAACTATATTTTTTTCAATGCTAGGTGGATTATTGTCACCTGAACCGGATCCTCCCCCACCACTTACAAATACTTGTCCTACTTTTTCTTCAGTTTTAATATTTTTACCTTCTAATTTCACAGTATTTTTATGAGGCTTTGCAGCAGGATTAGTAATCTTTGTTTTATATCTTAAAATATAGCCTTTTGAACTGTCGGGAAATTCAATTGTAAATCCAGTCTTCGTTGCATTTATTTTAATGTTAGATAAATTTGCTGGCTTAATATTTGTTGGTGCATAACCATCTTCAAATACAGCCTCTTCTAATACTACGCTGTCTGTAATTAACTCATGCCCAGGTCCTAATGTATCTGTTAATTTAAGATCTTGCATTTCTGTTCCAGTCGCATTTACATATACAAGCCAATCAGCAATGGACGGATCTTCTTGATTATAAGAACCCCATTTCAATAGATTATCTGTATTGGGCTGTGGCTTCGGTCTCTCTGTAGTATTACTTACATTTACTTCTTTATTTACGATTTGACCATCAACGTTAAATTCTAATGGAATTTCTTTAACACCATCATATGCTTCTAGACCAAAGTAGAATTCTACGAATAAAGAACCTTTAATGTTATTCTTTCCTTCTACGTAATCACCCATAGTACACGTTAATAGACCCTTTTTCATCTCACATGTACCAACTGTTTTTCCTTCAGCATCTTTTAAAGGAAAACTCATATTCATAAGGTCTTTTCGAAACTCTTTTGGCATATCAATTGTGAATTGATCTCCACTTTTTATTTTTTCTTTAGCTGACCACTTCACTTCTACTTTCATACCATCTGAGGCTTGATATGGTTCAGATGTCGTGCCATCAGTACGGGAAATATTAATTTCGTCCACTGGACTTTTCATCACAGCAGCTTGAATCACTGGAGCCCACACATTCAGCACTGAAAATAATACTAGAAAAACTAATGAAACCATTGAAATATGCCTTTTAGTACTTTTCATTTGCATAGTTCCCTCCTATTTTTTATATTTATATAACAAAAAAAGACCGTCCGGTTGCATCAAAAATGTGCAACCAGACGATCTTAGTAACCAATATGTATTACCGTAGACTCTAAGCTTTGCGGCCTATCCTTTCGAATAGTGTGCTAAAAATATCTTTTATTCTTTTTTTGTTTCATTTTCCTCTTAAACCAAATATTACTATACCGTCTGGACGGTTATAATTCAATACTCTATAAAATTGTTCTATTTTTCTAATAAAAAAAACAATTCACCACTACATTAAATAAGTAATGGTGAATTGTTTTCGCATTATATAGTTCGTATATTCTATTTATATGAATTACTAATAAGAGCTTGAATCACTTTTTCTCTTAACTCGGGGCTTAGTCTGCCAACCCCTAAATATTCCGAATACCATAATCCATCTGCTGCTAATCTAATAATTGTTGCACAAACTGAATCTATCTCATCGTTTTCTATATTCTTTTGCAGTTGCTGAAATGATTGTTGTAATGGCTCAAGTAATTCAGGTTTTAACATGAATGCTGCCATCATACTACTAGACAACTCTTCTGTTCTTCTCTCATTACTTAATCTTTCCTCTACAAAAGAGCGAACCCATCTCCCTTTCCTCTCTGAGTCTTCCGCTACTTTATTGTAAATAGCGCCCTCATTATCCTCTATCCCTCTGACTATCATACCTTCTATTAAAGCTTCTTTATTTGCAAAGTGATACAATAATCCACCTTTACTTACACCCGCCTCTTTTGCCACTGCTTCTAAGGTTAATTTAGCAACCCCTTTACATTGCACAATTTGAGAAGCGGCCGCCAAAATCTTTTGCCGCGTTATGCTGATACTCATTCCTTTTTAAAACCCCATTTCTACTAAATTTATATAAATACGAATCTTATTTTTAATATTGTTGATTACTACTAAGTATTTTCTTTATACAACAAAAGCTGCATTACCTTTGAATTTTTAGTTACTTATTCCATTAAAAATTTCCATATCATTCAATATGATAACATCAAATATATAACATTGACTATACATCTATACTTTTATATTCATCGAAAATATATCCATAAACACGAAATGTATAAAAATTGATTATCCTTATACATCTAATCTATAATTTAAAGAGGTTTATATTTTCATAAAAATAAAGTGAAATTTTATAAGGATGATTCCATTGAAAAAATTTTCTATTAGTTATTTAATATGCTTATTGTTTTTTTCTATCATTGTGAATGTTTTACAGTATACAAGCGTTCCAAATTATGCGGATTCATGGGGGCCGATTTGGGTATCTATTATTATGCTTTCAATTCTTGGAAGTATTCCTGTTCTTATCGGTTGTTTAATAGGCGAATTTTGTTATAGAAAAATAAAAGGAAGTCACGAATTAAAAATTGGTATTCCTTTATTTATAGTGTTAGGTATTTCCTACAATCATTTCTTCTTTATGTTATTTAACGACCGATATTTTCTATCCTTTAATTTAGAAGCCTTTTTGGAAACAGGCCTACCTATTACGTTATCATCTTTATTATTTTACCTTATAAGACGCCGTTAATTCTTTCATCATTACATAAAAAAATGTTATTACTCTTGTTACATCGAGTAATAACATTTTTATTTAAATCTATTTAACTAATTTGCTTCCAACTAGTATTCTTCACATCTTCGCTAGTCGGCTTTCTAACTGATTTCACAAAACATTCCTCGCAAGCACCAAATGCAATGAAGTTTTTCTGTGCTTGTCTTAACGAGACTTCATTTGCCCCGCCTTCAAAGTCAGGATCGTTAAACTGTACCTCATCATCTTCCCAGTAACATATATTACAAATTTCATATGTACCTGGTGGTTCTTCTTCTATTGTTCTATACCCGCAGCACGGACATGTATATTTCATTCTGTCACTCCATTATTCATTTCTTTTTTCTCCCATATATTCCGGCCCATAAAGAATGTAACAGCGCAAATCATAGTTATTACCATGAAAGTAGTATTAGAATCCTCATATGTAGTTGGAATTCCAACCGTTACAGAAACAATACTAAAAGCTAAAAGTAAATATAATAATAAAGATAGAATATAGCTTAGTTTAAATCGTAAAATGATACCTCTAAACAATAGCTCACCAAGTAGACAGCCACCTAAAATGATAGGTACTCCGAAATATAATGTAAGGACTCCCATTTGCGCAGTAGATTGAATTATCTTACCGATTATGTTCGGCGAAACCAGCTCACTATTGTTTCCCATCCTATCATATAAATCAAGTGCCGTTACTGAAATAAAGAAACTTAATATAGAAAACGAATACGGTATTAAAAATTTGCTCACTCTCATTCACCTCACTTTTTTTGTTTCACATATATTATTCATTACTTTCACAAAAAAAATAGCCCTCTATGCTAAAACATAGAGGGCATAATTTTTATATAAAAACCTATACCTTATCCTGAAATCCCCCCTAAACAGAACATCTAAACTATCTGTGCCCTATATTCTTTAGGGGATAGGTGGTTATTAGAAAGTAGTGCCTTCTTTTTTATAATATTCTTTTGAAATCTCTTCATAAAATGCGGCTGATGTCGCGTAGAAATACGGTGCTAACCATAAGAAACCGATTCCTATAGTAAGAATACTTAATATGAACCAGCCTAAGAAACTTAAGCATAGTAAAAAGTAATCCATTTTATGTCCATTCATCATATGACGACTCTCAGTAATCGCTTGATTCGCTGTATATTCTGGATGATCATTCAAAATAAAATATGTCATAGAATAAGAAAATGATTTAATAATACCTGGAATAATAAGAAGTAATGTCCATAGAGTCAAGTATACATACATTAGTAAATATGTTAAAAACGACTTCATCAACTTACTTCCATCGCTAAACCATCTAAATATATGACCAATGCGAGCATCAGTCCCACGAATTGCATTTAAAACAAGATAATAGGCACCTATTGTTAATGGACCAATAACAAGCATTACTATAATACTTACTGTAAGTGAATCACTTGCCTCTTCCCAACCCCAAAATATCGAGAAAATACCTGTTGTTAGCATTTCAACAGCTCCAATAAGGATTCCAATTAATAAAGTTGCCCCTACCGCTAATCCCCATCTTCCTTTTAATGCATCAAGCGCTTCTCTTTTCAACTGACTTATCATATATAACCTCCTAATACTATTTATATTTTAGTATACCATTTATATCAAAAATTCCACAGATTCCCCTGAAATAGAAGCATACTCCTTTTTGCATACGTATTGATACATGTGTGCTGTAGTTGTACTAATATATGGATTAAACGACTCTTTTCCCTATAACAAAAAAGCTTGCCCTTCATAATAGGCAAGCTTTCTCAAGTTATTTCTCACTTAACTTCTTATACCAATTCTGCATTCTCTCCGCATCTTCTACTCTCGTATGCTCTATTTTATAACTAGATGATGCACTCGAAAACTTATACGTACATAAATCCGCACGGCGCTGGAAATATGATTGTGTCTTCTCCATTGATTGGACATGTCTTCTTCTAATAAGTCCTGTATATTTTCCGACGCTACGATAGACAAGTGTAATTTGTTCTCCGTTAACACTGTAACCATTTGTTTTAAATGTTGCGTATCCAAGTGTAAAGATGAGGATCGCGAGCGGAATTAATGCCCACATGATGAAGTGCTTTTCAGAGTATATACTTATTCCAATAAACGGGATTGCTAGCATTGCGAAGAAAATGAAACTATCAATGAGATAGCGGCGTAATGCTGCTTTTGGTAATGCAATAATGTTTGCATTCAGTTCGTATGGTAATTGTAAATGGGCGAGTAACTGTTGTACTCGATCTTTTCGAATGATTGGGTGCAGTGTAACCTTTTCTTTTTCGTCACTCATTCCTTTACTTTGAATGACTTCTACTTGCACAGCACAATAACCGAATGGTTGGCGTAAAATACTTTCTTTTATCGTAATACCTTGAATACGATGCAATTTTAGTACGAGCTCTTTTTTCTCAAGCAATCCTTGCGAAATGCGGACTTCGTCATTTCTTCGATTCACTGTGAAATCGCCATGTTTTAACGCGTAACCGATTGTAGATATAATCCAAGAAAGAACGAGTAACATGGCTACCATGAAAATCCAGCCATATATATCATGTTCCATTACATACGACTTTACGCCATTCTCTATCCATTTCGGAATGTACTCATCTACTTGGTGATAAACGAAAAAGATTAAAGAGAATAATAGTCCAAATTGACCAGATGTAACAGATGCTAATAAAATCTCTTTCCAAGTTAATTTATATTCTGTCGCTTGTTTTTCTTCTGTAACAATTTCTTTTTCTACTACATTTTCTGTTGCTTCGTCTAACGTTCCTTCTGCTTTCACTTCTGGAGTTGGCTCATTTAGCAAAGTAATAAGCTCCGCCGCTTCTTCTGCCGTAATACCAGCTAAGCTAACTTCTGCTTCATCGCCCCCACCAGCTGTTTCAATCTGAATTTTTTTTAAACCGAGCATTTGATATAGTACGTTAGAACTTGTATTAATCGTTTGAACACGTTCTTTATTTAAGTAGCTCTCCTTTTTCACGAAGAGACCTTTTTTCACATGTAATACGTTATTTTCAACCCAATATGTTGTGTAATACCATTTTTCAAATGCTGAAAAAACGGTGAGTAAACCAAATGCTGCGGGAATTAAATACCAAAACGGGAATTTTCCGTTTAAGCTAAACATGAAAATAATGAGTGGTATAAAATCTGTTATTTTTAATTCTAATAACATCGTGATTGGATGCTGCCTCTTATACATCCTCATCACTCACTTTCGCTAATTCTGCGATTTTCGTTTTCAACATTTCTGCTTCATACATCGTTAAGCCTGGGATGCTATGAGAAGTTGCTGCTGTTGAAATGTGTAATTCTGCTAAGCCATATTTTCTCATAATTGGTCCTTGTTCAATCGTTACGTGCTGCACACGAATCATCGGTACTAATACGCGCTTTACGACAAAAAGACCATGCTGAATTTCAAGCTCTTCTTCATTTAGTTGGTAGCTGTAATAACGTTGACGTAGTTTCGGGAATAAGAAGTACGAAAATGGTGCGAACACAACTGTCAGCCCAATCATTACATACAAAATCCACGCCCACCAATCAAACTTTATCATGAGGAAAAGGTAAGCTAAAATGACGAGTATACCGATCCCTTCTTCAATTACAGCACGAACTTTCCACACCTTGACCATGTCAGGGTGAATTTCATTTTTCAATGGATCCATGTAACCACTCCAAATCTAGTAATCTAATATATGAATACTCTTAATCTACATTTTACATAACTTTACAGAAAATTGAAATTTAATCTTCTTTCTTCTCAGGAATAAAATATCCGAACCAAAGTAACCAAATGAAACCGATTAACTTCATCCAACTTCCATCCGCTTGAAAAGCTTCAATCATACCTGGTATTTTATAAATCCCAATAAATCCAAGAAAACCGAGCCACCAGTTTTTTTGCATTTTCATCTTTACTCCTCCTTCATGACGTTTTTCACATTTCGAATCCAAATTTCTTTATACTTTAAATGGAATCCCATGAGCATATAGTTGCTCATATTATCGATCACAAGCGCTAGCGTATGAGCATTTTCTTCCGTTTCATGTTGTGACACAACGCCCAGTCTCGCGCCTTTCTTCAATAAATCGTGGAAACCATGTAAGAAATCCTCTTGTATTTCAAATAAACGTTTCTGGTACTTTTCATTTCGCGATGCAGTTACGATAAATTCATTGATAACGCGCAGTATTCCTTCTTGCCCTTCATACTCAGAGAGCATATGTAAACCATCTGCGATTAGCTTTTCTGCAAAGTTTTCTTTCGTATACTGCTCTTTATCGAAGTAATTTGCAAAATGATAATCAGAAAAAATCTCTTCAAATAAAAAATCAACTAACGCTTCTTTAGAAGAAAAATGATAGTAAATAGCCGGTTTTGAAATACCTACCTCTTTCGCAATCATGGAAAGACTCATCTTCTCAATGCCGTGTTCTGCCATAAGTTTAAATGATGCCTCTACAATGTTCTGCGATGTTTGTAAATTCTTCGTCATATTGTACCTCACTTATTTTTACTTACCGGTCGGTAAGTGAATTATAAAACAAAACGAAATGATTTTCAATTTAGTTAGCACTACATAAGGTATTTATTGGAAAATACAGAAAGTTATAAAGTAAAAGCAATATATAACAATAAGGAGGATATCATATGGGACTTGGTGGTAATGGCGGCGGTGAAGCGGGACAAGCTGGTAAGAGCGGATTTTCATTAATCATTGTACTTTTTATCGTATTGATTATAGTTGGAGTTAGCTATATCGGACTTAGCTTCCAAGAAAAGGCGTCCTACATTACACATGTAGGACGCCTTCTTTTTAATCCCTATTCAGCAACCGCATACGATAACAATTCATCGTTACTTCCCCAAGTCTTTGCAGTAATTGATAGTTCGCATACGCGCCGACTGGGGCACCGATTATGGGTACGAGCTGAAGCATTTTTGCTAAATCGATATAGTCTCGGTACTCTGTTTGGAACTTTTCCCAGTCCATATGATTTTCTTCTTCTGTATCCCATGTTTCGATTGCTTTCCATATTTCTTTTCGGTGGTCGTCACTTGAAAAGGCAAGCTGGAAAACGTGAAGGATAAAAAGGCGCTCTTCTTTGTCGCTCGTATCAAATCCGTACAATGTTGCTGCATCGAATAAAAATTTAATTTTAATGCCGAGTAAAAGCGGAAAGTCAGCAAGGCCAAGGAGAATACCGCCTGCTCCCGTCCCTGCTCCTTCTGCCGCTGCTATTTTTTTGTACTCATCCATTTTTTTACGTACTTCATCGTCTCGTCTTTGCAATGACCAGTTCGTCTCTTTTAATTTCGGCTTTATAAAGTTTGATCCGGCGCTAATTGTTTGTACCATCATCCGAATCGTTTCTGTTAATACTTTTTGCACTTTCGCCGGAATAAGCTGTTGTACTTTCGTCTGCACTTTCTTTGAGAACCGTGTCATCATAGAAGAATCTTTCATGAATGTAGCTTTCCACTGCTCCAGTTCTTTTATAACCTTTTCTTCATATGTAATCATAGGTTCATTCCCTTCAATTTAAACGCTCAATACGTTTTGCCCCGTATTGATAAACGAAACCGATACTAAATACTATGCTTACGACTAGTAAAATTCCCGTCATCATGAAATCTTTCGTCGCAAGTGCAAATATCACTGTAAAGATTACGCTCCCGATGATTAGAATCGCATTTAATAAAGTAAGAAAATCTTTCTTCTTCTCTTCTCCCCCTACTGGGTACAAATCAAGCCAAATTTTCATGCGGTGATGTTTCCATAAAGTTAATAGCTGATAACCGATTAAGTATAGGAAGATAAGGCTTACGATAAATCGTCCATATAAAAACGGAATGAAGTAAAGAATAACTCCGCCAAGAGCAAGCAGGCGCACATATAAGCCAAAATAATTACCAGATCTTAAGAAAGTTCTCGTATATAAGTATAAATATGTACGCTTTTCGCCTATCATCGACAGAATGAAATCAAGCCATTTTCTGCGTGCTACTCTCTCTTTTAATGCTGGTACATCAACGAACATATTCGCAATTCGGTACAGCAGCATCATTTTCTTACCTTCTTCAGAAATTAAATACTCCCAGTTTAGCGGCTTTCCTTTTACCATTTGATGCATGATAGCAAGATATAACACCATGAGCAGAACGATTCCGCCAATAACAAGAACTGAATTACGTTCTACAAGGAAATATACAAATAAACCGTTTAAGATAAAACGAATAAACCAATCAGCCTTTTGTATATTTTGATCTGTTAAAAATGACTTTTCCCACGCTACAAATAAATTCCACGCTTTTACAATGACGAATGCGAGTACGATCCATATGTAGCCAGCACCTGTTTGCTTCATTTGTTGGAAGTATAACGGAGCAAGCGCAGCTGCTACGATTGCAATTATGTATAACTGAATCATAAATGTAAAAAGAAATGCCTTGGTGAAGTAAGGTTTTAACTTTTCTTCAACTGGCAGTAAGTAAACGAGATCCGCTTCTTTTAATAACGTTTGAATGGATCCAGCTGTTAACACGAGTCCAAGCAACACTGCCATAACAAGCGCTGTCGGAAACGAAGGTGTTAACGTTTGTAACCATTGCTGGTAATAATACGCTCCTGCGCCGATGATAAATACAAAAATAAATTTCAAATGATCATTAAATACGTATTTACTATATGTACGAACTTCTTTTAGAAAGTGACGAAATCGTTCTTTCCATAATGCTGTGCTATTCATAATCTTCTTCCTTTGTTAGCGCGATGTAAATATCATCTAACGTTGCACCTGGCATATTAAACTGTGATTGCAGCTCAGATAACGTTCCCTTCGCTCTTACTTCACCTTGATGCAAAATAATGAACGAATCACAATAACGCTCTGCCGTCGCTAAAATATGTGTGCTCATTAAAATGCCGGCGCCACTCTTTTTCATTTGATCCATCATTTGAAGAAGTGATTGAATTGCTAACGGATCTAATCCAACGAAAGGTTCGTCTACTATGTAAAGAGATGGCTCAACTAAAAACGCGCTCATAATCATTACTTTTTGTTTCATCCCTTTTGAGAAATGAGATGGAAACCATTTTAAACGATTTTTCATGCGAAATTCATGTAATAGTTGTCCTACACGTTCTTCATATTGTTTTTCATCGACACCGTACGCCATCGCTGTTAGCTTCAAATGTTCTTCTAGCGTTAGCTCATCATATAATACAGGTGTTTCTGGGATGAACGAAAAACTAGAACGGTATGCTGTCATATCATCACGAATTGTTTTCCCATTAATTGTGACAGTTCCTTTTTTCGGTTCCATTAAACCGATAATATGTTTAATCGTCGTACTTTTACCAGCTCCATTTAAACCGATTAAGCCGACAAGTTCGCCTTTATTAACAGAGAACGAAACATCTTTTAATACAGGTCGTTTCGTATATCCTCCTGTAACATTTTCTACACGCAATAACTCGCTCATACGACACCACTTTCTTCATTAGTATTCATTCTATATTCATCTTACCAAAAATGGCGCTGTACTACATAGTATCGATGTCTTAAAAAAAAATTAAATTTGTTAGCATATATTTTTACGAAAGCGGACATCATAATTAGTGAAGAAGGAACACATTGAAAAAGCGACCACCAATTGATGAGTACAACAACATAGTGAAGTCATCATGAAATGGGGTGTCCATGTTGGACAATGAAATTTACACATAACCAGATTATTTGTTTCATTTTCGAAACGGGGTGTCTCTGAAAGAGCATATACTGTTTTAAAAAATAAACAATTTCATTTTAAAAAAGATTGCAATTCATTTCACTTGAAAATGGGGTGTCTACGGCAGAAACTTTAGCCGATTTACCGTGCATTTCTTAAATAAATGAGGTGTCTGCGAAACGTAAATTACGATAATGCTTTTTCAATCCCTCTTCAGAAAACAGGAAGCTGAGTCAGCTTCCTGTTTTTCGTGTTTGTTCTCTTATGTAATTATGGTAAAATACGGCTAAGGATATTTGAAAGGATGAGATCAATGAATCATACAGCAGACAATTGTATTTTTTGTAAAATCATTGACGGGCAAATCCCTTGCTCAAAAGTATACGAAGATGAACATGTGCTTGCATTTTTAGATATTAGTCAAGTAACAAAAGGACATACTCTTGTTATTCCGAAAGTTCACAAACAAGACATTTTTGCGTTAACGCCAGAAATCGCATCACACATTTTTTCTGTCGTTCCAAAAATCGCAAATGCGATTAAAGCAGAGTTTAATCCAGTTGGCTTTAACCTACTTAACAATAACGGTGAAAAAGCTGGACAAACTGTGTTCCACTTCCACCTTCATTTAATTCCACGCTACGGTGAAAAAGATGGTTTCGGTGCTGTTTGGAAATCACACCAAAATGAATACACTATGGAAAATTTACAAAACATCGCAAGTACAATTGCAAATAGTGTGAAATAATGACACTATAAGAAGGCGTAATACATAACAAGCCACTTCCCTGAAGTCATCAAATTCCGCATGGCTTGTTTCTTCACTTAAAATGCTCAGGGATGATTGTTTGTGCATAGCACATATAAGAAAGATATGCATATTTTTTCACATCATGAATACGAACAAAAAATAAGGAGGTCTCCTTTTATGTCAAAAGCTAAATCCTTTATTACAGGTGTTATTTGCGGGGGAGCAGTTGCTGGACTAGCCGTTCTTTTCTCAACTCCTTCTTCTGGTAAAGACATGCGCGGCAAGTTAAAAGAAAAAGGAAATGATATTAAAAAGACTTTAGCTGATATTACAGCTGATACGAAATTATTAAAGCGTCAAATTGTTGAAACGGCTTCAGAAGGTAAAGAAGTGTTTCAAGAACTAAAAGATGACATGCAAGACACGCTTTCTAACTGGAAACAAGATATTTCTCAAAACAAGCGCCATATTGAGAAAGAAATTTTGGACATCCAAAAGTCAATTGAGAAACTACAAGAAGCTGTTCCAGAAAAAGCGTAAACAAATTCCTGCTTAGTTTTTTGCATATAACAAATATTTTTTATATAAATTGACCTTGACACGGCATATCGTATAGATATGCCGTGTTTTTATGCATTTACAATATATGTTATCAATTAACATGTAAGGACAACGCATGTATTCACGACTCATAAAACGCTTCCATAGTTATGCATGATTTGTATAGAATGTCATTTTGTTAAAAAATTTTCACAATTCTTACAAAAAGACTTTATTAATTTTTATTTTACTGGCATAATAGATAGTAATGAAAAAGAATGTTAAAGTGGGTGAGTAAATGAAAAGTGGAGAAAAAGATTACTCGGTAAAAGAAGCGATGATTTTCAGCCAACGCATTGCTCAATTATCGAAAGCGTTATGGAAATGTGTAGAGAAAGATTGGCAGCAGTGGATTAAACCTTACGATTTAAATATTAATGAACATCATATTTTAACAATCGCTTATCATTTAAAAGGGGCTTCTATTTCTGAGATTGCTAAGTTTGGAGTTATGCACGTATCAACGGCGTTTAACTTCTCGAAAAAGCTGGAAGAACGCGGCTATCTTGTATTCTCAAAAAAGGAAGATGATAAACGAAATACGTACATTGAAATTACAGACAAAGGGGAAGAATTACTACTTCGCTTAATGGAGGAGTATGATCCTGAAAATAATTCAGTGTTTAATGGGGCTCTTGCACTTCGTAATTTTTATGGGAAGTTCCCAGAAAATATCGAACTGATTGCAATCCTGCGTAATATTTACGGACAAGACTTTATCGATATTTTTGAGAAATCATTAGAAGATATTGAAGAGAACTTTACAGAATCCGATCAAAAGTTAGTTAAGAAATAATCTATTTATTTTTTCGCAATCATGCTTAAGAATTCATTCATAAGCGGCTTAAATAAACCTTGTTTTGCTAGCGCTTCCGCAGTTTCGTGTACTTCGAGCTGATGTGGAAGCGCTTTTTCAAATTGATTTAACAGCGCATCGAACAAAAGAAGCCCTTCAGCTTTCTCCACTACATATTGCTCGTTCAGTTTTTCACAAAGATTTAGTATACGTTCAATATCTTTTTTACGAGCTTTTTTCTTTATGATCAAAGAATAAAATGGACACTTCTCTTCATCAATCATTTTAAATAGTAGGTCTACGTAGTATTCAGCTTGTTCTAATCTTCTAACAACGTCCATTTTCTCCCTCACTTTCTAACACAAAGTCTTCTATTTCTGAATTTTGTAACACGAACAAAATATCGTGTGATACAATATATGTATATGTATTTTAGCCAAAAGGAGGTCTCGCCTCATGACACTTATAACAGTTGTTTTTGTCGCATTCGCACTTCTTGTTATATTTTACACGAATTTCATGACACATACACTGTGTGAACGAAAACAAATAGCTGCGAGCCGCCAGCCCGGTGTCTTTCGGGTTATTAATGTATGTATAACAATTTTATTAATTTCTAGTTATATAGAAATTATATTTCATGGAAAGTGAGGAAGGAAAGCCCCTTCCTCACTTTTTTCCTCTATAAGCAAATTATACCTACAATAACCAATAAAATAAACAGTACAAGTAATAAAATAAGTTGAGAATTCATCCCCATCCCCTCCTCTATTCTGTATATGCGGCATACGCCCAATATGGCACACTTTCAAAATCTGACACGTACTGGTTAATTTTTCTTTATCAATATGAAAACGCGTCGAAATATGATATATTAAATTTTGTACATATTGCTTATACTATAGAACAAAACATTCATCAAAACTTTATCCTCAGCCACGGTAAGCCCTGTTAAGCGCGCTTTACCAATACAAAAAAGCAAAAGTATCAGTGAGACTTAATCGGGCTCTTATGAATTTAAAATTCATCGGTGTAGGATAAATTAAAAATACATAATAGTAGGAGTGTTTATCGAATGAAGAAAGCTATGCTTGCCTTAGCCGCAACAAGTGTAATCGCATTATCAGCATGTGGAACATCATCATCAGACAAAATCGTTACATCTAAAGCTGGTGACATTACAAAAGAAGAATTCTACGATCAAATGAAGACACAAGCTGGTAAACAAGTACTAAACAACATGGTTATGGAAAAAGTACTTATTAAAAACTACAAAGTTGAAGACAAAGATGTAGACAAAAAGTTCGATGAAATGAAAAAACAATACGGTGATCAATTCGATACACTAATGAAACAACAAGGTATTAAAGAAGAAACTATAAAAAATAGTGTACGTGCTCAATTAGCTCAAGAAAAAGCGGTTGAACAATCGATTACTGATAAAGATGTAAAAGCAAAATTCGAGGATTATAAAAAAGAAATTAAAGCAAGTCATATCCTTGTAAAAGATGAGGAAACTGCTAAAAAAGTGAAAGATGAACTTGCTCAAGGTAAATCTTTCGAAGAATTAGCAAAACAATACTCTGAAGATACAGGTTCAAAAGAAAAAGGTGGCGACTTAGGATTCTTCGGACCAGGGAAAATGGTAAAAGAATTTGAAGAAGCAGCTCAAAAGTTGAAAAAAGATGAAGTAAGCGAACCTGTAAAAACACAATTTGGTTACCATATTATTAAAGTAACTGATAATCACGCAGATGCTACTTTCGATAAAGCAAAAGCTGATATTAAAAAATCACTAGCTCAAGAAAAAACGCAAGATGCTCAATTCATGAACGATCTTATGATGAAAGAAATCAAAAAAGCTGACGTAAAAGTTGACGATAAAGATTTAAAAGATCTTTTCAAAGAGCAAAAAGCTGACGATAAAAAAGACGAAAAGAAATAATGAAAAGCTCGGGCTAAGCCCGAGCTTTTTTATATCCCCTCTTCCAGGGGGAAATTGTGTACAGATTGGGTAAATGAAATTACATGATTGACTCTTCGATTCTATAGAAAGGATAACGTCTTTTTCATTTTATGGATAGTGTACAATCTTAGCTAGTTTTACACTATCTTCGTTACCGAAAGTTTATTTTGTCATTCGTTTAACTAAAACCATCTTTTATGCATTTCACTTAAAAACATTTCTGTGATTCTAAATCCTGAACTTTCCCCTATAATAGAGTCAATCCCACAATACGGACAAACTGCTGTGTTATCATCATCCCACCACTCTGTAATTTTTTCTGGATGGAAAATTTCTAAACAATAGAAACAACCACATATAACATCCTTTTCTAAGTGCTTTCTATTACGAGAACAAAAACGATGTGCTTCCTCAAAATATTTTCCCATCAGTATCCCCCTATTCCTGATTGTTTCTATACTTTACTTAGATTATCCTCGGCAAAATTGCAATTATTTCTTACAGAAAAACAAAAAACCCTTGATTCACAACGCGTGGAACCAAGGGTTTATCTCATCATTATTGATTAAATTAAGAAACTATGTTAAATTAGTACAGAAACACGTTTTCTAAAATACACAGAACGTATTTATCCGTATCTTAATTGTACAACAAAACCTTTCTTCAGTCAACCTCTATTTTTCACTTTTAAAGGAGTGCTTACGTATGAACAAAAAACTTGATCTAGAGCAAAAACGATTGGATACCGTAATCGAAACGATTACGCAGCAAATTGATAAGCTGGAAAACGAAACTGGCAGACGCCGGGCAGAAGTAATCAACATCCGTAAACACTTCTGGGATGACGTTAAAGTGAATACAGATACTTTTGATGATTACCTTGAAACAGTTATCAACTTAAGACAACAAGCTCAGTCACTAGCTGTTACACAAATCACCCATAAACACACCTTTAATCGACTTGCCGCGCTGCGACGCATGCAAAAAGCACCTTACTTCGGACGCATCGATTTTACTGAAGAAGGCGAACCTGCCGCAGAACAAATCTATATCGGTGTTTCTACCCTTACTGATGCAAGCGGAGAAAACTTTCTTATTTATGACTGGCGCGCCCCAATTTCAAGTGTTTATTACGACTATCCACCAGGACCGGCTGAATACAACACACCAGGCGGCGTAATTCGCGGTAATGTGGAGAAAAAATTACAATACATTATTCAAAATGGCGAGATTGATTCCATGTTCGATACGAGCCTCACAATCGGTGATGAAATTCTGCAACAAGCGCTCGGAAAAGGTACAAACAAACATATGCAGAGCATCGTCGCTACGATTCAGCGTGAGCAAAATGAAATTATCCGTCACGATGAAGGCCGACTCCTTATCGTTCAAGGAGCTGCTGGTAGTGGTAAAACATCAGCTGCCCTGCAGCGAATCGCCTACTTACTATATAAATATCGCGAATGGCTAAAAGCGGATCAAATTATTCTCTTTTCCCCTAACTCTATGTTCAATAGCTACGTTTCTAACGTACTACCTGAACTCGGTGAAGAAAATATGCAGCAAGTAACATTCCAAGAATATTTAAACCATAGACTAAGTAAGTCATTTGATGTGGAAGATCCTTACGAACAATTAGAATATATGCTAACTGAAACAAATAGCGCAAATTACAAAATTAGAAATGCCAGCATCCGATTTAAAGCATCCACTCAATTTTTCGAAATGATTAAAGCGTACAGACAATCTCTTGAAACTTCAGGCATGCTATTTAGAGGAATGAAATTTAGAGGGAAACTGATCGCCTCAGCTAAAGAAATTACAGAGCAATTTTACAATACTGACTCCTCCCTCCGCTTCCATAGTCGAATTGAGAAGTTAACGGATTGGCTAAATAAACAAATAGATGCACTTGAAAAAGCAGAACTGAAAAAGCCTTGGGTAGAAGAAGAAATTGAATTACTTAGTAAAGATGAATATCAAAAGGCTTATAAATACTTGCAGAAAAAAGGCGAGTTTGACGACAACTCTTTTAATGACTATGAGAAAGAAACGAAAGTCCTGGGACGTATGATTGTCCGCAAAAAATTGAAGCCGCTTCGTAAAGGCGTTCAAACACTGCGCTTCATCAATTTCACAGGAATCTATAAACAAATCTTCACAGACGCATCATGGGTTACTGGAGAAAAACCGAAAGAATGGGATGACATTTGCTCTCTAACGGTGAACATGCTTGATGAAGGAAAGCTATATTACGAGGATGCGACTCCATTTTTACTTTTAAAAGAATTAATTGAAGGCTTCCAAACGAACAGATCGATTAAACACGTACTCGTAGATGAAGCGCAAGATTATTCTCCGTTTCAGTTCGAGTTCTTAAAACGTCTCTTCCCTGCTGCAAGAATGACGGTACTCGGAGACTTTAACCAAGCGATATTTGCCCATGCGAGTGAGGCAGTGAATTTCAATACACTTACTAGCTTATACGGACCAGATGAAACGAACGGTATTAACTTAACTCGTAGCTACCGCTCAACAAAACCGATTATTGAATTTACACGTGCTCTCGTACCGGAAGGGAAGAACATTCACGCCTTTGAACGCGACGGCGAGAAACCTACAGTAACGAAAGTAGCTGATTACAGCGAACTGCACGAGCATATTACTACAAAAGTTACCGAACTACAAAAACAAAATCACAATACAATCGCAATTATATGTAAATCCGCAACTGAAAGCGCCGCTGCATACGAAGCACTCCGTCATATCGAGAATATTAAACTCGTGAAGAGTAACTCAGCCGAGTATGAGCAAGGTATTGTCGTGATCCCTGCTTATTTAGCGAAGGGTATTGAATTTGACGCTGTTATTATTTATGATGCTTCTGAAGATGTATACAGTGATGAGAGCGTACGTAGATTGTTCTACACTGCTTGTACGCGCGCGATGCATGAGTTGCAACTTTATAGTGTTGGCGAGGTTAGTCCTTTTGTGCTTGGGGCTGATTCGGATAGTTTTGAACTTATAACGAAAACACCTTGATAATCATCAAGGTGTTTTTCTCATTCTAAAAGGAATATCTTTACGTCGATATACACTTAACACAATTCCCATTATAAATGCATGAAACAGAGTTGGTATCAATCCGTAGCTAATAAAAGGTAATGATATAGAAACACGTGGTAATATCCCGAGGGTCATGCCAACGTTACAAATAAAATGGATTACAAAAAGAGTCACTCCGCCAACGAGAAGCAATTTACCATAACCATCATTTATTTTATAAGCTATGTTCATTATTCTTACTGCAAAAAGAGAAAGAATCACGACAAGAACTAGCGCAAGTACATATCCATAATAGTAAGTCAAACTTGCAAATACAAAATCAGTATGGGCAGCACGGATAGACTTTATATTTCCATATGTACCAAACCAACCTGCTGAAGACATTGCCTCTTGTAAACGTAAATCCCATTGATCATGCGCTGGATTTATAAATCCTAAAATTCTAGCTATCCGGTATTCTTTTACCGCAGACCAGGAAAATAGATCCCTAACAATAAAGGGTAAAATTGGTAAAATTGTAATGAGCCATGCCGTGTTCTTTCCTAACTTACTCCACCAAAGCATAACGAATACCATCGTAATATAGATGAAAATTGGTAAAAGAATTGATGTAGTTGAAAATAGATATAAAGAAAATACGTATAATATGAGAAGATGCATAAACTTTAACCTACTATTATTGAAAAAAGAAGCCCAAGCTAGAAAGAAGAATGGCATCGTCATTAAACAGTCAATTTTGATGGGGCCAATTTTTATTATTGCTTCCCCAATCACGTAATCAGTCGGAAAACATTTTATCATTAACAAGATAAGTACGCCAATTGTATAAAACATCCACCCAAGTTTCTCTAATCTCCGATAATCAAGTAGCATCATGCCCATAGCTGTTACAACACCGAGAATAACAAATATCACCTTATTCATGAATAAGTCAGCATGTCCAAAAGTTATAATCGGCAAAAACCCTAGCCCCATCGCAGCCACTAATAAACCAATTAAAAACCAATCAACCTTTGGCTTATACAGTTTGTTAAGTTCTTCGCCAAGTTTGACCGGACTTCCCATTTGTTCAACAGCCTTATCTTCAGCAACTTCCTCACTTAATCCTTTATCCATCCACATATTCTTCGCCTGTTTTAAGTGAAAGTCTAGTTCCATCGCCACCAAATCCTTCGCTTCTTTTGATTTAATATGGTTCGTAACTTCTTTTAAAAAACGCTCCCCTTTTTTGTTCAATTTTTTCTCACTCCTGTACTAATCCTTTTAATATAAATCGCGCCTTCGTAGCATTCTTCTCTGCCTTTCGCAGCATCTTGTTTCCTTTATCATTTAATTGATAATATTTAGCTCCCGCGTGATCCCAGCTAGATTGGATAAAGCGATTTTGTTCTAGACGATGTAATAAAGTGTATAGAGACCCTTCACCACCTTCGAATTTTTGAATCCCTCTCCCTCTTAGCAACTGCATCAATTCATAACCCGTTTTTTCATTCATAAGAAGTTGTAACACTGCTAAAAGGATATCTTCTTCCTTTTCGGACGATTGCTTAATTTTTTCGCGCACCTGCTTCTGGTGCTGATCAGAAAAACTCAAATGTTTAAACGTTGTGTTCTCCATTGATTTTCGCAAGCCTTTTAATCGATCTTCCATTTGATTATTCCTCCAATCCTTTCTTCAAAAGCTCCTTCGCTTTTTTCAGTCTCGTTTTTATCGTGTTTTCCTTTACTTCTATTACTGTAGCAATCTCTTTAATTGATAATTCTTCATAATAAAATAGATAAATGACTTCTCGATATTTTATCGGTAAACTCATTACCGCAGAAGCCAACCTACTATCCTCCGCATTTTGAATGACAGTTTGTTCGACACTATCATTTTGAATCCCAATATACGCAAATTCATCCTCTGTAACGATTACCTTTTTGTTATACCAACTTTTTATATAGTCCTTACATTGATTAATCGCAATTCTCCATAACCACGTTTTCACATTCGATTTCCCTTTATATGTATGAAGAGATTTATAACATTTTACAAATATATCTTGCGTTACATCCTCCGCAATCTCTTTATTATTCACATATGAATACACAAGCTGCAGGACTTCTTGCCCATACTTGTTCATTATTTCGTCGATAAGTTCCTCCTTATCTTCTATTTCAAACGCTTCTATCGTTAATTCATCCACATCATTTCCTCCTTCCCATATATTAGACGACGCACTGTATGGAAAAGTTTTATAAATACATAAAAAAATACGGATGGTAATGTCCATACCGTTTTTTTATGAATATTTATTTACTTCTTGTCCCCTGACACTAATGCTCTGCTTAAAAACTAGGAATTTTCATCCATATATCTTGTTCCCTATTTTAAAACATAATACAATGAATACGTAACTTAATAAGCTATAACTAGTAGGTGTGGTAATCATCTCTTCCATTTTGAAAAAAGGGGGAGGTGATAATATGATCGCGATGTTTGTAATTAAATTAGTGTATGGTATCCTAACCGGAGCTGGCGTTGTCATCGGTAGAAGATACTTCGGTCCATGGCTAATTTCTGTATACAAAAAAGCGAGAACCACCCTGCTTCGTGGAAAAGGTAAGGGCGGTTCTCGGCTAAAACGTTAATGTAATTGTCTTATAACCGCACCTACTACCACCACAATAGCAAGTTAGGTTACAAAGGCAGAAGTTTCTCAGGTTTCTGTCTTTTTTATTTTATGCAAAATTCACACTAAATACTCTATCATCATTGTAACACATTTTATTTATTTTTAGTCAAGAGAAAAAATCACCTAAAAGGCTCCCCTTCAGGTGGTTCTCTATTTTACGCTAACGCAGCTGCCTGCTCTTGTTGATCTAGACTTTTTCTAGTTCAGCTGTGCCGCTCTCATCATTTATAGCACCAATAAAGACGGATTATGGACCCGCTTCATAACAGTAGGATTAAACAAGGAACAACACCTATTACGAATATAAAAAATCCTCTCACTACATAGTACCTATGTTTTCAGCGATACTCTATTACCATCAAATTAAATTTGTATAATTTAAACTACAGAATAGCGAGCTAATTTTCAAATATCTTCTTTCGCATAACCCTAAATTTATTATCCAGTTGCATTATGCTTATAAATAAAAGATATCCTACCGACGCACCGAGCATATTTATAGCAATCCGCCACACATCAAAAACATCAGACAAAGTTAGTAAATGTAATATCTCCCAAACAAGAAAGGTCATAACATACCACTTACGAGCTTTCTTATAGTTAGTCACTTTATTAATCAGCACTGGAACGAAAAATCCGAATGGAACTACTAATATTATATGTTGTAAAACGCTTAACCAATAAGTTGAGTTTCCCCAAGGACCTGGATGTGCAATAAAATCTTTAACTTGCCAAAGTGTTATTCCAAAAAGTTGTAATAACGTTTCTAAATCAGATATATGTAAAAATTGCTGCCAAAATTCAATGGGATGATAGACAGTCCCACCACCTGTCAAACTGCGAACAGAGTCAAATGTAGAAGTTGAAATAAACGTTCCTAAAAAGACAATAAAACAAATGATTATATAAGGAATACATAAAATTTTTGATAATACCTTTAATGGCCTAGGAACTTCGTATACCGATTTATTAATCTCTACGCCAATAACTTTTGATTCTCCAAAACTTTGAATCGCTTTATAAATCGCTTCTTTTTCATTCATACCTTGTTCCATATATTCTTCTTTCAAGCTGTTCAAGTGATCATACATTTCTAGAAATAACTCATCCTGTTCAATATCACTAAGTTCTGAATAGGCTAAAATAGACTTAATATACTCATCAAATTCACTCATAAATAACTCCTTTCTGACAAGCTTGAATTAATGCTGTTACACTCTCCCAAGAGTTCACTTTCTTCTGCAATTCTTTTTTCCCTTTATCTGTAATAGTATAGAATTTCCTTTTCATCCCATTCTCAGATTCATTCCAATAAGATTCAAGAAACTCCTTTTTCTCTAATCGCTTTAAAGCAGGATACAAAGTTCCCTGTCCCATACTATACAAATCTTCACTTGCATCCTTTAAACTTTGAGCTATTTCGTAGCCGTATGTATCACGTTTTGCAATGATAGAAAGTAATAAAATATCTATACTTCCCTTCAAGATTTCTTTGTCCAACAATACCACCACCTTATATACATAGTATAACAACATATGTCGTTATACAACATAGTTAGAAAAATAACCCATAAAAAAACCACCTAAAGGCTCCCCTTCAGGTGGTTCTCTATTTTATGCTAACGCAGCTGCCTGTTCTTGTTGATCTACAGGAATTACAGCGTCTGTTAGTGCTTTTTCTAGTTCAGCTGTATATTTCATTTGTTCTTCTTTGCTCCAGCCTAGTTTCGCAGCCATGTAGTTGATTACTGCTTCTTTCCACTCGTATACCCAGTGGATGTTGAAGAATACAGCGCCTCTGCGGCGTACGAAGAAGTCAACTGGTTTTGCTGTCATTTCGTAATCCATTGCGTATACAAGTGGGATTAGAACTTCAAGCGGCATGTTGTATTCTTTCGCTTCTTCTTTATGTTTTTTCGCTAAGTCGAACAGTACATCAACGTTAGAGCCGTAGAATTTCGCGAACTCTTCTGCTTGTACTTTCGTTAAACCAGATTTTGTACCTTCGTCTGCTTTTTTCGCAACAAATGCTGGGAATCCGTGTGAACCATCTACATGTCCACCAGAGATTGGCATATGTTTCGTATCGCTCTTCGGATATGCGCTATGACCTTCTTTTTGTAGTAAGTTCGTTACGTAATCTACTACCATTTCAGCCATTTTACGGTATCCTGTTAATTTACCACCTGCGATTGTAATTAAACCAGATTCAGAAGTCCAAATTTCATCTTTACGAGAAATTTCAGATGCATTCTTACCTTCTTCATAAATTAACGGACGTACACCAGCCCAGCTTGATTCAATGTCTTTCTCTGTAATTTTCACGCTTGGGAACATGTAGTTAATCGCATTAATGATGTATGTGCGATCTTCTGTTGTCATTTGTGGTACAGCTGCGTCTTTATCATAGAACGTATCTGTTGTACCTACGTATGTTTTTCCTCCGCGAGGAATCGCGAACACCATACGTTTATCTGGTGTATCGAAGTAAATTGCTTGCCCGAGTGGGAAACGTTTTTGATCAATTACTAAGTGAACACCTTTTGATAACTGAAGTACTTTTCCTTTTTTCGAGTTATCTTTTTCACGAAGTGTATCTACCCAAGGACCAGCTGCGTTTACAATTTTCTTACCGTAAACTTCATATACTTCACCGTCTAGTAAATCGATTACACGTACACCGCATACTTTTCCATCTTTATATAAGAAACTGTCTACTTTTGCGTAGTTAACAGCTTTCGCACCATGCTCAATTGCTTCTTTCATTACTTCAATTGTAAGACGCGCATCGTCTGTACGATATTCTACGTAGTAACCGCCGCCTTTTAATCCTTCTTTTTTTACAAGAGGCTCTTTGTTTAGCGTTTCTTCACGGTTAAACATCTTTCTGCGCTCGCTTCGTTTTACACCTGCTAAGAAGTCGTATACACGAAGACCAATTGATGTACTAAATGATCCGAACGTACCGCCTGTATGGAACGGAAGTAACATCCACTCTGGTGTTGTTACATGGGGACCGTTCTCATATACGATCGCACGCTCTTTACCCACCTCTGCTACCATTTTCACTTCAAGTTGTTTTAAATAACGTAGACCACCGTGTACAAGCTTCGTTGAACGACTTGATGTACCTGCTGCAAAGTCCTGCATTTCAAACACAATTGTTGATAACCCGCGTGTTGCTCCATCTAATGCAATACCAGAACCAGTAATACCTCCACCAATTACGATCACATCTAACTCTTGTTTATTTACTCCGTTTAATACGTCTTTACGTTGTTTACTTGAAAATTTCATGGTAATTCCTCCCTTTGATAACGAAAAAAGAGACCACAAACTCCGCTATAGATTTCGCCTCTATAGCGCGTTGTGGTCTCTCCAAATCTCCTACCGAATTATTAACTTGTCACCATTATAACACTGTTTATGATTATTTGAAAGCTTTTGTTGCTTCAATTGCTTTTTTCCATCCAGCATATAGCTCTTCGCTTGTTTCCGCTTCCATCGTTGGTTCAAAGCGTTTGTCCATATGCCACTGTGATTTAATTTCATCTTGGTTTTTCCAATATCCAACCGCAAGACCAGCTAAGTATGCTGCACCTAAAGCTGTCGTTTCGTTGATCACTGGACGCTCTACAGGAACATCTAAAATATCACTTTGGAACTTCATTAAGAAGTTATTTTTAACCGCTCCGCCATCAACGCGTAATGTTTTCAGTTCAATACCTGAATCTGCTTCCATTGCGCATAATACATCTTTCGTTTGGTAAGCTAAAGATTCTAGCGTTGCACGAATGAAATGCTCTTTCGTCGTACCGCGTGTTACACCAAACATAGCGCCGCGTACTTCACTATCCCAATAAGGTGTTCCTAGTCCAACGAATGCTGGTACAACGTATACACCGTCAGTTGATTCAACGCGAGAGGCATATACTTCACTCTCACTTGCATCTTTAAACATGCGCATTCCGTCACGTAACCACTGAATCGCAGAACCTGCTACGAAAATACTTCCTTCTAATGCGTAGTTCACTTTACCATCTATTCCCCATGCAATTGTTGTTAATAGACCGTGCTCAGAAGCTACTGCTTTTTCACCTGTGTTCATTAACATAAAGCAACCAGTTCCGTAAGTGTTCTTCGCCATACCTTCACCGAAACAAGCTTGTCCAAATAAAGCTGCTTGTTGGTCACCAGCTACACCTGCAATCGGTACATTTTGACCGAAGAAGTGGTAATCAATTGTTTCTCCATATATTTCAGATGATGGACGTACTTCTGGAAGCATACTCTTTGGTACTGTTAACATGTCTAGAAGCTCATCATCCCACTGTAAGTCGTGAATGTTAAACATTAACGTACGTGATGCGTTTGAGTAATCTGTTACGTGTGCTTTACCACCAGATAGTTTCCATACAAGCCATGAATCAATTGTTCCGAATAATAGATCCCCGTTTTCTGCTTTCTCTCTTGCACCTTCAACGTTATCTAAAATCCACTTTACTTTCGTTCCAGAGAAGTATGCATCAATTAAAAGACCTGTTTTTTCGCGAACCATTTCGCTATAACCTTTTTCTTTTAACTCATCACAAATTTCAGCTGTTTGGCGAGATTGCCATACGATTGCGTTGTAAATTGGTTTACTAGTTGTTTTATCCCATACAACCGTTGTTTCACGTTGGTTCGTAATACCGATACCAGCGATTTGTTCTGGTTTTACATCTGCTTCGCTTAAGCAAGTTGCGATAACTGCTAAAATAGATCCCCAAATTTCTTGCGCATTATGCTCTACCCAGCCCGGCTTTGGAAAATGTTGTGTAAACTCTTTTTGAGCTGAATGAACAATTTCACCTTTTTTATTGAATAAAATTGCACGTGAGCTTGTTGTTCCTTGGTCTAATGAAAGAATATATTTTTTCATATCGGTTTCCCCCTTATGCTACTTTTCTACTATTTGTATTGCTTCCGCTTTTTTTACTTGTCATATAAGAGATTGCTAGTACAATCACAGTTGCGATAATCACATAAATAAGTGCTGAATTTTGTTTTCCTTCAAATACAACTTGATGGAATAAACCTGCAAGTGATCCACCTAAAATTGGACCTACTACTGGAATCCATGCATACTTCCAGTTTGAACCGCCTTTTCCTGCAATCGGAAGGAAGAAGTGTGCGATACGCGGACCTAAATCACGTGCTGGGTTAATTGCGTATCCTGTTGTCCCACCTAATGATAAACCAATACTTACAATTAAGAAACCTACGATAAATGGATTTAATCCATCTGCAAATTTATTTGCACCAATTGCTAATATACCAAATACTAAAACGAATGTTCCAATCATTTCACTTAAAAGGTTTGCAAATGTGTTCGGAATTGCTGGACCTGTTGCAAATACACCTAACTTTGTTCCTGGATCTTCTGTTTCTTTCCAGTGTGGTAAGTAATGTAAATATACGATAACTGCCCCGATAATTGCCCCAATCATTTGTGCTACGATATAACCTGGTACGTCACTCCATGGGAACGCTCCCTTAAATGCTAGTCCTATCGTTAAAGCTGGATTCAAATGTGCCCCACTAATTGATCCAACCGCATACGCTGCAACCGCTACTGCTAAGCCCCAGCCCATTGTAATAACAATCCAACCTGAATCTTTCGCAAACGATTTCTTTAAACTTACACCAGCACAAACGCCGCCACCAAGTACGATTAACAACGCAGTCCCTATTAACTCTCCTAAAAATGCTGACATAGTATCCCTCCACAATCAATTTAAACGCTTCCAAATGTGATAGAGGTAAAATGAATGGCCATTCGTTTTTGTCAAAAGAAAAAGACCCACAGCTTTGCACGCTTCTATATAAATTTATATAGAAACAATGAAATGTGGATCTCTTCTTTTCTCCGTCACGTTTATTAACTTGTCTATAATGTTAACCTCTTATGAAAGCGGTGTCAACAGAATTTTTTCACATTTTCGTCACTTTTTTTGGTAATGTTTCCATAGTTCGCGTTTTGACGTCGTAATCGCTGTCGCACCAGCGTTTAAAGCTCTTTCCACATCTTCTACAGTACGAATAAAACCACCTGCTAAAATCGGTACACCAGTACGCTCTTTCACTTCAGCGATAATATCCGTCATTGCTCCTGGAAGCACCTCAATATAATCCGGTTTCGTCTTATCTAAAAGATTGCAGCTCTTCTCCATCGCACTCGAATCGATTAAAAAGATGCGTTGTATTGCCACAACACCTTTTTGCTTCGCCTTCATAATAACGCTCGCCTTTGTCGAAAGTAACCCGTACGGTCTAAACTCCTGACATAAATATTCCGTCGCATGCCCATCACTCTGCAAGCCATGAATTAAATCCACATGTAAAAACACCTTTTTACAATATTGCTTCGCAAGTGATATAACACTCTTCAATTGGCCGACATGAATATCTAAAATAACGATGTATTCATACGAACTATGTAATAGCTTTTCCAAATCTTTAATTTGCCTCACTGCCGGCAAAATCTTCTGTTCATGAAATTCCATTCTCTATATCCCCTTCTTTATGTCATCCTATCCTTTATAGTACACAATTTAAGTGAAAAGAACAGCTAGTGTAGGGGATTTCTTTCAAATCTTTCCTCTATTTATATATTTTCTTCAACTTATCCGATCCCATACCACCTATAATCATGAATGCAAAGGGCAAAAGATTCATTACATATGGCGCATCTGCTACAATTGTAATACTTGCTCCTGCAAACTTATTTAGCATCCATACAACGATTTTTGCAATAAACAAAAATACTCCTATCATAAATAGACTATCAAAAAACACCTTCCATTTTGGATACGCCAATTGCTTACTATCTTCAATTACTTTCTGCGTCAATTCTTCATCACTCCTTAGCAGTTCATCAATTGTAATACCGAACAGATCACTTAAATGAATAATAATTTCAATGCTCGGATAGTTCTTTCCCGTCTCCCATTTCGAAACAGATTGCCTGCTCACATGAAGTTTTTCAGCCAAATCATTTTGCGACCAATTTCTTTTTCCCCTTTCTTCTTTTAAACGCTCACTAAAAATCATACTGTGTTTATCACCTCTCTATACCCATTATGTTCAAATAAATGATGAAGAGTAAAGCTAGTTATCGTTGCATTTCCTGCGCAACTTATGCGTTACAGCTTATAATGGCGCTCTTTTATATGTATCTCCCCTATACTATGCTCCAATAATAATTTCCCGAACAATAATACAAAGAACGGATACTAATAAAGACTAGATTAGGCATAAAAAATACGCCATCCCTTCTTATCAGTCTCCAGAAAGAATAACGCAAATTTTCATTTTTACTCATCATTTTTCGGACTATATGAAAACCCCGGATATTTCACAACAGGCCTCTTCTCCTTACGCAGGGAATCCATTACTTGCGGGCCAACATGTATATTACTCTCCACTATTTCTTTAGGAGTCAGTGCCATCCATTGATTTAACGATACATCTTCAAAACGATTACTTCTGAACATCTCTAAAAACCATAATGTTTCGGTACCTGTATTTTGAATATAATGCCCCGTCGCAAACGGTACATATCCGACATCGCCAGCTCTATAATCAAATGTACGAGCGGTACCATTTCCAAGAAACACAGTCATTCTCGCTTCCCCTGTCAAATAATATTGCCATTCATCATTATTCGGGTGCCAATGAAGTTCTCTCATTCCACCAGGCTCAACCTCAACGAGCGCTGCTGCGATTGTTTTGGAAATAGGGAAATTTGTAGAATCTACAATTCGAACGCTACCACCAGGCGTCTTAATCGGCTTTTGTTTTAACAATTCATGTTTAAATGTTAAAGGAACTTCTCCTTTCGGCGATTGAATTTCCTGACTTTCAAGCGAACCTGGCACCTCTCCTTGATAAATATAAACTTGATCTGAAGGGATAGAACGAAAAGCACTCTCAGGCACTCCGAAATTAGCCGACAACACTTCTTTTGGCGTATGCGCAAACCAATCGGAAATAGCTAAAGTAGATAAATCAGAAAAATGCCCATCATCGAAAACGAGTAGAAATTCACAATGTTCCAATCCTTGAATGGAATGCGGAATACCAGGCGGAAAATACCAAAGATCACCTGGTCCAACATCAGCAATAAAATTCCGTCCATTTTGATCAACAGCCGTTATGCGCGCCCGTCCTAAAAGCATATACGCCCATTCCGCTTCTTTATGCCAATGTAGTTCTCGTACTCCACCGGCCGTTAAACTCATATTTACTCCCGCAATCGTCGTCGAAACCGGTAGTTCCCGAGCAGTAATCTCCCGAGACCACCCGCCTTGTTTCAAAATCATAGAAGTGTCCGAAAATGAAAACTTCAAGTTAGGAACTAACCCTGCATCCGTTATAGGCGGAACAAGCATATTCGGATTTTGAATATCCCGCATAACATTACGAGGTCCAGAATCAATCGCACCTGCTCCGTCGCTGCGGATTGGTTGTGGCACATTCCCTCCCGCTTCATTAACAGTACGTTTCTTCATGATTACACTCCTTTTTCATCCGATTAGTAAGTAAAAAGCCTCCATCATAGTGTATGAATTGGGCTTTGGATGGTTACAGTTACTATGTAGTTACATTATCTTCCTATCATTATCGTTTTGTTCATTTCTCAACTTATACTAGTATGGACAGCGTCTGGAAAGATAATGAAGAAATTAAATTAAAACTAATAAAAAACCCTGTAAAATTTATTACAGAGTTTTTCACCAATTATTTATTGTTTTACATATCGAATACGAACATTATCGTCCATTTGATAAATTTGTAATGTGTTTCCATAACTAATTCCTAACTCTTCACTTGCACCAACTGCACTTACAAATACCCCTTTAAATACTTTATTTTTAGTTGGTTTTACTACCAATACTCTTCGCTGCTTCTTCAAACAGTTTTGAACCTTCTTGTGCTTTACTTACTGATTGATGCATTTTACTTTCGTCTTCTTGATCTAATGCATCAAATAGAAGTTGAAAACAATCCGCATATAGTTCCATCGACTGCTTTATCTTCGCCTGTTCTCCCTGTAACTCAGGAGGCGCTTGTAGATTCTTCAGTTTCGTTGCAGTTGCCTTTGCTCCACCTAAACTCAGTTGTACTTCACTTTTCTTTTGTTTGTATGATTTTACGTCTGAATCTGCTATTCCTTCAATTAATTTCATTGTATCTTCAATTTGAGTAGCACTATTTATGATATCTGCCTTGTACCTTTCAACATCTGAACCAGTTACCTTACCAGTTGAAGAACTAGAAGAAGTTGAATTATTTGAAGAAGAATTTGGTTGACTACTTGATGAACTACTGTTTGTACCTTCACCTTTCGCTACAGACAAGCTATCCTCTTTCTTGCCATCAGTTGACTTACTCTCTTTTTCAGAAGTCTTATTCTCTTTCTCTACCTTTTGCGTTTCTTCTTTCTTTGGTTCAGCTTTCTTACCATCAGTTTCAATTGTAATACAACCACTCAATAACATAACTGGTAATGCTAAACTTACTAATTTCTTTGCTTTCATGATTACTAATACCCCTTTATTTGTAAAATGTAGTGCAAACAAGTTAATATACTTAACTAATAAATTTCCCCCGAATAATTTATTAAAATATACTATCCATAGATTTCCTGTATATTCATAATCTTTCAATATATATATATCGTTTTACAAATAATTACATATTCGATCAAAGGGATTTATGTAGTCTTTAAAAGGAAATTTACTAAACGAAAAGAAAATTTTAACAACAATGAAAAGAAGCTAACAATAAATTGTTAACTTCTCAACCGAAAGTAAAATACTATCTTTCCTTATCTTCTAATATCTAGGTTGTGATTGAATATTTGTAAGATGAACATCAAACATATCAATGATTTCAAGAAATCTATCAGCTTCACGGAAAACATGGTCTGCTAATAAGGGATGAATGATACTCTTTATTTTACATTGCTCAATTAAATCACGTGCTGTTTTCTTAAAATCCCGAAGAGATGCAACCGACACACGATTTTGATCTAAAAATTGATCTAAAAGAGGGGCTGTTTGGGATTGTGGTTTCATAGATTCTAAGTCAATTGCTTGATACATCAATTCATCAAAATCATTGCTAAAATTCCGCGCTGTATCTACAAGCTTTCTTTCCGATGGATCAAGAAGATGGCCAATAAATTTAGCATGGTCTGCCATAATCCGTAAAAAGAAAACATTTTCTTTAATAATAGCATCAGGAAGCGCATCTAATTTACCTTCATTTAATTGTATTAAACGTTTTCTAAAATAATCAGCTTCCCTACTTGTATGGTCAACTAAAAGTGGAAAGTTATTTTGTCCTGGCAATTTACATGTGAGAATTAATCCTAAAATTTTTCTTTTAAATCCCCAAATATTAGTTGCGGCTTGTTGTACTTCTGCATTAAATCTTTTTATTTGCTCAGGATCTGTTTCATTTGTATAGGAATGCGCTATTTGTTCAATATGTTCAAACAATCGATAAAATTGATTCGCCTCTTCGATTAGTTGAGTATCCTCGCACCTAAATCCTAAACGAAGAAAAAAAGAATGCTCCTTCATGATTCTAGACCAAAAACGAATTTCATTTAATGAACGCTCAACAAACATTACAGATGTAACACCTGTATCCGGATGTAATGAAGTTTCATCCCTATGCATTGTTAATCCCCCCCAGTAAAATCCCCACTAGTTCCATTCTTATGAGTAAAAAAATATATAAATACCATCAATAAAAGTTTATGATGACTCTCTTATACATGTAAAATTAAACTAATATAACCTTAGCTTGATGAACATATACTGCTCCCGCAGAAGAAAAAAAGCTACCACCGAGATGTAAAATCCTACTAGGTGGTAACCTTTCAAAATTTCTATTAAAGCAATACCGAATCTTTATCACTTTCCTGATTACGTTTCTCACGCTCTTCTTCTAAACGCTTCATATATACTTCGCCTTCTTTTTCAATAAACTCATTATCCATATCTTGCTCTTTTTTCGAAGTATATAAAACCATGTAGCCACTTAGTACAATCCCGACAATTACAAGATACACCCACCATGGTAAAGTTTCCAAATCACTTCATTCCTTTCCTTAGACAAGCCTTATTATTTTCACTCTATGAGGAAAGAAGTGGATTTATACCTAAATTTTTATTGTGGATGCTTCGCGAAAAATGCTTGTACATATTCCATAAACTCAATTGGTTCCTGACGAAACGGTGCGTGGTATCCTTTTTCAATAATATGAAACGTACTATTTGCAAATAGCCCATGATACAGTTCACCATTTTTCCAAGAAACGCTCTTATCGTGTCGTCCCCATATAATTAAAGTCGGCACCTTAATCTTATCGGCTTCCATCGCGATGCGGCGCTCTCTCATTTTCGTAAGCTGATCATAATGCTCTTTATCATCACGACTATTTTTCACTTCATTTTTATTATACTTCGTAATCTCGGTTACAGTTTGTAAGTCCGTCGATAGCGGTGGTACTTCATAACTTTCTTTTTGCTGGAAAGACTCTATCCCTGTAGCATCCGCCAAGATGAGATGCGTTACTGCATCCGGATATAAATACGCTAAATTGAGGGACATCTCTCCGCCCATCGAATGGCCAAGCACCGCAAACTGATCGTATCCGAGCTTCTTCATTAACTTATAATATAAATTCACTTGCGCAGGAAACGAATACTGAAAATCAACTGGCTTAGAAGAACGCCCAAACCCTAAAATATCAACCGCAATAATCGTATGGTCTCGCGCTAGTTCCGGATAAATATCACTAAACCCATCAGAAGAACCACCAAACCCATGCAACATGAGTAACGGCGGTTTTCCCTCACCAATTTGCTTAAAATAAATCGTCTGCCCATCAATTTGCGCCATACTCTCTTTCGTATTCAGCTTCATCATAACAGTATCTTTCACTTCTTCAACCTTCGCAATCGGCTTATCAACGAAGTTACATACGATAAGCAAAACAAGCACAATACCGCTAATCAAATAAAACTTAAACCGTTTCAAAGTTCCCGTCTCCTTCCTCTTGTTGTTATTTAAAGTTTTTACATTTTTTGGTTATTTTATGTTCTCTTTTTAATTGTAACTAAAACAGTTACAATTATACTAAAAAAATATAACTCATTTCTGTTACTAATGGTTATTCTGTAACCATTATAGTTACATATTTAAAGTAAGTCAATTCTTTTCTCTACATGACCTGAAAATAGAAAAAGGGACTTCATGTTGAAGTCCCTTTCTTTGTTATTATAGTTGGCTTACTCCGCCGTCGCCTCTATTATCTGCTGGTGCTCCTCCTGTGTCTCCAATGTTAACGTAGTCTGGTCTTGCTGGTGCCCCTCCTGTGTCTCCTATATTAACGTAGTCTGGTCTTGCTGGTGCTCCTCCTGTGTCTCCTATATTTACAGCTTGATTTGTAAAAGAACTATTGAACCCAATTGATAATACCCCTACTAATGCAGTCCCAACAATAGCCAAACGAAATTTCTTCATTATTTTAACGCTCCCTTTTCCAATATATTTTTTTGAGCCTTATTATTCATATAAAAATATTTACTTGCCTTAACATGATCATCAAATTCATAAAATTTCAGTGCTAAAATTTCAGTGTATTCTTGAATACAATCCCATAATCTTTCTCTCTCAAAATAAGAAAGTCCTTCTAAAATTACATCTTCAATAATTGATACTGAAGATTTTCCATTGAGTTCTTTCAAAATTTTAAACCGATGTTGAAATTCTTTTTCTCCTAAATCAACACAAATATTTAAACCTTTTTCAACAATTGGATTCGCTAAATTATATTGTCCTAATTTGTAATGTTCATGTGCTTCTACAAACAAGGCTTTAAAGTGTTCTGGGTAATTTTTGGTCACCTCAGATATATGACGAATCGCTAATTCTGAAAGATTTTGACTAGCATAAAGCCAAGCTAAATTATGCCGAACCATTAGCATATATTTTTTTTGATCTGCTTTTTGCAATACTTCCATAGCAGAATTAAAGTTTTCTTCCGCTAATTCATAGTGATCTATGTCTACACAACATAGTCCAAAAGCATTTTCACATAATCCTACTTTTATTTCATAGCCTGGATATTGTAAAAATGCTGCTTTTGCCCTATTCAAGTAATCTATTGCATGAACTTGGTCATATTTTTGATAATAGAAATTCCCCATCCGATAATTAAACTCCGCATGTTCTATCGGATCGGCAATATATTTCAATAACTTCTCAGCTTGCTCATACTGTTCTTTCGCTTCATTATAATTTGAAATTAATGTGCAATGAAACCCTTTAAAAAAGTGATAGTAATAAGCTAGAACACCTTCTGTTGGAATTTCGAAAGATTCCACTTTATCAAAACTATCTTCTCTAACTGAAATCCAATCAACTAATGCATCATATCTAAAATTCAACAACGCATGATAAAGCAATACATCCTGATCCACGTCCAACCCACTAATCTTACTTTCAATCTCCTCTTTCATTTCCGTGGCCTTCTCTATGTTTTGCTGTAACATTACACGATACCAATCATCTAAAGAATGTTTCATTTGCTCCCGCGTTACTACATCTGCTCCCATACACTCGCATCTCCTTTTCTCAAACTTACAAAATTAGTATTTTTATACAATTATCAAAATTGTATATTACCACTCCTTTTCTATGCATTGAAAAATAATTATCAGAAAATTTAATATTTTGATTAATTATACCAAAGTTTTCCTTTTTAATAACTTGAGAAACAATTGTCAGAAAACTTACTAGGATAAATAAAAAGCAAGCAGTTCCAGCACTCCGCTAAAACTACTTGCTCTCCTACTTACTATCTCTATTTTTACTCTTTAATAAATTCCTTCGTACTTCTCACTGTATCAATTGGACGAACTAATTTTTCAATTTCTTCACGTTTTGGCTCTAGGAATGGAGGTAAAGATAATTTTTCACCAAGTGTTTCGTATGGCTCATCTCCCATAAATCCTGGGCCATCTGTTGCGAATTCAAATAAAATTTGTGGTGCAACTCTTGCATATAATGATTCGAAGAAGTGACGGTTTACATATCCAGATGAAGGAAGTCCTACGCTACTGATTCTCTCAATCCATTCTTCTAATACAGCGCGATCTTCTACGCGGAATGCCGCATGGTGCACTGTACCAAAACCTTGTTGTGCTTCAGGAAGAACTGTATTATGTTCTACAATAACAGATGCACCGTTTCCGCCTTTGTTCACTTCAAATAAATAGAATTCCCCTTCTTGCGCAACCTCTTTAAATAATAGAACTTTTTCTAACACTTCTTTGAAGAAGCTAAAGTTTGCAATACGGATAAATACAGGTCCTAAACCAGTGATTGCATATTCTAATGGTACTGGCCCGTTTTGCCACGGTGTACCTGATTCGATTCCTTTATCTAATTCATCAGAGATTAATTGATATTGTTGGTCATCAAAATCAATGAAAGATAGAGTTTTCTTACCAAATTGCTCTTTAATTCCTGTATGTTCTACTTCAAGACGGTCAAAGCGTTTCACCCAATACTCTAATGCTGCATCAGTCGGAACACGGAATGAAGTTTTTGAAATTTCATTTGTACCGTGTACACCTTTCGGAACACCTGGGAAATCAAAGAATGTCATATCTGTTCCTGCACTACCTTTATCATCTGCAAAGAATAAATGGTACGTTTGAATATCATCTTGGTTTACTGTTTTCTTAACTAAACGCATTCCTAAAACGTGAGTGAAAAACTCATAGTTCTTTTCTGCACTACTTGTAATCGCTGTAACGTGGTGAATTCCTTTTAATTGGTTCATTTTATATTCCTCCAATGTTTTTTAATTTATATTTTCTCTCCTATTACTTCTCTTCAATAGGTGCTAAATTCGCTTCAATCTCTGCACGCTGATCTTCTAAGAACGGTGGTAAATCAAGTTTTTCTCCTAAATGTTCCACATCTCCATCAACTGTAAATCCTGGTCCATCTGTCGCAATTTCAAAAAGGATTCCGTTTGATTCACGGAAATATAAGCTTTTAAAGTAGAAACGGTCGATGATTCCTGAAGAATGGAAGCCTCTTTGTTTCACCTGTTCTTCCCAATAAGCAAGCTCTGCATCGTTTTTCACGCGAATTGCTAAATGGTGAATGCTACCGCGGCCCGGTTTTTCAGTAGGACCATCTAAATATTTCACAACGATTTCTCCAAAAGCCTCTCCTTTAATGGACTGGAAAATTGCTTCTTGATCATTTCGGCTAACCTCTGTATAACCAAACATCTCTGTAAGTGTACTCGACATTTTATCAAGTCTACGAACTGTCATTTCCACAGAACCCATTCCTTGAATTTGATGCTCTGCAGGAACTTCTGATTTCTCCCAAGTTTCCCAGTGCTCTACTTTTTCTCCGTTTGAAACGAGTAATACTAAGCGAAGACCTTCAGCATCCTCAAATTGCAAAGCAGGACGATTTGCATATGTTGTTATTTCACTATGTTTCACATCAAATTTCTCAAATCGTTCTTTCCAGTAATGTAAGCTATCCTCTGAAGGAACGAGCAATCCAATTCGAGTAATTGCATTTGTACCACGATATGTTCTTCCTACTAAAGGAATTTCAAAAAATGATAATTCCGTACCTGGACTTCCTGTTTTATCCCCATAAAATAGGTGGTACATTGACGGATCATCTTGGTTTACTGTCATTTTCACACGACGTAAGCCAAGCACGTTTTTATAAAAGTGATTATTTTCATTTGCATTTTTCGTAACCATTGAAATGTGATGATGCCCTTTAATTTCATACATTGGTTATTCCTCCGTTTCGTTTTACTAGTCAAGTGATAACTAAAAAAATAACATTTCCCACAACTAATATGGTTTTTAGCTTTTCAATTTATTCTTAATTATGTTTTTGTAAATTCATCTTAGTTTTTACTGTATAAGTTACTTTGTTTTTTAATCGAAAACAACTGAGTGTATGTTTTTCATATGACTCAATCGCTTTCGTTACTATCACTTTACACCTCAAGTGATTGAAAAGCAAGAGAAAAATCTCGAATTCGAGATTTTTTGTTAAATAACATTTAGGGTGTAAAATCTGATTATTTACGTAATTGACATTCTATTAAAACGCTCATTTACAGAAGAACATTATTCAAGTGAAGCCCTCTATAATTCAATTACAACTCCTTGAAAGTTTATGATACTATCCTGATCACACTTTTTATATTTAATGTTTTAAGGAAAAAAGCTATACTATAAGCGAAACTAAAAATCAGAAAGGAAATACCAGAACATGGAAAATTATATGCTATTTATCCTTACAGCACTCCTTATTATAATGATGCCTGGTCCCGGTTTTGCTTTAGTTACAAAAAACACTATCTCTCATGGTAGAAATGGTGGGATAAAGACCGTCTTAGGAACGGTATCTGGAATGATGATTCATACAATAATGGCTACACTAGGACTCTCTGCTATCTTAATGAAATTTGCTATGCTATTTACATTAATAAAATATGCTGGGGCATTTTATTTAATTTATTTAGCTGTAAAGTCAATTAAAAGTGCCTTTTCTAAAAAAGAAGATATGTCAGGTTCAGTGGAAATAAACTCTAAGGATATTGGAACGGTTAAAAGTTTTAGACAAGGATTTACCACGGCAATCTTAAACCCAAAAACGGCTGTATTTTTCCTTAGTTTTCTACCCCAATTTATTGTGAGTAATCAAAGTCATTTCTTCCAATTTCTTTTGTTGGGATTCACATTTACGACTTTGACAGCAATATGGTATTTACTTTATATCTCTCTAATACGTCAATTAAGAACTTTTTTAAGAAAAGAAAAGGTGAACCGTACAATAGAGGGTATTACTGGCACAGTATTATTAGTATTTGGAGTTAGGCTATTTTTCCAAAAATAAATATGTAATAGAGAGAGTTTAAAACTTTCGGTTTTTCCAATAAATGAATCAATATAAAAAGTATGGCTTTCAAACAGTAAAAAAGTGAACAAACGGGTGTGTTTGCGGAATAAGCTTCAATAAAATAACCAAACTTTTTATAAAGAAGTGAATCGATTATATTAAAATTGATATAAAGGCGTTATCCTTTCCTATGATTTCTCAGAAAGAATAACGCCTTTTTCTTTTTAGAGGGTATTTTTTCTAGTTAGCTTGATAACGATGTGGTTCTATCCCTTATAAAGTGAAACTTTAATCAGTGGGGGTTTTGTTCATCCCCCACTGATTATTAGTTGAACCAATCGGGCTTTTACGGACAGTTGATCCCCCACCTAACTTCTTTGCTTCCGCTGAATTTTGAGGTCGGGGTCTTACTGCCCGTTAATGCGGGATAAATGTTACAAAAACATTTATAATAGCTCTAACTTGCACAATGCTTCCCGTTAATATAATACGCTGACTCTGTGAAAACCGTAAATACAACCTCTACTTCTGGAAGTCCAAAATCCATTACATATGTAGTAATGGCCTTGGCAAATCGATTACGAATTTCCTGTCCACGCTCGAACCATTTCACTTCAATAAGAGGAAACGCTTCTATTTCTTCTCCATTGAATACATACGTAGAACTTGGTAGTTCCAACGTAAAATTATCCGTACCACACTCACAAATCTCTGCGAGCTCTTCTACTAATGGCTTGCTTATGTGTTTTAATTGTTCAGTAGTAATTCCACGAAACACAACATGCGGCATGTGAATCCCTCCTTTAGATAGTTTTATATTTGCTCACATCATAGCACAATTCTCCCACCTTTTAACAAAAATAGATGCTAAACAAGTTTCAACTCTTATTTTTAGGCCTGTTATACAGGCTGAAGCGATTCTAAGTATCTGCCATATTAAAGTTGATATGCTCCCATTCTAGTGGTGAGATATGTTTTAATCGTTCTTCGTTAACCCCATGCGTACTTCTTAACTATTTCATTTAATTTTTAATAAAGAAAACAGCCTCACTAAGCTTTTAAAACTTAATAAGGCCACTTTATTCACACTTTTAATTATGGAACGTCGGTTTATAGAACGAACGATTATCAAGTGCGAAGACACGCTCTGTGTATTCGCCTGGTTTTGTGCGTCCTAATGCGCGGTCCATCATGTTCATTTTTGCATCTAAGTTATCGATGTAATGCAGAATTTCTGCTTCTTTTACTAATGGTGGTTTTGGGCTACCCCATTCTGCTTTTCCGTGGTGAGAAAGGACGATGTGTTGAAGAATTAATACTTCTTCTGCATCGATTTGCAATTCGTCTGCTGCTTTACCGATTTCGTTCACCATGATAGAAATGTGGCCTAGTAAGTTTCCTTCTAACGTATACGTTGTAGAAATTGGGCCAGATAGTTCAATTACTTTACCAAGGTCATGTAAAATAACGCCTGCATATAGTAAGTCTTTATCTAATGATGGGTATAGATTTGAAATAGCTTTCGCTAAATCTAGCATCGATACGACGTGATAAGCTAGTCCAGATACGAACTCGTGATGGTTCTTTGTCGCTGCTGGATATTCTAAAAATTCGTTTTGATGCTTATTTAACAAATGTCTTGTTAGACGTTGAATGTTCGGATTTCTCATTTCAAATATGTATTGTGTAATTTTCTCAACCATATCTTCTTTTTTCACTGGTGCTTTTTCAACGAAATCCGAGATGTCTGTTACTTCATTTTCATTCGCAACACGGATTTGTTTCACACGTAATTGAATACGGCCTTTGTAATTTAAAATATCACCAGCTACTTTAACGATTGTTTCTGCTACATATTGTTTCTCAACTTCTGGTGATACGTCCCATAGCTTCGCTTCAATATCTCCACTTGGATCTTGTAAGATTACTGTTAAAAATGGCTTTCCATTACTTGCTAGACCTTTTGTCGCTGTTTTAATTAACAAGAAAACATCGACTTGTTCACCAACTTCATACTCTGCAATTTTCTTTTTCATTCGAATTCCTCCACCAAATCAGTTACTTTTAGTATAGCACACTACAACTCATTTTCTTTACGCATATGTGTTAATTTTATAATCTGTTTTTCTGTAAAATACGCAAGTAAATGCGCATGACATGTAAAGAATATGACTTGTCTATCCTTTGCAATTTCCTTTATTAGTTCAATCGTTCGATTCGTCCTTACCGCATCAAAGTGCACAAAACTATCATCAATAATAAATGGATAATCGTGTTCAAATGTTTTCGCAAGTGCAAATCTCAACGATAAATATAACTGCTCCGCTGTCGCTTGGCTTAGTTCATGACTGTAAAAACGCATACCGTCGTTACGCTCAACTATGAACGGCTCTGACTCTGACGGTGAAAAGATTTTACTATAGCGTCCGCCCGTTAAATACACAAAGTACTCTTCTGATTTTTGTAAAATACGTGGCAGATGCACTTCATGATAATATTGCTTCGTTTTCGTTAACACCGTTTTTGCGGCCGCATAAGCAGCCCACTTCTTCACTTGTTCACGCAATTGCGCTTTTTTCATTTCCCATTCATGCATTAAATCGCCATACGTACTACCTTCTTCTAAATTCGCAATTTCCATACGATGTTTCGCAATACGCTCTGTCAGTTCTTTCTCTTGCGCCAGGCAGTTTTGCACGACTGTCATTTCTCTCTTTAATTTCTCTTCATAACCGTCAGCTTCGTAATGTTCAGCTAGTGACAAGCTCGTTAAACGCTGTTCCAACAGATCAATTTGCGGTAATAAACGCACTACTTGTTTCTCAGCATCTTCACGTTTTTCCGCCAGTTTACCTTCTTCTAAAAACATCTCTTCATCTGTAGCCTCTGCAATATTCCATAATGCATTTCGTTCTACTAGCAGTTGTTTCAATTGCTCTTGCATGAACTCATATTCTTCTTGCCATTCAGCTAGCTTCTCTTTCAGCTGCTTACAAGTTTGTCTCTTCTCTTTCTCATTTTGCATAAGGCTTTGCGCCTCATACAACTTACTATACTCCGCACTACCGATAACAGTTTCTAGTTTCTGTTCAAAATGCGAAATCATTTCATATAATGAAGATTTTCGCGTACCTTGCTTATCTAATTCACGATATAATTGCTGCATTTTTTCAATACGCTCAAACGCTGGCAATATGTGTGCATACGTATAAAATTCTGGGAACATATAGCGCGTTTTATATGCATCTACTTGTTCTCCCGCCTGGAACGTTTCTCTCTCCCATTCCTCATACGATGAAACGACTTTATCATAAGCTCGCTCCATTTGCTGCAATTTATAAGACTCACGCTCAAATAGCTTACGAATTTCTTCATCCTTTTCTAACTGATAGCGCACAGACAGCGCTTCTTCACTTTGTCTTCCGCCAGCACTTTGCCGAAGAGTAAGAAGCTCTTCTTGTAATCCGCTTGATGGATCTTTATATAAAACAAGAGCAAGGACAATCCCTACAAAAACAATAACACTAATAAATAAGAGCGGGCGGTTATCAATAAATAAACTCGTGAATAAAACAAGCGTGTTAATAAGAAGTAACAGAAGACAAATTCTTTGCCACTGCTTTTTCTTTTGCATAGCTGCTCCTGCTTTTTCCTCATACTTGCGCTTCATTCTCTCTGCGCCCATACCGATAAACGCCGCATCTTGGAACGATTTCTCTTTCTCAACTAACGTATTTCGCTCTTCATCAACTAACATTTGTTTCTGAATCTGTCTTATATTTTCTTCTTGTTCTTCTAATTGCTCTTGCGCTACTTTAAAACGATCATCAAGCTGTGCTTTTTGCGTTTCTAATTCACGTGCCTTTTGCACGGTTTGCGTAATTAATTCTTTCGTTGCCAAACTCATGTCAAACGCAAGAACCGCTTCCTTTTCAAAAGTAGCACCAATTTGCTGTTCTAGTTCTGCAATTTCTTTTTTTATATTCGCAATACTTCCTGTCATATCACGCATTTCTTGGCGTGCATTTTCGTAAGACATATGTTGCATACGAAGTTCTTCTACATAACTTTCTTTTTGTAAAAACTCTTCATCTATTTGAATCGAGGCAATTTCCGATTGCACTGTCTCGATTTTCTTATGGAGCGAATCAACTTGTAACTGAAGCGGCTCCATCTTCGCCTTAATCGCTTCATAGCGCGCCATTCCGTTTACAGGAAACTGCCCGCTCTCATTTTCTAACACTTTCTCATGCGCACGCTTTTCAATAACGAGGGGCTCAAGCGCTGCTAATATTTCATAATCTTGCTTTCGCCTTTCTGCACTCTCTTTCTCTCCGCGAACAGAAGCAAGCTTCTCTTCACTTTCTTTTAACTGCTCCACTTGTTTTTCATACGTGCCAATTTTTCCTTGCCACTCTTTCATCTTCTCTTCAAGCTTCTTCATCTCTTGCAGTGACACGTTAATTTCCGGTTTACGCCCACTCGGTTTAAAACGCTGATCCATTTCTTTTTCTAGCTTTTTATCTAACTGTAATAGCGCATCGCTTCCGACTGCACTTGCTGAAAATAAATAATTGCCAATATCCGCTTCGCCGAGCTGATGAATATTTTGAAGACCATGCATATCAAATGAAAAGACCGATTCAAATAAACTTTCATTCATCCCGCTTAATATATCGTTTAAAATTTCCTCGCCGCCCGTTTTCCCGTCTTCAAAATAAACGGTCACCTCGCCAGCTGTCGTCTTTGGCAATCGTTCAATTTTCAAACGGCCGTACTGCTCTGTTTGTACAGTCATCGCACCGCCATACTTCCCGCCTTCTTTCGGCTCATAACGGCGCTGTCCTCTCGTCGGAAAACCGAACAGAATACTTTTCATAAACGAGCGAATTGTCGATTTCCCCGCTTCATTTTCACCGTATAGCACCGTCAGCAAGGAAAGATCCATTTCCACATTTTCTAATTTTCCGTACCCATAAATATGGAGTTTTTCAATTCTCATTTTTTATCCCTCTCTTGCTGGAATAATTGCTCTAAAATAATATTTTCTGCTTCCTTTTGAATCTCTTTCTTCTCGTCTTCTGTAAAAGATTCAATACTATTACGCGCTACAGGAGATGTCCAAATGGTGCGCAACACGCCGTCCATATTTGTGAAAGCTTCTAGCTCCTTTAGCACACTACCGACGAAATGATTTTCCGCTTTCAAACGTTCGATTTCTGCAAAAGAAACCGTCTCATTTTTCCACTTCATTGCATATACGAAATCTTTTCGCTCTTCGCCAGATGCTAAAATGTGAAAAATCTCTTCCACACGCTTTTCGTCACGCAAATAAGGAGAAAGTGGGCCCTGCCCTGTGAATACGACAGTTAAAAGCGTCCCTTCCTCTTCTCTTCGGCACTCATTCATCGCAGTTGACATGCTCGTCATAAGTTCATCAACAGTTTCAAGTCCATCAATACAAACTTCGATCTCATCCCATACAACATCTGCCGTATGGAAAAATGAGCAATGCGTTCCTTGTTTCGTAAGTTCAATAAGGTACGCACCCTTCTCACCTGTTTCCTTACGATGACGACCTTGTATGTTCCCTGGATAAATAATGTATGGCTCTTCTGATAAAATTTCACGTTTATGTATATGGCCAAGAGCCCAATAATCAAACTGTTTTTCTTTCAACTCACGAGTTTGAAACGGTGCATAGCGATTATGCTCTGCATCTCCTTCCACACTTCCGTGAAGCATGCCAATATGAAAAGGCGCATCACTCATTTTCGTATACTGCGCTGTCATATTATCCGTTACCGCTTGCTGCAAATAACTAAACCCATAAATAGAAGCTAATAGCTCACCATTTTTATAAAATGATTTCTCTTCTACGTAAGGCTCCGTAAACACATGAACATTTTCCGGAAACTCAATCGCTGCCCAGCTTCCTCCTAAATGATCATGGTTACCGTGAATAATAAAAACAGGGATATCGTACTGCGAAAGTCTCTTCATTTGCTCACGCACAAACACTTGCGCCCTCAAACTTCTCGTCTCCGCATCATACAAATCCCCAGCTAGTAATACGAAATCAACGCGCTCTTGAATCGCTTTATCAACAATACGCTCAAATGATTCAAACGTACTTTGCTTCATTCTCTCCCAAACAGACTGCGCAACATTCATCTCCATTCCTTTAAACGGACTATCCAAATGCAAATCAGCCGCATGTATAAACTTTACTTGTTTCACAAATAACGATCCTTTCTATCTTTCAAAAGTTTCATTTTATTAAAATTAACATCGCTGAAAACTAATCATCATCGAGAATGAAAATATTCTCGATGATTAAAGTTTCATTCTATTTTACCACGCAATGTCATATATTTCTTTGCATATTGTAGCGTTTTATGTCAAAATAATTATAAGATTCTGATTTTAATTATTGGAGGGAATTTTCATGGGAGTATACGTTCTAACAGTCTTTGAAAAAGATGGTTCAAAAGCATTAGACGAATCATTCGAGGCGGCAACTGAAAAAGAAGCAAAAGCAAAAGGTGAATCTATTTTACAAGAAAAAGGATTGTATGAAAAAACACATCGCTGTACATCTACTGCAGGTAAGCTCGTTTTATTCCAGCGCTAAAAAAAAGAAGCGTCATCCGCTTCTTTTTCACTCTACTATATCTTCGTCACACCACGTAAACACCACATCTAGAATGCGATTACCAATACGTACGCGTTTATTCCATTTACCTGTTTGGATCTGATGTTGCAATTCAGCTTTCATCTTTTCCGTCCAGTCGTGAATCGTTTCACTACCGTCGTACGGATATACGCCTGGAAACTCTTCCTGCAGTAGATGCAAGCTCTCTGCATCAAAATGAAAATGGAAGAAGTAGTTTGCTGTAAGCGATGGTTCTTGCAATCGTAAAAAATGATCATCAATTTGCTTTCTATTTCTATAGAAAGTAAAGATATTCACTTTACCGCTAGTAATTTGGTCAATTTGAATTTCGTGCTTCTCTATAATCACGTCTTGTCCACCTCGTTGTATACTATCTTTAGTATATATGTCTTTTGCAACAAAGTTAACCATTTTCGCGCGAAATTCATTTCCTTCATTATATTACCTGTACCTCCATATGCAATCAGAACAAATAAAAACAAAGTTGAAGGGGAGCGATCACATGTATTTCGGAAGCAAAGGTTGGTATGTAAAAGAACTTAAAAAATTAGGTATCCGTACTTATGAAGGTAAAAAACTAGAATCGTATCGTACGCATGTGTTATCTAGTTTACTTGAGAGAATGAAGAAAGCTTCGGCTTAATAGAAAAACACCTCCCGAATTCGCATACTAAGTATGCAAATTCAATGGAGGTGTTTTTATCAGTTTTCATAAAAGATTTTTTGCTTCCGCTGGAACGGATACGTTTTAATCTCAGCTGTATCTAAATCTTCATTGAATAAATGAATGGCTATAATTTGTCTACAATCGTAAGTATGGTAATAATATGTTCCAGACTCCATACACATTGCACTTGTATAGATCGTATTATCTAATATACCGTCTTCTGTTATTACTGCCCCCTTAGGAACCTCACAATTTGATAAGATATGAAAAATAGCCGATATCCCCTCTTCTTCGTTCTCTATACTTTGAATGTTTTGTTTGCCATATGCTGCCCGTACAAATCTTGATGGCGGGGTGAAATCTCCAGGAAGTCCCATTGTTCCTGAACCTTGGCCAAAAGCACTTAATGGTACATCTCCCCACTCAGTTGGCGCAAATGGCTGCGATTTAAGTCCAATATATTGTCTTAAATTTTGTAAATGCCAATTAAACTCCGGACTATTAGTCATTACTCCTATTGGATTGTCATACACTTTTATTCCATCAGCTGTCGGCTCAAGTACAATACACGCTCCCGATTTATCTGCTAAAATCCAATGTAGCGGTGGCGTAATTCCTAAAACTGGTAATGGCACATCTATAAAGGCAATGTTATCAATATATTTTCTTAATTCTTCAACAGAATTGAACTGCGTGAGGCTCCAAGTCACAAAATCAAATGGTGCTACATTCGTTTTATTGCTATCTATATGATTACTATAAGTAGAAAATCCTGGGAAATAGAGAGTTGCACATGTCATACCAGTTTCATTTACTCCGTCCGCCATCATGACCCTTCCTCCAAAATTAATTCCCATTCCGACAACAGCCTTTTTCGCTCGGATCGTTTCACCAGTTATATTGTTCCACTGATAACGCCGAGGAATGATTATTACTTCTTGATTCATATCTAATGTGAAATCCATTGTTCTCCCAAAAAGATGCTGGAAATTTTTTGTTTGTAACGTCAAACTAGTACACATGAAGAAATCCCCCCATTTTATAGTTCTATAAACATTTTATAAAATTCCGATAAATACGTAAATTAAAAACCCTATTTATCACTAACAAAATAATCGCCCAAACCAAAAATGCTATAATAAACCCAATCAAACTAAGGGGGCAAATTACTTTGCTTGGAACATGCATTCAATTTCATAAGTTTGGCAATCCAAAAGACGTATTACAAGTTGAATATAAAAATATAGAACCACTGAAAGATAATGAAGTTTTCGTTCGTATGCTAGTTAGACCGATTAATCCATCTGACTTAATTCCCATCACTGGAGCATACGCACATAGAATCCCTTTGCCTAACATACCTGGTTATGAAGGTGTTGGTATTGTAGAAGATGTAGGCGCTTTTGTTTCTCGAGACCTTATCGGTAAACGTGTGTTACCTTTACGCGGGAAAGGTACTTGGCAAGAATATGTGAAGACATTAGCTGATTTTGTAGTCCCTGTTCCTGATTCCATTGATGATTTTACAGCGGCACAAATGTATATTAATCCTCTTACTGCGTGGGTTACATGTACAGAAACGCTAAACTTACAGCATAATGATGTTTTATTAGTGAATGCTTGTGGATCCGCTATTGGACATCTATTTGCGCAGTTATCACAAATTTTAAATTTCCGATTAATTGCTGTTACAAGAAATAATAAGCATACAGAAGAATTACTGCGCCTTGGTGCTGCATATGTAATTGATACTTCCACTACCCCGCTTTATGAAACAGTTATGTCATTAACAAACGGGCTCGGTGCGGATGCTGCAATTGATTCCATCGGAGGACCGGATGGAAATGAATTAGCTTTCTCCTTACGTCCAAACGGGCATTTTTTAACGATAGGTCTCCTATCGGGCGTACAAGTAAACTGGGCCGAGATTGTCACGAGAGCAAAAGTACACGCAAACATATTTCATTTACGACATTGGAATAATGAAGTGTCACCATATAAATGGCAAGAAACGTTTCGTCACTTAATTCGTTTAGTAGAAAATAAGCAATTGTGTTTTATGACGGTACATTCTACGTATGACTTAGCAGATGTGAAAGCGGCAGTTGATGTTGTGCAATCTGCTGAGAAAACGAAAGGGAAAGTGTTTTTGACGAGTTATTGAATGCAATTGAAGACTCTATTTTGATTGATTTTTTTATGCCTTATAAACCTAATTTTGATATCCCGGCTTCAACTACCTAAAAATAACATTGTCAACAGCACTTATATTGGTTATCATAAAAGCGAACATAACAGGAGATGAGCAGATGAATATGAACGAAAAGAAATCTTTTTCAAAAGTTTCTCGGCGGAAATTAGTCGATGAAGTATTGGAACGTCTACAAGAGAAAATCTTTTCTGGGAAGTATGAAGTTGGTGATCGCCTCCCTACAGAGCCGCAATTAATGGAAGAGTTAGGGGTAGGACGCTCAACGCTACGAGAAAGCATAAAAATATTAGTACATGCTGGCATATTAGAAGTTCGACAAGGACAAGGTACTCGTATTGTCTCACTTAATATAACGCAAGATTCATTTGAAAAACGACTACAAGCAGCTAATATAAATCATGTGTATGAAGCACGAAATATGTTAGATAAAGAAGTAGCGATGTTAGCGGCACAGCGCCGAAGCGACGAGGATCTTTTATACTTAAAAGGACATTTGAATAAAAGAAAAAATGCCCTTCAAGAAGGAAATTATGTAGCATACATAGATGCAGACATTCAGTTTCATCTAGCCATTGCAAAGGCGAGCAAAAACGAAGTTCTACTTGATTTGTATCAATCTTTCGTACCTGCCCTTCGTCACATTTTAAGCCAATTCATATTAAATACAGCGAACTATGAAGATAACTCTGACATTCATGAAAAGTTATTCCAAGCGATTTTAAAACAAAATACTGAAGAAGCACGAAAATACGCTGTTCAAAATTTGGAGCTGAAATAAGCTCCTTATCTATTACACAAAAACATCAGATGATATACTCAATAACATCTGATGTTTAAGAGAGGAGAAAATGAAATTGAAACATCAAGAACGAACTTATTTGTATATACTAGCGCTATTTTTTGTTTCTATTAATTTACGTATCGGAATTACATCTGTTTCACCTGTATTAGAAACAATCCGACAAGACTTAAATATAAGCAATTTTTCCGTTAGTTTTTTAACAGCTATTCCTGTTTTTTGTATGGGGACATTCGCATTACTGACTGGGAAGGTAATTAAGAAATACGGGGCAGAAAAATCAATTATGGCTTGTCTTATTTTAATTGGCTTGGCAACATGTATGAGAGCTTTTACCTTTTCTATTTCCACATTATTCGCGAGCTCTTTATTTATCGGTATTGGAATTGCACTTGCAGGTCCGTTATTATCAGGTTTTATTAAAGAAAAATTCCCTACGAAAATCGGCTTAATGATTGGAATATATTCAGTAGGTATGGGTACTGGTGCTTCTTTAAGTGCAGGATTAATGATTCCTTTACAACATGTATTAAAAGGATCTTGGAATATGGCACTCGCTTTTTGGGGTGCACTAACTATTATCGCCATTATATTTTGGTATCCCATTATGAAACGAAAAAAGAAGACGAGCACACAAAATAAAAAGAATAATAAATTGCCTTTAAGAAATAAAAAAGCATGGTTATTTACAATCTTTTTCGGACTACAATCAGGAATCTTTTATTCCATTACGACTTGGCTTGCGCCAGCAAATCAAAGTATGGGTGTGAGTAGCGAGCAAGCGGGTACTCTTATAACTGTTTTTACAGTGATTCAAATGATATGTAGCTTTTTAATTCCAACATTAGCGGATATTTATAAAAACAGAGCACTTTGGTTATTAGGAAGTATATGCTTTGTACTCGTAGGTTTATCGCTTATGATTTACCCACTAACTACACCATGGACCCCTTCTATTTTACTAGGGATCGGGCTCGGCGGCGTATTTCCACTCGCTCTTATGCTGCCACTATATGAAACAAAAACTTCAGAAGATGCAAGTGCATGGACTGCTATGATGCAATCAGGAGGATATATTATGGGCGGATTCATTCCTGTCCTAGCTGGAATCGCTCGTGACTATTTTGATAGTTATACGCAAGTTTTTATTATAATGGCACTTTTAAGCTTAATTTTACTCCTATTAACTTTAGTCATGAACAAAAAGGAAGGAGAAGCAAAAAATCTTATCTCCGCTTAAACTAAAAAATGTTATTACATGGTATAATTTGGTTAAAATACGAAAGGAGCTTCTAATATGTGGTTCATTTCGGCAATCGCGCCCGTTTTAATAGTTGGTGGAATTGTAGTATTTGTAATAAAAAGAATGGAACGGAAATATAAAGAAGGAAAATTAGGTAAGAAAAAATCTCAAAAAGCTCAACTGTTATTAGATAGTTTAATACCTATAGGAATGCTTTTTGGCTGTATAATTGGTTTGATTTTCGGCATGTTTTCCCCAGATTTCTCACTGCTTTCAATTAGTTTAGGATCCGGAATAGGCTATTTATTTGGATTTTTTGCTTATAAAATTTATAGCAAGACAGGAAACAATTTTTGTTAATCCAAAAGGAATAAGCGGGACAGTACATAGTAATCATATAAAATATGTAACTGTCCTTTATTTTTGCATCAATGTTATCAATTTTTCTTCCACATCCTATACACCTTTTTTATTGATGTTTCTCTCCTCTTTCTTTCGCATATCCGCTTTTTTGTTCTTCTCGGCTCTATAACCAAAGTAAAGTAGCGCACATGTAGTAATAGAACCTACAATGTATCCTAAAAAGCCTCCTAACCAAAACATAAAAATTGCCTCCAATCCATTATAAATTTTATGTAGTAGACATCTGTAAACCGCTCTCGGTACCTCCGTTTTTTATTACAGATTGGAAAATCCCCCCTAACTATTCCATCCATGAACATTCTGTCTTCTCTATTTTGATTATTATCTATAAAATTATTTATACCACTAATTCTTCCATTATCTCAAATAACAACTTTATTATAAAGTTTGCACTCACATTACATATATGTAGCATCACTGTCTCTTTTTCATTTTACCCTTGCAACTGGAGTTTACTTCTACAACTTAAAAACAAAAAACCCCCTCAAAGCATAAACTTCAAGGGGTGAGCCTGTTTTTTATTTACTTATATACGTACAGCTGTACCACTTACAGCAACCATTAACATTCCATCACGAACAACTTCGTAATCTACGTCAATACCAACGATAGCGTTCGCACCTTTTTGTTTTGCGAGTTCTTTCATTTCATCCATTGCGATATCACGAGCTTCTTTTAGCTTGCTTTCATAAGAACCAGCACGACCACCGACAACATCACGAACTGAAGCGAATAAATCGCGGACAATATTTGCACCCATAATAGCTTCACCATTTACAATATCGATATACTCAATAATTTCTTTACCTTGAATTCCAGACGTTGTTGTTACAATCATGACTGACACTCTCCTAATAAGTTGTAGTTTTGATAAGCTTTCTTATGTCTTTATTATGACATGGAAAAAGTATCTAATCCATTGAATTACCTTACAGGAATGTGACAGTTTTGTAATAATAAAGCGCGCATTATGTTTAATTTTAATAAAGTGCTTTAATATTGGGATACATAAACGATTCTCTATTTTCTTTCCAATCCTTTTCTACTTCTTTAAAAGTTGGTCGCCCTAATTCTTTGTTATTTTCATGTTTACTAAACCATTTTTTCACATACTGGTCTCCATTTTTGTTTTGAACTGTACAAAGGAAACTATTACTGCTATCCTTTAATATTTTTACAATCACGAAAAGGCACCTCTTCCCTTTTAAATAACATGATAGAACTTGATCTTTTACTATAAGCCCTTCCTCTCTTATAGTCATACGACTCCTCGGCCGCGCCAAAGTTGTAAGATCAAAAAACGATATTCACTTTGTTTATATTTTATTTAAAGAAATCAGAGTTATAGGCATTATGCTTATCAAATATTTTATAGATTTCTAACTTATCGTCTAATTTTGCATCTACTAAAATTAATATATTGCCATCGTAAATATATTCTTCATACTTTTTAGCATGGTCTTCAGGGATTCCTAAGCCGATAAATGCTCCTATTAAACTTCCAGCTCCTCCGCCAATACCGGCTCCTCCAATAGCTGCTGCGATTGGTCCTGCTGCTACAATTGGACCCATTCCAGAAACGGCAAGTACACCAAGACCTGTTAATAATCCACCAAGCCCGCCTGCTACCCCTCCAGCTACAAGCCCTGTCGCTGAAAAGATATCTGCTTTATGTGCAGTTTCGCTATTCACTTTTTCACCCGATTTTTCTTCAAGGTGTTCAATTTCCTTTTGATCTTTCGCAATAGCTGAAATATTCTCTGCTGAGTATCCTTTATCATTTAATTCATTAATAACGAGTGCCGCATCATCAATTGTTCTAAAAACACCTACTATTTTTCTATCTACATTCATAACTATTAACCTCCTAAAGTTTTATATAATGTATCTTTATTTTTCTTCATTTCTGTATACACTAATCTTCTTATTAACATAACCATTTACGAAGAAAGCGAATAGTAAAAGCACTACAAGTGAACTACTTAACAAGTAAATTAAATCAAATGTAATATCAATCATCATTTCATTCATGTATACCAGGCTCCTTTTTATTTAAAGTAAAAGTATATTTTGATAGACTAATCTACTAAACATAGACATCTTACAATTCATCTTCAATCAATCTCTTTGTAGTATATGTATACCCTTCCTAACCTTTTCTAAACGTAAAAAAACTATACTTATATTTTTTCTTATTTATATGTTTAACATTTTTTAAAACGGGTATGTTTATATTGTTATGCTTACTATATGGAAAGGAATATTACGATGAACGCCATTCACTCTACTACTATTTCTTATAATGAAACACCTACAATAACTCAGATTCATCATTTTTATGCTTTAATGACAACATTTCAAGCTAATTTGTTTATAAGTAAACATGGAACAATGACATCAATCAAAAATTTAAGCACTCTAGTATCCTTTTTCCTTACTGTAAAAAAGAAAGATCTTATATTATTTATTTTTGAAGGAATAGATGCAAAAAGAGCTTTAAGAACACTCTTCCCTTCTTAGAATGTTTGTTATCCTCTATTCCCTCGTTTACTACCTTTCATATATGTTTTTATATTTCAAAATGATTTCCTCTATAAAAAAAGAACCCCCTAATACAATAGGGGGATTTCTAGTTTGGCCTTATGAAAACTGATATAATATATATTACGTTTTTCATTCTTTAAAATAGAAAAGTTTTAATAACCTTGAAGGTAGGAATTTTTAATGAACTCGAAAGCAAAATTTAGTATTCGCTACAAAATTATGGCTGGTTATTTAGTTATCATTTTGTTCTTACTTGTTTCTTTCATTATGTTAAACAATGAGATTTCCAACTTACAAAAATCTCGTAATTTTATTATTGATCATGATTTTAAAGTTCTCAATTTGACGAATCAAGTGGAGAAAGAGTTACTAACAATTGAAAATAAAGCGAAAGGGTTTATCATTTCTAATAACCCTAATTACGTGCAATCCCTTAACTCTGCGGAAAAGGATTACGAAAAACATTATCAAGATCTTTTTTCTTTATTAGAGGATAACCCCTCTCAGCAAGAAAAATTAAAACAGATTAACGAAAACATTACTAGTTGGATTAATAAAGAGATTCACCCACTTATTACAAATAATAATAGTAATAATGTACAAACAATCGACACGACTCAAATTCAGTCCTTACAGTCACAGGTAACTAACTTCCGTAGCACTGAGGAGCAATTAACGAAAAAAAGAGCAGCACAATTAGATACTGAAAATAATAAATTAGAGATTTGGTTATACAGTTTATTGTTCTTACTTTCTTTTATTTCCATTATCGTTTCACTCTATATTTCGAATTCCATTACAAAAACGATTAAAAATGTAATTCAAGCTATTAAATCAATTTCTTCTAAAGAAAAAATTACGGAAAGAATTCATGTAAATACACATGATGAAATAAAAGATCTTGCTCATACAACGAATCACCTACTAGACGAAATATCGAAAAGAGAGTGGTTACAAACGGAGCTTGCAGAATTAATTTTAATGTATCAAGGTGTATCTTCTATTGAGATGTTAGGTAAAAAAATTCTTAGTGGAATTATACAAAAAACGCAAACTTCTTGCGGTGCATTTTATGTACGTGAAGAATATGAAGAAACTGTCTACTATGTGAAAAAAGCTTCTTTCGCCGATCAAGGTGCTGATATTGGGAAACAATCCATTCAAATGGGTGAAGGTTTCATTGGACAGTCTGCCTTAGAAAAGAAAAGTTTTATTCTCAGGGATATACCCGAAGAGTTTCGTTATGTCACTAGCGGAGTATTAGAAATACGTCCTAAAAATCTACTAGTCATCCCTATCTTATTTGAGGATGAGGTGATTGCAGTAATGGAGTTAGTAAGTGTAACTGAGATTTCAGACTTACATCAAGATTTAATTCAACAAACTATTGATAATCTAGGTTTAACAATCCATAGCATTATAGGACGTATGCGAATTCAAACTCTTTTACATGAATCACAAGCAATGACAGAAGAGTTACAAGTTCAATCAGAAGAATTACAAACGCAAGCTGAAGAACTACAAATGCAAGCTGAAGAATTACGAACAACGAATGAACAATTAGAGTCTAGAACTGAAGAAGCTGAACAAAAGACAGCTGACTTACAAATTACCAAATCAGAATTAGAAGAAAAAGCAAGCGAGTTGTTACGCAGCTCAAAATACAAATCTGAGTTCCTAGCAAATATGTCACATGAATTACGCACACCGTTAAATAGTATTTTACTATTATCTGAAATGTTAAGAGAAAATCATGATAATCATTTATCGGATGATGAAATTGAACTAGCAACTGTCATTCATTCATCAGGGAAAGACTTACTTACTTTAATTAATGACATACTAGATTTATCTAAAGTAGAAGCAGGCAAACTAGACATCATTTTTGAAGCAACGAACATAAGTGACATGGCAGCCAATATGCATCAAAACTTTTTACATATAGCTGCACAAAAAAATGTCGAATTTACTATTGAAGACAGTGATACGATTCCTGATCTGTTTTATACAGATGCAAAACGGATTGAGCAAATTATTAAAAACTTATTATCCAATGCATTTAAATTCACGGAAAAAGGATCCGTTTCTTTACATTTCGATTCAATAGAAACAACCAATTTAAGTCATGATATGCAGTCTATAAGTAAAGATTGGATTACAATTTCAGTAAAAGATACTGGTATTGGTATCGCTAAAGAACAGCATCAACTTATTTTCGAAGCCTTTCAACAGGCAGATGGAGCAACGATTCGAAAGTATGGTGGCACAGGACTAGGTTTATCTATTTGTAAAGAGTTTGCTAGATTGTTAGGTGGTTGGATTACGTTAGAGAGTAATGTAGGAGAAGGTAGTACTTTCACAGTATATATTCCTAACCTTCCAAATGGATTACATGATATACAGTTATCCAATTTAGAAGTCGCAGCAACGATAGAAGATGTTATTCCTGCTGAAGTTGTTGAAGAAACTATCGGTACTACCGAAACAAATAACGTCTTCCAAGAGAAAAACATTTTAATTGTCGATGATGATCATCGAAATATATTTGCGTTACAAAATGCATTAAAAAAACAAAATGCCAACATTATTACTGCCCAAAACGGCATAGAGTGTTTAGAAATACTAAAAAGCAATACAAATATTGACCTTATTTTAATGGATATTATGATGCCTAATATGGACGGTTATGAAACGATGGAAAATATCCGAATGAACTTAGGGTTACATGAAATACCTATTATCGCATTAACTGCTAAAGCAATGCCAAATGATAAGGAAAAATGTTTATCTGCTGGCGCTTCAGATTATATAAGTAAACCATTAAACCTACATCAACTCTATTCGGTAATGAGTGTATGGTTAATAAAATAAGTGAGGTTTAGTTGGAGTGGAAAATAAGTATTATAATTTTGATCCATCAGTAGATACGGATGAGCGCACGAACTTAGAAATTGAATTACTATTGGAAGCGGTATTTAAACTATCAGGATTTGATTTTCGCCAATATGCTCGCACATCTATTTATAGAAGGATTTGTAATCGAATGCAGCTCTCTAATATCCCAACCATTTCAAAATTAATTGAAAAAGTAATTCACGAGGAAGGGGTTTTAGAACAGTTATTAAATGATTTCTCGATTAATGTAACTGAGATGTTCCGTAACCCTGCCTTTTTTAAAGCGCTAAGAGAGCATGTTATTCCTGAATTGAAAAAGCAACCTGAAATTAGAATTTGGCATGCTGGATGCGCAACTGGTGAAGAAGTATTATCGATGTCCATCTTACTTCACGAAGAAGGATTAAGTGAAAAGTCGGTTATTTACGCAACAGATATGAATACAAATGTGTTAGAAAAAGCAAAACAAGCTATCCTCCCGTTAAATAAAATGCAAACTTATACGAAAAACTATTTACAAGCTGGCGGTACACAAGCATTTTCTAACTATTATTCAACAGATAATCGTTTTGCTTATTTTAATCCTTCACTGTTACAAAACATTATTTTTGCACAGCATAATTTAGTAACCGATCAATCTTTTAACGAGTTTCATATTATACTTTGTCGTAACGTTTTAATTTACTTTACAAGTAAACTTCAAAATCAAGTGCAGCAACTATTTTATGAAAGCTTAAGTCACAATGGATTTCTATGTTTAGGAAATAAAGAAACTCTTCGTTTTTCAAATATAATGCCGCATTATACCCAATTTAATCCTAGTGAACAAATTTATCAAAAAATACAATAAAGTGAAACTTTAATCAGTGGGGGTATCCCCCACTGATTATTAGTTGAACCAATCGGGCATTTACGGGCAGTTGATCTCCCACCTACCTTCTTTGCTTCAGACTATTTTTTTTGGTAGGAGTCTTACTGCCCGTTAATGCGAAATAAAAAGCGTATGAAATCCTCTGTTTGGATTTCATACGCTTTTTATTTCGCATTCGTTTGTATCATAATTAGACACATATCATCTGATTGCGCTTTCTTTTGTTCTTCCTTGTAAAACCCTTCTATCTCGCCTTCTAAATCTCCCCATTTTCTTTCTGTAAAAGTACGTAATTTCTCTTCAGCCTCAAATTCATCATTTGCAATTGCTTCAAGAACACCATCTGTAAACAATACGATTTGAGCGCTCTTCTCAAAAGGTATAACTGTCTTTTTAACTTTTATTTCATCAAAAAATCCTACCGCACAACTCCCGCGATTTAGTTCAACCATATTTGTTTCATCAACTAAAACGTATCCAGAAGGATGCCCTGCATTTACATATTCAATCGTTCTCTTTTCTGTATCTACTACTAAATATATCGCTGTAAAATAATATGGAATATCGTCATTCTCATTATGTAAAAGAGTCATATATTTATTTAAGTCTTTAATGACAAGTTCTGGATCGATTAAAGATTTAATCGTTTCACGTAATACAGACGAAATAAACATACAAACTAATGAAGCAGATATACCATGTCCCATCACGTCTAATAATATAATACCGTAGCGGTTTTCATCGATTTTATACCAATAATACATATCTCCAGCTAATTTAAATGAAGGTAAGTAACTTGCTTCAATTTTTATATAATCTTCTCTTAATGGGCTACTTAATAAGTTTCTTTGTACTTGCGTAGCTAAATCTAATTCATTCCGAAGATTTTCTTCTTGTTCTTTATGCCAATTTAATTCCGATTTCAAGCGTAACGCTACACGCATACGTGCTAATAGTTCAACTTTATTTATAGGTTTCGTAATATAATCCATTGCCCCCATATCAAGAGCTTCGGCCAATTTATTTGCATCCTCTAAAGCTGTAACAAAAATAATAGGGATATCTTTAAACTTCTCCTCTTTTTGTAATCGCCTACAAACTTCAAGTCCATCAATTTCAGGCATCATAATATCTAATAGTATTAAATCAATTTCATTATGCCTGGAAGAATCTTTTCCAAACTGTATGTATTCGAAGAGCTCTTGTGCAGAATTGAGCGATACAAGATCATGATATCCGGCTTGTTTTAAAATCTTCTCAATTACAAATATGTTAACCGGATTATCATCAACAATTAAAATGGACACAAGTTATTTCCCCTTTTCTTATTTAAAATGTAAATCTATTATCATTTTCTATTTTTCTAGTATTACATACTCAGTTACAAAATGAAAATTTCTTACTCAAACATATTTATACAACAAAAGAACAAACCCCTAGAAATAGGAATTTGTTCTTTCACTCTATAAATTTCTACTTTTAATTTAACACCATTGCTTTATCATTTAAAAGACGATCTAATTCTTCCATATGATTAGTTTCATCTGCAATCATATCTTCTAGTTTTACAACTAACTCTGTCATATTTAATTTCGCTGCCTGTTCTTTTCTCGTTTCATAACGCTTAATTGTTTCATATTCTGATTGTCTAGCGGATTCTAACATTTCTCTAACATCTTCTACTTGTTTCACTGGTAAAGGGATCGTAGTAGGTGTACCACCTAGCGTCTTAATTTTCTCCGCTAAATATAGGGCATGTCCTTGTTCATCACTAATTTCAGATTCAAAGAAAGGTTTTAACACTTGTCTATATATACCAGAAACTGTAGCTGCATTATGGTTATACATAATAATTGCTGAGTATTCTCCTGCTAAATCTTCATTCAATCCTTCGATTAGTTCTTTCACATCGTGTGACATTTTCATATCTCCTCCTATACTTAATAAGTACCCCTTTTCTCATGTTTTAAACATAATTATTTTAAATTTTTATGTATCTAAAAATGCGGCTTGCTTCAATTTACTTATCGCTTGTCTTTTAATACGAGAAACGTGCATTTGCGAAATACCTAACCGTTCTCCTGTATCTTTTTGATTTAAATTTTCTCCAAATATATAATGAATAACACTCTTTTCCGTATCATTTAATACGTTAAAAATATCCTCTAAAACGAGACGTCTTTCTGTCTGTTCATATCCTTGCTCTACTTCACCTACAGATTCAATTCTCGCTACCGAACTACCATCAGATGCATTTTCAACTACATCATCTAAGGAAGATACTCGATAATTATTTTTAGCATCCATAATCTCTAGAACTTCCTCTTCCGATAGTCCTAAATGATTTGCGATTTCTATAATCTTCGGCGAACGTTGCAGGTGATCTGTTAACTCCTCTATCGCAATTTTAATTTTCCCGCCCAAATCTTTAATTCGTCTTGGAACGTGAATGCCCCAAGTTTTATCGCGTAAATACTTCTTTATTTCCCCTACTATCGTAGGTATTGCAAAAGGCTCAAAAGCATTCCCTATCGAATAATCATACCTTCTTATTGCACCTAAGAGCCCTAACATACCTACTTGTATAATATCCTCATGCATCGGCCCGCCTTTTGAATAACGATATGCAATGGAATATACGAGATTTTTATAATGATCAACTAACCTTTCCTGCGCTTCATTACATTGGTTTTGTTGGAATTCTGCAATTAGCTTAATAACGTCTTCTTTAGTAAGAGTTGTAGGTTGAGATTGGATTTCCATCATTCTCCACCTGCTCTCTTTGTATATATTTTGTCATTAAAACTGTCATGCCCTCATCATGCATAATTTGTATATCATCCATTAACGTATTGATTAAATATAAACCTAAACCATTTTCTGGCAAATGTTCTACTGGTTTATTAATATCATACGGACCAACTTTACTTTTTAAACTATTAAAATCAAAGCTAACTCCATTATCCGCAGCCATAATTTCTAATCGATCTTCATATAAGCCAAAGACAATTGTAATTTCTCCAACGTCTTCTTTATATGCATGTTGTACAATGTTTGTACATGCTTCACTAATAGCAATTTTCATATCTTCTATATCGTCATAAGCAAAGCCCATTCGATTCGCAACACCAGCCATTGTTAAACGAATAATAGCCACATATTCTGCCTTTGCAGGAATTTTCATTTCTATCTTTTCAAATCTCTCCATCATCCCTAGTCACCTTCTTTCTACTTTTTCAAAATCGGAATTCAAATTTAATATTTCTGTTAACCCTGTAATATCGAATAATCTTTTTAATCTTTTAGATACACCGATAAACTCTAGTTTTCCATCATTTTTCTTAACTGCTTTTAATAGCGCTATAAAAACACCTAAACCAGTACTATCCATATAATCTACGTTATGAAAATCTACTACAATATGAACCTCTTTTTCACTTGTAATAGGCATTACCTTATTTTTTAAATCTGATGCCGTATACGCATCAATCTCACCATTAAGTTGTACCGTATAACCTACATCATTTTGCAAAATATTTATTTCCAAATTCATCATTTCCGCCCCCTTATCTCAAACTTTTACTATTTAATTACCCATAAAAATTAGTTTTAAACATATTTTTTTATTTTCATTATAAATAAATTTTCTACACCTTTCTCGGCTTAACACTTAAAAAATACTACCGAATGTTTAAACCTTATAAATTTGTGTATGTATAATGTATAAACATTATTTTTAGGGGGATCTATCTATGGAAGAGCACAACTTTAAAAAGGGAGATTTTGTTCAATTTTCTTATCGACACGATCATGCTACAACGTTAGTTGGTTCCATTATTAACATACTAACAAATACAATTGTAGTTGATATAGGTAATAGCGAGGACTTATCTCATATAGAACCGAGGCAGGTCGTAAGAATAAATAATTGTGAAAAAGTGACGATGGTTTAATACATAATAAAAAGTGTAATTTCAATGAGCGGGGCCTTCATCCCCCGCTTATTCCTATGCAGATTACATTAAAAAAGCATCCAATTAAATTAATTGGATGCTTTTTTATGTATATTTATCAGTTCATTCACTTTATAGTTATATATAATAAACTTAAGATTATTATTCATTATCATACTTACGCTTTCCGCAGCATTCTAGAGAAGAATGTAACGATTAAAATAAAGACGATTGCACCTAATAACGCTGGAAGAACAAAAATGCCTCCCCATTCAGGACCCCAATGACCAAATAACGCACTACCTACCCAAGATCCAATCAAACCAGCAATCACATTACCAACTATACCTAAAGGAAAGTCTTTTCCCGTAATCATTCCAGCTAACGCACCAATAAGTCCACCTACAATACACGTAATAATAAGTCCCACAATTAGACCCCCTATATATTTTTATAATGGATTTATCAAGCTTTGGTGTTTAACCAAAGCTTGATAAACATGTATTATTCTTTATTATCCAATCCATCACTTATCTTTTGTTTCACTTTTCCGACTTTTTCTTTTATAGTTCCCTTCGTCTTCTCCCACTTCCCTTCATTTTTCAACTCTCTATCTTCTGTAACTTCACCAATTCCTTCTTTTAATTGCCCTTTTTTCTTTTCAACTTTACCAGTAATTTGTTCTTTCAGCCCGCTCTCACTCATATTTCCCATCTCCTTTTCGTAATAGATTTATAGATGTAAAGGGTACAAAATTAAATAGAATACATGCATCTTCTTTCGTGTAACCATTCACCGACTCTTTCTAAATCCTTAACGAATAACAAGATTTTCCCTTCATCTAGCTTTTCTTCGTAGAAGTTTGCTTCTTCCTCATTAAGCCCTAACTCCTGCATCTTATTTCTTAACTGATCTCCCGTTTTTTGAAAGACGTTAATAATGCTTGTCCCAAGTCCTTCCTCTTTTATTCCAATCGTGTTCACGTCTGCATTATCTGCGATTCTATCTGTCCTCTCTTTCTCATGTGTTAACACGTAAATATCTTTTTGTTCTATTCCTTTCTTCACTAGATCATTTGCCGCATTCATGACCTCTTTCTCCGTAATAAATTCATATACAAAAGGTTTACTATACTTCGTTTCCATCTTTAACTTCCTCCTTTAAAATGAATTATTTGTTATATTATATGTAGTACACCTATTTTCGAAATGTTAAACATAAAATATGAAAAAAGTTATGTGAATTTTAATTTTAATAGAAAATGAACAACATCATTTACCACTTTAAAACATCTTCTCCTTACAATAACCACCTAAATTAACAGAAAATTGTTATAATTGAATTTGAGGAGGGATACTATGAAAAAAATCATATCTATATGCGCTCTAACCGCTCTATCTTTCACTTTAATAGATTGTACAAACACCTCGGCTACAGATAAAGCTTCACAAGTTAAGCAAGAACACACACAACATACCTTTCAATTAAACTCCGCAAATATTTCAGACATTGAAATACTAAAAACAACAAATCATACTACTTCCAAATCTCAAACAGATAACGAAGAAATGATAAAATCTATCGTTTCAGCAGTTCAAAATGGAACACCTAAAACAATCACTTTAGATCAAAAAAAGAGAGAATCTGCACATTCTACTATTACCGTTACATATAAAGATGACTCAAAAGAAGAATTTCTTGTATGGGTTGATAATAAGGAACAAATTACAATCGCTAAAAATGAGAAGAAAGATAAGGTAGAAGGTGTGATAGTGAATATTAAAGATGCTAAAATGATGAAGGATTTCTTTTAAAATTCTAGTTAACGTTAAAAAAAGAGTAGGATTACATCCTACTCTTTTTTTAATCATGCTCAATAAATAGACTTTTATAAAAGCTATTTAAGGTCTAATTTTGCTAAATCATGTTGTAAAACATTATTTCCTTCTTGTGGGTTAAATACGATTGCACTAAGACCAAAAACATTCGTAACAACATCTCTATCTTTCGGACGAATGATTCTTACTTCATAAGCAAAAAGTGCTGGAGGAAGAGCTGCTGAACGAAAAGTAACATATCGATTAGGTGGCAATGTTTGCGTTGAAGGGTCTATTAATGGTAACAATACCGGAGAACCAGATGACCAATCAAACATTTCAACAGTTACTCTACGAGTATCGTCGGGATCAACATTCATAGCATCCACAGTAAGAAATAACGTAGCGGAATGTCTACGTAATATACCCGTTGATAAAGTTTCATTATGATGTTCACAGCATTTTTTTGGAGGGTGACCATAGCCATAACTCATACCAATTCCCCCCTTTCATTTACAATTAAGGACAAGTATTCCTTATAATAGATAATGCTAGTATTCTTTTATTGAAAGGTATAAAAGCGGATTTCTATCTATATTTTTGGATATTTTGTTTTTTATTTATTCGCTCTTAAAGAATAAAGTGAAACTTTAAATCAGCCCTCGCCAATAGAGGTCTTACTCCCCGACAAATAGCGGGATAAATCTATTTTGAAAAGGACCTGCTCCATTCATTCGTAAAAGCATAAAGTAAATGGAATCCGTTAAAACACATGAGTGACCCCTTGGTTTTCCCTTCCTATTAAAAGGAGGAACTGTTATGGGCTTTGGTGGTAGTTGTGGTGGCTGTGGCTTCGCTGGAGGATTTGCTTTATTAGTTGTATTGTTCATTTTATTAATCATCGTTGGAGCTGCTTGCTTCTGCTAAAAAACTATCGGAAAAGACACTTTTATATGAGTGTCTTTTCTTCATAAAAAATACGCAATGTGCAGTTTAAGTGTAAGATGTAGTATTACATCCCTCTCCAAAATGAACTTCGATACTATAAATTTCGTTTAGGTGCAATCTTAAAATTTTAGTTTAATAGCAATATGGTGAAACTCTATTCCATATAATATTGCTATTGCAGAAAAGTAAAACAAACTGGACAACCTAGATTTCAAACTGTAAGATTAGATGTTGGTGAAATTGGGCGGCAAAGCATATATAGAAAATAGGTGTTAATTTTGAAAATCAATAAAAAATTCGAACCAATAATTTTTAATATCTTTATGATTTTAGGTATATCTAGTATTATCTCTTTCGTCATGGTTTCAATGAATGTTGGATATACAGCTTTATTTCTCAAATCATGGATGAAAACATGGGGAATTGCTTTCGTACTTGCATTTTTAGCTTCTAAATTATTACCCTTTGTAGTTAAAAAGATAATGAAAATCTTCACTTTTGTTGAGAATGATGCTTAAGAATAAAGTGATGTACTACTCCGGTTCATTCCAATTAAAAGAGTTTATTATCACAAAAACTTAACCTAGTAAAATGTTTCAAATCGAAGGAAGACACCTTACAGGTTGTCTTTTCTTTATAAGTAAAAAAAGCCCACCTATTTCCGTAGGCGGGCTTTATCTTTATTACACAATATGAAAGTATACTCTCTTTTTCTCTGAAATTTTATGTAATTTTACATATTCATGAAAATAGAAGAATTAAAATATGCCAAAATAAAAAATGAGCTAAATCCCCTAAATAGCTATATAGAGATGAAGTTGTTATGACAACATATTTTCCACCTTCAACTTAGTTATCCTTAGAATGCTTTTCTACAAAATCAAGGATCCTAGCATTAACCTCGTTAGAGAACTCACCATTGATTGCGTGAGATGCATTTTTCCAATTAACTATATCAATATCTTTAACGTATTTTTTTCCAGTTTCAACTGCTTTTACCGAATTGTGCATTGTACTTTTTTCAGCCATAAGTGCAAGCACTGGAATATCAATACTTTTTAAGTCTTCTTTACTAAATAAATCAGGCGCTGGTGTTTTCAGTTTATAGTTACGCATACCCGACTCGATTAACTTAGCGATAGGCTCATCGTCACTTGCTTCTGCTCCTCCAGAAACATAGCTTAACATCTTTTCTCTTAAAAACTTAGGTACAATAGGAACGGAAGCTGGAATAGATGCCAGAATCATTTTTATGGATATTTGCGCAAATACAAAGACTGGATCTAATAAACTAGCCGTAGCAATATGCTCAGGATTATATCTGGCCAAGTTCATTGTTGTCCAACCTCCAATGGAGACACCTACGATATGCACTCTTTCTAAACCTAATCCTTCAATTACTTCATTTAACCATTTTGCTTGTTGTTTTTGGTTTTCAATCACCTTCGTTTGCACACTCATTCCAGGTTCACCTAGTAAATCTATCGTGTAAACAGGCCTTTTTTCTCTTAGACCTTCTAAATTAGGTACCCACATTGGAGTAGATGCACCACGTCCAGGGAGTAAGAGTATTGGTTCCTTATGTTTGTTTTCCTCTTTAGTAAAATAATAAGCACGAATTGTGCCATATTTCGTTTTTATATCTTTCGTATCGTTAGGTTTTGGAAGGAGTGCCATTGATTCATCGTAAGCAATTTGAAAATCTTCCTTCCCTTTTTCCGATATAAAGTGACCAATCTTATTATCATCTCTCTTCATTTGAATTCCTCCTTTCTACAAATATATGGATGAACTTTATCTATATATTCATCGTAATCATCCATTAACTTTTCATCTTCTTTAAGGCAAGACTCTTATTTAGAAAAAAGAATAGACACCCTAAGGTGCCTTCCTCCGACTTGAACCATCTTAATTTTAATAATATGTATTGGACTCCAGTCCAACTATTATTTTACCACGTTAAGTTGTTTTGTTTATTAAGAAATACAATGTTTTATTTACGCTAATCTTCTGTATTAGTTCATTTTGTAGTCCGTGCAGCGGTTAACAAGAAGATAATAGCATTGATGACACCTAAAATTCCCTGCTTAATCCACATAGATAATGCAGCATTTGTGCCAATGGCTAGAAAGATAAGCATTACTGTGTATCTATTGAATCTCAGTATAGACAACCTCCCAATGGGACTATATTTAAGGGAATTTCTTCATTTTTTTGTTCCGTAAAACATTGTACTTCCTAGTGAAGAGAAATTCAGTTTTACTTCTATAACTCGCCCTGTTTCCACTCTTTATTATGGATATCCAATCCTTCTTGACCAAAGAAATGGAGAATAAATTCTTTTTCATCACTATCCGGTTTTTTAGCTAGTTTAGATCCCTCCATACTTTTCTCTTTTCCTGAACGTAAATAATGAATTTCTTCAAAGTCTTTAACTACAGATTCGAACTCTCCACCATACCATTTGTTCAGAATAGATTCATATTTTGGTCTTTCATCATTATTAATAACATTTAAGTTGTTTTTTAAGTATTGAATGTTTTCTTTCGTCATTTGAAATCGCCCTACATCACGGGTACCGGAAACATGAAGATTATTCCCATTGAATGTGAGTTTTTGTAAAGACATATGTATCATCATATCATTTATAGTTTGCTCGTTTTGGATTTCACCAATCGACTGTGCCGCTTTAGAGAGTTCATCTTCACTTACTACATAACTATCTTTTTGCTGCTTTTGAATGGTTTGAACTTTCGGTTTTTCCTGCACCTTTTCTTCTTGTTTAGGTTTTGATTCAGTTGTAGTCTTCTCATTTGAGCTACAAGCAGCCATTCCCATAAGCAATGTACCGCATGTTAATGCCATTAGTAACTTTCGGTTCATTTTTTTCCGCCTATCTGCATTAGTTATTTTAAACAGTTTTTTTAATGTAAGATTTCTCATCTCATAGTAGCAAAGAATTTATCTATATATTGTCATGTTTTGTCGAAGAATAATAAAAAAACAACCTAGATCCCATAGGATCTAGGTTGCTTTTAATACGTAAACGTAATTGTCACTAAAGAATACCCTTCTTTCGCATTGTAAGGCTCCGCTTTATAAGAAACTCGATTTGTCCCTTGCGGATAATCGATTTCGCCAATTGCCTTTTTCACATCTTGCAGTGCACCATTCATTGATTGCTTGTACAGCACTTCAATTTTCTCTGGTTTCGCACTATAGCGCTGCTGCATTTTATTTTTTAATTCAGTATAGTTGTTTACGATATATTCATTTCCTAAATAGTTTAACTTTGTATCTTTTAATATTTGCTGATATGCAGGCGTTTTCGTACTACCTGCCGCAATTTTGTTTGTCAGTGTACTATAATAATTTGTTGTAGCTTGCGGATAGTCTCCGCGGTTCCACTCATGATTTCTTGCGATTTGTTCATCTGATAAATTGAAATACGAATACGTTACGCGGCCCTGTTCATCTGGAACCGGATCATCGAATGTTGTATCCAGGTGATACCATTTGTTTTCGATTTTCACTAAATTCCAAGCATGAGGTTGTCCGTCCCCAGTTCCTGTCACGAAATGATTTTCAATTCCTGCTTCTTTTAATAATTGATAAGTTAATAGTGCGTAACCTTGGCAAACCGCAGAACGATTTACTAGTGCTTCATATGCTGTGTAAGCTTTATAAGACGTATCATAAGAAACATGTTTTACTACGTAATCATGAATCGCCTTCACTTTTTCGTGATCATCCATTCCAACTTGAGTAATAGAAGAAACGATTGCTTTCGCTTGTTTCATGACATATTCCGTCTGTTCTTTCGTTTCACGATATGTAATCTTAAGTGTAAATGTATAATTTCCAGGTGATCCAGAAAGTCCATATGAAACATTCGATCTATTATTATTTGTATACTCATTTTTACTTGCAACTTCTTTATATGCGTTAAAAAGTGTATTCATCACTTCGTTTGTATTATTGTTTTTCGTTTTATATGGAAGTGTAATATTTGTCTCGTATGTATTAATACGCTTTTGTACTTCCTCTTTAAAAGCTGTTAATAATGCCGCATCTCCTGTGTCTTTCACATCAGCATTTTTATACTTCAAAGTTTTATATAAAAACTGCGCATACTGTTCACGTGTTACTGTGCCATACGGTTCAAAATTCCCGTTCCCTGTGCCATCTGCGATTCCATTTGACTGCACTGCACTAATTGCGTTTTCTGCCCAAAATGGATTTGGAACATCCTTAAAGGTATGTTTTTGTTTTGCCGCAAGATGGAAAGCATTTGTAAGAATTTGTGCCATTTCCGCACGACTCACAGAAGCTTTCGGTCTAAATTGGCCATTTTCATCACCTTTAAAAACTCCTAAATTCGTTAAAGTTAATACCTCTTCTGGAAACATTGTAGAACTTTGATTAATATCACCGTAAGGATTTTTAAACGTAGACCCATCCTTTAATACGTAACGAGTTCCATCATTACTAAACGAACCGCCTTGTTTATTCGGTACTAACACTCGATAAATTAAAGCCGCAACTTGCTCCCTTGTCGCAACATCTCCAAAACCAAATATCCCATTTCCATAACCGGAAATAATATTTTTACTCGCTAAATCTTTAATCGCAGGATATGACCAATGTGATGTCGGCACATCAGAAAAAACACCCACTTCAGCAGCTTTTACATCGCTACCATTTGTATATAACAACGCACCACCAATAAGTGATAATGATGTAATTGATTTTAATAGTTTTGTATACATAATGTCTTCTCCCAATACATTCTCTATTTTTGTTGGTTTATGTCGAAAAATCTAAAAATATGACAAAATATATTATACAATTAAAAGTTTTTGATGGATATATTGAATTTTAAAATATGCAAAAATTCATATTGTTATAAGGATTCATAGTAATATTATGTTATTTTACTTGCGAATATACAAATAAAAAAAACGCTCATTTGAGCGTTTCATCTATATACCTAATAATTACTTTTTCTTCACTTAGAACTCTTCTTCGGTAATAATCCTTTGATATAACAACTCTTTATACTTCAATATTTCTTCAACCCCACGGCTCTCCATGCGTATATTGTATAACACTTGTTGTATTGACCTCTGATTGGTCCGTTGAAACATTTACTCCATTTAATAGTATGACCGTAATTATTAATCCAATTGAACTGCTGATGATCCTTTTCATTTTAAAGCCCCTTTCTGAAAACCTTTTTCTTTTTCTTTATATCCTAAATAGAAGTATTCACTAGATTTTATTGAATTTCCTTCTTCATGATATTTAACCGCTAATTTTTCAGCATATTCCTGGACATATTGCCATAAACCTACTTCATTAAAGAAATAAATTCCTTTAGAAATGGCTAACTCTAATTCTTCAGCAGAAACATTCTCATTCATTTCTTTTAGAATTGTAAAATGATGTTCATATTCTTTTTGTTCCAGTTCATTACAAATTATTAATCCTTTTTCAATTAAGGACGCTGCAAGCTTTGTCTTTCCTAACTTTAAATTCTCTCTAGCTTCCAAAAAAATCGCTCTAAAGTGATTCGGAATTTTTTGTGATACTTCTGATAAGTAACGAAGTGCTAAATCAGATAGGTTTTGCTCTGCATACATAACCCCTAAACTATGTCGAACTCGTAACATTAGCTCCTCTTCATTCTGCTTTTTCAAAATATCCAGAGACGACATGAAATAAACTTCTGCTTGTTCAAATTCATTTAGCTTTACACATGCTAAACCCAGAACATTGTCACATGCTGCCACCTTCCTGCTATACCCGTACAGCCCTTCAAATGTATTCCTTGCTCTAGTTGCATATTGAATTACTAAAATAGGCTGGCAAACGTGATAATAATAGCTTGATAGCTTAAAGTTAAATTCTGCTTTTTCAATTGGATCCTGAATATTTCCCAACAAAGATTCTGCTATTCCATAATGCTTTTCAGCCACTTTAAAATCACCGTTTACTGTAGCATGAGAAGCCTTAAAGAAATGGTAATAATATAATAAAGATTCATCTGATGGAGCTTCATCTAACTTCATTTTTCTTAGATCATTCTTAGATATGTCAGATTGATGGGGATAAAACTCTGCACTTAACATTTTAAATCTAAAATCTACAAGTGAATAAAACTCTGTATTCTTTCGATCTTCTTCCATACTATTAACTTTTGTATCAATACTTTGTTTTAATTCCTTTGCCTTAGAGAAATTCTGTGAACGAATTTCTCTATACCACTCATGTAAAAGTAAATTGATTTCTTCCTTTTTTATTACATGTACACTCATATAGCCCCTTCTCCTTTGTCTATAGATTACTAACATAATAACAAAAATCTTCCAGCAAAACTTTTAATTTTCTGAATATTGTTGTTTCAAAAAAATTTCTCAATACAATCCCACCCTTTTGCTTCCGCCGGCGACGAGGAGTGGGGTTTTTGTTATCTTTTTCTAAAATTTGTTTCCTAAAAACATACGCAGAAATTTTACGTACAATGGTTTTCACAAATAATTTTAGAAGTTCAAACAAAACTCCATTAGAGATAGTTTTATAAAATTTTTCACCACTAGCCGTAAAAATATCTTATAATCTCTATATAACAAATTAATGTATTAGGGGTAGATAAAATGCCAGTTACACTCGAACTTATTCTTTTTATTCTTATAGCAATTAGTGCTGTTGGCTATTTAATAAAAGAATTTCAAAAAACTAGGAAACGAACACTTGGAATTTCACTAGAATTTTTAGTTCTTTTCTGGTCAATATGGAGAATATCAACTATTATAATCTAATTTATAAAACATAAATTCCTTCGAATGAAGTGAAACTCTAATCAGCGGGAGTTTTATGGGATAAATTTACCAGTATTTTTACCACAACATTCATGTTAAAATCCCTTGTGAGTACGACATAACTCGACCTTATGAAGCTCCGCAGCTTTTATCGCGGAGCTTTTTTTATTAAAATTAACGCTTTTGTTCACTTTTTTGATACATTTACGAAACATTCATATGTTACGTTATATAAGTCCTTTTTTAAATCTTATTCATTCTAGCAAAAAGTCCTAGTCCCCCTAGGGCTTTTTTGCATTCAAACAATGAGTTGTATTTTTTCTCAATAACCGAAACTACTTAACATGGTAAAATAATAATCGGACTGGCATTCAATACCATATTACAATGGATCAAATCGCAAAAAGGCACCTTAGGGTGTCTTTTTTATAGAGAATCAGTTTAAAAACTAAAAATAAAAGAACCTCAATAAATGAGGTTCAAAAAATCTACTATTTTAAATTACCTTCGTAAAAAGCAACTCCATTTTGAACATGTTTTAAGTACCACGTAATCGTCCCGCCACAAACATTTTCATTAAAGCTATTAGCATATACTCCATTTGAGTAATAAAGAGTTCTTTTGAATTTACCATTAGAATACTCATAAGGAATTGAGCATGTTGCTTGCTTCGGAGAGCTCACAGCTTTTTGCGTATCAGCTGAAGCTGCACCAATTCCCCCTGTTAATGCAATACCTGTTGCTACTGCTCCTACTACTAATTTCCTGAACATAATAAATCCCCCTTTAATAGTTTTTATAGCTTACAACTTAAATGTATCACTTTTGTAATTTATGTAAATATCTTGAATATGTAGAAATATTTATTTAATTATTGGTAATATTAGGATTTTATTTTATCAAATGGATAATAGAGGGATTAGAAAATCATGTAAAAATACAGATAAGTTTATATTAAATGAATGTGGTTCAAGTCGGCGAAAGGAACTTTTGGTGTCTTTTTTTGTACATAAAAAAATCTCACCATCTTATAGAAACGATAAGCCCTTTAAAACAATAATTGCAACTATATTAATTTTACATTACATTAAGGTTAGAGAATATCATACTAATAAAGTGTTAAATAGTAGGTGGGGAAAATGGAATTTAACGATTTGGGTATTACCATTAAAGAACTTAGAATTAAAAAAAATATATCACAATCCGACTTATGTCACGGAATATGTTCACAAAGTCAAATTAGTAAGATCGAAAAAGGTGTGATTTATCCATCTAGCATATTGTTATATCAATTATCAGAAAGACTTGGTATTAATCCAAATAATATATTTGCACTAACTCAAAACAAAAAATTAAAATATATAGAAAATGTAAAATTTGTAATAAAAGATTGCTTAAAACAAAAACAATATAAAGAACTTTATGAAATAGTAAAAAAAGAGAAAAACTTAAATAATTTTCAAACAAAAGAAGAGAAACAATTTCTAATATGGCATGAAGCAATTGCTATATTTATGGTGGATAAATCATTAAAAACTGCTTTAGATTTTTTAAATAATGCATTAAAACTGACTTTAACTAATTCTGATTTTTTATCAGAAAGAGAAATAGATATTATGCAAACAATGGCTATATTTTATGCGGAAAATAAAGAATATGAAAAAAGTATTAATATATTAAAAAGATGTTTAAGTAATTTTAATAAGTTAGATTTTCCTAGAGATAAAGAAATTAAGTTGAAAATCATGTTAAATTTAGCAAAATCTTTGGACTTCACATATCAACATGAAGAGGCAATAAAATACATTGATAAGGGCATCAAATTAGCAATTAATCTAAATACGTTATACCTATTAGGTGAACTATTCTATTTAAAAGGTCAGTTGTTATTAAAAATTAAACAACATAATGTAGAAGATGTTATTTATAACTGGAAAAAAGCATTATTTATATTTGAACTAACAGAAAAAGAATATTATACAAAAATGCTACCAGATGAACTTATTGAATTACAAAATAAAAAACACTCATAATTTCGTAAAAACTACTTACAAATCCCACAGAAAAAATCCCTATAGCTTTTAAACTTAGAACGATAATATTAAAATAATTTAAGTCGGCAGAAGGCACCTTTTGGTGTCTTTTCTTTATTTTTACAAGGACCTGCTCAATTAATTCTTAAAAACATAATAGGAAACATTGTTTTATTTATCCCATTTTCATTCATGCTATATATAAAATTCGTTAATAAATCCACCTCAAACATACCTATATGCATAGGAGTATGTTTGAGGTGGAACTCCTTCAAATACTAGTTCCTTTTATAAGCCGTTTTTTTGATGTAGATGACATTATTCTCAATACAATAGAATGAATTATTGGAACATATTTAGCAATATATATCAAAAAACAATATTAAGAAACCCCCTCCACCTTAAGGTAGAAGGGATCTTTTAATTTCTATTTCAAACTACCTAAAATTTCCGTAAAGATAACCCCAAGCGTATGTGCACCTGCATCTGGATATCCTAAACTTCTTTCACCAACTACCGCTCCTCTGCCGAATGATCTTTCAACGATAGATTATATGCCTTGAAGTGCTACTTGCAACATTCAATTCAGATATATGACAGTAAAGAATACATCATCACGGTGTCAGCAAGCAAAAGTGTATTCTGCATTTCTGAAAACAGTAGATGGCAGATTATGACCTACTGAATCTGCTAAGAAAGAATATACAAGAACATCCTTAACATCCTCTTTATTTCCACTAATGATGACATCAAGAAAATCTTCTATTTGGAATTCTGGAGTAAATAACACAATCTTAGTTGTTCTGTTTGGTTCTAAAGAAACAAAAGTACGAGAGATTTCAACTAATTCATTTTGAGTTGGGAAAAAAGTGTTTCGACTTCTCTTAACAGTTACCGTCACATTACTAGTATGGCAACGCGAATCATTGTTTAGCATAATGTTGAGAGCAGTTGGAATAATCCCATTTTCAGAGACTGGAACTCGGAACACTCCAGTAGATTTATGGGCCATATAATCACATCCTTTCAAAATAAAATATATTTACAATATATTAGATGCAAAAAACGTTCATTTTGATATGGACAAATTACATGATTAATATATCTATAATAACCCTCGGTATTACTAAGCCAATGTTTTAAAAGATTAACAAATATCGCGAGAACCAATCGAATGTATATTAAAAGTAAAAAGAATAAGTTGTCTAAAAGACCCCCTATTTTGAGCCAATAATGAGACATTATGTTAATCTTATATGTATAGCTGCACAAAATTGAGAAACTTAAGGAGACAGATAAATTTTATGAGAAAATTATCTATATTACTTACTTTCATTCTAGTATTAGTCAGTGTTACGGCTGCTTGCACACAAGATAAAACAGATAGTGCCGTTGAAAATGGTCCAATAGAAGAACCAACCGCAAAAAATGAAAATGAAGAATTAATAAATTTTGAAGAAAAAGAAGAGATGAGCCGCTTGGAACAAGGCATTTTATTAGTTGGCGAGAGTGTTAAGGGAGGCTATTACTTGGCCGCTGTTCAAAGTGCATATTTAAATGCTAGCAACGATTCCGTCATTGTTAATGTCTCTGTAAAAAATGTACGAGGTCAAACGATTGGACTATCAGAATTAAAATATAACTTAAAAGATGAAAAAGACGGAAAAATCTATAAAGGAAAGGTGCTTGATCAAAACCCTTCTGATATACAAGTTAAACCAAATGAAACGGTAGAATTGAAAATAGCTTTTGAAGTACCACATACCGTAGATGAATATATGTTTTATATTGAAAGCTCTTTAGACCCTCTACAAACATACTGGAAAATTGATAAGCTACAATCACAAACAAACTAAGTCTAAAATAAGCAAAAAGCAATGAAAAATTTGATATAGATACAAATGAATACTATATAAACGTAAGACCATCGATTTAATGAATCGTTGGTCTTTTTCAAAAAATGCCCCATTAAAAACTAAGAGATAAAAAAGAACTAATCTCTAGAAGAGATTAGCTCAATATATCCAAAGCTATTATGGTACATAGTTTTATGAGCAAACGTTATATAATGTTGTATGGGATACATAACCTGTCATCCCTTTATATGTAACTTTTAACCACTGTTTAGAATTACTGTAATGACCTTGAACATATTCACCAGTTACCCATGTTCCAGTAATTTTCGTACCATCATTAAATGTATGTAAGACAGGTGAATTGACAGTATAACCACTGCGCATCTTTGCACCATATACACCTACCGTACCTCCCTTTGCACAAGCTGCTACTACTGTTTCATTTTCAGTAGCATTCGTAGCCGCGAAAGCAGAGCCGTTAAATGTAAATAAAGTAAATATAAAAGCTGTTAGTACTGTACAAATAGATAAACGACGTAACAAAATAAATTCCCCCTTTTTTTATAATTTACTTCTTCACAAATGATTATCTTAAATATTCTAACTATTTTCAATATATTAATGTTGAGAAATATTAGTTGTATTTTTGAAATAAGATTTTATCAAAAATAGTAACAAACTCATATTTTACAGGGAGAGCACCGAAAGAAGCCTTCTACATATCAACTATATAAAAGTCCCTCCACCTTAAGGCAGAGGGACTTGCTAATTCCTATTTCAAACTACCCGCAATCTCCGTAAAGATAACTCCAAGCGCATGTGCACCTGCATCAGGGTATCCTAAACTTCTTTCGCCAACTGTACCAGCGCGATCCTTTAAGCAGCTACTGGCAAAAAGGTTTTTTTAGTGTGGGATGAAGTTGGTATTTTTAAATTTAATGATACTGAACAAATTACTGATATGTGGTACATATGTGAAGAAATCAAATTGGCCATGGAAATAGGCTTTAGACTAGACAAATAAAAGTTGATTGATATTGTTAAAAAACAAAAAAACTCTAACTAATTCGTCATGGCGATTTAGTTAGAGTTTTTTTGTTTGAAGTATTCACGAGTATCTACCCTTATCTTTTCAGGTAAAACAATATCAAGTTCTTTATCTAACCATGCAAGAGTCTTTTTACGAAGAAACTCACGCATGTGTTCTTCCGCTTCAAGCATTACTAAGTTAATTGTACAAGAAGAATTGCTAGGTTCACAAGAATTACAAACCTCATCTCGATATAGTACACCATTCTGTACAATATTTTTACATTGAAAAATAGGTTTTGGGCCTTCGACAGCTTCTATTACATCCCAAAAAGAAATATCTTCTGGAGACTTAGCTAACCTATATCCTCCCTTTACACCTGGGACAGAATTCACAATGTCAGCTTTAGATAATTTACCGAAAACTTTTGAAAGGAATGTTTCAGAAAGTCCTTGAAACTCTGCCAAATCCTTTATTCCAACACTTTCCTTGGAAGGAGCATTGATTAAATAAACTAGGCAATGCAAGGCATATTCAACCCCAACACTATATTGCATATACAAATCACCTGCTTTTTATTTTAAGGGTTATCAAATTGTATCTTAGGACCATTTAGAATTTTAGTCAAATAAAAAAAGGCTCTTTTAGAATAGTATGTATTTCATTGACAAAAATAATTTCGGAGTTTATATTAAAGACAACATTAATCGTCGATTAATGTTGTCGACGATTAAAACATAAAAACTTTTAAAAAGGGGAAATACAAATGAACAAAACACTTATCATAAACGCACATCCAAAAGTGGATGATACATCATCGGTCAGCATTAAAGTTCTTAACCACTTTTTAGTATCTTATAAAGAATTAATTCCTAATAATGAAACGATTGAACAGATTAATTTATACGATGATGTAGTACCAATGATAGATAAAACTGTTTTAAGCGCATGGGAAAAGCAAGGAAATGGACAGCAGTTAACTGATGAAGAACAAAAAGTAACAGAGCGTATGTCCGAAATTTTACAACAATTCAAAAGTGCAAATACGTATGTAATCGTATTACCTTTGCACAACTTTAATATTCCATCAAAGTTAAAAGATTACATGGACAATATCATGATTGCACGTGAAACATTTAAATATACTGAAACTGGATCAGTGGGATTACTTAAAGATGGAAGAAGAATGCTTGTTATACAAGCAAGTGGAGGAATCTATACAAATGATGATTGGTATACAGAAGTGGAATACTCTCATAAATATTTAAAAGCAATGTTTAATTTCCTTGGTATTGAAGATTATCAAATTGTTCGTGCACAAGGAACAGCAGTACTAGATCCAAATGAAGTATTACAAAATGCATATAAAGAAGTTGAAGAAGCTGCTTCTAGATTGGCTAACAAATAAATTTTTTCACTGGAAGAATGATAGTTATAAATAAAGAACCCCTCCACCACAAGGCAGAGGGGATCTTCTCATTCCTATTTCAAACTACCAGCAATCTCCGTAAAGATAACTCCAAGCGCATGTGCACCTGCATCTGGATAGCCTAAGCTTCTTTCACCAACTGTACCGGCGCGGCCCATGCGAGCTACGATTTCTTTCGTATACTCTGCTCCTTTAACCGCTGCTTCGGCTCCTTTTTCGAAGGCAGTTTTCATGTCTTCTTCGTTTGAAGCGCTATCTAACCAAGAATCTACACATGGAGCAAGTGCGTCGACTAATGTTTTGTCACCAACTACCGCTCCTCTACCGAATGATCTTTCACCGATAGATTGTATGCCTTGCAGTGCTGCTTGTAACATTTCAGCGAATTCTTTCACTGTTAGCTCACGCTTCTCGCCTGCTGCTTTACTAGCTGCGCGGAATGCTCCGCCCCAAATTGGACCAGAAGCGCCGCCGCAATGTTCCATAATAATCATCGAACAACCGTCAAGGAATGATCCAATCGTTACATTTTCTTGTTCTACAATCGAATGCCACTCACGTTTTAATTGCTTAAATCCTTTTGCAACACTCATTCCGAAGTCGCCGTCACCTGCATGTGTATCTAACTCACAAAACGGTACTTCATTTTTAATAATAATATCGCTCATTTTATCAACGAGATAAATTATGTTGTTTAATGTGATGACATTATTTTTAATCACAGCGTGCTCTTCCGCTGTTTCTAGTTCAAAGGAAACTTCCTTCTCTTCTGTTTCTTCAAGTACATTCACGTACTCTACACTTTCAACTGGTCCATCTACTTTAAACGCTGGTGTATTACATTCTTTTGATAGTAATGTTTTTAGCTCGTCATCTAACTTCATTACCGTTAAAGACATACCAGCCATATCAATACTTGTCATATAGTTACCGACGAATACTCTATTAATTTTAATGTTTCTTGCAGCTAGTTCTCTCGTAACGGCGTTGTTAAATAAGTAAAGTTCTTGCAGTGGTGTTCCGCCAAAACCGTTAACTAGAAGTGCGATTTCCTCGCCATCTTTTACTCCTAAATCTTTCATTAAATCATTTGTCATACGGTTAGCTAATTCATCAGCCGACAGCATTTTTTCACGCTTAATTCCTGGTTCGCCGTGAATACCTACGCCGTATTCCATTTCATCTTCCGCAAGTGTGAAAGTAGGTGATCCGCTCGCTGGAACTGTACAAGACGTTAACGCTAAACCGATTGTGCGCACGTTAGTCGCTGCTTTTTCTGCTACAGCTTTCACCGCTCCTAAATCCATACCTGCTTCCGCTGCTGCGCCGGCAATTTTATGAACTAAAATAACTCCCGCAACGCCGCGGCGTCCTACTGTATATAGGCTATCTTCTACCGCAATATCATCGTCCACTTTTACGTAGTCGACTTCAATTCCATCTTCCGTCGCTAAATGCGCACCGTTTTTGAAATTCATAATATCGCCGCTATAATTTTTAATAATTAATAACGTACCTTTTTTACTAGCTGTCTCTTTAATCGCTTGGTAAACTTGAATTTGCGAAGGAGAAGCAAACACATCTCCGCACACTGCCGCATCTAACATTCCTTTTCCGACTAATCCTGCATGTGCCGGCTCATGGCCACTACCGCCGCCGCTAATTAATGTTACTTTATTTTCGTTCATTTCTTTCTTCTTAATGACTTTATATTTTTTCAAAAGCTCAAGCTCTGGGTGAGCCATAACCATTCCGTTGCACATTTCCATTACTAATGTTTCTGGTTTGTTTATAATCTTTTTCATTGTAGTTCTCCCTCAATTCCTTTAATATATTGTGATATATTTGAAATCTTCTTCTTACTACTCATGTTAAAATGAAAGCGTTTTATAGTAAACGGACAAAATGGACAATCTGTCTAAAGACACCGCTCTCATTTATGGGTAGGATTTTTATATTAATAACATTCTAGGGATGATTTAGATGACCTCTTCTATAATTTCTAAAAAGATAATCGCGAACTCATTGAAGTATTTAATGGAAACAGAGTCGTTTCATAAAATATCAGTGAGCGATATTATGTTACACTGTCAAATGCGTAGGCAAACTTTTTATTATCATTTTAAAGATAAATTTGAACTATTAAGCTGGATTTATAGAGAAGAAACGAAAGAAAATATTATAGACTTTCTCGATTATGAAAAATGGGAAAACATTTTCGATTTATTATTTGATTACTTTTATGAAAATCAAAAATTTTACCGAAATGCTTTTAAAGTCATTGAGCAAAACTCGTTTAATCACTATTTATTTGAGCATACGAAAAACTTATATATGAAGATTATTGATGAATTATCTGTGAGCTGTGGATTCAGCCTTTCTGATGAGACCAAAAATACGATTGCCTCCTTTTATAGTCACGGCTTCGTTGGAACGATAAAAGATTGGATTGAAAGCAAGTGCGAAGTAGATCCATCCGTTATGTCTTCTCTTATGAAAAATATGATAAACAATCAATTACTACTATTACTTGAGCAATCAGCAAAGTAATTAAAGGGTGGCAAAAGCAATGAAAAAGATTATGAATGATGTACAAAATATCGTTCAAGATATGCTGCATGGCTTTTATTTTGAACATAACGACAAAGTAAATTACGATGAAACAAATAACATCATTTATGTAAAAGATATCGAAAAAATGAAGCAAGACGTCGCTATTATAAGCGGCGGTGGTAGCGGACATGAACCTGCTGATATTGGTTATGTAGGAAAAGGTATGCTTACAGCGGCAGTAAACGGCAATATTTTCACTCCGCCTACAGTGGAACAAATTGTAGCGGCAACCCGCCTCATACCAAAAGATAAAAGTATACTATTCATCATCAAAAACTTTAAAGATGACGTAGAAAACTTTCTAGCAGCAAAGCAAATTGCTCAAGAAGAAGGAAGAAAAGTTGACCATATCATCGTAAATGACGATGTTTCAATTGAAGATGATGCTTCCTTTAATAAAAGAAGACGCGGCGTCGCTGGTACTGTTTTCGTTCAAAAAATACTTGGTGCGGCCGCTCTTGAAGGTCACTCTTTAGAAGAACTAACAACAATTGGCCGTTCTGTTACAGAAAACTTACACACATTAGGAGTTGCTCTTTCACCTGCAAACGATCCAGTGAAAGGAAAAGCTTCCTTCACATTAACCGAAGATGAAGTCTTTTACGGCGTCGGTATTCACGGCGAAAAAGGTTACCGCAAAGAAGCACTATCCTCTTCTGAAATATTAGCGATCGAACTAATGAACAAACTAAAAAGCATTTATCGCTGGAGAAAAGGTGACAACTTCGCTATTCTCATTAATGGATTAGGTGCGACACCATTAATGGAACAATACATTTTCGCAAATGACATTCGTCGTTTGTGTGAATTGGAAGGCTTACAAGTTACATTCGTAAAGGTTGGTACGTTGTTAACTTCTTTAGATATGAAGGGTGTTTCGCTCAGTTTGCTTAAGGTAGAGGATTTGGATTGGGTGAAGTGGTTGAAGGCAGATGTTAGAGTGGGTAATTGGTAAGTAAAAATCATGATGATAAAAGCCTTTAACTATAACAAGTTAAAGGCTTTTTACAAATTGAAATATCGCACGAGCGTTCAAAAAAAATTCGTAATCACCTCACTGAATGATGACAGGTCTTCCAAATAAAGCTGGATGATAAATTAACATCGCCCCTACAAATGAACACACTAAACAAAAAACAGCCTCGTATTTTATAACTAGAGAAGAGTTGATATCAAGCTTTTTCCCCTCTCTTCTTAATATCATTTTAAAAGCTCTATATAATAAATATCCAATAATCGCCCCGAGAGTGTTCGTAAATAAATCATCAATATCTGTAATTCTATTATTAAGTAATTGATTTAACTCAATTGCCAATGAAAAAAGAAATCCTGCACATACGGTGTTTTTCATTTTTCTAAAGTGCGGCCAAATCATCGGTAATAAAAAACCTAACGGCATAAACAGTACAATGTTCAAAAGATACGTAGTACTACCTGCCGTATCAAATAGAGTCAAATTGATTTGACTTACACGAATCCACGTTTCATATCTACTTATATCCCATACAGTCGCGATTTGCGTCACCTTATACACTAACGAAAGATAGAACAGAAAAACATACACCCACAAAAAATGCCGAATAGATATAGTTCTTTTCGCTTTAAAATAAACTCCAATTTGAAACACAATACAAAACATAATAGTAAAGAAATAAGTATACAAATAACTAATCAAAACTCCTGTATCCATGTAGAATCCCCTAACTTTACATTTTCATCTATGACTTTGTCTTTTTTAGTCTCCTTCATGATGTAACTCATTTATAGGATAGGAAAAACTTTTAAAATAAAGAGTGGGGTAAATATAAAATTTTTTTTAAATCTTCAGTTGGGTTTTATTATTACTCTTCTTAGGCATCCGCCATTGATAGCTAGGCAACAACATGCTTAAACCTAACAATACTATCATTTTTGCACGTAATCCTCGTAGTACTTTAACCGATAAAGCATATATAAAATCATGTGACTCGTTTGTTCAGTTAAAACATGAAATTAATAAATATATGACGTACTATAATCACTCTTGCTATCAATGGAATTTAAAGAAGATGACTTCTGTTTGCATACAGAAATCATCTTTTTTAGGTTGCCTAACTTTTTTTAAAATGTCCTTTACAAAGGGTACAGATCAAGAGCACCTTATTCCTATTCGAGGGGATCAACTAGACCTTCTTCCCTTAAAATCACACAAACCCATTTACAAATCTATAAAAGTAGATATAATATCCTTATGGAACCTTCATTAATTTATAAAGCATTGTCAAATGAAACAAGATGTCAAATTCTATCATGGTTAAAAAATCCAGAAAACCATTTCGACGAAAAACCTTATTTAGAACAAGGGATTAATTTTCAGATTGGAGTGTGTGTAGGAGATATTCAGCTTAAAACTGGCTTAGCCCAATCGGTTATTTCTAGTTATTTATTAACTATGAAAAAGGCAGGACTACTAGACTCTGACCGAATTGGAAAATGGACATATTATCGTCGAAATGAAAAAACAATACAAGCGTTTTCTGAATACGTTCAAAATGAATTATAAAGTAAAAGCAAATAATCAACCTACCATTGATTATTTGCTTTCACACATTCTGCTTTTATATAGCTGCCCAATACATTCTTTTTAAAACTTCGCTACCTATAAAAGAAAGAAACATAGAAAGGAGCATCTTTTTTAACATATCATATCTAGTTATTTAGATATCTGTGTTTGTGTTTAACATTACATAATTCTAATACTATTGACATCCAATCATGCTCATTTCCTTGTTAATAAATCGATTTCACTTTCAAAATAATAAGAAGAATGGAGAGTTTTACAAATGAAAAAAGTAAGTCCTTTACTTATTCTTACACTAGCAATAGGGGTGTTTGGAATTATTACTACCGAGATGGGTATTGTCGGTGTATTACCACAAATCACTCAGAAATTTGACATTTCAACTGCACAGGCAGGATTTTTAGTAAGTATATTCGCACTAGTCGTTGCTATTTCTGGTCCGTTTTTAATTCTGCTCGTCTCTAGTATTAATCGTAAAATAATTTTATTAATAGCAATCTTTGTTTTTGTTATTTCAAATATAATTTACGCTTATACAACACAATTTGAAATCATGCTTATTTTTCGTATTTTACCTGCAGCACTTCACCCACTCTTCTTTTCAATCGCTCTTGTAACTGCTGCTAAACTTGTCCCTCCTGAAAAGAGTGGTCAAGCGGTTACAAAAGTTTTCATGGGAATTACGGTTGGCTTTGCACTAGGTGTACCATTAACCTCTTACCTTGCAGATCAATTTTCATTAGAAATTGCTTTCTTATTCGGAGCGCTTATTAACGCCCTTGCATTCATTGGAATACTAATCTCACTTCCTTCTATGCCCGTTAAAGAAAAAATGTCTTTCGGCAAACAAATTCGTATACTCGGCAAACCAGGATTATGGTTAAATATTTTAACTGTCACATTCCTTTTTGCAGCCATGTTTTCCGTATACAGCTACTTCGCCGAATACCTTGCGAAAGTAACTTCCATGAATGGATCGCTCATCAGTATCATGCTATTCATATTTGGTATAGTTATGATTTTAGGCAATCATTTATTTGGTAGTCTTCTGCAAAGAAGCATAGTAAATACAGTAATATCGTTCCCTATTTTATATTCTATTGTTTACATATTGGTTTATTATTTAGGTCCTTATCTTGTTCCAATGATTTTTATGGTATTCATTTGGGGAATCGTGCATGCTGGTGGATTAATTGTTGGTCAAACATGGTTAATAAGTGAAGCAAGAGAAGCACCCGAATTTGGTAATAGCCTATTCGTTTCATTCTCAAATCTTGGAATTACTCTAGGAACAACTATTGGAGGCTGGTTCATTTCAAACTTAGGTATTCATCAACTTATTTGGAGTGGATTTATATTTACACTACTTTCATTTCTATTAATTATAATAAAACTAAAATTTTTCACTTCTAATAACCTAGCTTCATTATCAAGCTAGTACATTTTCAGTTCCAAACTGGATAAAAAACATTATACAGTGAAACTTTAATCAGCTCTCACCAATCGGGCGTTTATGGGCAGCCCGGCAAATAGTGGGATAAATTCTATATAAAATACTGGTTATTCTTCTTATAAGATTTTATAAACTATAAAGTATGACACTCAGAGCCTTTAGCTATAAATACAAGTTAAAGACTTTTTATATAAAAACAGCTTTAAAAGGTGCTAATTTTATGGAACATCATCAAAATAGAATACTAAAAAAAGGCTCCATTGCTGGAGCACTCAAAAAATAATATAACTAAACGAATTAAAACAAGGAACAGACAATTAAAATATACAAATAAAACATAAATAAATCTATATATATGTAATATTACATATAAAAATCCTATTTATCACTGCTATAATAAACTTACTCGATGATTGTTATATTATTCATAGGTTAAAAGCAATAAGTTACCTTCTTAACACCAATTTACAAAGAAAAAAGACATCTTAATTGATGTCTTTTTTTATTTTCCAAAGGACCTGCTCAATTATTGCGTAAAAAACATAAAGTAATTTGAATCCGTTAAAATACATGAGTGCACCCTTGTTTTCCCCTCTTATTAAAAGGAGGAACTATTATGGGTTTTGGTGGTAGTTGCGGCGAAGGCTGCGGTTTTGCTGGAGGATTTGCTTTATTAGTTGTACTGTTTATTTTATTAATCATCGTTGGAGCTTCTTGCTTCTGCTAAAAAACTATCAGAAAAGACACTCTTATATGGGTGTCTTTTCTTTATAATAAAGTGAAACTTTATTCCTCCGCATCCCTCATACTGTAATACCCCAAATTAATAATAACCAAGAAATACCCACCCATAATTCCGGCAGCGAATGTCCACATGAATTCATGGTGTTCAATTTCATACATAATAATCGCACCTAGTATTGCGGCTGCAAACCGATTTATCATTCCGAGCATCGGTGCTTTTTCTTTTTTTACAATGCTATCTCCGAACTTTTCAATACGCCTTCCTAAAATCCAGGCGCAGTACATACTCACCAAAAGGCCAATGCTTATCCCTACAAACTGGGCTGAAAAAGGTGTCACGAGCCAGCCCAATAACATTACGCCTAGCAAACAATACATTTGTATGTTAAACGATTTTAGTGCCATACGAATCATGTTATTCTCCTTTATCTTTCTCATTGTAATTCCGTATCATCAGTCCAATCTTCCAGGCTTCAAGCTTTCAGCTATATCTTTTTTAAAATGAGGGAATTTGATTTTGCTCACCATTAAATAAGCGAGTGCGCATGTACCAAACGCCACGGAAACTGGATTCTTTAAAAAACATAAAATGAGGAGACACATTGCCGCAAATGGAATCGGCATGCCGATAAAGGTCGGGAGTTTGCTTTGCTGTGTGTTAAATCTTGCAAGCCGAAGCATTCCGCAAATACTATAAGCAAGCGCACATATCATCCCGATAGACTGCAAATCTTTTAACGAAGTACTATATGCAAGAATAGATGGTGCCACACCGAAGGTCACTAAATCCGCAAATGAGTCTAGCTCTCCGCCTATTTCCGAAACAGAATCAAGTTTCCGAGCGACCATGCCATCAAACAGATCAAGGACCATACCTGTAATAATGAACATAACTGCACCGTACATCTCGTCAACGAAAACAGCATGAATAGCCAAAAGCCCACATATAAAATTTGCTATCGTAATCATATTTGGTATGAAACTCATAATGCACTTCTCCTCCTTTCTACTAATTGCTTCATCTAAGTTCTTACTCATTACAATCAAGATCCTTCTGCTTTTCTTCCAATATCACTTTATTTATTTTCGTTAACGTATCTGTCATTTGCTCTAGGGCGTTTATATCGATTTTAGAAAAATATTTCTCAATTAATACATCATCTAACTCAGACAACCGCTCTATATACTTACTACCGTTTGGACCAAGTGTAAGAAAATACTCCCGTTTATTATTAGGGTTTACTTGTTTTGAAATCATCTTCTGTTTCTCCAATTTCGATAAAACTTGGCTAACGGCACTTTTTGATACATTAAAAGTAGTCGCAATGTGATTTGCCGTCGTGTTTTCATTTAAATTAATATGAAATAGCATGCTCTCTTGCTGTCCTGTAAGACCGAACTCATCTTTTAACTCCTGGAATAGTAAAATGTAGAATTCATTATAAGCTCGGTTCATTTCATTAATTACTTCTTTATACGTTCTAGTCATAGCGTTATTCCTCCATGCTTTTATTTCGCTTAATAGTTAAGTTCACTTAACTTAACTATAGTATACCGTTATGTTCGTGTAAAGGGAAATATCGCTCTACACTTTACTCACAATGATACAAAAAAGAAGACACTCTTCTAAAACAAGTTTAGTCGCTTCTGTCTCACTGCTTTCCTCATCCAAATACTCGGTAAGTCATTCTGAATAATCAAAAAGAAAAACAATTAAATTCCATATAGACCCATTACTGGTTAAAATGTTATGATGGAATCACCCTACATAGTTACTCATAGCCAGACTGAGGAACTAGCGTCTTATTAAGTAATGCGCATAACTAAAATAAAAAAGACACTTTACGGTGTCTTTTTTATTTATATTCCTAGGAATTATCTCTTTTATAAACACACTCTATCAAACAGTAAAGGAGACAAACAGATGGAACATCCTGTTGCAAGAGAATTACGTTTTATACGGGTATGTCTTATCATTTTGATTATTGTCATTGCATTCTGGAACCGGGAGAAAACTGTGGAAATTACTGATCACGGTAGCGATCCTATTTTAAACACCAGCAATATGACCCAAGTTGGTGAGAATACATTTGCATACAAAGATGAATCGAATCAAATTAAAATATTTAAGTTTAATCCAGATACAAATGAAATAAAATTAATAAAAGAGTTTTATGCTAACGAATATTAATTACATGAATTAAATAATTCAAATCTGTAGAAGGCACTTTAAAGTGTCTTTTCTTTATGAACTACAAAGTATGAGGACCCAAGTCATTAGCTGCAATTACGACTAAGGCTTTTACTATATAAAAAATAAAACATAGTAAGAATAGAATACTCATTTAAATTATTTTTCACTTCACAAACTACATCCAAAAAGTTGGATAGCTTCTTTTACTACTCATATTATTAATGAATAAAGCAATAACTACAATAACAACGGAGCCAATTAAAACTGGTGTTACTAAATAACTCCAACTATTTGCCCCTAAAATAACGATAATCGGATCGGCGCCTGCCGGAGGATGCGTCGTTCTCGTTAACATCATAACGGCTATTGCCATCCCCACCGCTAAAGCAATTGTCCAATATTCATTCCCAAACAAATGATATATTGATAGACCAATGAAAGTTGAAATCAAATGTCCTCCAATAATATTACGCGGCTGAGATAATGGCGCATTCCAAACTCCAAACGCTAATACACAACTCGCACCAAATGGAGCCATTAATAATTCTGTAGAGGTTATGCTCGTTAAATATGTTAAGGTAAGAATTGTTAAAAATCCCCCTAGTAGTCCCGTTAAAGAGTCCTTTACATTTACTTGTAATGGGCTTCTTCCTTTCCCTTTCATTTTTGTAAAATATCGTACACTTATTGGTTGAGGATCTTTCTGCTTAGTTGCTGTTATATTATCCATCGTTCTCCTCCTTTATTTACCAACAATTATAACTCGACATAACTAACCTGTAAATATTAATTTAAGGGGTTAGTTCTAAAGTACAAAAAAAGAATCAACTGTTATAAGTTGATTCTCTAAACTTCTTCAAATTTTCGATCCTGAAATTTTGCTACCTTTTTCCGGTTCCCACATATTTTCATAGAACACCATTTTCGTTTTCCACTCTTATCTATAAATAATAAAACACAGTCAGGATTTGAACACCTTTTAAGGGAAATAAGCTTATTTTCTGCTATTAACGTTAAAGCGTCAAATGCAATTAACGATGCGAGTACATCCTCGATTTCTCCAACTGGGATAGATACTAGCTGCTGTTCAATGATTTTATATGTAAATGGTGCCTTCTCAATTTTTTTTTCTAAATACGTAATAAAATCATTAGAAATTTCTTGCTGATCAGCAATTGCCTCAAACTGTTTTCTCAATACTTCTCTTACCTCTAATATGCTAGATGTAACTTGATCCATTCGCTTCTGAATTCCTATAAGTGTTTTCTCATTCCAAAAAGGAAGATTAACCTTTATTACATGTAGCCATTCTAATACATCTTCATCTGTTATTAATAAATCATAACGTTGTCCACGCCTAACTAGCTCTGTATTTACTAAATCTAATGAGGGATTTCCAGATATAAGCGGGAATTGTTTTGTTTCCTGCATGTACTCATCACCTTCTCTTTAAACAATCATATTCCAGATTAATACAGAAGTGCAACTTTTTTATAAACTACAAAGTATGAAGATTAAAGCCTTTAGCCATAATTACGACTAAAGGCTTTTTGTATGTAAGTAAATGAAAAAGGAGCTACTTTTATGGAACATAATAAAAATGGAATGCTTGCTTTAATTGTTTTATTTTTAGGATTAGCATTTTTTGTAAGTGGAATGGTTTATCATTTATGGGGCTCATTTTAATTTCAACTTTTAGACAGATAAATAATTCGAATCAGAGAAACGCTCAATTTTTCCCTTTTCCTTCCAAAATTAATATAATAAGATATAAAATGTAATAAATATACAAATATATATAGCACTCATTAAAAGTGCTTCTATTTTGGAAGGAAGAAACAAACGATGAACAAAAAGTTATTAGCATCATTATTATGTAGCACATTCTTGTTTGGAGTATCAGCTTGCAGTTCACATGATGCGCCCGAGAAAAATGAGCAGGCTACTTCTAAAAAAACAGAGAATAACAAACTTAGCAGCAAGGATCCGCAAAAAGAACTTCCTACCAATGTAGATTCCTCTGATGTATACATGTCAATGGGATCTGCCGAGTCATTAGATGTTCTAGGGACTGGAGAAGTTAAAGCACAAGGTGTCTTTAAAGTATTAGACATCGCCGTTTATAATCGTAAAGAAGAACCCATTACACTAGATATTAACAACTTTAAATTAATTGATGGATTTGGAAGAGAATATCACATTTCCAATGAATATCAGTCAGTACTTAAAACTGCGAATATCTCCACATTCAAATTTAATATTGTTAATCCTAATGAAAGTTCGGAAGGAAACATTGTATTTGATGTACCGAAAAACACGCAAGGATTAACTTTAAAAATTAATAATGATAAGTTAGATAAAGAACTCCAATTAAAAGTGGAATAGGCCAATAAATGCGTCTCCCTTAACATTCTCTACCGACATAAAAAAGTACAGTCTTTTCTACAGCAGACTGTACTTTTTTATTTATCATTTCACATAACATTCCCTAATTTTTTTGACTAGATGCTCTCCAATCACGAAAAGATGTTGGGCGTCCAGAAAAAGCTCTTTGCTTTGTAACAGATGGTTTTTCTTCAGGAGTCATTGTTTTTTCTTTAAGAGTCGCTGGTTTTTCTTTAAGCGTCACTGATTTTTCTTCAAGAATAGTCACAGCTGTTTGCATTTTCTCTAACTGTTCTTTCAACAATTGTTGTTCAATCTTTAAATCCGTAAGTAAACGTAAAATCATCTCAGAATTAGCCATAAGATCCTCCTTCCCCCAATACACAGAATAAAATACAATATGTAGCAGACGAAATACCGGTGACAAAAATAAGGTCGTCAACTCTTTTTAACTTCCAAAATCCTTTTATTTTTTTAAGGACCTGCTCCATTCACCCTTAAAAACATAAATTAAATTAAATCCATTAATAAATGGTCTTTATGGAAGGAGGAGTTAATATGGGCTATGGAGGTAGTTGTGGTGGAGGCTGTGGTTTCGGCGGCGGATTTGCCTTACTTGTTGTGCTCTTCATCTTATTAATCATCGTTGGCGCTAGCTGTTGGGGCGGCGGATTCGGCTGCTAAGGAGAGGCACTCTTGAGAGTGTCTTTTTTTTGATATGTGGCTCGTATACATATTGTTCAAATCTATATAATTTTTAAAAATATAGTTTTAAAGCATATTTCTCAATGAATAAAACAACTTAACATGGTAAAATAATATTTGGATGGGAGTCCAATATATTATTAAAATTAAGATGGTTCAAGTCGAAGGAAGGCACCTTAGGGTGTCTTTTCTTTATGACTTCTAACATCAATAAAGGGTGGTACAAACTATTACATATGTTTGTACCACCCTTTATTGATGCGTTTAGACTTCACAGGTGTTGAAGTTTTAGACTTCTCCCTTAGTGTACCCATATTATTAGAACATCCTGTAATCTGTAGACAAAATGTAGCTAATAAAAACAATATTAATAATTTCTTCAATAAATCCTCCTACATACATAAAACACCATATGTTACAAAACAAACATAACATCAACTCTTCATAAAAACAATATAATCCTTGGTCCTTAAGCTATCTCTTAACATAGGAGTACTTCTACATATTCATCAAGCTAAGATTTTTAAATATCCCCTACTTAAGGAATTTGTAAGTATCAAGTAAGAAAAACGAGAACTTTGTTTCGTATAATCAAAATATAAAGTGAAGGAAGAAAGATTATTTCTGGGATTAATATGCATGTGACAAGAGAAGAAATCTACGTTTTTTTAGAATAATAATATGAGTATGTCCAAGTTTTGGAGATTGCTTGCAAATATTTTTAAGTTTTCGCACCAGAACCCTAATTACCCTACCTGTTTTTTACCATCACATATTGGAGGTTAAAACATGAATAAAAAAAAGAAAATACAAAGATCAGCACTTACCTTTACCCTACTCTTTTCTTTAGGCGTTTCATCTTTCCCGCTTACAACAACTATTCACGCAGATACACGTGAGAAACAATCTGCTGAAAAGAAATTAATCTCTTTAACGGAGCGTACATCATTATTTTTTGAATATCTCCAGCAAGGTAAGTATGCAGAGGCACTACAGTTGACGTCTACTGCTTTTCAATCCAAATTTACAGCAACCACATTACAAAACTGGTGGACACAAAGTGGCTGGAGCGGGATAAAAAGCATGGGAACCCCCGTGATAAAAGAACGAAACTCGGTCCATCAGACGTTGGAAATTCCAGCAGCTACCGAAGGAACTACCATACCGCTACTCCTTAAATTCACACCTGGCGGGAAAGTAGATGAAATTGGAGAAAGGCCACCCGAGGAATATTTTACCATCCTCCATCCTAGCTATGATCAACCTGACTCCTATCAAGAACGTGAAATCGTCATTGGAAATTCTACCTATCCGTTACCAGCGACATTAACAGTTCCGAAACATAAGCGTGGTGAAAAGCTGCCCGTAGTTGTTCTTGTTCATGGTGCTGGCATCCATGATCGCGATGCTACCTATTTGGGAACAAAAATCTTACGCGATCTTGCGGTAGGCCTTTCATCCAACGGAATTGCAGTGTTGCGCTATGAAAAACGTACCTTAGAACATGCATTAAAGATGAGTGCAGAACCTGTTACATTAGACCGTGATACTACAGATGATGCCATATATGCAGCAAAGTCAGCAGCGCAGCAGGAAGGCATTGATCCAAATAATATTTTCATTCTCGGACATAGCCAAGGAGCTGGCACAATGCCGCGTATACTGAGCAAAGCGCCTTCCTCACTTGTCCGAGGAAGTATCTTACTCGCACCACCTGCACGCCCTTTGACTGACATTGCCATTGATCAGTATCAATACCTTGGGGAGTCAAAGGAAGTAATCGATGAATTAAAAAGACAGGTCGCTTTTATCCAGGATCCTGCTTTCAATCCTGACCATCCTCCAGCTGGCTACAATTTTGGGTCACCTCATTTTATGTATGATGTTTCTAGGTGGCGTCCAGTTGAAGAAGCACAATCACGAAAAGAGCCTTTACTCATTTTGCAAGGAGCACGCGATTATCAAGTAACAGTAAAAGATGAATATACAAAATGGCAGAAAGGACTTTCAAACCGCGGGAATGTTCAGTTCAAAAAATACCCGAAATTGAATCATTTCTTCACGGAGGGTGACGGGGAATTAAGTCTTCCTAGTGAATACGAAATTCCTGCTAATGTTCCCGAGTATGTCATCCAAGACATTATTACATGGGTTAACGAGACAAAAAAATAAGAAAACATCAAAAGCCTTCATGCAATCATCATTGCGTGAAGGCTTTTTTGAAACTAGTGATTCAGAGATAGCTATTATAATGGATCAAAACGAAAATTATATTTTTCTACGTACTAAATAAAACGCTAAGGAACCCATAATAACAGGTGCAACGAAGTCAAAGAAATATGAAAAAGAAAAATTAAAAAGAAAAAGAAATGGTATAAGTGTATAGATAACTGCTAGTCCTATAAATAAAGGAATTCCAAATTGAAACTCTCGACATCGTTTAATTTTCCTATATAAGACTTCCCCAATTAGACAAGCTATAAGAGCTGGTATACTACCATAAGTGACGATAGTTTTTATGAACCCCTGTAAAACGTCTGGGTGAATAAAGCTAGGATTAAAAATATATGAAATTAAGAACCATCCAAAAATAAAAGCAAATAGACTTGCAGCATAACTAACTACAAATTTTATCAAAGTAAGCAACGTAATCATCCTCACAATTCCCTAATATTATCTTCATTTTATCATTTTCTCTTAAAAAGATTCCAAAAGGGTATACTTGCCCTTCAGCTTTCTTTTTTAACGCTTGTTCAAGACGTATTTTTTGATGTTATTCTGTATAAAAAACTTTTGGGAGCAACCTGTTCTGTTAGGTTGATAGCGATGGGGTGCCGCCAGCATTTCGAAAAAAATCACGCTAAACAAAAAACTATAACAAACTTTCCATATGGGCAACTAAATTACATAAAAAAAGACACTCTAAGGTGCCTTTCTCCGACTCGATAACCACTTTAATTTTACTAATGTGTATTGGACTTTCCATCCTCATCAATGAATGGAAAGTAGAGATGCTTCAATTATGTACCGATCTGGAGCGTCTCCTATATAGTCAAAAGGATAACAAGTTGTTAATGTTAATGTTGGCTCACTTTTTTCTACAATAACTGTTCGATCTTCTGAATCTGTTATCCAATGCTTGTTAATTTCATATGTATATGTTTTATTTTCATATTCCACGATAAGTTGGTCATTTTCCTTTAATTGACCAAGCTCGGTAAAAACAGTATCTCTATGTCCACTTAAAACTGTATGACCATTTCCAGATGGTGTAGTAGTTAAGTCACTAACAAACATACCTACACCCTTTTTTAGTACTTTATCATCGGCTCCCCAATATATAGAGTATTTCTTTTGTATTTTAGGGATAATTAAATATGCTACTTTATCTCCTAACTGATGGTTTACCTTTGAAGCAGGAATTTGTACAGGTTCTTCTTGTAATGAAGTGTCAGTCTTTATCTCTGTCTCTATTTGATTGATGTTTTGCTTTTCATTTTCTTTAGAAGGTGTGGAGATCTCATATTGTTTAGCCTCGTTAGTTGTCAACGACTCTGCTGATTGTCTAGCACTATACCATTCTAGAAAATAATAAGAAAAGATAGTAAGTCCAATAACAGTTAAACATAAGCCTATCCATTGTTTTTTATTCACTCTTATCACTCCATTTGAAAACGACAGGATTTCTCCTGCCGTTTTAAGGAACTATTTTATGCGTTTGTCTTTTTACGACGGAACATTAATACAGCTCCAGCTAATGCTAATCCTAAGCTTGCTAGCATCATTGTAACACCGTTTGATGCTGTATTAGGTAATTTTTCACCTTGTTTTTTTGTTTCTTTTTTCACAACTGTATTAGTATTTTTCTTTGTTTCTTTTGCAGTTGTTTGAGGCTTAGTTTGTTCTTGTTTATTATTTGTTGTTTGGTTGTTTTGTTTTGAATTCTCTTGCTTAGTATTTTCTTGTTTAACAGGTTCTTGTTTAGTGTTTTCCTGTTTAGTATTTTCTTGTTTAGGTTGTTCTTGAGGTTTAGTAGTTTCTTTATTTTCTGTTGTAGTATTTGTGCTCTTTGGATATTTATAATCCTCACATGGAATGCCGTCTTTATCATTATCTAAACGGTGCGGATCATTTCCAACACCATATCCATTTTGATCCCAGAATGCTTGAGCATCTTGTTGACTTTTAAAATGGCCACAGTTTTTTGTATCATTAGGACTCTTAGCTGCAAATGCAGAAGAACTGTACCCCACTGTTAATAGTGTTACCGCTGTTGCTGAAGCTAATAATTTTTTCATAAATTTCTTTATCCCCCTAAATGGTATGTATTTACATTGAAATATTTTACATTTAAAAAATTAAAAATACAATAATAATTTGTAGATAAATGTAAGATTTCTAGATAATAATACCAAACTGTTAATTTGTATATTGTCATATTATGTCGAAAGAAAATAAAAAAAGAGCCAAGGCCCTCTTTAATAACTACTAATAACCATAATCACTATTCTCACAGTAATATGAATTTGATTTATCACAACAAATATATGTTATTTGTTGGATAAATAATGGAATCAGTAAAGCGTTAGCTGTAGTAGCATTTGAGACAGTAATACTTTGAAAACATCCTCAAGTAAGAAAGTTTTTGTATCTCCTGGTGTTAATGTAATTATTACAATTCTACATGTCTAATGAGGAAAAAATATACCGTATACTATATACAGTTGGATATTATCAGGAATCATTTTGCACGAAAGAAAAGACACTCCTTATGAGTGTCTTTTCCAATAGTTTTTAGCAGAAGCAAGAAGCTCCAACGATGATTAATAAAATGAATAACACAACTAATAAAGCAAAGCCTCCCGAGAAGCCACAACCGCCACAACTACCACCATAACCCATAATAGTTCCTCCTTTAGATAAGAGGGGAAAACTAAGGTTCACTCATGTATTTTAATGGATTCGTTTCATCTTATGTTTTTTCGTATTGATTGAGCAGGTCCTTTCGAAAACTATTCACATATTAACTATATTTTTAAAAATTAATAATTCAACTATAACAATAAATAGATAAATTAATATAATGTATTAATTCTAAAAGAAGGGAGGAATAGCCATGCAATTAGTTTGTTTTAAAATAGTAAGTGGTCAGTATTTCTTGTTTGTAGAAGGTATTCAAATTCCTGTACCAATTCCAGCAGTTGCTGCAGCTTTATTAATTGGTTTAGGAGTAATTCCACTTTGTTCTTAATGTAAAGAATTCGAATCATTCCTATCTTTTCATTGGAAAAGCCTCAAATATATGAATACTTGAGGCTTTTCTTATAATTGAGAAAGACACTTTAACGTGGCTGAAGATCTCCTGATTTAACTAATGCGGCCGTTACATCATCACCGAAAGTATTGAGACAGAATACTTGCTCGTCTACCGTATCCATCACTGTAGCCTCACCTATCTTGCCACCTTGAAGTTTAATAAAATAGTTATGTTCTTCTAAAATTTTACTAAAATCTCTATTTGCCCATCTTTCAGTAATTGCTAATAGCTCTTCTTTATTCTTGAAATTGTTTCCGTTTAGAATGTTTCTTACTTTCTCTGCATTCTTTTTGGACATAGGGGTTGCTCCCTTTCCTTCACACGCTTTTACTTTTTGATGAGTCATGCTATGCATAGCTGAAATAACTTCTTCTTCAGTAGAAGTTACTGTAATGTGAAGTTGTGCATTTGAACCTTTCACTTCTGCTTCATTCGATAGTGTGTCTTCTTTATTAACCTCTGCAAAAACATGGTCCTCACTCTCAAGCGGGACTTCAGCAAACTGTAACATTCCATAAGTCATACCAGTTGCAAGTACTACTACACCTATAATAGATGCTAGCCAATACGTTAGCTTTTTGTCCATCTTCATTTCCCCTGTCTTCGTTTAAATATCTTAACTAAAGAGTACCATATTTAATTCCTTTTTATTGAAGTGTCTCTAATTTTTACTATAAAAAACGTATAAATCATTTAATACCAATATAACAACTTCACAATCATGACTATGCCTATTCTCATAACAGGATCTATATACGATGTCACTAAATCATCTGGTGAACTATTAGTTATTAGTACGGCTTTGCATCCTTATTCTCAAAAAGGATAATTATTGTACATACCAATTCTTATGTATAAAGACACCCAAAACAAGTGTTACGAAAAAAATATAAAAAAGACATCTTTTCTAGGGAAAGATGTCTTTTTTATATAAACCTTAATGTTCGTTCTGTAAAACCCTCGCTGCCTTTACTCCTTCTTTCTCTTCTTTTAAGAATAACGATACGATAAATGCAACAATAATAAAGATTAACCCAAGTGCAAATGCGCCTTGGAACCCTGACGTTAAACCGTTTAACTTCTCTACTGGATCCAGTGGATTTGCGGAGCTTTCCATATACTTAGTTGTTCCTGAAGACATTTTCGAAATAAAGATAGCTGTACCAATTGCACCAGCTACTTGTTGCAACGTACTAAATAGTGCTGTTCCGTGCGGATATAAATCTGGTGTTAATTGATTTAAACCGTATGTTTGTGCTGTCATGACAAACATGAGTCCAACCATTAATACGCTATGCATGACAATAATTTGTACCATTGATGTATCAGGAGTAATGCCTTTAAATAAGAACATTGCAATTCCTACTAAGACAATGCCGGGAACGATAATAACTTTCGGACTAAATTTATCAAATAGTTTACCTGCGATTGGTCCCATTATGGCGCTAATAACACTTCCCGGAAGCATGATAATTCCTGATTTAAAAGCTGTAACGAGTAAAACGGTTTGCAGGAACATCGGTAATAAAGTCATCGTTGAAAATAGCGACATCATCACAATGACAATTAATCCAACTGATAATGTAAACATCGGAACTTTAAATGCTCGTAATTCTAAAATTGGATTCTCAATTTTCAATTGTCGAACGGCAAAAATACATAATGAGATAAGCCCAACAATTAAAGTGCCATACACTTTTGCATCGGACCATCCTAAATCACCCGATGCACTAAAGCTATACACAAGCCCGCCAAATCCTAATGTCGATAAAAGGATAGATGGGTAATCTACTTTTGGCCTTGTTAACTCTGAAACATTTTGAATGTACTTCATCCCAATCATAATGGAAATGATCACGATAGGAATAACAATATAGAATAACCAGCGCCAATTTAATGAATCCACAATTACTCCAGATAATGTAGGGCCAATTGCCGGAGCTGCCATCATCACGAGTGCGATTAATCCCATTGTCGCACCACGTTTTTCAGGTGGACAAATGATTAAAATCGTATTCATTAATAACGGTGTAATTAACCCCGTCGCTACAGCTTGGACGATACGGCCAATTAATAAAACGGAAAATGTCGGTGCGAATCCCGCAATTAATGTACCGACTAAAAACGTTACCATAGCGATCAAAAACATTTGTCTCGTTGTGAGCCATTGCTGAAGTAATGCTGTAATTGGAACTAAAACCCCAACTACTAACATGTATGCTGTAGAAAGCCATTGAATCGTTGAAGCCGTTACGTCAAATTCTTTCATTAATACCGTTAACGCATTTCCAAGTAATGTTTCATTTAATAATGCAACCATTGCACCTAAAAGTAATGCAATTAAAATGGGGGTATGTTTCAAATTAGAAGTATCAACTTTGCCACTTACTGGGCTCTTAGTTGTCATATTCATTTACAGATTCTCCTCCTGTTTCTTACTTAAAAAACTTTAAATACACCGGAACACATGTAATATAATATACATATGTAGATTAAAAAGGGAGAATCAATTTTCAGCCACTGTATATTTAATCTACAAAAAAGGAGAATTGTAGATGAACGATAGTGAAAAACAACTTGATTTACGTATTAGACGTACACATAAATTACTGTGGGATTCCTTATTTGAATTAATGACGCAATCAAAACAGAAATATAGTACGATCACGATTAACCAAATATGTGACCGCGCAATGGTACACCGAACAACCTTTTATAAACACTTTGAAGATAAAGATGCTTTATTAACATTTGGATTTAAACGATACGGCAAGATGATTGCTGAAATACCGGTTTCAGATCGATTAAGTAAACCATTTCAAGTAATGGAACAATTTCTACATCATGAAGAAATCGGTAAAATATTAGAAACACAAATGTCTGATGAACAATTTATTAACCGGACACAGCATTTAAGTCACGAAACGAGAAAACAAGAAATAGAAGCGTTAAATCAACTGCACAAAAATCATACGATGCCCAATGATTTAATCATTGAATTTTATTCAGGGGCAATCACCTCATTAAGCGCATGGTGGTTTAAAAGTGAAAGAAAAGTTTCTGCTGCTGAAATGGATAGGTATCTCCACCAACTTATTAATCGGGATATCTTTCAGTTTGAAGAGGAATAAGACTACACCTTTTCAATCATGCAATAAAGTGAAACTTTAATCAGTGGGGGGTTTTGTTCATCCCCCACTGATTATTAGTTGAACTAATCGGACTTTTACGGACAGTTGATCCCCCACCTAACTTCTTTGCTTCCACTGAATTTTGAGGTGGGGGTCTTACTGCCCGTTAAAGCGGGATCAAATTGACCACAAAATAGGAATATGATATATTTTCCGTAGAATACTATATAAGTATGACATCAAATAAAATGGCATATAATAAAAAGAAGAGATGCGCTAACATCTCTTCCATAACTGCTACCGATTAGGGTGGTGGTTATTATAAGCTATTTCTTTTTGCGGAACCCACCCTTTTGCTTGTGACGGCGCGGAGTGGGTTTTTTGTTGTCCTTATCCAGAAGTTGCTTCCGCAAAAAATACGCTGAAACTTCGCGCACAGTCGCTTTGACAAACTCTTTTACAAGGTCAAACAAAAACTCCATATTATCACCTCCTTTCCTTCCGAATAGAAAGAAGGGATAACCATCCACCCTCACAATATGCAGTTGACTTTATTTTATCAAATGATTGTAAAGATATTATGTAAACAAAACAAATGAAATTTCACATAGAAAAAAAGCCCTTCTAAACCGGGCTTTTCTATCACCATTATTTAGCGATCTTCTTCAAATCCGAACTTTCTATAATTGAAAGCAGTCCACCTTTTATTAAGATGGACCATAACCAATAAGATGAGCAATTATAACTGCTATTAAACCGATTGAGTATTCAATGAGAATTAAAGGAAGAATCCACCTTGCCCACCTTGTCCATGAAATCCCTGCGATTGCTAATCCAGCCATTAGCGTACCACCTGTTGGAAAAATAATATTTCCAATACCATCGGCGAATGAAAAGGATAATACGGCTGTTTGGCGTGTAATGTCCAATAAATCTGCAAGTGGCGCCATAATAGGCATTGTCAACATCGCATGACCACTACCTGATGCTAAAATAAAATGAATCGCTACTTGGAAGTTGTACATTCCAACAACACTTAAAAAAGGAGATACATGTTTCATTTCTTCCGACACTTGATACAGTAGTGGGTCTATAATATGCCCTTGATTCAATACGACTAAAATAGCGCGTGATACACCAATGATTAAAGCTCCCCCGATTAAAGATGCCGATCCTTGTGTAAAAGATTCTACTGTATCATCAAGAGATATCTTGCCAAGAATTGCAATGATTATAGTTAAAATAATAAATAAGGCTGCAATTTCTTTTATATACCACTCGTACTTAATAACACCAAATACAAGAATAATATAATTGATTAAAAAGGCCGTTAATATCCATTTATGTCTTTTTGTTAACTCTACTTTCGCTGTTAGTAGGCTGTCTTGCTTGTTTGTATCGAATTTTCCGTAAATTCCGCTTGCAGGATCCCTCTTTACTTTCATCGCATGACGATAAACGAATGTAACAGCAATTACATATATGACTACGAATAAAACGAGGCGGAACCCCATCCCCGAATACATAGGAAGACCCGCTATCCCTTGAGCCAGCCCAACTGTAAACGGATTCATAATTGCCGTTGTAAATCCGACGGACGCTCCTACTAGTACCATCGCAGTTCCTGTTATCGTATCAAATCCAACCGCAAGAGCTAGCGGAATAAATAGAGGTACATACACTAAAGCTTCCTCAGCCATCCCCATTAATGACCCGCCAAGTGCAAAGAACAGCATGATAATAGGAATCATTAACTTTTCACGGTTAGCGAGTTTTTTTGCCATCGTTGAAACAAGAGCCTCAACTGTACCGGATGCCTTTAATACACCAAAAAAACCTCCGATAATAAGAATAAAAAAGATAATATTAGCAGCTTCTACCATCCCTGTAGGAATAGATTTTACCGTATCAAAAAATCCAAGTGGCGTTGATTCAATCCATTTAAATGAATTTGGATCTACTGTTGTATACCCATTTTTTTCAATCTGTTCATATTTTCCGGCCGGCAATATATGTGTAATAACAGCCGCAATAACTAGCAAGACAAGTAACATTGCAAATACGTTTATTTTCCATTCTTTTCTTTCCTTTTTTTCTTCTGGCTCGAATGAAACTGCCTTCTCTGATACTTGACTCATATACCAATCCCCTTTGCAATAAAATGAAACGTTGATCAATGGGGGTTTTGTTCATCCCCCACTGATTATTACTTTTCCGGGCAGCTGGCAGTCTGGTTTCCCCACTACCATGACGTACCAAGCTATCCACCAATTCTTTTATTTATAACACGCTAGGATTTAACTACCTTTTTACTAATTTCATTTACAAATTGGTTAAATAAACGTTGCTGTAGAGCATCCTTTTCCGACATCATTTCTGGATGCCATTGAACCGCTGCTACATAACGATGAGCTTTGGATTCAATAGCCTCTATCACACCATCAAAAGACCATGCGCTCGCCTCAAAATTTTCCCCTAATGTTTTCACTGCTTGATGGTGAAAAGAATTAACCATTAAAGATTTTTGGCCAATAGCCTCATAAATTTTCCCCTCTTCCAGAAGATCTACGGAATGAGAGCCTTGCCATTTACGGAACTGTTCTCGAACATGGAAATATTCTGGCCCCATCTCGTGCTCTAAGTCTTGATAAAGAGATCCACCAGCTGCAACATTTAATACCTGTAATCCTCGGCAAATTCCTAGAATAGGAATATCTTTTTCTAAAGCCTGCTTTGCCAAATTTAATTCAAAATTATCTCGTTCTTCCTCTACAGTACCTATATATGATTTTGGAATATCACCATAATAAACTGGATTGATGTCCGCGCCACCAGCCAATAACAATCCATCTAATTGATTAAGTGTGGACTCAATTTGATCCACTTCCTCAATTGGAAGTAGAACAACCGTTGCACCTGCTCGTTGAAGTGAACGGATGTAGTCGTAAGAAAAGATAGCCATATCTTGACCTGGTAGCCCTCGTAAGCCCTCCTTCCCTATTTCACTATGATCAATATAATACCCCGTAACACCAATTAGTGGTTTCATTTTCTCTCACCTCATAATTTAAATGGTTTCGTTGTCTTTCTCTGCTGAAATTGTATACTCTTAACCTCCCTTTTCTAGCAAGTGGTAAAGAATTAAATATGTAAATTATGACTCTACTCATTTCATTATTTCTTTACACACCATTGATATAAGCAAATATCGTGCCAACATTGAAATTAAAGTGATTATTTACATATTTTTAAATATTTTGTCGTTTTATCGGTGTTTACTATGCTGAAATGTATTATAATTGGTTATTAATTGGTTACATAATGACCAATTAATAACCAACTTTAGACCAATTCCATTCAACTAAAGAGGTGCTCTATGAACAAATTTGAAACCAACCACATTGTATTGATCACCGTTTTAAAAGAAACACGAAAAGCCCTACATCAACAACTAACGGAGATGGTAGGTGATCTCATAGATATCGAAAGTTTTTCTGTAGAAGAAAGTATTCCAAAAGTATTTCATTCTACATTAATTGTATTACCGAATACATTTACGATAGAAACGGTGAAAGACTTTATTGGGGGAAACTGCGAAGTAATAATAGCAAAACGAACATTAAATTATGAAAACGTAGACCAGCTTTTATTTTTACCAGAAGGAACACAAGCCCTATATGTGAATGATAATCATAAAACAGTATACGAATCAATTGAAACGATGCGTCAATTGGGGCTGAACCATATTGAATATGTCCCATACTATCCTGGAAAAACGAATATACAAATGATCAAGCTCGCAATCACACCTGGCGAACTTGAAATTATCCCTGATTTTGTAGAAAAAGTAATTAATATTGGTCATAGATTAATAGATATTACTACAATCATGTCCATTCTAGATCGATTTCATTTAATGGAGGAATCAGGTAACCACGTTTCTGAGAGATACTATCGAAAAATAGTAGATTTAACAAAGAATTTAGCTAAAGCTCATCGACAACTTCATCAAGTTATTGATGGTGTTGGTGATGGCATACTAGCTATTGATTATGAAGGAAGAATTGTTGTCTTTAATGAATTTCTGGAAAGCATGCTGAAAATAAAAAGTAAAAATGCTATTGGTCATCCGATTGATGCCATTATTGATAATATCGATTTAGTGAACTTCATCCTTTCAAATAAGCAACAAGAAAGCGGAATATTTGTTGTAAACGGCTTGGATGTAATAGTGGAACGTCTACATATAAATGATCAATCGATTATTGTTACTTTTAGAAATGCCCTTAAGACCATCGGATTTGAACGGAAATTGAGAAAAGAATTTGTCAAAAAAGGTTATGTAGCAAAATACAATTTTCATAACATCGTTGGGATTAGCTCTACGATCCAAGACACGAAACAAATTGCCAAAAGGCTAGCTAAGACTGATTTAACTGTATTAATTGAAGGTGAAAGTGGTACTGGAAAAGAGTTGTTTGCAAGTGCTATTCATAATGCTTCCCAGCGAAATAGCGGCCCTTTTCTTGCCGTTAACTTCAGTGCTTTATCGGATGATTTAGTCGAGAGTGAATTATTTGGTTATGAAGACGGAGCGTTTACCGGAGCAAAAAAGGGCGGGAAAATGGGACTATTTGAACAAGCAAATGGTGGCACTATTTTTTTAGATGAGATTGGAGATATTAGCCTGAAACTTCAAGCACGACTACTTCGAGTATTGCAGGAAAAAGAGATTATGCGCGTTGGCGGAAGCCAAATTATCCCGATAGACGTCCGGATTATTGCAGCAACCAATAAGGATCTACTGAAAATGATTCAAGAAAATATGTTTAGAGAAGATTTATACCATAGGCTTAAAGTACTCTTTATACACCTTCCCGAATTAAGGGCACGCCGAAATGACATTGAATTATTAGCTAAACATTTTGTCGCACTATCGGACCCTAAAGTCAAAATTGAACAAGAACTAATTGAAGAACTGCAAGGATATCCATGGTACGGAAATGTACGAGAACTTAAAAATACGATAGATTATATGCTTGCTGTCCGTACCGGAAACCAAATAACAAAAAATGATTTGCCTAATCAACATTATTTTCAAAAGCCTCCACATAAGAAAACAAATAGCGATCAGGCAGAAAATATTAAACCCTTTTCTTCAAGTTCAAACGCTCTTGATCAAGAATCACTTTTCATCCTTACCCTTATCATGAATTATGAAGAAAAAGGAAAGGCAATCGGACGAAGAATTATTTCTGAAAAGAGCCAAGAAGTCGAAATGAAATTAACTGAGGCACAGGTTAGACACCGATTGAACTTCCTGAAGATGAAAGGTTATGTGGAAATAAAAAAAGGTAGAGCAGGGATTCATTTAACAAGAAAAGGGTTGGAGATTCTACGTAGTCTTTAATCAAGGTTCGGATTTTCAGATACATAGAGGCTGTTTTATAAACAGCCTCTTTTTTTATGGAATAAAACGTCGATAAATTTAAGTTACAAATATTCATAATTAATATTAAAATGAACAATAGGGATAGGGGTATGGGCTTATAAAATTTATACATAACGAGGGAATAGAAATGAAACTACAATTAAAAGCGGATTTAATGTTACTACTAGTTACATTTTTTTGGGGTGCATCCATCCTACTTACAAAACTTGGACTTGATGGCATAGAAGAATATAATTTAATCGCATTACGATTTATTATCGCTTTTCTTTTATCAGGTTTAATATTTTACAAACATTTATTTAAGATCGATTTTAAAACTGTAAAATATGCATTTATACTCGCTTCTGTCTTATTTATCGTTTACATTTTCGCGACTTTCGGTACAAAGTATACGAGTGTTTCTAATGCTGGTTTCCTACTATGTCTCACAGTCATTTTCATTCCAATATTATCAGCTATATTTTTAAAACACATTCCGGAAAAGAAAGTGATAGTAGGGATCATTTTAACGATAATAGGAATCGGCTTATTAACATTAACGAGCGAATTCAAAATCGGTAACGGCGATATATTTTGCATACTGTCTGCCCTGTTTTATGCGATCCACGTCATCATTACTGGAAGTGTAACGAAACATGTGAATTCCATTGCACTTGGAGTTATACAACTCGGCTTCGTCGGCCTATTTAGTCTTATTTTTTCATTCATTATCGAAACGCCAAAACTGCCTAGCACAACCAACTCATGGCTCATCATTCTAGCCTTAAGCATATTTTGCACCGCAGTCGCATTCATCGTGCAAGTTATTGCCCAGCAATACACGACGCCTACACATACAGGACTTATCTTCTCATTAGAACCTGTCTTTTCCGCAGGCTTTGCTTTCATTTTCACAGGTGAAACGCTGACAGGAAAAGGATACTTAGGGGCTACGCTTATATTATTGAGTGTGTTAATTGCTGAGTTGGATTTTAAGAGTTTGTTGAGGCCTAATTATAAGAAGAATATAGAGTAAACATTTCAATATAATCAATAAACATACCCCAGAAAAATATGAGTTTATATTATTTTCATTCTCTTCACTTAGATTTTCCTTTTTAATAAGACTTTTTTAGATGCTATCTTCAAACAAGGTAGCATCTAAAAAATGTTAAAAGGAATCTCTCCTTAGTATCTTCTTATACTCGATGTAGTTTGCATACTTGACCTTTTCTACGTTCTTTAATTACTTACTGAATATAGTCATACAGATTTTTCGCTAACAATAAACAAGTTACTGTAATGAAAAGGGCACGAACATACCCGCTTCCTTTTTTTATAGCAAATTTGGAGCCAACAATCCCTCCAGCAATTTGAGCAATCCCCATTATAAAACCATATGCATAGTTTACTTGCCCTACATACATAAACATCAACAATGCACCAACATTACTTCCTAAATTAAGAAGCTTCGCATTACCTGCTGCTTTTAAAAAATCATATCCAATAAATAAAAGAGAAAACATTAAAAACGAGCCTGTTCCAGGACCTAGAAATCCATCATAAAAACCAATAGCAAAAACAAAGAAAGTAAAAATAATGACGTGTCGACCAGACAATTTCTTATGAGTGGAAATACTACCCCAATCCTTTTTGAATATCGTATAAATAGCGACCGCACCAAGCATAATCAGCATCAATGGCTTCAGTACTTCTGGATTCATTAAATGGACGGTCCATGCCCCTATTATGGAACCTATGAAAGTGAGCGGAACTAATTTAAACGCCGATTTCAAATCAAGATTACCAGAACGATAAAACACAATATTACTAGTTGCACTCCCCATTGTCGACGCTAGTTTATTCGTAGCTACTGCACTTGCTGGATTCAGTCCTGTAAATAATAAAGCTGGTAAAGCAATGAGTCCACCACCACCTACAACTGAATCAATAAATGCAGCTACAAATCCAAAAACAATCAAAATCATTAATACAGATGGGTCTAAATAAAAATCCATACTATTAACCTCCCCTTTAGTCACTATTCGAATAGTAACTAATAATTTGCTAAATGTAAACAGTTATTGTAACGTTAAAATATAAAGTGAAACTTTAATCAGTGGGGCCACTGATTATTAGTTGAACCAATCGGGCTTTTACGGGCAGCCCGACCCCCACCTAACTTCTTTGCTTCCGCTGAATTTTGAGGTGGGAGTCTTACTGCCCGTTAAAGCGGGATAAAAGCAAACATCGGAGGACGAAAAAAGTGGACTACATAGTGCAACAGCTTAAAAAAATTGGTTTCAATGAATATGAAGCTAAATCTTATGTATCTCTTGTTAAACAAGGGCCTGTCACAGCCTACCAAGTGAGTAAGGATTCGGGTGTCCCAAGAGCGCGAATTTATGAGATTTTAGGTAACCTTGTAGAAAAAGGAATTGTCATGAAGGAAGAAATAAATGACACCACTCGCTATTCACCTCTACCTGTTGAAATCTTTTTACAGAAGGCACAAACAGAATGGCAGTCTACTTACGAAGGAATAAGTGATTCATTAAAAAAACTAGAAACTTCCGAGGAAAAAACGGATAATCGAGTGATTACTTTAAAAGACAATCAAACAATCATTAGCTATTGTCAGGCATTAATAAAAAAAGCAGAACGACGTATTGTCATTTCAATGTGGGATGAGATGTATGAAGCGTTAAAAGAAGATCTATCTGAAGTAGCTGATAAAGTTACAATACAAGGTATTACCCTGCATGTTGAAAACCCAATTAAAAATCTAGAAGCCCATCGCATAACACCTTATACAGAAACCTTGTCTACAGAACATTGGTTTATTGTATCGATAGATTCTAAAGAGATGATTTATGGACCATCACTTGAAGAGCGTAATATTGCTTTTTATACAGATGACCCCGTTCATATATACTTATTAGAGGATTATGTATGGCATGATGTTTTAGTAAATCGACTTGTCCGACGTAGCCAAGATGACTTGCAGCAATGGATTACTGCAGAGAGAAGATCTTTCTTTATGGGGAAATGAGGAACATATTCAAGAGCAAACCAAAAGATTTGCGTATTAAACCTAACAACTTCTCCGTACAAAAATAGCCGACTATTATATAATAAATATTCGGCTATTTTTGTATAAATTTATACAGACGCTGCCATTACCCCAGCGATTAATGAGATAAACGCTTCTCCCACTCTTTTACCTTTTCAATTGTTACATCTAATTTTTTAGCTATTTCTTCTACACTCATTCCTTTAAAGAGCATTCCAGCTGCCGAAAGTGCTTTATCAATTTCTTCTTGCTTCTCTTGCTCATATAAACGACCTACTTTTGTCATCCGTAACCACTCCTTTACCTTTTTCGCGTAGTCTTCATCAATAAATTTATCTGTAGCTACAAGAATCCCAGCAATAACTTGAATTTGTTCTTGCTCATCGGAGATACACTTTGCTACTTCTATCGTTTTTTCAATTAAAATTTGTCTTTTCTCTCTACTATGCATAAGTGGTACAAGTATTAATTTCATGGTTTCTTCATCCGTCAAAGATTTTCCTTCTTCCATTTTTCTAATAATCTTTTGAAGAATGGCATCACCATTGTATTCATTTAGTAAAACCGCTTTAGAATTTAAACGTATACTACATACATCTATTTCTTCTATAGGATTCATTACCTCACTTGTATAAATAACTACGATTCGAATATCCGGTAACTCTTTCCTCTTATTATAGTAACGATACATAATTTGATTCGCATAATCCATATACTTCAAATGGTTTTCGAGGAAACGGGTATTACTTTCATACTCTAACATTAAAATTGAACCATCTTCCATTTCAAATAAAGTATCTGAGCGCCTTTGATCTGCACGAACTCTCGAAAATTCATTTAGCAACAATTCTTTTATTCTTGGATAACCTTTTAACCCATATGCTTCAAGCCCTTTATCCCTATAACATTCACTTAAAAACTTCATCAGAATATCTTTATTATGATAAGAAATATCATTCCCTGCCAATAGCTAATCCCCTTAACTATTAGTTACCATTTTCTTTATTATATAACTTATAAAATTAGCGTTACAACTTTCGTTCACATGCACATGCTATTTTCAAAACACCTTCCTCTCACTACTTCTCCCTCTCCACAAACCGCCCAAACTCCTTCAAAAACCTCAGCTTAAAACTACCAACAGGCCCATTCCGATGCTTTGCCACATGAATCTCCGTCATCTCTTTCTGCATCGTTTCCTTATCGTAATAATCCTCACGATACATAAGCATAATCACATCCGCATCTTGCTCAATCTGTCCCGTCTCTCTTAAATCTGATAAAAGCGGACGCTTATCTTGCCGCGACTCTACAGAACGGGATAATTGCGACAGCGCTACTACACAAACATTTAAATCACGTGCTAATAACTTAAGCTTACGAGAAATCTCACTAATCTCTTGAAATCGATTGCCCTTATGCTTCGAATCACCCGTAATAAGCTGCAAATAATCTACAATGACTAAAAGCTTTTTATCACCGTGTTTCCGCTTTAGCTTACGGGTTTGCATCCAAATATCTTGCACCGTAACACCTGCATTGTCGTAAATCTCAAATGGCAACTCACCAATCTCCGCAAACGCCTTACTTACCTTCTCCCAATCTTCCATCGCAAAACGATGCTTCGGATTTTTCAGCCTACCTCCTGACACTTCGCCTACGCAAGAAGCCATCCTTTTTAACAATTGCTTACTACTCATCTCTAACGAAAACAATCCAACCGCCGCTCCAGACTTCGCCGCATGCAGTCCAACATTAAGCGCAAACGCAGTCTTCCCCATAGAAGGACGCGCACCAAGAACGACAAAATCACCTTCCTGCAATCCGCACGTCATTTTATTTAACGATGTATAACCAGTCTCAATACCAGTAATCTCCTTTACATCTTGATGAAGCTCCTCATACAAATCAACTAACGCATCCTTCAAATCAAACTCACATACAGAGTCTTTCTCCTCTAACTCACAAAGTGCCGTAATCGTCTCACCGATAACTTTCTCACTCTTCTCCGCAATAAGACGCTCCCCCATCTTGTGCCCGAGAACACCAGCCTGATACATTTTCCACGCACCTCGAACAAGCCCCTCATAATAAGAGAAATTGCTAGTAGTAGGCACACCATCCATTAACCCTATAAAATACTCCATTCCCCCGATCCCCTCTAAAAACTTCGGATCTAGCCTAGAAATGAACGTCACAAGATCAATCGGTTGCCCCTCTCCTTCCATCTTTCGCATTAACTGAAATATAGACTTATGTACTGACATAGAAAAATAATGCTCCGTCAAACGGCACTCCTTAATAAGCCCTCCATCAATTAATAGAGAACCTAACACCGTCTTCTCCGCCTCTACATTTTGAATACTCATGGCCGCCACCCGCGCTCCGCTAAAAAGCGCTGCAACTCTTCCTCAGATGGCGCATTCTTCTCCCACTCCTCACACCTCGCCAAAAACTCCTCCGTCTCCCCCGTACTAACAGACGACTCCTTCTTCCTAAAGTTCGCCGTATCTGCCTCAACCTCACACAATTTCGTAAACCCTTTCCCGTGCCAGCCTCTCAAAATGCCCTTCACATAAGCAACCGTCCGCTTATTATTCTCAAACGCAATTTGAAGCGCCTTCAGCACAAGCTCCTCTGACAAATCTTCCATCCACGCACTCAGTTCCTCTACCGCATGAGGGGACAAACTACCGAAATGTTGCTCATAAAAAGAAAACACACGACTTCCCGTTTCTTCCTCTATAACCTCTTCTCCATCTTCTGTCTCCTCACAAACTGGCTCAACATCATCCACAGCCAAATCACTCGGCATACCGAAATGCGCTAAAAGCATCGGAACACTCAGCTCCTCCTCAGCGCACTTCTGAAGAAACATATGTACAAACTCCTTATTCTTCACACCCTTAAGCTCACGTAGCACACACTTCTCCACATTCGTATTCGTCACAGGATTATAACGAAGCCAATTCAAAACGAATAACTCCCGAGTCTCCGCATCATAAAGAATCTTCCCATAATCAATGAAGCGCTGCACAAGCTTATCAACAGTCTCCCGATTATAACCCGTCTCCATCTCCGCTAACCGCTTCGGAAAAGGAAAAATCCCACACTGCGTCGTCTTCGAACAAGTTAACAAATAAACATAAAAATACCGCTCCTCCGGCGTCAAATCCAAAACAAAATCATCCTGCCAAAAATTCACCTGCACAGTACGATACACCGCCATCCTAATTCCTCCCGTCTCCGTTCAAAAGTAAAAGCCTCTTCATAATATATATGGGAGACTGGCTGGGTTTTTGGCGTGTTATTTTAAATTTTTTTGACTACTACTACTACTACTACTACTACGGTGTTTGTGTTTGTGTTTGTGTTTGTGTTTGTTTTTGTTTTTGTTATGTTTTTTCTTAGTGATTTATTACTTGATAGGGGCTTGTAAGGGGCTTAGGAGGGGTTAGTTATCGGTTACTTCGATTAAGAAAACTCGATCGGAGAAGCCACCTCGTTCTTTTGCTTTCTTTTTTCGGATGTTGTTAATTTCTTCTAATGTTGTGCCTTCTTGTTCGGCTAGGGCGTTTATTAGTTCTAGTAGGTCGGATAGTTCTTCTAGTTTATCGGGTTTTGTTTTTGCTTCGATATATTCTGTTAGTTCTTCTTGTGTTTTCTTGCAGAGTTCTTTTATGTATTCGTCTTCGGGTAGGATTCTTGTTGTGGGTGTTTTTCCGTTAGCTTTTATGATTTGTGGGATTTTGTTTCGGATTAGTTTGTTGTAGGTTGGCATGGGATTTTCCTCCGTTTGGTTTTTCTTCTATTATAATGGAAAAGCAGTTTAACTGGTTGTTAAACTGCTTTGTTGCTTCTTATTAATTAATATCAATTTTTTCTACTAACATTGCTGGAATACTAATTTCGCCACCCATAGTAGATTTATAAGTATATATACCTGCAGATTTCCCCTTAACAGTAACATTATCTTTTTCTAACACTCTTGAATTTAGAATGTCACTTTTATAAACAACGTATAATACTTTATCGTAATTTCCATTAACCGCTACTCTTAATTGCGTCTCGCCTTTTCCTTCCATTACTTGAAGGACTTTCCCTGTAAATTTAGCTTTCTTTCCTTTAAACTCATCCGGTGTTCTGGCTAGTTGATCATATGTAATTCCTGTTTCATATCCAATTCGCTCTTATTCCTCTTTTGCCGCTTTCTCCGCTGCTGCTTTCTCTGCCGCTGCTTGTTCTGCTGGCCTTCTCCGCTGCTGCTTTTTCCTCTGCTGTTAACTCTTTCTTCTGTTCAGCTTTAGCTGGCTTAGCCTCAGTTTGTGCTTCTTCTGTCTTTTTCGTACCCTCAGAAGTTACACCAAATAAAATAAACATTGCTACTACGCCTATTCCATAGAACTTTAGTACACTTTTTCTATTTCTTTTTTCTTCTGATCCCCATCTAACTACTAATTGAGGTTTAATAATCCCAATAATTAATGCTATTAAGCATACAAAAAATAATAATGCAAATAAAGTATTCAAATCGCTTATCCCTCTCATCCTTTTATTTAATTACGATTAATTTCATTCAAACTATATATTCCCATGTTTTAATATTTTTTCAATACAAAATCATTTGATTGATTTGTCAGATAATACGAATTAACACTTATCAAATGAACTACCTGTAAAAATACTTATAAAGGAAATAAACGGAAGGATTTGTATTACAGTGATAATCAATGAAAAAAAGAATATAGCATCATATCGAAAATAGTTTTTAGTCTTAATAAAATAGAAAGACAGCTTCCCCATTTTATTACTAATAGGGAAACTGTTTACTTACAGGCTATATTTTATTGATTGCTTCTTTTATATACTGTTCTTCCTCATCCGTAAAAAGAGCGGGGAATTCGGCTAATGGGATTTTTGATTGTTTGATTATATCCTCTATATCACTTTGAGGTGTATCAAGATAGTTCGTTACTTCTTCTATTACATTGAAAAATTCCTTCAAGGTAACTTGAACGTCATGATGACTCGGATCCTTCTCCTCTTTCTTATACTTTTTCAACTTTCCTATCACATCCATAAAACGCCGATCAAACCTTTCTTTTAATTCCTTATTGTTATAAAAAGCTTGAACACTCTCTTTTAAAAAATGTTCCTCTAACCATTCTTTATTTTCTTTCTCCCATATAAAAGTTTGAAGAAAAGAAGAAAACAAAGCAACATCCACTCGTTCTTCCTTTTGAAACTTCTTCGTCATCTCATCCATATGCGAAAGCACCTTCGCAATTCTTTCTTGCTCCGCCAAAAGCAATTCCCTTTGAAAATGCATCTGTCTTAAAAAATCTTTCGTCTCTATATCACGCTGCAATATAATATTTTGAATTTCACCAAGCGAAAAACCGAGATGCTTAAACGATTGAATTTGCTGTAGCACATACAAATCATCTTTCGTATATAACCGATGCCCACCCTCAGTATAATCGCTTGGCTTTAATAAATTAATCTTGTCATAATAACGAAGCGTCCGCACCGTAACATCCCCAACACCTGCAAACTCACTAATCATCCACGCCATATCATCACCTACTTCACTAACTTCTTTCTCACATATTGAAGCATATGAGAAAAACTCATCTCATTCTGCCTACAACATTGAAATAAACCTACAACAAGTAATAAAAAAGGAACATTACCTCGATTTTCATACTCGCTAATACCATCATAGAAGTACTCATACTTTCTTTTTCGTAAAACAATATAAATCGCAATAAACAACACTGTAATCATAGCGAAAAATCGCTTTCCCTTTATCTCCACTTCTTGTTTCATCACCTATTCTCCTTCCACGACATACTTATCTTCTTTAAATAGAGGAATTCGAATGAAATAACGATATGGCTCGTCGCGTATTACTTTCCACGCAACAAAGATCACTTGAACTACCTCAAAGGCAAACACAATCCAAAACAAAACATCACTAATACGCGAACTAATATTAAATAGAAGAAAGATTAACAAATGAAAGTTGAACGCCTTTCGGCAATGGTATTTGTACACTTCATTTTTACGTGCCAGTGTGATGTACATAATTAGTGGTGAGAAGATTCCTATTGTGGCTGAGAGTAGTAGCATGATGATGGTGTTTCTTTTTTCTTTTGTGGTGGTTTTCATGAGTGGTTTGGTCCCCCTTTTTGATTTGTCTTCTTTAAGTTAGGGGGTGACGTTGGGGGAGATGCAAGGGGAATTTTAATTTAAAAACAGCAATACTTATTTCAGCGTTGCTGTCCTTCTTTCAAAATATGTATGAAGACGATATTCACATATCTCCTTCGTCCATTCAAATAAGATCTCTTCATCTTCTTTTCTAACATCCATATTTAGAGAAAATAATTTTCCATCAAATGATAGTAAACCTTTCGAGCTACCACTCCATTTTGTCATTGGCATTGTAGCAATTAATTTACTAACTTTTTCTTCATCATATTCCCACATACGTTGTGCTTGCTTGTCACTAAAATCTATTCGCTTGCGATATTCTTGTTCCATTAAAAACTGATGGAAGAATGGTGCAACTTCTTGTGGTGAGATAGGATGGTACCATTCCTCTTTTCCGCGTTGTAACATCGCTAACAATAGTAGCATTTTATAACTTTTTGCCATTCCTGTTTTTTCAACTTCTTGCAACCACGCTTCACAATGTAAAAACACTGTTTTTTCAAGTTCTGTTAATTCATCATTCCATGCTAAAAAGCCAACATATGATTTAAACTCTTGGCGATATTCTTTACTCTCTTCTATACCAAGTTTATGTAATTCTAAATATGCAGGTCGACGTCCAAGATCCATTTTTACAGTTTGATAGCTATGTTGCAATTTTTCTTTTCTCGGCATTTTCTTTTTCAGTAATTCATCTAATAACTGCTTTGCTTCTAATTCAAATTCTACTGTACATCCATCTGGCAATATATTTTGTGTACCATTTCCTTTCGTCTTTCCATCATCAACTCGAAGCATTTGCATTTTTATATCTGCATTTCGATAATTTGCAATTAAATCAATTACAACACAATACTCCTTATGCTCATGCAATCGTAAACCACGACCAATTTGTTGCGTGAAAATTGTTAATGATTCTGTTGGGCGAACAAATAAAAGTGTATCGACAGATGGAATATCAACACCTTCGTTAAATAAATCTACTGTGAAAATAGCATCTAGTTCATTATTATCCAGCTGTTTAATCGCATCTTCTCTCGAAATATGTTTTGTTTCCGAATGAAGTGAAATTGTACTATAACCGTTCTCATTAAAATATGTAGACAAAAAGACTGCTTGCCTAATACTAGAGCAAAAGACAATTGTTCTAGTTTTCTTATATTTCTTCCAAGCTTCTAAAATATTTAGGGCAATTTCCTCTCTTAACTGAATTTGCGTAAGTTCCTCACGATCATACTTATTGCCTATCCAACGTATTTGTGAGTAATCGGTATCATCATGTACTCCATAATAGTGAAAAGGAGATAACCATCCATGCTGAATCGCTTCCATAAAATCAATTCGATATGCAACGTTCCCATCACAAATCGAATAAATATCACGAAAATCATTTCGATCTGGTGTTGCCGTTATTCCCAATAAGAAGTCAGGGTTAAAATAATCTAGCACTCTTTTATAACTGTTAGCTGCAGCATGATGGAACTCGTCTACAATAATAAGATCAAAATCATTAGGTGAGAAGTTTTCTAAGTGACGCTTTCTACTCAACGTTTGAATAGATGCAAAAACAACATCCTTCTCGCCTTCCTTTTTCTTTCCATTATAAATCCCCGTAGTCTTATTATCGATTACACGTAGAAAAGATTTTTCTGCTTGATTTAATATTTCTTCTAAATGCGCAATAAATAAAACTCGCTTAAAACGTTTTGCAAAAAAAGCAGCTAAATAGGTCTTACCAAGTCCTGTTGCCATAACAACCATCGCTTTGTTGTATCCTTCTTCCAGTACATTCTCTAATTGTTCCAATGCAGGTAATTGTGCAAAGCGTGGTGCAATCTTTGTTTCATATACAGCTGATTCCTCTAATTCAATTTCTACTCCTGATCTCGCATTATAATCCTCTTGTCCCGAGGGAATCATCATTTCAATCTCTTCTTGCTTTGTCCAAGTTCGGACTAAACTCGAATGAGTTGTATGAAATTCTTCATACTCTTTACGATATTGTTTAATTGTTTCTATATTGATAGACTGAGTTGCTTCATTCATATGAATATGTAAAAATTGATCCATCGCCTCCGAAAAAGCTTCCTCTCCAACACTTTCTTTCACAAGCAAGCTCCATTCCACCCCACTTGTTAACGCGGAACGAGACATATTAGAAGAACCAACAATCATAACTCCGTCGCTCTCACGCTCAAATAAATAAGCCTTCGGATGAAATGATTTCCCAGCACTCCTCCACAGTCGAATCTCAATATCAGGATGAATTTCATACAATTTCTCTAAAGCACCTGGTTGCGTAATATACAAATAATCTCCTGTACAAACCTTAATATCTACATTCTTTTCGGCTGCTTTCCGCAAAAGAGGGGCTAAGACATCTACCCCCGATTTCATAACAAACGAAGTTAAAATATATATTGATTTTGCATCATCCATATAGCGCTCTAGCTTATGGATCAAATTATTCGTAACGAGCTGTACATTAGTCATCATGTACCTCAACTAAAAAAATTCTCTCCTGAAAACCACCACGTTTTTCAGCCTTCTGTTTACGTACCTGCTCAACAGCCTCTAACGTTACACCTTCATATTGTGCTAACGCATTCACTAGCTCTAATAAATCAGCTAATTCTTCTACTTTATGTTCTTTACTTTCAGCCTCTAAATACTCAGCTAACTCCTCTTGTGTTTTCTTACTCACTTCTTCTATATATTCTTTTTCATCTAGTATTCTAGTTGTGAATGTTTTTCCATTATTCTCGATAATTTCTGGTATGCGATCTCTTACTAATTTGTTGTAGGTTGGCATTTGAATTCCTCCATGGCTAATATTGTAACTTTTTGATTATATTATACAAGATTTAGTACTTTTCTTTCTATTTGCATACAATAAATATTTAAACAATATATTATAATTCAATAAATAAGGCCATATCAAAAACATACTCTGATGTTAGTTTGATACAGCCTTATCTTGCATATAGATATTACTTTAAAAACTCAAACTTCTTTTTATTATTTTAAAGTAATAATATTATTGAACTTTTAATCTACCTACAAAACATTACTATCCTTTAAATAATCATAGAGCTTATTATCCACCGATTTCTCCATAATCATATTCATCGTAACAACCGGCAGTTCTTTTCCATTTTTATCTTGCATTTCAGTTTGTTCTACACTTGTTTTATCAGGTCTCGCTTTTCCTAAATAGTAAAAGTCGCTTCCCTCGTCATCATCTTTTTTCACAAAAATATGGACGTCAATATTATTTTCTTTAGCATCAATAATTGTTTGAACTTCCTTCGATTTTAATGTTCTATTACTTCTTGTATACCATTTAAGAACATCTTGATTAAGGAATTCATCACCATAGTTCACACTCGATTCTACCTCATCGTTTTTATGATATGTGACAAATATTGGGCAAGTACTGTATTTGGTTTTATAGCCATACATAGTTGAAGTCTCATCAATGTGCCAATTTAAAAGTTTACATGCATCTTTTCTTGAATATTTTTTATATATAGTAAGGTTACTATCACACTCATAGTTTTTGTTTTTTTCTTTCGCACTTTTAATGATGTCCATTACCATGTACTTGAAGTATTCATTCTGTTCTAAACTTTCTCGGATTAGATCATTAAACATGTACTTATTATCTTCTTGTAACGCGAGAATTGGCTTTTCACCATATTTTTTCTGGTTATTCTGTGTGAAAAACGATAACTCAAAAACCCGCTGCACAGAAGTAATAGTAGCATCATCTGTTAAGCAATTAGATTCTTCAAGTTGTTTTATATACTCATCCTTATCAACTTTTTCTTGCTTTAATAATAAGTCTAACAAAACGATTTCGTTTTTACGTTTTCCATTTAATACTTCCAATGAAAACATCGTTAAAACTTTATTTTCGTACTCTGTTAATGCAGGGAGATCCTCTTTCATTTTCAATAAAAACTGATAATAGTTCGAATACCCTTCTACAAGTACAACTGGATCAATAGAATGGTTTACGATAAAGTCATATAGATATGGAATTCTTCCTATTCTATTTTTCAACTCACCAAAAGCTTCCTTTAATACTTTCATAGCTGTTAAATTGCTTTCGTTAATTGCTTTAAAGATCTGCTTTTTCGCTATCTCTTCAAAGTTAACTGTTGAAATACCTTTAATATAACTCGTGTCATTTGTATATCTACGTATATTATCTTTATTTTGTGATTTATCTCCGGAAAGGGCAATCGGAATTAAATAGTTGTTTTTATAGTTTCCAATAAAATCAATGATCGTAACAAAATCTTTTGAATCGTGTTTTCGAAGTCCACGCCCCAATTGCTGTATAAAGATAATACTCGATTGAGTTTGTCGTAACATAACAACTTGATTCACACTCGGAATATCAATTCCTTCATTAAATATATCCACCGTTAAAATATAATCAAGTACGCCATTTTCTAATTGATTCACGCGCAATTCTCTTTCCTCTTGGGAATGATCTCCTGTTAATGCAAATGTGCGAAAACCTCTATTATTTAAGGCATGTGATAATTGTTCTGCCTCATCTTTTCGGCTGCAAAACATTAGTCCTGTTACTTTCTTACCAGAAAAACCGTAATATTTTACTTTTTCAACTATATGATCCACTCGTTCTTCCGTAACAAGCTTAGATAAAACAGTAGTGTCATCTATCTTTTCACCATTATATTCAAAATCAGTAACTCCAAAATAATGAAAAGGACAAAGCATATCTTCTTCAAGTGCTTCTTGCAATCGAATTTCATAAGCAATGTTGTAATCAAATAGCTCATAAATATTAAAATTGTCTGTACGTTCAGGTGTAGCGGTCATTCCCATTAAAAATTTCGGTTTAAAATAATCAATGACTCTATGATAAGAACTAGCACCAGCTTTATGAACTTCATCTATTAAAATATAATCAAATAACCCAGGATCAAATTGATGTAAATTTTCTTCCTTTGAAATAGTCTGGATTGTCGCAAATAAATATTTAGCATTTATTTGCTTATTTGATCCTGATAAAACTCCAAAGTCCTCATCGGCTCCACCAAGAACCTTTTGAAAATCTGATTTTGCTTTATTTAATATTTGCTCCCGATGAACAATAAATAGCATCCGTTTAGGTGCAAAATTTCTAACATCAAATGCCGAAAGATATGTCTTACCCGTTCCTGTTGCGGAAATAACTAATCCTTTTGCTTCTCCAGCGTCTCGAATAGCTTGTATTTCTTGTAGCGCAGCTTGTTGCATTTTATTTGGCGTAATTTTCAACGCTTCTTCAATTGCATTATGATATTGACCAGGTAATTCTATAACTCGATCTAGCAACTTATTCTCTGCAACTTGTTCATATATTGTTTCGTAATTTGCAATCAACTCTTCAGTTAATACTTGAGAATGCTCCCAGACTTCTTCAAATTGATTTTTAAAATGCTGTACTATCTCTCCATCTTCATGCGATGTTAACTTAACATTCCATTCATAGTTTACCTTTAAAGCATGTGCAGTCAGGTTTGAACTACCAACAATTAATGAACAATGTGTTTTGTTATCAAATATGTATCCCTTTGAATGAAAACCAGATAAATTTGTTAATCTTACTTCTACATTTTCAAGTTTCATTAACTCTCTAAACACTTTTGGTGTATTAAAATTTAAGAATGTAGATGTTAATATACGTCCTTTAACTCCTTTTTGTTTAAGATCAAGGAAATGCGATTTTAAAGTCGCCAGCCCACTTTCCGTAATAAAAGCTACTGAGAAAATAAAGGATGTACTATTTTCTAGCTCCTCCAACAATGAACTTAAAACATTTTCATTTTTTTTCGTATTGTTTACTAGTAATTTAGGCTTATATATTCCAGGATGATTATGTTTTTGATCAATAAACCCTTTATATAAAGACCCTTCTAACTTTTGAATAAAATTCTCCATATGATCACCATTTATGACAAATTTTTATACTAATTGTATTACTCACTGATTTAAAGTGCAAATTTATTACAATAAAAAAACTATCCGCCTAAAACGGATAGTTTTATCAAATTACTTTATCAGCGATTCTTTTGATAACTTCTCAATAGTTGGGATATCCGCAGGTGCCCACTCTAAAGCTGCTAGTTCATTCGGATGTAACCATTTAATTGCTACGTGCTCAGTTAGAACCGGACTTCCTTCAACAAGTTTACAATAGAAAGTTTTCAAATGAACAATACCAAAATCATACTCATAGGCTGTATAATCAATTTGCTCACCAATCTGCACGCTACAATGCATTTCTTCATCAATTTCACGCTTTAACGCCTCTTGAGGTGTTTCTCCCTCTTCTATTTTCCCACCTGGAAATTCCCACATAAGGGGTAGCGATTTAGATGGTCCTCTTTGTGCACATAAAATTTTCTCATCTTGGACAATTACTGCTCCAACAACATAAATATTTTTTTTCATTATGTCCTCCTTAAATCTCACAGAAACTCTATACTTTATGTTTCCACACTTTATAGACTGAAAAATGCCTTTTATATCTTTTAACGACTAATATATTTTTAATTAGTAAGCTAGATTTTATCTAATCCTATCTAGCCCTTTTAATGTAATTAGCCTAACACTCTCATCTCTTTTATATTATATAGAAGTAACTACAAAAATAAAGCCCGATTGAATCCTTCCCTCTTAAACCTCTTTTTTCAACATTTCCTCATACCTAAAATCACATTGCTCCAACAACATCCTACTCTCTCCACTCCCCTTATAAAAGCTCTCCCAACCCCGCTCCCTCAAAATCCCCTTCCAACTCTCACTCTCCACCATCCTCTTAATAACACCATCCCAATAAGCAACCTCTTCCTCCGTCATATCTTTCGGGCCCATAATTCCTTTCCAGTGCTGGAATGTAACGTTGATTCCTTGTTCTTTCCATGTTGGGATTTCTGGTAGGCGGTCTAGACGTTTTGGTGCGGATACGGCTAGTATTTTTATTTTGCCGGCTTTGTATTGTTTTTCGGCTTCGGATAGAGTCATGGTTGCGGCGCTGATTTGTTTGTTCATTAGGGCGTTTATGATTTTTTCTTTGTTTTCGTAGACGAAGAATTGTAGTTCGGCAGGGTTTATGCCGAATGCTTTGCTTACTTGTACGAAGGATAGGTGATCGTCGTTTCCTAGGCCTGGGGCAACGCCGATTTTGAAGTTTTTCTTGTTTTGTTTTAGTTGTTCCATGAGTTGTTTTGCGTTTTCTATGTTTGAGTCTTTTGATACGACAACAACTTCCCAATCTGATGCAAGTGTTGCGAGCGGTGTGAAGTCTTTATATGTTAGTTTACTGTGGCCTAGTAGGTTGTTCGTTATGAGTAAGCTTGAGTTAATCGCCAGTACGTGACCGCCTTTTTGTTTCGTATATTTCCATCCGACATCACCGCTGCCACCTACTTTGTTTGTGACTGTGATTGGTTTTGTGAAGATTTTTTCTTCTGTTAGTGTTTTTTGCATTGCTCGTGCTGTTAAGTCCCATCCTGCTCCTTGAACGTTTGGCGCAACGATTTCTAATTTGTCGATGTTCACTTTATTCGTATGGGATTTTTCCGAGGAACAACCAGCTATTACTATTACTCCTGTCATGATCCATATACATAGTAATAATCGTTTTTTCATAGTCCTCTTCCTATTCGGTATTTTCGTTCTGGTCGTCCGATAATGCCGTATGTGTACTCTACTGTGCATTCGCCGGTCGCTACTAAGTATTCTAAATATCTTCTTGCGGTTGTTCTGGACGCACCCATTTGCTCTCCCATTTCTTCTATTGTAATTCCCTCTTCGAATCCTTTTATAATCCCTTTCACTTTTTGCAGCGTTAACGGATCCACACCTGTCGGTAAGTTTTTTATGTCTTGTGTTTGCGAAGTCCCGAAGAAATTATCGATGAGTGCTTGATTTACTTCATTGTTACTATGTAATAATTGCTTCTTTCTTTTATAGTCTTCAATGGTGCGAACGAATTTTTCTAACGTGACCGGTTTTATAAGGTAATTGCTTACGCCATTTCGAATTGCTTTTTCTAGCATATAGTTTTCATTCGCCGCTGTTACCATAATGACGTCAACGCTTGGAAAGTCAGCATGAATTTGTGGTAATAAGTCAGTTCCAATTCCATCTGGTAAGTAATTATCTAATAGAAGCAAATCGATTTCTTCCTTTTGTAGTAGTTCCATCGTTTCTTTCGCGTTCAATGCTTTTCCAATCACTTTTACGTCCTTTATTTTTAATAAAAACTCTTCCTGAATTTGCGCGACGCGGAAATCATCTTCTGCAATTGCCACCTTCAACATATGTCCATCCCCCTGTTTGTCATGTACTTTCTTTCAATGTTTTCGGAAGGTAAATTATAAAAATAGCTCCCCCATTTTTCTCGTTTTGAATTTCAATTGTTCCCTCTAGTAGATCTACCATTTCTTTCACGTTTGCTAGTCCGTAACCACGATCAGTTCCTTTCGTTGAAAATCCTTTTTGAAAAATGGTCGTTATTTTTTCTGCCGGTATTCCTATCCCGCTATCTATCACTTCAAACACAATATCGTGCCCAATATCCGTAACGAAGAAAGAAACTCTCTTCTCCTCTCGTTCACTCACCGCATCAAATGCATTATCAATTATGTTTCCAAGGATCGTAATAAGATGCGACACCTTTATATGGTCTGGTAACGGATGAAGCGCACTATCTCCTTCAATATGAAACTCAATTTTCTTCTCAGACGCTGTTCCGAGTTTTCCTAATAAAATAGCTTGTACTTTCGCATCGTGAATTTGATGGAACAAAATATGATTTTGGCTTTGATGAATGTTAGATTCTTGTTGGATAAATTCAATTGCTTCTTTGTAATGTCCTAACTGAAGTAATCCTGATAAGACGAAAAGTTTATTTGTAAATTCATGTGTTTGAGCACGTAAGTCCTCGGAATATTTTCTTACCTCAGATATCGTATTCACTAAGTTTTGCAGTTCTGTTTTATCTCTAAAACTACATACAACGCCTACCGTACTATTATTTTCGAGTATCGGTGTCATGTTTAAAATAAACACTTTATCTTGAAACGCGATTTCTTGATCGGTTTCTAGCACTCTTTCCATATTAAAATTCGGTAAAACTTTTGAAATGTGCTGCTGCATATAATCATCATTTACATGAAGCATTTCTTCTGCCGACGTGTTCATCATCGTAATAAAACCGTTTTGATCAATAGCTATAATTCCTTCTTTTATAGATAGTAGTATCGCGCTTCGTTCCCGGTATAACGCTGCGATTTCATTCGGCTCTAAACCGAGTGTATCTTTTCTGATGCTACGCGCTAAAAGGATTCCACCAACAATGCCGGCTAATAATACCGCTAAGGAAAAGAGTATAATTTCTTTCGTTCTACTCAATATGTTAGATTCAATACCTTGTATTGAAAACTCTACTGTTACAACGCCTACTACTTGATCGTAATCTCCGTTATGAACAATAATAGGTGCTTTCGCCATTAAAGCTGGACCGCTTGTACCATTTCCTTCGAGCGTATAATAACCACCAAAAGTGAGTGCTTCATAGTTATACGGGTTGTTACTCTTTGTTCCAATCAACTCAGAATTAGAATGGGAATACATAACCCCATAGCGATCTTCCACAATTACATAATCCGCACCAGCTTGCTCACGAACTTGTTCCGCAATAGATTGAATGTTACTTTTATGCTCGTTATTTTGAAAAGCCTCTTTTATAGCTGGCATAAAAGAAAGAGATTTAGATGTTTGCAGTGCTAACTGCTCCACTTGGCGCTTCGTATCAACGGACTGAATGTAAACAAATATTCCCGCTAATAGGAGAACGACAAATACAATTAACGCGATAATTAAGCTTACTATTTTCGTTTGCAATGAAACTTTGCGTGATTTCTTCATACTCCATATCCTTTGATAAAATATTCAAAACTATCAATCTCCTTTTTCTATTATTATGACAAAACTGAAAATGAAGCAACTATTAAAAATATCCATGTTCATAAAGTACAAAAAGAATAAAATTGTCATAATATTGAGATTTTATTTAAAGAACAGTACAATTCAACTACAATGAACGCGCTTTCATAATTATCATTTTATTTATAAGCAAGAGGAGGAATTAGTATGGCTCAAGTAAAATCAAACCGAGTCGCCGGCAATATCTTTAAAGGTTCTGTCGGTAATTTAATTGAATGGTACGACTGGTACGTTTACTCTGCTTTCGCCGTTTATTTTTCAGCAGAGTTCTTTCCTAAAGGCGATCCAACGAGTCAGTTACTGAACACAGCGGCTATTTTCGCAGTTGGATTTTTAATGCGCCCTATCGGAAGTTTATTAATGGGACGCTATGCAGATCGGCACGGGCGCCGGGCAGCATTAACGCTTTCCATTACGGTTATGGCCGGTGGTTCTTTAATTATTGCCTGTACACCGAGTTACGAAAGTATCGGTATTATGGCGCCAATTATTTTAGTTCTTGCCCGTTTACTACAAGGATTATCACTGGGCGGAGAGTACGGAACTTCCGCAACGTATTTATCTGAAATGGCTAGTAGTGGACGCCGCGGCTTTTATTCAAGTTTCCAATATGTAACGCTCGTTGCCGGACAGATGGTTGCGTTAGGCGTTCAAATTGTTCTTCAGCAATTACTAAGCGAACCAGATATGAAAGCTTGGGGATGGCGTATTCCATTCATTATTGGAGCGATGGGCGCAGTAGCTGTATTATGGCTTCGCCGCACGATGGATGAGTCGGAGCAATTCTCAAACATAAAATCACAAAAACGCGAAAGCGCAGGAACCGTTCGCGCTCTTATGAAACATCCGAAAGCAGTATTAACAGTAGTCGGCCTAACTTTAGGAGGTACCGTTGCATTTTATACGTACACAACATATTTACAAAAGTTCATGGTAAACACAGTCGGCCTTCCGAAAGAAGTTGTAAGCTGGATTAACTTTGTCGCACTACTTATATTTGTCGTACTTCAACCGATTGCAGGGCTACTATCCGATAAAATTGGACGCCGCCCACTATTAATGGCATTCGGTATTCTCGGAACATTACTAACAGCGCCAATCTTCTTCTTCATGGAAAAAACGACAGAACCAATCGTAGCATTTTTACTCATGATGGTCGGTCTCATTATCGTTACTGGTTACACTTCCATTAACGCAATTGTAAAAGCAGAACTCTTCCCAACTGAAATTCGCGCACTTGGCGTAGGTTTACCATATGCACTAACAGTTGCGATATTCGGCGGAACAGCTGAGTTCATCGCATTATGGCTAAAGAGCATCGGAATGGAATCACTCTTCTACTTCTACGTAGCTGGCTGTATCGCGATAAGCTTTATTACGTATTGGCGTATGGATGAGTCATCGAAAACTTCGCAGATTGAGGCGGAGCTTGGTGGGGATAAATTAGTTAACAATAAATCTAGTTAAAATTATGTATTCTATTATCTTCGTTTATCTGAAAAAGCATAATTCGTTAATATGCAATTTAAAAACCTCTACTTATATGTAGAGGTTTTTGTATGACGAAAAAACACGTAGTTCCATTGTTATTTTACAAACCCCAAATTCTTCCTCATCTTAAAGTGGAACAAATTTATTACTTAGAGTGTCTAATAAGTGTATTTCTAATATGAGTTGTCCAGATTGGATACAACATATCCCGTTTGACATCTATTTTTATGTATTACAAAAAAATGAAAGGACTTATTATTCCCAAAAGTAAAAAACATGTATTGTAATACTTTCACAGGTGAACCATTACAAGTGGAAACAAAAAAGAAATAACGCAAACTGTGACTTATCAATCATATAAAGTGAAACTTTAATCAGCGGGGGTCTTACTGCCCGGCAAATAGCGGGATAAACGTTTTGGATGTCATTTAACCTGTGAAATTTTAGCTACAGTAGTATTGTTACCTTATGTCATCTTTAATTGCATCGGTATTTAGAATACCTAGACAAAATCCATATATTCTTGAAAGAGGTTGAAAATTTATGTTCGTTTTAAACAAGTTCTATAACATTTTACATTACAAAAAGATTGTACCTGTAGTATTACTTTCATGTGTATCACTTATAGGCTGTTCCAATAGTAATGCTCAATCTGAACCACCTAAACAAACGAATCAAGCTAATCAAATTAAACAAGAAAATACAGGAAATCAATCTTTTGCTAAACTTGAAAAAGAATATGATGCTAAGCTTGGTATTTATGCACTGGACACAGGTACGAATCAAACGATTGCTTATCATTCAGATGATCGTTTTGCGTTTGCATCTACATCTAAATCATTAGCTGTGGGCGCTCTTTTACGCAAGAACTCATTAGAAGCTCTTGATCAAAGAATTACGTATACTCATGAAGATCTTTCTAATTATAATCCAATTACTGAAAAGCATGTTGATACAGGAATGACGTTAAAAGAACTTGCAGATGCTTCAGTTCGATATAGTGACAGCACAGCACATAATTTGATTCTTAAACAGTTAGGAGGTCCCTCTGAATTTGAAAAAATCTTGAGAGAAATGGGAGATACTGTTACTACTTCAGAACGATTTGAACCTGAATTAAATGAAGTGCATCCAGGAGAAACACATGATACCAGTACACCAGAAGCAATAGCTAAGACACTTCAATCATTTACATTAGGGACTGCACTTCCAACAGAAAAACGTGAACTATTAGTAGATTGGATGAAGAGAAATACAACTGGAGATAAATTGATTCGTGCGGGCGTACCAAAAGGATGGGAAGTAGCTGATAAAACAGGCGCGGGATCTTACGGAACAAGAAATGATATCGCAATTATTTGGCCACCAAATAAAAAGCCAATTGTTCTTGCTATACTTTCTAATCACGATAAAGAAGATGCTAAATATGACGATAAACTTATTGCAGATGCAACCAAAGTCGTGTTAAATACCTTAAAAGCTACGGAATAGAGGATAATAGGTTAAAAGTTTTCTATTTTAGGCGGTGTTTTCTCTAGTAGGAGTTGCACCGTATTTTCATCAACTAAAAATTTAATAGTGTCCCCAAAAATGAAATTTGGTGCTCCCCCTAAAACATCTGGACTGTAATAGCCAATAAAAAATGCAAACCAAACGCCCCTTAATCAGTCGTTTGGTTTGCATTTCCTTTTTCTAAAACCACAGAAAAGATAAGCACTATAGTTAACAGCATAATAAACCTTACTTCACTTCCATCACTTACAAAAAATGAATACAAAGTATATATTAAAATTAATATTCCATAAATAATTTTCTGCAATGTACTCCCTCCTTTTTGCCGTATATATTTTAGTATAAAAGTTTGATTCAAGTCCTATATCCAAATGAAAATACTTTTCTCTTGTTCATTTATCTATTTTCTTTTTATAACTCAAACTTCTTCGAATCATACTTTTCTAGAGTTTGCTGCAATTCATCTTGTTCATATGGAATATGCTTATCTGTCTGTATATCTTCAACATTTGCTCCACCTGCTAATAATCTCCTGTACATAAAAGAGTGCCCTGTTAATACTGTTTTAATCATTTTGTATCGCCCTCCTTTTGTTTGATTACTTGTATCATAAAACAAGTATCTGAAGTTGATATGTAGTCTATCTAGAGTGTATGTAAATTTAGAAAATCTCTAATAAAATGTTTGTATTATAACGTTACCACCAAAACTATTGCCCTAAACACCATGATTTGAAGAGATAGGCCCCCATGTTCTAGTCTCAATTCTTCCTACAGTTCTATATTCAGTAGAACTAGTTAATTCCTATAATATAAAAAGAGCACCACTTTTTGGATGCTCCTCGTTATAACTATATATTATTTAATTTCCTTCTTTTGCTGGTACCATTTTTCCTTCTTGAGAATCTGTACCTTCTGTTCTTTCAACTGTTTTTGCATATTCTGGTTTCTCAGGGGATCCCATTTCAAATCCTGGTTGAGAATCTGTACCTTCTTTTGTTGGTACCATTTTTCCTTCTTGAGAACCTGTACCCTCTGTTCTTTCAACAGTTTTTGCGTTTCCTTTAGGAGTTGCTGGCACTGCATCTTTAGGTAAATCAAAGTTTTGTGAGAAAGACGTTGTTCCATCTACACTCTGTGTAATTACTTGATTTGAACTACCTTCATTTGACTTTAAATTGTCCATTTTCGCATCATCTGCACCTCCCGCTACCAATCCTGTACTTAAAAGTGCTCCTGCTAATAATGTTTTAATCATTTTTCATTACCTCCTGTTTATTTGTAATATTCATCAAAAAAGTATCTAGAGTTAATGTTTTAGTCATTATCTTTATCTACTTGCTTTTTGATTACATTTAGCATAAGACAAGAATCTATAGTTGATATGGACTGTATCTGGAGATTATGTAAAGAAAAATAGATGATCAATTGTATATCCTAATGGATGCTTAGACAAGATTGAAACTTTATATGAATTTGGATAATTGAGTTCCCCTTTGTTTTTGGGTGTGAGGGACTAACCCTTTCTAATTTGAAAGCAAACTTTTTATTAATTGAAGAATTAAAAGAGGTGGGGATCTTACTGCCCATTAATGCGGGATAAAAGAAAACCGCCTGAAATGATGTGTAATCGAATAGTAGTACATAAAAAAATACAAGTAACAATAAATTAAATCTCGTTAAAACAAAAAGGGGATGTCCTAGTACCATGCCTAGGACATCTCCTTTACTTATCTAAATTTCTAAATTCTATACAGCACTATCAATTAAACAATTATTAGATATATCTTCTATCTAAAACATCGTATTATCATTAGCTGCTTCACTTGGAATCTCTTGAATTACATCCCAGTGTTCGACAATCTTTCCATCCTTGATACGAAATATATCCACTATAGCAACTCCCTTATCTTGAGAATTAGTACGAGAATGTACATGAAGAGCAACTGTATCCCCTTCAGCTACTACACGTTTAATCTCTGCAGAGGAATTAGGATTTTTAACAAAATCCTCCTTAAAGAAATCCATGAAGGCTTTTCGTCCATCAGCAACAAAAGGATTATGTTGCTTATAATCTTCGCTAACATATTTAGGGATAATATCGATATTATGTTTGTTAAAAACTTCATTATAGAAGTCAACTACCATCTTTTTATTCTTTTCATTTTCTTTCACTTCTTTTGATACAGAAGCAACATTCTCGCTCTTTATTGAGTTTCCTTTGTTATTACCGGTGGAAGCTTGATATACCAAAGTCGAAACTACTCCTAAAATAAATACAGAAATAATTGTTATGATTAAACTTTTCTCTAATTTCATATATACCTACCTCTTCTACTTAAATAAGTTTTCTTCTATAAAAAGTTTGAAGAAGGAGAAACCTTCCCCAAAATGTAATGTCAGGGGTAATGTTAGGAATTTCATTTATCCTAACCTCCCCCTATACAAGGCATATTAGAAACGATTAACTCTAACTTAATACCTCATTAACAGTTGCACTGTCCACAATTTGAATAAACTTCTTAACCTTATCGTTCTCATCAAACTTATAAAGATGACAAAAATCTGCTACAAATGACTTACCTGTAGCTTTATATGTTCCACTATATTTTCCATACACAATAACAGTATTGTTATTAAAAGTATAAATTTCATCTTTAGCGCTATAGTCATCCCATTCCGTGCCAAGACGTTCATGTACGTTTTTCACTACTTCATCTGGACCTATATAAGTACCTGCATATGGAAACCCAGCAGCTTCTGTCCAAGATACATTTTCACTTAAATACGTTTTGAACGCATCCAATTTCCCTTCGCCAGTTAACACATACGTTTCATGTAATAGTTTTTGATATTTATTCATATCATTAACCCCAAGGCATTTCTTTTGTTACAACTTTTGCACTTAATTCTAATACACCTTTATTTGCATAGTCTGGATATGCTGCTTCAAGTTTTGCCACAAAATCTTTTGAAGTTCCACTTTCCTCAGAAGCTTGAACCGCAGTTCTTAGATAATCCATTGTCGCAGTAAGTGCTTGATTATTTAGAGATTTTTCGATTGATCCATGGCTTGGTACAATTATGTCAGCATGTAATGCTTGTAACACTTTCAAGTTCTCAATCCACGCCTCCATCGCCGCTTTTGAACTAGTATCCGCTAAGAATACATGTATTTCGTTAAATACATCAATACCACCAATTAATACTTTCAGCTCTTTATTAAATAAGCTAGTTCTGTAATGATCTAAGCCTACTAGTTCAATTGTTAACCCCTGAAAATCAATTGTGTTTTCTTTAAACACTTGAGGTAATACCACGTTACTTGGTGCATTTTCTCCAAGGACGTCTTTCCAAACTTTTAATTTCCCTAAGACAGAATGAACGATATGTTCAACAGTAGACTCCGTAGCATACGCTATAGCTTCTGGGTAAGCAGCTTTAATATTTTCTAATCCAAAGTAGTAATCAGGATCCCCATGAGTAATAAAGATTTTATCTAAAGATAAGTCATTTTTTTTCAGATACTCAACAATTTCTTTCGAATCAGATTGAGTAAATTTTGAGTTTATTAAAAATGCATGTCCTGCTTTCTCAACTAATGTCGCTGTGACCATAAAGCTTTTTTCATCCGAACTAAACACCGTTAATTTCACATCTTGTTGATTTGTATCGATTGTTTTAAACATAGTATGTTATTCTCCTTTTGTTAAAGTTATTAACTAATTATCATATTTTTATCTTGTTCCGATAAAATCTCCCACTCCCATTCATCTGAAAGTGTAATAGTACTGGCGAATATTCCGGAGATGAATGTCAGGTGGCCTAAGATAACATGTTTGCTACTATATCCTAAATTTTCTTAATATAAATTTTTAAAACGCGCTTCAATTTTATCCGGCGTCATTACGCCACCACCAATAGGAATAATTTGATTATCCTTTTGTAAAAGTAAGGAAGGATAGCTATTAACACCAAGCTGTCGAACTTTATTGAAATCATTTTGGACATCTATTATTGTTTCTTGAGCGTTTAAACGTTCTAATACTTGTTCAGGGTCCAAACCATGCTCGATTGCAATCTTGCGATATGTTTCAGGATCACTCAGACTTTGGCCCTCATAATAAAACGCTTTTTGCATAGCCGAAGTGAATTCTAACAAACGTTCTGGCGCTAATGAGCGTAAAGCTGAAAAACCAATTGCAGCATCTTTCGAATTCATTTTAAAAGTCCCTTCCTCCACCAATTTTTGATATGAAGGACCAAATTCAGCACCTGTAAGTTGATTAATTCTTTTATTTCCTTCTTCTATATATGAGAAGTTTTTCATTGGTAAATTATCTAAAAATAACCCTCCACATAAAACCGTTAATGGCACTTCAATTTGGTTTTTGTAAAATCCTTTAATACTTTCTGAAAAACCATAGCACCATCCACAATATGCATCCCATACGTAAATAAGGTTATCTTGTTTCGTCTCCATTTAAATCTCCTACCTTTTTTTTTATTATCCAGCTCAACTAAATTTTTGATTTATATAAGTACATCTTTTTATACCTTGTTCTTTTTTAGATACCTTACTATATTTCCCCAAAACTAATATTTCCAAAGAAAGATCCACCAAGGTTTTTAACAAAAGATAACATTGCAACTTATTGCCCCGTAACAGAAAATACTAAAGCTTAGAATATGCATTGATTTGAATGTGTTAGTAACTTTCTACACCGGGTGGCAACGTATGGACCACCATCCTTAATTAAATATATAAATCATATTTTTAGCAGATATTAGTTGTAACTAAATTGATTACATCTTTATGTAACTATTTTAGTTACAACTAATATAGAAGTCAATTCTTTTTTTCGAAAACATTAAATTTCTACATTAATCTACAACCAATCCCACTCTTTAAAAAAATATATCAACGATTATTCGATTATATCGATCGTAACTCCGAATATATCAACGTTTCGACACAACATATCGATTTACCGACAAATTTCGAGCGCGTTATCTCCTAAACTAACAACCAATCCCACATCACGTTCACCTACAAAGAAAAAAAGCACCAGGTCCCCCCTAGTGCTCTCCCCCTAAAACAAATGACAAGCCACCTGATGCCCCTTCGCAATCTCCACCATCTTCGGTACTTCCTGTGCGCATTTTTCAGTGGCGAATTTGCAGCGCGTTCTGAATTTACAGCCGGACGGTGAGTTTAGTGGGCTTGGTACTTCTCCCTCTAGGATGATCCGTTCTTTTCCTATGTTTGTTGGATCTGGTTCTGGCATGGATGAGAGTAGTGCTTGTGTGTATGGATGTGCCGGTTTTGTGTATAGGTCTTCGCTGTCGGCAATTTCTACTATGTTTCCTAAGTACATGACTCCGATTCGGTCTGATATGTGTCTTACCATGGATAAGTCATGTGCGATGAATAAGTATGTGACGCCTGTTTCTTCTTGGATGTCTTGCAGCATGTTTACGACTTGTGCTTGGACTGAGACATCAAGTGCTGAGATTGGTTCGTCACATAAGATAAAGTCTGGTTTTACAGATAGTGCGCGCGCGATGCTAATGCGCTGGCGCTGGCCTCCACTAAATTCGTGCGGGTAGCGATATAAATGTTCTTCTTTTAAGCCTACCTTTTTCAGAAGGTCTAAAATGATTTCTTTTTGTTCTTCTTTTTCGTAGGAACCGTGAATGTTCATCGGTTCGCTAATAATTTGGAATACGTTCATTGCCGGGTTTAATGATGCGTATGGATCTTGGAAAATAATTTGCATTCGTTTTCTATATTCTTTTAGTTCACTTTCTTTTAAACTTGCGATATCTTTTCCGTCGAATAAAACGTTACCTGAAGTGACATCGTGTAAACGAATGATGCTTCTTCCTGTCGTTGATTTTCCGCAACCTGATTCTCCTACTAATCCGAATGTTTCACCTTTTTTAATGGTGAAGCTAAGGTCATCGACTGCTTTTAGTTGCTCTGTTTTCCTGCCAAATAGTCCTTTTTTAATAGGAAAATACTTTTTTAAGTTCCGAACTTCAATTAAGTTTTCTTCATGCATGGAAATCACCTACCGCCCTATCATTTAACCAACACATGGAACGTCTTTCGTTTCCGATTTCAAAATATGGTGGACGTTCTTTTTCACAAATATCCATCGCATGCGGACAACGCTCTGCGAATGGGCAACCTTGTGGCGGGTTTAATAAGTTTGGTGTTACCCCTTGAATAGGAGCGAGTCTTTCTTTTACGCCGTTCGCTATTTTTGGCAGAGAGTTTAATAGCCCTTTCGTATATGGATGATTCGGCGATTGGAAAATATCAAGTACAGATCCTTCTTCCATAATAAGCCCGCCGTACATAACGATGACGCGCGTACAGTTTTGCGCGACAATTCCTAAGTCATGCGTAATAAGAAGTAACGCCATATTCGTTTCGTTCTTTAAGTTTTTCATTAAATCTAGTATTTGTGCTTGTATCGTTACATCAAGTGCAGTCGTCGGTTCGTCAGCAATAAGAAGGTCTGGGTTACAAGACATCGCCATTGCGATCATAACCCGCTGCTTCATACCACCGCTTAGTTCATGCGGATATTGTTTTACCCTTTCTTCTGGTGACGAAAGGCCGACTTGTTTTAACAAGTTAATCGCGATTTGCTCTGCTTCTTTCTTTTTCACTTTTTGATGACGTATAATTACTTCCGTCATTTGTTTCCCAATTTTCACGACTGGATTTAGCGCTGACATTGGATCTTGAGAGATAAGTGAAATTTGATTTCCTCTAATAGAACGTAATTCTTTTTCAGATTTAGAAAGTATGTTTTCATTATGAAAAAGGATTTCCCCTTCTTTCACTTTTCCTGGTGACGTAACGAGAGACATAACAGACTTCGCCATTACACTCTTTCCGCTTCCAGATTCCCCAACGATACCGACTACTTCTCCTTTATTTAAGCGAAATGTAACGCCGCGAACCGCTTCAACTTCGCCACTTTCTATGAAAAAAGAAGTCTTTAAATTTTTCACTTCTAGTAGTTTTTCAGACACGCTTCTCACTCCTTTCACTTAACACTTTAGTTTTCATGTCCGGCTCCTTTTGGTGCGAAAGCTTTCTTCAATGCTTCACCAATTACGTTAAAACTAAGTACCGTTAAAAGGATAAGGAATCCTGGGAAGAGTGTTAAATACCAAGCTTCACCAATATATCCTTGCGCATTGTTTAACATGCTGCCCCAAGAAGAATCTGGTTCTCTAATACCTAAACCTAAAAAACTAAGTGATGATTCCATTAAAATCGATGTCGCAATTGTTAATGTCGCAGCGATAATAATGGTTGATAAAATGTTAGGAATGATATGTCTTACAATAATCATAAGTGATTTTTGTCCTGATACTTTTGCGTATAAAACGTACTCACGCTCTTTTACAGATAACGTTTCTGCCCTTACAATACGGGCGGTGTCCATCCATGTTAGTAATCCGATAATAAGAACTAACGTCGTAATTCCTGGTTTTAAATACGCATTTAATAGTAGCATTAAAAAGAATGATGGAATTGACATAAGCACTTCAACAACTCGCATTAAAAAGTTGTCTAACTTTCCGCCAAAATATCCGCTAATTGTTCCAACTGCGGTACCGATTGTAATAGAAACAACCATCGCAAGAAAACCGACCGCAAGTGAAACTCGTCCGCCATATAACGCTCTCGTTAAGTAATCTCTTCCGTAATCATCCGTTCCGAAAGGATGACTCATACTTGGTTCTTGTAAGCGATCTGGAATCGACATTTTGCTAGGATCGTACGGCGATACGAATGCGAAAATTGATGCGACCGTTAAAATCGCAAGTATAATAACTCCCATTGCAACAAACTTATTTTTCGTAAAGCTATGTTTTATCGTTTGAAATCTCCTATTATTCATTCCAAATCACCCCCTCATTCGAATGCGCGGATCTACTACGCCATATAAAATATCAGCAATTAAGTTACCGAGAATTAACATGAATGATGATAGTAATGTAATTGCCATGATAATCGGATAATCAAATCTAAAAATAGCATTTACCCCAAGTGAACCAAGACCCGGCCATGAAAATACTGTTTCCGTAATAAATGCTCCGCCTACTAAACTTGGAATCGATAATCCGAAAATTGTAATGATCGGTATTAATACATTTCGAAGTACGTGATTAAATAACACCGTTTTCTTTGAAGCGCCGTACGCATATTGAATTTGTACATATTCTTCTTCTAATTGCTGAATCGTACTTGAACGAATATATCTCATATAAACAGATACGTTTTGGAACGCTAGCACCATGCAAGGTAAAATGCCGTGTTGCACAATATCCCAAACAGAATCTTTACCAACGGTGCGCATACCCATACTCGGAAGTAGGTTCCATTTTAAAGAGAATAAGTAGACTAATAGTAGTGCAAACCAGAAAACCGGCATAGAAATACCAACGTATGAAATAAAGTTTACAATGCGGTCAAAGAATGAATTCTTTTTCACACCTGTAAATAGTCCAAGCGGTATTGCGATTACGAATGAGACGAGTAAAGATGATCCCATTAACCCAATTGTTGCAGGTAATCTTTCTGTGATAAGTTCCAAAACAGGACGATGATTTTGAAGTGAGTAACCAAAGTTTCCTGTTAAAATATTTTTTAACCATAAAAAATACTGCACGTAAATTGGTTGATCTAGTCCTAAACTTTTACGAATACGCTCCACATCAATTGGACTCATGTTTGGCGTGACAAAATTTCGAACAGGATCCCCCGGCGCTAGCTTTATTAATAGAAAAGAAATAATAGAAATAACAAATAAAAGCGGAATTGCATTTAAAAGCCTCTTCGCAATTACTTTATACACAAACTTCCCCCCTCAAGCTAAAGAAGCTGATTTCCACCAGCTTCTTTACGGTTTCTTATTTCACTTCATAGATCTTAGATAGATCTTCAAACATTGTGACAGGAATCGCTTTCGCTTCTTTTAATCCATCAAACTTTTTATCTACTGCAATAACTGCTTTCGGATACGCGATTGGTAGATAAGGTACGTCTTCTCTAGCTGTCTCTTGAATTTTATGGTATAGCTCTGCGCGTTTTGTTTTATCTGTTTCAACTGCAGCTTCTTCCCATAACTTATCGAAATCAGCGTTTTTATATCGTGCATAATTGTATTCAGCATTGCTTAAGAATAAGCTCTTATATGAATCTGGCTCAGGTCCCATTATGTAACCACCAAATGTAATGTCATATTCTTTATTCTCTTTATCTAAGCCTTTTTCACTTGCCGCACTAGCATCTAATGCATTTAGTTCAACTTCTAAGCCAACTTCTTTTAATTTTTGTTGTGTATATAACGCTAAGCTTTCCATAATTTTATTATTCGTTACATACATCACACGTACTTTTTCCTTATCTTTCACGCCAGCTTTTGCTAATAAATCTTTCGCTTCTTTTTTATCATACTTATAGTCTTTAATATCTTTCGCATAATACATAGCGTCTGGCGTTAAGATTGAATTTGCTGGTTCTGCAAATTCACCTGAAACGAATGCTGAGTTAATCATTTCTTTTTTATCTAACGCATGCGCAATTGCTTGACGCACTTCTTTTTTCTTCATAAGATCAGTATTCATGTTATAAGATAAGTAGAATAATCTACCTTCAGGGAATGTCACCATTGAGAAGTTCCCAGTGCTATCTAATTTCTTAAAGTCTTGCGGCTCAATCATCTTCATGTTGATTTGACCATTTTGCAGTGAAACATTTGCTGTATTACGGTCTTTTACAACTCGGTATACGATAGAGTCTAATTTAGCTTTCCCACCTACATAATCATCGAATCGATCTAATGCAACGTACTCATCTGATTTATATTCTTTAAACTTAAACGGACCTGACCCTACAGGTTGTAAGTTTTTCTTACTCTTCGCTAAATCTGCTTCCCCTTCAAATACATGTTTCGGAATCGGGAAGAAATCATTCATCACACCTTCGAAAGATGCGCTTACTTGTGGTAAAACGAATTGAGTTGTTAACTCATCTACCTTTTTCACCTCAAGCGGCTTTCCTTTAAAAATAAAGTTTTCACGACTTGAGCTATTTTGCTTCTCATCTAAAATAGATTGGAATGTAAATGCTATATCGTCTGATGTAATTTTCTTACCATCATGCCATTTCAAATTATCTTTTAACTTCAGTGTCCACGTTAATTGATCTTCTGAAGGCGTAAAGCTCTCAGCAAGAACAAACTTTTTCTTACCGTCTTCCATATGATATAGCGGCGCATATAAAGCCTGCTGCACAGTTAATGACACACGATCATTCGCATAAAGCGGATTCATCGTATCTGGATTATCGCTAACACCAATCGTTAACGCCCCTCCGTCTTTCGGAGTCCCTGATTTACTAGTGCTCGCTTGCTTCGAATCTTTTTCCCCTGAACAAGCAGCTAATGCAATAAATAATAGTAGGACAAATGGTAATACAAACAACTTCTTCTTCATATTTCGACCCCTCTCGACTATTTACACCTATAAGAAAACTCGGAATTAATACCGAGTTTTCTTATAGGTTTTAAATTACCACTACCCGTATGTATTGTCAAACTTTTTCGCAAAGGTAGAAAGTTTGTAATCTATTAATGCATTCTTGCGATAAACTATATTTATGCGGAGGAGAAAATAAAAAGACCACGAATAAGTAGCCTCATAAAATGAGTTAAAAAACTATCAACTTACAGAAAATCCCTCTAAAATGATTGTTTTATATGATCGAAAATGTAGAATGGGATTAAAGACAAAAAACACATTTAAGAGGTTATCATGACATTTGATGAATTGAAAAAAAATAAACCAACAACCTCATGGGTTGAGTATGATGAAGATGGGGAATTTTTTACTGAAGAAAATATAAGTGCAACAAATACAGTTCTTGACACTTACATTAACAACTTACAGCGATTAGGAGAGAATCCAACCGAAGTCGAAGTAATGCAAGTTGTTAAAGAGGTAGTTATTAAATTAAATGAATTAAATATCGAACATGACCATTTTATCGAAACAATGGAAAGAGAAGATCTCTATGAATTTATCGATACAGCAGCACGAATAGCTGGCTTAGAATCCGAGGAAGATATAACAGAAGAATGGCGTGAATGGTAAAAAGTTGCATCTCTAATAATTAGAGGTGCAACTTTTTCATATACCAATTGAATGAATGATTTGATGTCCGCGCAGAATTCATATATTTCAACATAATATTAAAAGGCTTCAATTATAAATACTAGCACACCCATCCTGACAAAAAGACCACCAAAAGGCAGTCTCAAAACTCAATCTTATTCCCTACTCCTTGCTCCACCGCTTTCTCATACAAATACTTCGCAACGATAATATCTACTACCGCCAAACCAACTGATTTGAAAATAGTAATCTCTTCATCATTTTCGCGGCCAGCTTTTTCTTTGCTTATAATTTGACCAAGTTCAGCGTGAATGGCGTTTGCTTTGAATAGACCTTCTTTTATCGGAACTTGAAGGTCTCCTGTTTCGTCTAGTGCTGCTTCTTTTGATTCGACTACTACTTTGTTTGCTTCAGCTATGGCATGTGAGGGTAGTTCTTGCATGCTCGGTCTGAATGAGCCGACGGCGGTTACGTGGACGCCTTTTTGTAGTGTTTCTGAGAAGACTGGTGTGGTTGCGTTCGTAGTTGTGACGATAATGTCTGCTTCACGTATTGCTTCATTTGGATCCCTGTAAACGTAAGCAGGTTTACCAAATTTCTCTTGTATATGTTGCGCAAATGCATACGCTTTTTCTTCTGTTCGATTGTATAAGATGACTTTTTCGATATCTCTAACTGCAAATATTGCTTCGGCAATTCCTTTCGCTTGTTCGCCCGTGCCGATAATGCATAAAGTTTTTGCGTTATGACGAGCTAAATATTTTGTCGCTACTCCTGATAAGGCGCCCGTTCGGATCATCGTTAAGTACGATCCTTCTAGAAGTGCGAGCGGTTCTCCCGTTTGAAAGTCTGATAGCATCACAATCCCATTGATCGTTTTCTTTCCTATCTGTTTATTTTGCGGGACTACCGTTACTATTTTTACTCCAAGTGCCTCAAGTCCTTCCGCTACTGAAGGCATAATTAATGCCGTATTTTGCTCGTTCGCAAATGGTAATGAGCCTCTTATTGGTGTAATCGTTCTTTCTGCGGAAAATTCTTTTAAAGCAAGCGCCGCGTATTCAATAACTTCATTCATATTTACTAAGTTTCTTTGTTCGTTCGCGCTTATAACTAGCATATCTTTCCACCTCCTCCTTCTATCCTAACAAAAATCCCCGTTTCAAATCATCTCTCGGGTCTACAACGAACTGATGAAATCCTGTAATAAAGGCATGCCCGGTTACTTTTGGAACGACAGCTTCATATGTATCTACTGCGGTTACCGACAATACTTCCCCCTCGAATTTCCCGTCAGTAATGCATTCATGGACGAAAATTTCTCCCTTTTGTAAAGCATCTTTTTCAAAAAGAGTTGCGATTCTTGCGGAAGTTCCTGTACCGCAAGGAGAACGATCTACTTGCCCATCAGCAAAGATTGTTACATTTCGTAAAGTTGCGTCTTCCCCTTTCGGTTCATCTGAAAAGATAACGCCGTATATTCCTTTCAATCCTTCTTCAAGTGGATGTTTCACTTCCATTTTGCTCTCTATATAATGTTTAATTTTACCGCCCCACGTTTGAATAGCGGGCAAGTCTTTAAAATCAACTTTCAAACCAAATTCTTTACAGTCTACAACAGCGTAAAATGCTCCTCCAAACGCGATATCTACTTGAAATTCATAGTTATCTATTTTAATAGGAACGTCTTTTTTGTATACAAATGAAGGAACATTTTCAAATGATACAGATTCTACTTCACTCCCGTTATATTTTGCATACGCAATAACTTCTCCGGCTGGGCTATCAATAATGAACTTTTGTTTTTCACCCTTTACTTCAAACATGCCTGTTTCAATTCCAACTGTAATGACAGCAATAATGCCATGACCACACATCGTACTCCATCCTTCATTGTGCATAAATAAAACACCAAAATCAGCGTGGGCACTTGCTGGCGGTGTAATGATACAACCGTACATTCCGTGATGCCCTCTCGGTTCATACATCAGAATTTCACGAAGGTAATCCAAATGTTCCATACAGTATGCGCGTCTTTCCAGCTGCGTTTCCCCTTTTATTTCTGGCACGCCGCCCGTAATAATTCGAAGCGGTTCCCCAGCTACGTGTGCATCAATCGTTGTATATATTTTACTAACCTTCATTTCTATCTCTCCCCTATACGTTGATACTATTTCCAACGCAAGTATCATGCCAAATCGTATAGCATTACTTTTTTCAAATCCCCTCAGTAATGTGTATTCTTTTTTCAACAAATTCATATACAACTGTCTACTTTTTTATACACGGCTTGGACGTTACGTTATAAAACACCTCGATAACTTTGCAATTCCTCTCGTACACACATGCAAAATTCCCTTTATCATTATTATTTTCAATGTAAAGTTACTTCGCTCCCATACATATACTGTTCAAAAGCAAAAAGGAAGTGATCCCATGTATTACGGAACAAAGGGCTGGTACGTAGCTGAACTAAAAAAATTAGGCGTACGCTATCATGAAGGACGAAAACTAGAAAGTTACCGCGGACACGTATTACGCAATTTATTAATCGCACAACAAGAAAAATTAAAAGAACAGTAATATTCTAATGTAACGATATCGGCGATTCGCCATGGAATATCGACTTACCGACAAATTCCGCTAATTCATCTATCTACACCACCAATCAATCACACATCAAACTACAATAGAAAAAGGTCACCCAAACGGGTAACCTTCCTTTCTTATTCACAAACAAGAATTTGTCTAGTAAATGATCCTTTTCTTGTAATACAGCGATCTGTAATTTCAAATCCTGCTTCATGGATCATGTCGTCCATTGTCTCCATCGTTACAACGACTACCTTTTTAGCGATGCGGCGCGCACTTGAAAGAATGGAGAGCTGGTCTTCTGGTGTGGCGTGCGTAAATAGATCGTACGGCATATCGATAATGGCAACGTCGTAGTTCTCAGTAATTTCCTCGATTGGTCCTTTTGTTACTGTTCCTTCAAATCCGAAATGTGCGATATTTTTTCTTGTTCCAAGAACTACAAGTGGATTTATATCTCTACCAACGATGTTAATCCCCATAGAAAGTGCTTCTACTACTACTGTTCCAATACCGCAGCACGGGTCAATTGCTCGTACTCCCTCTGGATTTGGTACAGCGATATTTGCAACTGATCTCGCAACACGTGTGCTAAGTGATGTCGAATAACTATGCGGTTTTTTTATGTGATGATACCAAACTGGTTCGCTTTCTACATAGTGCCCGAAGTACCAGCGTCCTCCAAGAGGAACAATCCCGAATACACGCTCTGGATTACGAACATCCGCTTCTCCTTCAATATGCATGCCAAGGTCTCGTTCAATAAGACGTCTTTCTCCATATTCAATTTTATTTTCTCCAACGAGGTCATTGATTTTAACGAAGATAACTTTAAACGACGCCCCCGCTAAATCAATTTGTTCCACTTGTTTTAAAATGCTTTCTAAGTCGTCCCCTTCATACATAACCTCAACGCGCTCTTTCATAAACGCACTTCTACTCGGGTCAATTTTTACATCACTTTTTAAAATATTAACGTGCGACTCCATTCCAAAGAACGAGCGCATTTCCAAGTAACATAAAGCACGCTCCTCCTCACGAAATGCATACGTATATATACAGGCAGGTGTTTTACTATGATTATTCAATCTATTATCATCCTCTATCGTTTAAAATTGTTATGATTACAATTACTCAAATACTTTTTTGTATATAAAATTAAATGATATCATATGCCGGAAATAAAGAGAAACGTTAATAAATAAAAGAGACTGCCAATGGCAATCTCTTATTATTTATTAACGGAAAGAAGACACGTTGTTACCCATTTCTTCATAGTAATCTAAAATACCTTGATAAATAGCTTCCGCTGCACGTTGTCTCCATTCTTCAGTAGCTAGTTTTTCACCTTCACCTTTAGCATCGATGAAACCTAGTTCAGCTAAAATAGCAGGCATTGTATTGTATTTCACTACATAGAAGTTTTCTGTCTTTACACCTCTATCATTTGATTGAAGTGCTTGTACTAAACGTTTTTGTACTTTTTCTGCTAGTACACGGCTTTCTTCTGAATTTGGATTTGTTGCCGATCTGTAGTAGAACGTTTCTGTTCCTTCTACTTGTTCATTAAACCCGTTTGCATGAATACTTACGAAAATATCACCTTTATTTTCTTGTGCAAATTCTACACGTTTTTTCAAAGATTCACCAGGAGTATTTCCCGGACGCGTATCATCATTACGTGTTAATAAAACAGTAAATGGTGTCTTTTGTTCAAATAGTTTTTGTACACGTAAAGATGTATCTAATACAATAGCACTTTCATCCATTTTCACACCAGAATGCCCTGGATCAACTCCACCATGACCTGGATCAATGATAATCGCTTTTCCTTCTAAGAAGTTACCTTGCTTCACTGGATTTAATTGATTTTTATTAACCCATTGGAAACCAGCGCCCATGCGGATACGAATCCAGCTGCCATTCTCTTCAATAACAGTTACTTGCTGTGCGTTATGTGTTCCCATTACTTTTGACGAAGAAGAAGCTTCTGCATAAGTAGTGAATCCTTCATTAATAACTTCTGTTTTCTCCACTAAAGGTGTCCATTTATCACCGTTACTTGTTGCAATTTTGATCCATCCATCTCGTTCTTCTTTAATTTCTACCGTTTGTGGATTATGCTGATTTGCACTAATCCCAGAACTTAATGATGGTGCGTGATATGTAATGAATTTTCTATCTATGTACATTTTCTTTGTTTCTACTGGACGATCACTATTCTTGCTAAATTTATCTGTTTGCGCAGTAAGCTGAGCTGCTTGTTCACGCGTAATAGAATCATTCGGTTTCCAGCCATTCTCTGTACCTAAAGAAAGTTTTAATTCTACTAAAATATTAACTTCTTCTTTACCCCAATGATTCTCTAAATCAGCGAATTTTGTAGGAACTGGTCCTGTTACTTTGCTTTTCAGATTATATGCTCTTACAAGCATAGCTGCCATTTCAGCACGAGTTACTTTTCCTTCAGGATCAAATACTCCTGGTTCTCGCCCTTTAATAATATTCTCTTTTTCCATGGCTGCAATAAATGAAGCTGCCCAATTATTTTTTGCATCATTATAAGACGGCTTTGCATTCGGATCTACTTTAGCACCAATTGCTGTTGCGATAATCTTTGCTGCCTGGGCACGTGTTAAATTTCCGTATGGCATAAAGTTACCATCTGGCATACCGTTAATTACATTTCTCTCTACTAAATAATAAATTGCGTCTTTCGACCACGCACTATCTGAAACATCAGGAAATTTCTTCGTTTCTGCTAAACTACTAATTGGATGTGCTAGTAAATTTGCTGCTAATAAACCTGCGGCTATTGCTTTGTACTTCATGAAAAATAAATCTCCTCTCAAAACTTCATATTCATACAATTTTTTTATTCAAGCTAACTAAAAAATATTAACTATTAATTAATTCCTTTCATAGTTTATAACATTATATATCTATAGTAAATACGTTTCCGGCCGTATAACAAAAATCGCATATATATAACTTATAATGAATGTATATAAAATAAAATTTTAATCAACCCACAAATAGCGGGATAAAAAAACGATTAGGACATGTCTCCTAATCGCTTCGCCAAATAAACAGCTGATTAAAAATAATATTTTTAATCAGCTCTCTATTATCTATGAAATTATTCTTCAATTAAATTAGACATTACATATGCATACACTAATGCTTCTGTATGCGCAATAGAACTTTCATGTGTACGCTCAAATGCGTGAGAAGAATCAATACCCGCTCCAATTAAAGCATGTTTCACATCAAATCCCGCGCGAATCGCAGCTGATGCATCAGATCCGTAGTATGGATAGATATCTACTTTATATTCAATATGATTCGTTTTCGCAAGCTCTACTAAATGTTTACGCAGTGCGTAATGATACGGGCCGCTAGAGTCTTTTGCACAAATAGATACTGTATATTCATCAGATGTTTGTCCATCACCTAACGCTCCCATATCAACTGCTAAGTATTCAACAGTTTCTTCTGGAATATTAGAATTACCACCGTATCCAATCTCTTCATTATTAGAAATTAAGAAATGCGTCGTATATGGTAATGTTACGTTTTCATCTTGTAATCTTTTAATTAATTTTAATAAAATCGCAACACTTACTTTGTCATCTAAATGACGTGATTTTATGTATCCACTCTCTGTAATTTGAACGCGCGGATCAAATGACACGAAGTCTCCTACTTCAATTCCTAATTCGCGTACTTCATCAGCTGAAAATACGCGCTCATCAATACGAACTTCAATATTTTTCTCATCGCGTTTTGCTTCACCTGCATCTTTATATACATGTACAGATGTTTGATGCATTAAAATCGTTCCTGTATACGTCTTGCCACTTGATGTTTCAATTTCGCAATATTCTCCTTCTACAGAGTTCCAGCGAAATCCACCAATCATAGAAAGACTCAGGCGACCATCAGGCTTAATTTCTTTCACCATCGCACCTAACGTATCAACGTGTGCCGTTAATAAGCGGTGCTGCGCATCATTCTTCCCTTTTACCGTTAAAATAAGAGCGCCTTTATTGTTACGCTTCGTTTCTACGTTCCACTCACTGACATAGTTTTCAATGAAATTAATAATTTTTGCTGTATTTCCAGATGGACTCGGAATAGAGACAAGCTCCTTAATCAGTTCCATCGTTTCTTTCGTATGATGTGCCATTGTCGTTTCCTCCTCATTTTCTCTACTATTCAGTATACAAAATCCGCCAGAAAACCTCTACTTATATAGCTTAATTTTCTAAATTGTAGTAAAATTCTTTTTAGTATACAAAAGGAGTCCTGAAATATGAATATATCAAAAAAATATATACACATTGCACTCATTTGGTTTTTAGCATCATTATTTTGTTTACAAATCTCTTATGCCATTCATACTACTACTTCTATTACAATCGGCTGGATATTAACAGCTAGCTTCTTCATTATTAGCTTCATTGCAACAAAAAAGCATAGCGTTACTCATTAACGCTATGCTTTTCCTATAAAACTATTCTTCTGAAACGTCTAATAAATAAATACCTCTTTCAAATCCACCGCGCTCTACTTCTTTTTTCTTACGAAGGCGTTCTACATCTTCAATCGATGCACCTTCTGCACGTGCTAATGAAATGATAACTTCTAGCGCATCCGCAAGAGAATCTAGCGCATGTTCGCGTTCTTTCATAGAAGCAAATTCACGAATTTCTTCCGTTCCAATTTTCGCTAAAGCCTGTATGTATGCTTGCCCTGTTAATTTTTGTGCTGTATACGTTTTTCCAGACATTAAAATCTTCTCTGGAACACGATCTCTTACTAACTTGTTATATGCTGACATCATTCATCCTCCTATATTTAATAACATCCGAGCTCTGCTTTATAGAAAAACCATTTTTTCTTCACGCACGCACTTAACATATCAATTCCTGATCCATGTGCTCTTACATGTGGAAAGAAATAGTGCTCTAAGTCTTCGTCCTTACCATATAGAGTTTGATACTCATCTGGAATCGCTTCTTTTTTCACATCTTTTTCTTTCGTCACCCCATCAGAAAATGCAACACTTGGATGTCCCTCAAAAAACAACGCAGTCCGAACTGCCAAAGATGGTGTACTATGCAAAGCAGAATATGTAAGCAAAATAATAGTAATAACACCGATCATTTTCTTCATGTATTACTCCTTAAAAAAAGTGCTAACACAATTATACTAAAATGTGTTAGCACTTTCTCCCCTTTATCCCGAATTAACGAGCTAATAATCAGTGAGGAATGGACAAAATCCTCACTTCACTTTATTCCCCTTTAAATGCTGGTAAACGTTTCTCTAAAAACGCAGCAATTCCTTCTTTATGATCCGCTGTTTGTCTCATTGCATATTGACCACGCTTCTCTAATTGCAATGTTTGCTCTAAATTAGAGCGATTTACTTCACATAAAATTTGCTTCGTTTGAATCATTGCTTTAATCGGTTTTTGTGACCATTCATTAATTTTTTGCTTCACAGCCGTTTGGAAATCTTCGCCGATTACTTCATCAATTAAGCCGATATCAAGCGCTTCTGTCGCTGATAATTTCTTGCCTTCCCAAATAATTTGCTTCGTCATATTTTCACCGACGCGCTTTTGAAGGAAGAAATGACCGCCTCCATCTGGAATTAAAGCGATTCCAATAAAGTTCATCGCAATAACAGATGATATATCCGCCATTACATAATCAGCTGTTAACGCAATACTTAACCCAAGACCTGCAGTTGGTCCATGAATTGCACTAATAACAAGCTTTGGCATCGTATATAACGTCACGACAACTTCAGAAATAGTATTCATAATGCCATCAAACTTACTTTCATCATTACTTGAAAGCATCGATTTAATATCCCCACCCGCAGAAAAACCACGGCCGTTCCCACATAACACAACGATATGCGCAGAACTTTCCGCTACTTCTTTCAACTTTTGTAATAACTCTTTTAATGTCGGCTCATCTAACGCATTTAACACCTCTGGGCGATTGACCATAACTGTTGCAACGTGGCCTTCATATTTCACAACGACAGATTCTGTTTTACTTGTTATTTCCATTATATATACCCCTCTTTTCTCCATAAAGATTATACTTATATAATTATAGAGAACCATTGAAAAATCCTTCTTTTTTCTCAATTTTCTGTCTAATAATCTCGCAATTTGTACATATACCGTATAAAACATACAATTCCGTTGAAAAATATAGAAATTAAAGTCGGTTTATCCATGCTTTTCATCTATTTACCATTACAATGAAATGGTGTATTCTTAAGTTTGATAAAAAAACAAATATTGAAATTCATTCGCCTTACTATGTAAAAAAGGCTTTATACCCATCTTTTGGGTGTTGTAATAAAGGAATGAAGAACTGGAGGAACATATGGTTACTAAGTTGAAACAAACGGATAACTACTTCCCACATTTCCTATTGCTATTCATTGTGTTTCAACCAATTTTAGATTTATTAACATCTTTTTCAATCTATATATTACACATGAGCGCAACAGTTGGAGTTGTAGTCCGTTTCGCCTTTATGCTTCTTGCATTAGGATACCTACTTCTTCATCACAAACAACAAGATGCGAAAAAGTACATCCTCTATTTATGTTTACTCGGAATCGCACTCGCAATCGGTCTTGTAAATAATATGATGGTTAAATCTCCAGTTTCATTTGGAGAAGAAGTTAAATTCATCTTAAAGAGCGTATATCCAATTGTGCTACTGTTTGGATATATTATCGCCTTTAAAGAGCTAAAAAATAAAGAGTATGTATTTCATAAAATCATTACATATTTCTTATATGCAACTTTAATTTTAAGCATCACAATGATTGTCGCAATGCAAACTGGAACGGATTTCCCAAGCTATCCTCATTCAAAAATCGGTTCAAGAGGTTGGTTCTTCGCTGGAAATGATTTAAGTTCTCTTTTCGCCATTATGTTCCCAATCATTGTCTTATATTCGATTCATAAAACAACTTCTTTCTCGAAAATATATTACTGGATTCCAACAATACTTGCGATGTATGCAAGTATTATGGTCGGAACGAAAGTCGGATATGGCGCAATTGTGATTACATTAGGCGTAGCACTTTTTTTCTCATTCATTGAGTACATGATAAATCGTAAAAAAGAAAGAAAAGGATTCACACATATTGTAAATACCGTTGTTGCCGCAGTTATACTAGGAGGTTTAATTGTTCTTACACCGCATACTCCTATCGCAAAAAATATGGGCATTCACATGCAAATATATGAATACAAAAAATCAGTACAAGAAGAAAAAGATCGAAAAGAAGGAAAAGTAATTAAAGAAGATCCAGAAGATACAAAAAAACATGCAAAAGGTGAACTTACAGATTCTGAAATGAAAAGTTTGATTTACAGTGATCGCGACAAATTCTTAAAAACATACAAACAGTACTATAAAGACGCACCGCTTTCACAAAAACTATTCGGAATGGGTTACGCTGGTAACTACACAGATAAAATTAAATTAATTGAAATGGACTTCCATGACCTATTTTTCGCCTTTGGAATTGTCGGTTTCCTTATTTACTTAATACCGCTTCTATACTTTGGTATTAAATTATTCATCCGCATGATCACAAACTTTAAGAAAATCATGACCGTAAAGTATATGCTATTAGCGAGCACACTCATTCTATCACTTGGCATTGGCTTTATGTCTGGCCACGTATTAACAGCGCCAGCCGTTAGTATTTTCTTCGTTGTTATTCTCGCTTATATCATTGTTGATTTTGAAATTGAATAAAAAAGAAGGTGCTACGAAATGTCAGTAGCACCTTCTTTTTTATTTAATTAATGTTTTACGTATTCTAAGCTTTCTTTTGCAATATACGCTTCTGTTACAGTAGGATTATCTGAAATAACTTTAACCCACGCTTTTCCATTTATTATTTCTTCACCAGTAACTGTAACAACTACATTTGTATTTAAACGATACAGTCGCTCATTTGATATACTAGGATTCTTTTTCACTTCCACGTTATTCATCACACGTGCAAGTTTGTACTTGTTGTATTCTTTTTTACCTAAATAAGAATCAAAACGGTTCATATGCCCCGCTACTTTTTTACCCCAGTTCGCATCAGATGCATATTTCGCATTTAAACCAGCAGCTTTATCACCTGTATATGTTGCTGTATAACGCCAATGTCCTGGATTTAAATATCCTTCATTCATGTATAATTGTGCTGCATGTTCAATACAATCTTCTTTTGAATTGAATGCTTCTCCGTTGCCATATGGACTATCGTCTGTTGCTTTTAAACCAAATAAATTATTTTTGTCTTTTGCAAGAGCGCTTGTTCCATAATAACTTTCATGAATTGCTAATGAATATAAGAATAATGCATTTACATTATACTTGCTTTCTACTTCTTTAAATTTCTTTCCTAAACCAATTAATGGAGAGTCTGGCTTAATCGATTTCACATAACTATCTAGTTGTTCAGCTGTATAATCTGTTTTCGAACGTAATGATAAATAATTGAAATATTGATAGAAAGTTTCGTCTCCGAATGTCTTTCCATCTACACTATACATTTGCTGTCCTTGCTTCATGAAAGAAGGTGCCACACCATATCTAAATTCTGTATATCCAGGTGAACTTGTATTATATGTATAATATTTATGGTATAAATATCCATCTGATTTCACATAATAAGACGACTGTTTCATTTCATTTGTAGGAATTAAAGTGATTTCATTCTTCTTCACATAACCTGTCAAACCAGAAAGTTGAACTTTCACACGATCTTCGCCAACTTCTAACACTTTCAATTCTGTTCCATACTGAATATACGTATATACTGTTGACAAATTCTCATCATAAATATTAATGATGTTTTGCCCAGTTATTCTTTTCGCACTTGCAAAACCATCTTTAATCCATAAAAATTCGTTCTCGTATTTTACCGCATTCATACCTTTATTTTGAGCAGCCGTAACCGCTTCTTTATACGTATTATAGCGCTCTACTTCTTGCTCTGTTCCGTTTTCTCTTACATTTGTCACAACATATTTCTTAGTTTCTACAGGATTGCTATTTCCGTTTTTTTCAATCGTCTGAAGCATACGATCCAACATAGCTGAAGCCATCCCTCTTGTAGCTGATAAATGTGGTCTAAATGTATTATCTTCTGGATACCCTTTAATAATTTGAGTAGCCACCATAACTTGCACATGCTCTTTATAGTTAATACTATCTTTATCAGTAAAGGTAAGCGGACTTACAGCTACTTTAATATTTTTATAGTCTAACGCTCGCTTTACCATTATCGACATTTCTTCACGTGTAATCACATCATTTGGTGAGAATGTCTCGTTCGTACGACCATTAATAATTTTCGCTCCATATGCTCTACTTACACCATCATATAAACCGTAAGTCTTCGGCACATCCTCGAAATTCGAATCAGCTTTCGGTAAATTTAAAGCCCTTGCTATGAATGTAGCAAACTCTGCTCTTGTTACTAATTTATCAGGCGCATATACATTGTCTCCATACCCCATTAAAACTCCTTTAGTAATAAGTGAGCGCATATGCGTCTCAAACATATGTCCTGTAATATCATCATTTGCCGCATAACTTGAAATAGGAGTTAAAAGTAATGATCCCGTTAATGCCACTGCTGTTATACCTTTTGAAAAAGTCTTCAAGGTTATCCTCCTCGTAATCTACGAATTTATTATCACAAATTTGATTATATAATACTCACAATCATTTTAGCATAATAAATAGGAATTAAAATAAAACGTTTTTTAATTAGAATTTTCATTACATTCAAAACAAAATAAAAGACACTTTACTTTTTTAATAAAGTGCCTTTTTCCATATGATCAATGAGTTTCTTTGTTGCCTGTTTGCCTTGCAACCGAAGCTCATCTATTGTCAATTGTAACTCTTGCTGCACAGTTCCTTGTTGCATTAATTGCTTTTTCGCAATTTCATATAAATATTCAGCACTCCATTCGCCATCCACACTTCCTATAACTGGCTGATTCACTTGACTTAAAAATGAATCAATTTTCGGATCGTATGAAATCCCGACCATTGGAGTTTTGGCTACAGCAGAAAAAACTAGTGCATGAAGACGCATACCAATTAGTAATGAACATTGTGATAAAATGAATATTTTCTCGTCGATATCCATTTTATATGGAAGCATATACGTCTCTTCTCCCATTAAGTCTACTACTTCACGCGAAGCTTTTTGATCAAATGGCTCATGCATTGGAACAAATAGAATTTGATATCCTTCTTGCTTTAATTTTTTTAATGCCGCAGCTAATTTTTTTATATAATCTTCTTTTGCATTCCAATAACGCACACTAACCGCGATTACTTTTCCATGTATCGAATGCTTTTGCAACCAATCCGATTGTTTTGTCCGTTTCCATGTTAAAACAGGGTCTGGAACAATTTCAATATCGTTTTTTATGCCAAGTCCTTTTAAATATAAAAACGAATCCTCATCTCGAACTGATACATAGGAAGCTTTTGACAAGTTCCATTTTACTAATAGACGATTATATCCTTTTGTAATTGGACCTATTCCTTGTGAATAAATATAATACGGCTTTTTTAATAATCGAGCGAGTCCCATAATACCCGTATAATATAGAATACTCTTCGTACTTGTCTGATCTTGAAGAAGGCTCCCGCCACCACTAATAACTCCATCACTGTTTTTGATCGCATGATAAACAGCTTTTATATCCCAGCGATCTACCGATTCTACACCATACATTTCCTTTGTATATTTAGAATCATTTGATAGTACTACTAGTTCTATATCCGGGTTCTCTTTACTTAACGATTCAATAATTGATTGTAGAATCGCCTCGTCTCCAACATTATAAAAACCATAATATCCTGATAAGACTAAACGCACCCTAAATCTCCTCCAAAACTAGGTAACCGTTTATTTCATCTAACATAAACTGGTACCCATTCCTTACCTAAACACTTAATACCCTACATAGTTTCCTCTTTATCAGCTCATATGAATTTTAATAAAAAATTAATTTTCTATATTTATCTTTTCAAAAATGGTATTTTTTTTATTGATATCCATTTTAATTTCAAAGCACATACACCATACAAAATGGTTGTAATACTTAATGCTATACCACTGAATAATAACGTCATAATTCTTGAAGATGTAACATCTATCACATTAAATAGTTCATACAATCCTAGTCCTAAAATAGATGCTATTGCTAGCACACCAAAAAAGCTTTTTAAATGAATAGAATAGGCAATATAGCTTCGAATATACAAATGATTTACAATACAAATCAATACGTAAGTAATGAATGTACTATACGCCGCTCCATCTATGCCAAACTTCTGCACGAACATTATGTTTAACACGACTTTCACACAACTCGCACCAATAACAATCCATGCAGCTTGTGCAGAACGATTAATGCCCTGTAAAACACCAATTGATAATACCATAACCGCAGTAAAATACGAACTGCCAATCATAACTGTTAACATACTACTGCCTTTTACGTCTGTGAACAATCCGACATTTAACGGTACTGTTAATGCCATCAACCATATTGTTAACGGTGCTGTCAAAACATGCGCTAGTCGATTTGTATTTTGAATTGTTATTTTCGCCAAATTTATATCTCTTTTGGCCAATGCGGAAGTTAAGAGTGGTATTAACGGAAATACAATTGCACTTGCAAAAATAACAATTATTTGCGTGAATGCAAAACCGCGACTGTATATTCCAAATTGTTCTTGAATTTCTGTTGATGATCCTTGTAATACATGCGGTATTGTAAGCGAGTCTACTAAATTTAAAAGTGGCATTGATAAAGCTCCGATAGCGATTGGGATCGATACCCGCAATATCTTTTTGCCGTTTTCTCTTAAATCTCGGAGTGAATAGGAATTGCTTTTATTGTAGTATGGACTTCTATTATATTTTATACGCAAATATATAAGGGAACTAATGACTCCAAGAAAAGAGCCAACCATCGCACCACTAGTAATAACAGTATTACTCTTATCCCATGATACTAGTATGTAAGCAATTATTAACATAAAAAACACACGTACAAATTGCTCAATGACCTGTGATACCCCTGTTGGTTTCATATCACCGAAACCTTGAAAATACCCTCTATAAACTGCCATGTATGGAGCAATGAGTAATGCTAATGAAGTAATAAGCAACGGCATTCTAGTTTCTTGTCCACCAAGCATATTTGCAATTTCAATAGAAAATAATACAATGACTAAACAGCCGAAAACGCCAAATGCTATTCCTATAATTGACGCTGATGTAAATAATTTCGCAATTTCCTTTTGCTTATTTTTTTCGTTCAACTCTGCAATTAGTTTCGAAATTGCAAGTGGAACTCCGGCTACCGATAATGTAAGAGCAATCATATATACAGGAAAAACAAGACGGAAAATACCGAGCACTTCATCTCCTGCAATATTTTGTAATGGAATTTGAAAAAAACTACCAAGCAATTTTGACAAAAAAGTTGTAATTGTTAAAATCGCTGCTCCTTTTACAAATGTTTTATTCATATTTTTTCTCTTTTCTTTTATACATATACTCTCAAACATATTGTTTTAAACGATAGGAATTCACTTTATCCCATTGGTTATCATAACAAATTTATTATAGGTTGAATACTTGGTTTTTTTTACAAAATAGAAAAGAGAACCAATTTACGCCTATCTCTTCACACTCTAATTTCTAATTCCTTCCATTATATGTACACATTATAACTGTTTTCGTTACTCAAAAAGAGCTCTTCTCTATCACTGCAGTGCATATTACTAAAAACATTATAAGAATATCCCACAACTCTACATTATAATGTATGTAAGATTGTGAGATATTCTAATTACCATCTAAGCACTTAAGATTTTCAATTGTTCTTTCTGTTCATCGCTTGCCATTACTATGATTGTTTTTTCAATACTCGGATGTACTTGCTCAAGCTTTACACTTGCCCCTGCTTTATTTGATTGCTCAACAAAATTTAATAATGCCATAGCTCCTGATACATCCATATAACGCACATCTTTCATACGTAAAACAACCGGTGACTTCACATCTTGTAAAGTAGAGAAAATACGATCTACTGATAAGAAAGAGAGCGGTCCTTGAATTGTATACGTTTCTTCTCTTTCTTTTACGATAGAAGTTTTACGTTCTTTACATTTCACCATATATATGATGAACGAAAGAATAATACCGAATGCAACAGCAATCATTAAATCGAACTTCACCGTTACAATCATCGTTACGAGCATAACAACGACATCACCTTTAGGAGTGACATGCATCTTTTTCATGCTTTCCCAATCGAACATTCCAATACCAGTTAAAATTAAAATACCTGATAGTACAGCAAGTGGAATATATTGTACGACCGAACCAAGACCCATAATAAAAATGAATAAGATAACACTATGCATACATGCCGAAAGTGCCGTTTTACCGCCACTTCTTATATTCACGATAGACCTTACAGTCGCACCTGCACCTGCTAATCCGCCAAACAATCCGCTCATCATATTACCGATACCTTGTCCAACGAGCTCTTTATTACTTTTATGACGTGTACCTGTCACATTATCCATTACGACCGATGTTAACAACGAGTCAATCGATCCTAATAAAGCAATACTAAGCGCTGGTAAAATAAGTGCTGCTATTCCTGTTCCACTTAAAGATGGAATATGAAGCGTAGGCATCGCTTCTGGAATGGTTCCAATCTTTTCAATTACTTTATTTAATGAAAGATTTCCGATAATCGGTAAATTTACTGTAAGTCCTTCGAGTAGGGAAGAAAATAAAGGTAGCAAAGCTGTCACACCGACTAGTGCTACTAAACTAGACGGAATCGCCTTAATCCACTTACCAGAAACAATCATTACAATAATCGTTAACACAACAAGTAGAAAACTATTTTGTACGTGCTTTATTTCACCTAAAATAATGATTAATGCAATACCATTCATAAATCCCGAAACGACAGGATACGGAATATATCGAACGTAAGAACCGAGCTTACATACACCGAATAAAATTTGAAATAACCCTGCCATCATAAAGGCAATAAAACTTGCCTCTAACCCGTGCGTCGCAATAACTCCTGTTGCGATAACGGTAATTGGTCCAGTTGGCCCCGTTACTTGCCCAGGTGTCCCGCCAAATAACGCTGCGAATAAACCTGCAAAAATCGCACCATACAATCCAACAAGCGCTCCCTCAGACGTTCCTGTCGCAGCAATACCAAATGCAATCGCAAGTGGCAACGCAACAATCGCAACAGTAAATCCTGCTAAACATTCCTTTGCTATTTTTTGAAACATAAAAAAACCACCTTTGTATAAAGTCCATGTTCCATTGTACACCTAAAAAGATACATTCGTTAGCTCACTTTTTACATTCTCGTGACGTAAACGTATTCAATGAAAAGTTTCCCCCTTATCTTTGGAAACAATTGCAACTATGCTATAATGAACAAATTAAATCTTTTACTATATACTTGGAGGCACTATGCTAACTTTTGAAGAAAAATTATCGATTATTGAATCTTTCCCAGAACTAGAAAGAAAGAACGTATCATTAAAACGTGTAAACTTCCACTTTGAAGAAAGTCGTTTAGATAAAAAGAACGTTGTATTTCATTTACACCCAAATGGAAATGGATTTGTGTATGCAAGCGGTATTAAAGGTTACAAAACGGATGATAAGGGTATGGTTAACATCCGTGAGTTTTCAGCAGAAGAGTTACGTTCAGTAATTGAGAAATCAATTGACCTTCTATCACAAGAAGAAGTAATAGCACCTGTAGAACCTGCAAAAGAAGAAGAATGGCAGAACGAAGATGGTCATATTCTTACTCTTATTTCAGAGGATGACATGTGGAACGTGTACGCTGGTGTAAACTTAGACGGTACATTCAACTCTTATCCAGAAGCTGCGGAATACCTTGATGAAGAAGGGTTTTCACGTAAATAAAAATAGAAACCTATTTCATCCAACGACTTTTATAGTAATCAAAAAAGACACTTAAGGTGTCTTTTTTTGTTATATAAACTCCTTTCTCACACTATCTCTATTAATTTTCATAAAATGATTCAGAGGAGGTTTATATGAATACAACTGCTAAATTAATAAATTGGAAAGAACATGGCGATATGATTATTCTAGAATGTGAATTAAATGGAAAACGCTTCGAGATATCAACATATAAACAACGAATATATAATGCACACCTTTTATCAGCTGACGTTTATATTCGTTTAGATTCATCTGATAATATAATTGGAATAAATATCTATAAAAAGTAAGAAAAGCCCCCTATTCCGTAAGCGGGCTTTATCTTTATTACAAAATGTTAGAGTATACTCTCTTTTTTTTCATACAGTTTATGTAATTATACATATTCATTAAAAAATACACTAAATGAATATTACATGTAGTAAAATATAACTTGTGGGCACGTTCTATAAAGCAGATTCTTTTAAAAGGCGTAACATATCAATTATTATAGGGGATGTGGCGTCACTTCGATATTGATCTCAAACCTCTTGTCTTTTGTGAACTAACAATCTAGTGTATATAGACGATTCTGCTTTATAGTGTGTGTTTACACTCATAACAAAGGGGTAATGGTAATACGGATAGATTCCGATTCGTATGAAATGAAATGGTTCAAGTCGGAGAGAGGCACCTTAAGGTGTCTTTTCTTTTTGGACATTACATCCATTTTGTTTTTCCACCTTATTTCAAATGCGCTAATTAACCTTCACCAAGAAGAAATGAGAATTGAAAAAGATATTGTTTCTTCTGTTTAATATAGAAAAATGAAGGATACCCCATAGATATGGGGCATCCTTCATTTTCTATTTTTTCGCACCTTTCAGTGACTCCCTCAGCACAAACTTCTGCAACTTCCCGCTCGCATTACGTGGAAGTTCATCTACAAATAAATAATGACGTGGACGCTTATAATCTGCTAATTCGTCACTTTCTTTGCAATACGTTTCTAAATCAGCTTCTGTTATTGTTTCATCTTTCTTCACAATAACTGCTACAACACGCTCTCCCCATAATTCATCTGGCTCACCAAGTACCGCCACATCTAATATACCGGGATGACTATGAAGGAAATCTTCAATTTCACGAGGGTAAATATTTACGCCACCGCTAATTACCATATCATCAACACGATCTGCAACGAATAAATAACCATCCTTATCAAAGTATCCTAAATCACCAGAATGATACCATCCTTTATACATCGATTTTTTATTTGCCTCTTCGCGATTATGATAGCCAGCCATCATAGTTGGGCCGCGTAAAATAATTTCTCCTACTTCATATGGAGGTAATACATCATCTGGTTCTGCCGGTGCATCCTCGTTCGGTTTCACAATACGAACTTCATGACTAAAGCATGGCGTGCCTGCTGAACCAGCTTTCGTAATTTGATCCTCCTCTACGAGAAACGCCACAACTGGTCCCATTTCTGTCATTCCGTATATTTGAACAAGGTCAATATAAAGACGTTCTTTACATTCCTTCACTAACGCCGGTGCCATTGCCGCTCCGCCATATATACCGATTTTCATTGAAGTTAAATCATACTGAGTTAAATCTTTTTGCAACAACATATTCCACATCGTCGGTGCTGCAAAGAACGTCGTAATCTTTTCTTCTTGAATCGTATGTAATACTGTTTCTGTATCAAAATGATGCAAAATGACATTCTTTCCGCCAACTTGAATGCGTGGTATGATTCCGGCATTTAATTCACCACAGTGATATAAAGGTGCAACAACAAGCCCAACGCTATCTCTATTATATTTTAGGAAATACGTACAAATCATACTATGCTCAGCCATTTCACGATGACGATGTAATACGCCTTTCGGATGACCTGTCGTACCGCTCGTATAAAGCATTGAACAATAATCCATTTCATCAATTTCGATATTTACTTTCTCAGAAGATGCTGCATTCACTTTTTCATGGTAGGAACTTGCATAGGAAGGTTTATCGTTTTCTATAGACCAAAAAGATGTATTTGGAAAATCTCGTTCAATGATAGCAACAGTTGAATCAACTGCTTTTTCAAAGACAACGACTTTCGAGGATGCGTCCTGAAGAATATAAGATACTTCTTTCGCCTTTAAGCGGAAGTTAATCGGGTTAAAAATCGCACCAATTTTCGCACAAGCTAAGTAAACGTTTACAAATTCATGGCAGTTATATAAGTAAACAGATACTGTATCTCCCTTTCTTACTCCGTCTTCTAATAAAGCGTGTGCCGTTTTATTTATTTGTTCATCCCACTGTTTATATGTCCAGCGAATATTTTTTTCAGGTTCCACTAACGCCTCTTTATTCGTATACTTACCAACAGATAAATCAAAAATTCTCCCTATCGTCATGTACATGCCAACAATTTCCCCCTTTTCTCTTTCATAAATCTATCATTTCGTCTATAAGTAGACATTGTCCTTCAATGTTTTGACTAATTTTTCTGATTATTATCGACATAGTTTTACATACGGTACCGCTAGACGGTAAATGAAATTATATCGGCGATTTTTCGAATATATCGACTTACCGACAAAAACTGACAAGATATAATCGGCCCCCCGTTACTGCAGGATAAAAAGAGGTTGTTCCGACTCGGAACAACCTCTTTCTTCTTATGCGAATAGCTCTTCTAAAATTTTCAATTTATCTTCTGTATATTTTACGAAGCCATCGTTATATGATTTTGGATCTTTCGGATTCGCGAAGTGCGTAATTGCCCCCGTCTTCGGATGAACAAATTTACTTGATGCACCGCAACCAAGTCCGATAATTGATTGTACTTCTTCCATAATGACAATGTTGTAAATACTTTCTTGTGTCGGCATTGCATAACCAACGTTCTCTAAGTTACCTAAAATATTCTTTTGACGATATAGGTAATATGGTACGTAATTATGCTTTTGCGTCCATTCTTCTGCTTCGTGCATCATCGCTGTAATTTCTTCGCGACCTGCTACTTTATATTTACGTTTGTTTTGCGTCATTTCAGAAGCACGTTTAAATGATAACGTATGAACTGTTAATGATTCTGGCATTAACTTTTCTGTTTCATCTAACGTATGCTTGAAGATATCTAACCCTTCACCAGGAAGACCAATAATTAAGTCCATATTAATATTGTTCATTCCCATTTCACGAGCTAAATGGTATTTCTCAATTGTTTCTTCTACAGTATGATGACGTCCAATTGCTTTTAGTGTCTCTTGATGGTATGACTGCGGATTAATACTAATACGGTCAATGTTCCATTTATTTAACACTTCTAGCTTTGCTGGCGTGATCGTATCTGGACGACCTGCCTCAACTGTAACTTCACGTACATTTTTCACGTCTGGGAACGCTTCGTACATTTCTTCATACAGCATATCCATCTCTTCTGCTGTAATACTTGTAGGTGTACCGCCGCCATAATAAATCGTCGTAACTTTCACACCTTTTTCTTTTAAAAACTTACCAATTTCACGAACTTCATAATGTAAACCACCTAAGAACGAATCAACAGACCCTTGGCGTCCATTAATCGCATAAGCCGGGAATGTACAGTATGCACATTTCGTTGGGCAGAACGGAATACCGATATAAATACTTACTTCTTCTTTCAAACGGTATAAATCCGGAACAACTGCTAATTGGCAATCAACAATACGCTGAAGAAGTTCAATTTTCTCTTCATGAATTAAATAACTTTCACGAAGTTCTTGATGCGCTTCTTCTTTTGACATACCATTTTGAAGCATTTTATGAAGAAGTTTCGTCGGACGTACTCCCGTTAAAATACCCCAGCTTTGTTCAAGTCCAGTTAACTGCTGAAGAACAGAAAGATATACATAAGAAACAACATGCTTCACTTGCTTCATACGCTCTTTTTCATCTGTGAAAGCAGATAAATCTTTCGAGAATGTTTCTTCATACACATTTCCTGTGCTAACATCCGTTAATCGAGCGGATGCTTTCACATTATCCTCAATGTGTATATCAACGATCAGATTCGCTTCCTCTTGTTCAAATCCAATCGTACTATCTTCAAAAAATAAGCCGCCAATATTTTGTAGCGGACGTAAAAAACGATCATCTTGTAACGTTTTAATTGAAATTAACACATTATCACCTTTTCATTTGCAAACTCTCTTTAGTTTACTTGAAGGGCGTTTACAGGTCAATACAGAAGGTTTTACCTGTTTCCCTTACATTTTTTCAAATAATTCTTTTTATGAATATCGCTCATGTATATAGACATCCTGATTTTCTCTTGTTAAAATTTATTAGTGTTAAAATCGATACATAGTGAAAATACAATATAAAAAGGAGGAATGTTAACACTAGATTCTATAATCTAATGTGTTAAAAAAAATATGAAAAAGAAATTTTATAGTGTTTTAACTCTCTCTCTTGCATTACAAACTGTTCTTGCACCTACTTATTCATTTGCAGAGAGTGCTGAAAAATCCGCCGAAGTATATACGGAGGATCAAGTTTTTAAAAGTATTAAAGAGCATGTTAATGAGCATAGTACTCATGAAGAAGATATCGAGGTTACTGGCCAATTCCTACTATACACTTCAAAAAAACATTCATTATATACTGCGAATGATTTAAAAAACAAATCGAATATCGAGATTACAGAACAAGTCGTAACGGCGACAAAGAAAAAAGGAAATGCTTACTACATAACGACGCCAACTGGCGCTGGATGGATAGATAACAATGATAATAGCTTAGAAGTTCAAGAGATTCATAAACTATCTAACCAAAAATTAATCGTAAAAGAAGAAGCTTCCATACATGCCCTTCCGTTCCAATCGTTTAAAGAAGAAGGGAAACTACAACCACAAGTCATTACTCCTACTGAACAAGCTGGAAATTGGTTTAAAGTCCAAATAAACGAAACAGCAAAATGGATTTATGCACCTTCTGCTACATTTGAAGGTACAAAAGCTTCATTATTAAAAAACAGTCGTACTGCTAAAAATAGTTTATTGAGAGCTCCGGAAGCTCTACAAACAAACAATATTTATGGCGTTACATTTAAAGAAATGATTGTCCCAAAAGGAAATGACGATATTCGCCCTGGCTACCCGATGGTACCTAAATATATTACGATTCACGAAACGGCTAATACAGCGAAAGGTGCCAATGCTCTAAATCATGCAAAATTCTTAGATAATCAAGCACGCGGAACAGCTGATCGCGCCGCATCTTGGCATTTCACAGTAGATGATAAAGAAATTTATCAACATCTTCCAGTAAATGAAGTTGGATGGCATGCTGGAAATAAAACTGGAAACTATGAATCTATCGGAATTGAAATTGCCGTTAATCAAGATGGAAACTATGAAAAAGCGGTAGAAAATGCCCGTAAATTGGCAGCTTATTTAATGAACGACTTAAATATTTCTCTAGATAAGGTCCAAAAACACCAATTTTGGTCAGGAAAAAACTGCCCTGCGTTTATGATTCAACGCGGACAATGGAATGCTTTCTTAAAAGGAACTGAAACATACTATAAGGAAAACCAAAAAAATCCCGTAACTGATGACATTACAGGTGGATGGTATGAACAAGACATTCGTCAATTAGCAGCTAGAGGCATTATGCAAGGAGAAGGGAACGGCAAGTACTTCCCAGAACGTCTTGTAACGCGTGCTGAATTTGCTACACTAATTACTCGTGCTTTACAATTACCAAGTGGAAACGCTAAGTTCACAGACTTAGAACAAGTACACCCATCTTTAAGAGACGGTATTAATCGTGCAGCAAGCGCAGGCATAATCCGCGGACGTGGTGATAATACATTTGATCCAAATACTACAATTACACGCGAAGAAGCTGTTATTATGATTGATCGTTCTCTAAAACACGCTGGTATTTTTGCAAAACAAGTTGAACTACCATTCGTAGACCAAAACTTAATTTACGCTAAAGAAGAAGTACAAAGAGTGTATGGATATGGAATTGTAAAAGGTAATGAATTTAATCAATTCGTACCAAAAGGACCATCACAACGTGCACACGCAGCTGCATTTATAAACAGAATGCTTAGCGTAATTGAAGCTTAAAATATTTATCTGTATTAATTTAAAAGGCATCAGAGATTGTATAATCTCTGATGCCTTTTATACATCTTTTAACTATTTTTAGCCATGAATCTTAAACGTATTCCTAGTAACAGAAGCATAAAACCGATGAATGGAACGTAATTCGTATTGTGTCCTGTAGCTGGAAGTTGTTGATTATTAGAAGAACCTTGTCCTTTTTCTGGTAAATTAGGTTTTTCTACTCCCTCACCTGGTTTTTCTGTTCCTTCACCTGGTTTTTCTGTTCCTTCACCTGGCTTCTCTGTTCCTTCACCTGG
>NZ_FRBJ01000002.1:609026-749116 GCF_900142585.1 Bacillus sp. bc15
TACTACTTTGTCTGCTTCCACAACGACTTCAATTTCTTCTTTTAGCAATTTATATCCTTGTGGTGCTTTTGTTTCTTTTAATGTGTATGTTCCTGGTTCTAATTTCTGAGAAACTACTTTACCAGTTTTATCTGTTCGTAACGTATCTACTTTCTTGCTGTCTTTATACACTTCGAATTCTGCGTCTGATAATACTTTCGTTTTATCTTCCGCATCTACTTTCACGATTTCGAATTGACCCGTTACTTTTTCATTCGTAACTTCTTGTTTTACTACTTCGTTCGCTACAACGTTCACTTCTACTGTCACTTCTAGCGCTTTATAACCTTCCGGCGCTTTCGTTTCTTCTAACGTATACTTTCCTGGCACTAAGCTTTCGAATTTCACAACGCCGTCTTTATTCGTTGTTTTCGCTTCTCCAACTACTTGACCAGCTTCGTTCTTTAATTTAAATTCCGCACCCGCTAGAACTTTTCCACTCTCTGCATCCTTTTTGATTACTTGTAAGCTTCCTAGTTCTTTTGCATTTTCTACTTGTACTTCTACTACTTTGTCCGCTTCCACAACGACTTCAATTTCTTCTTTTAACAATTTATATCCTTGTGGTGCTTTCGTTTCTTTTAATGTATACTTTCCTGGTTCTAATTTCTGAGAAACTACTTTACCAGTTTTATCTGTTCGTAACGTATCTACTTTTTTACCATCTTTATATACTTCGAATTCTGCATCTGATAATACTTTCGTTTTATCTTCCGCATCTACTTTCACAATTTCAAATTGACCTGTTACTTTTTCGGGGATCTTTTTATTCACCACATCTACAGTCAATACTTTATTAGCCTCTACATCAACAGAAACTGAACTAGATGATAATTCATATCCTTTCGGTGCTTCTACTTCTTTTAATGTATAGCTTCCAACTGGAAGTCGTTTCGATAAGGCTTCACCTTTATCATCTGTAACAATTGTTTCCACAACTTTCCCATCTTTATCGATAACATCAAATTTTGCACCTGGTAGAAGTTGACCAGATTCACTATCTTTTTTCAATAATTTAAATTGGCCATTCTCTACTTTTTTCGTATTCTTCATAACAAGTTCAATTACGTTTGTATTATCAATTGTTACTTTGACTGGTGTATCAACTTTTATATATCCTTCTGGTGCATTTATTTCTTTTACAAAATAGTCACCAAGTGGTAAATCTTTAACTTCCGCAATACCCTTTTCGTTTGTTGTAACAGTAGCCACAACGTTATTATCTTTGTCTATAACATCAAATTTTGCGTCTTTTAAAAAAATGTTTTCATCGTTTTCATCAACTTTTTTAATTTGTAAATGTCCTTTTTCAACTGCTGGTTTATTCCACTTTGGCCAGTTAAATTTAAAGTTATGAACCTCAAAACCATCTCTTTGGTGTAATCCTCCAACATAGGCTTGTCCATTAATAGAACCACCTTTTGTTTCTACAACTGCATTAGGTGCAAACACACTACCTACTACACCATAACCTTTAGTTGTTATCTTTGTAGCATTAGGAAATACCCAAATTACCTTACTAGCTAACTCAGTAAAAGATGAATTAGGATCGTATGCTTGAGATGTATTAATTAAATCCGTCGCCATCCCAGTATTTCTTGTATCATACAAAATTGCACCGCCACCAAAACTCACTTCTTCTGCATCTGAATAAATAACAATAAAGTCTTTATTCTCTACATTCGGAAGAAAAACGTCTTTTACATCAAATGCTTTCTTTCCCGTCTGGCCTGAAGAGACATAAATATTAGGGTTGTTTACATCTTCACCGATTCCAAAGCTCATATTAGGTTTTGGCTTATCAGTGTATAGTTTACTTGCATCCCCAATTACACCATCAACGTCTTTTCTAAATTCTTTAAACTTAGCATCAATCTCCGCTTGCTCTTTATAAGAGATACGGTCATATGACGTTTTCATTGCTCCATCTGGGTCACCGTCTTTTGTCATCGCCACTGTTCCATCTTGAATAATTACCTGTCCTGCTCCCGCTTTCGTAAATTGACCGCCTAGTAATAATGATGGATATCCTTCATCTACCCAAGTTGCTCCAGCTAAGTTATTTGCTCCAGTTGCAGCCGCTACGACTGTATAACTTGATGCGTTCATATTTTTCTGAACAGCCATCGCACCTTCAATATCCGCACTCGTTGCACTATGATCTCCAAAAATGATGGCGTTGTAATAAGATACATCACCTAAACCTTTTAATTCTGTTGTAGCTGCCTCTGCTTTTAATGGTAAATGGATTAAAAAATTCATACATATTAGTAATACAACTATTAAACTACTACTTAACTTTTTAATTTTTTGATTAAATGATTTCCTCAAGAAATTCATTCCCCCTTTTAAACTTCCTAAAACCACAAAAAGAAGTACATATCATATGTACCAAACCTTACTCACATTAACTTAAAATAATCCATTTAAATAAAACAAAGAAACACTACAACTACTTAATAAGATTGCTACAATTCATTTTTGAAATAATACGTGAACTAAACTGTCATGCGGAAATACTTTTACGTATGGGAGCCCAATAAAATTAATCTGAAGAATATTTCATGTGGTGTAACTGTTTTGGCAACATCATCCACTTTACATTAGTTTTCTAAAGGATTCAAGTGAATTGTATAGATTTCATACACAATTCATATTTTAAAACGCTTTCACTATTTTTAATAAGATAAACAAAAAAACGTAGCCAAAAAGCTACGTTTTTCTGTCATCGTTTCGGTGTATTTTTATGATTCTTCAAAAACGGAAGCGGGAATTGCTTACGGAAATGCTCTTTAATCATGTACTCTACACCGTTCTCACTATTTGAACGTGTAATCCAATCTGCTGCTTGCTTTAACTCTACAGGTGCGTTCCCCATCGCTACACCAAGTCCCACGTTTTCAATAACCTCTAAATCTTCCATACTATCTCCAATCGCAACCATTTCATTTAGCGAAATATTTAAATGCTCTCCAAGCAATTGTAATCCGCGTAACTTTGATACATTTTGCGGCAAGATTTCTATTCGTTTTGAATCACATTCAACATACTCTACATCTTGGAATGCTTTTCTTAATGTGTTTAGCCCGCGTTCTTTTTCACCTTTACTTTGGAAAAGAACATCAATTTTTGGCGCCGCTACCGGATGGTCACGAAGCGCGTCACCTAACGAATCTACAAATTGAACTGGATAAAATAACGGATCTGCGCTTGATAATACAGTGCGCGCAATTAAGTTTGGTGTAGTTCTCTCACGATTTCCTATCGAAAACCGTTCATGAGAAATACGTACGTTACAATCAAAGTGCTCTAACACTTGCACAATGTTAAAAGTCTTCTCTTCGGACAATCTTCTTTGAACGTACGGCTTATCTAACGTTGCTGAAACGAAAGCACCACCATGTGTCACTAATATAGAATCTAATTTTAAAGCCTTTGCTACTTTATGAGCGGATTGAAAATTACGGCTCGTAAATAACGTAACGTATACATCTTTTCTTTTCACAAATTCAATTGTTTCTCTTAATCCTTTTGCAATTTTTCCATTGTTGTATAGTAGTGTCCCATCTATATTAAGAGCTAGTAAGCGATAAATCATGTCGCACTCCCCCTCTTCGCTGTTGTACTCTATCCATAATTTATGAAATAAATGTAGCAAATAGAACGAGTTAGAATTACTACTGAAAATTTGGTTTACTATATACATATACACTTAGTAAAGGAGATAGTACAATGCAGGCACCTCCTTCTTTTTATGAAGGCGATACGTTAGAAGTCGCAAAAAAATTACTCGGGCAAAAACTTGTTCATATTGTAGACGGAATAAAGCGAAGCGGAATCATTGTAGAAGTAGAAGCATATAAAGGCCCAGATGATAAGGCCGCACATAGTTACGGCGGCAGACGGACAGATCGCACAGAAGTTATGTTTGGCACACCAGGGCATGCTTACGTATATTTAATTTACGGTATGTACCATTGTTTTAACGTTATTACAGCACCAGTTGGCACCCCGCAAGGTGTTCTCATTCGAGCCCTTGAGCCAGTAGACGGTATTGAAGAAATAAAACTAGCGCGCTACAACAAAACAGACATTACAAAAGCGCAATATAAAAACTTAACAAGCGGTCCTGGCAAACTATGCCGTGCACTCGGAATTACTTTAAAAGAACGAGGCTTATCATTACAAAGTGACACATTGCATATTGAACTGGTCCCAAAAGATGAACATATATCATCACAATATAAAATAGCAGCAGGACCTCGTATTAATATCGACTATGCAGAAGAAGCTGTACATTATCCGTGGCGTTTTTATTATGACGGGCATCCGTTTGTTTCAAAGAAATAAACATATGTAAAGGGAGAGACTATGAGAGGCAAACCTGAACTAAAAATAGAATCAGAAAAAGTATATAAAACGAAGAAAAATCCAAATGGAATGTTTATAGCAAGAATACTACAAATTCCGAAACAAGAAGATAAACTAGACTTTGTCCTTATTTTACAAAATAAAAAAACGAAAAATATTATTTATAACAAAGTTTTAGTAACAACAGATAACGACTATTATTCTTTCCGACTCGCTCGTGGGAATATTAAATGGTCATCCTTATATACTGTTACAGTATGGGATGGGCTTGGACATCAATTAGTAGAAGTATCAGCCTTAACTGGTAAAGAGAACTATTCTATTTCTGATGAGCATTATTCCGCATATCGGGAGTAACTCAAAATAAAAGAGAAGCCGAATTGGCTTCCCTTTTTACTCTGCACCTTCCGCAGTTGCAATATTATCCTCTAAGTTTTCTCTTGATAATTCAGCCGCCATAAAATCAGCTGTTTCTGGAAGTGCTAAATGCATATGAGCTTTTTGACAAATTTGGATCGTACAGTTTTCTATAACATAGTCGAAAACATGTCCACCTCCGCTTCTTTCATCATCAATATAATGTAAGTGGAATCCAGCTACACCAATACCTTGCGCATAATCTGGTGTCCAAAATCCAGCAAGCGTACCTTCTGTATTTTCAAATGAAAAGATTGGTTGTGATTTCGTCACTTCAACGAGCGGTGTATACGGTTTTTCTTGTCTTGGAACAGTTCTCGTCCTTACTTCACGGAACGTACCGTCCATTCGAATACCGTAAAATAAGTTTTTACTTGGCATTAATTCATGTAATAATGCTTCAACTTCTTCACGATTCATCGGATGCTCTACCGTATAACTCATTTCTTTTTCAAAAAACGTTACAGTCGCAAATGGCGTTGTTTCTTCTGGCTCTACTTTTTCCGCTGAACCGTCTGAACGTAAATGATAAAATTCATTATCAAATGCAATCATTTCACCATCTAATTGATCAAATGTGCCGATGCCGAAATCACCATGTTTTTTCAAATCTTCAAAGCTAATCACACCATCATATATACCATCTAATAGCGCAAGCATTGTAGATGTTTGATATACTTCATTACTCATTTTCGTTTTTTTTGCATCAATATCAATTAATTGCGCAACAGTCATCTCAAATCTGCCTCCATTAGTTTAATTGGTTTGGTAATAATTTTTCGCTTAATTTAATGTTGTCACGATAGTCAATTGGAATATCAATAATGACAGGACCATCTGCTGCTAATGCTTCTTTTAATACCCCTTCTAATTCATCAGGCGTGTTAACACGAAGACCTAACGCTCCGAAACTTTCCGCATATTTCACAAGATCAACATCACCAAACTCTGTAGCTGATGTTCTACCGTATTTCATCATTTGTTGGAATGCAACCATATCATATGTGCCGTCTCTCCAAACAAGATGGACGATTGGAGAATTTAAACGTACCGCCGTTTCTAACTCCATCGCTGAGAATAAGAAACCACCGTCACCTGATACGGAAACTACTTTTTTACCTGGTTCTACTAAAGTAGCTGCGATTGCCCAAGGAAGTGCAACACCTAACGTTTGCATACCGTTACTAAATAATAATCTACGTGGTTCATAAGAACGGAAACATCTCGCCATCCAAATAGAATGGGAACCGATGTCACATGTAACAGTTGTATCGTCACTAATTAAAGAACGAAGTGTACGAATCACTTGAAGTGGATGCGTAACACCCTCCGAAGCACGGTTCGGAACTTCTGCTTGTTCTGATAATTTCGCGCGTAATCGTTCTAATACCGCTTCTGATTTCGTACTTAATACAAGTTTCGGTAATTTCTCCGCGATGCTATTTACCGTTAAGGCAATATCACCAATTAATTCACGCTCTGGTTGGTAATCATGGTCGATATCTGCTTGATGGTCGTCAAGATGAATAATCGTTCTGTCGCCAAGTTTATTCCAGAATTTTGGATCATACTCGATTGGATCATAACCGATAGAAATAACAAGGTCTGCTTCTTCTAGTAAAATATCACCTGGTTGGTTACGGAATAATCCAACGCGGCCGAAGAAATGATCTTCTAACTCACGTGAAATCGCACCAGCTGCTTGATATGTTTCAACGACAGGAAGTTCTGTATCCGCAATTAATTTACGAACAGCTTTCGTCACTTCATTTGTGCTCGCTCTCATACCGAGTAAAATAACTGGTAATTTCGCTGATTTTATTTTTTCTACTACATATGTAATATCATTTGTGGGAGCGATTCCAAGCTGTGGCTTAGAAAGCGCACCGATAGACTCTACAGTTGTTTCCGCAGTCATAACGTCTTGCGGAAGACTTACTAAAGTAGCTCCCGGATTTGTGGAAGTCGCACTTCGAAATGCATTACTAAGTGCTTCTGGCACATTATCAGGATGCTCTACTTCTACGCTATATTTTGTGATTGGTTCGAATAGTGCAGCATTATCCATAGATTGATGCGTACGTTTTAATCGATCCGTACGCGGTACTGCACCAGCTAAAGCAACAACGGGATCACTCTCCGCATTCGCAGTAACAAGACCTGTCGCTAAATTTGATGTCCCTGGTCCTGAAGTTACAAGACATACGCCCGGTTTCCCTGTTAATCTACCAATAGCAGCTGCCATAAATGCTGCATTTTGTTCATGACGACAAACGATTAACTCTGGTCCTCTTTCTTGCAATACATCAAATACAGAGTCAATCTTTGCTCCTGGAATACCGAAAACATGTGTAACACCTTGTTTAATTAAACAATCAACAACAAGATCTGCTCCTTTTGTTTTTGTCTTCACGTCGTTTGCTTTTACACCTGTACTCAAAACTAATCATCCCTTTATTTCATAATGTGTGTAATAAAGATTTTAATTTCACCTAGTTAATTAAGCTGGTGAAGTATCATTTATCATTATATTACAAATGCATTATTTTTCCAACAATATGAATTCGACATTATTTTGACAAGATTTAAAGAATACGCTTACAACCTTTTGTTTATCTTAAAATAACATTTTTATATCTCTTCTAAAAATGTACAAAAATACTTCCACCTATTCACATTATTAACAAATTTATAGTACCTTGCAAAGAATAATAGTAAGTGATATATTTGTAAATAATGGAATACCCATTATTTGGAATGTTATTCGCAATTAGTATATCTCCTTTCAAAAAGTAGATATAGATTGTGTGTGCTGTTTAGAAAAAAGATAGGATTTTCAGCCATAATTCATCATTTTATAAAGGAAAGTGATCGTTATGAACAAAAGTGAATTTTTAGAACAACTTAGTTCTTCCCTACGGAATATGCCTAATTCAGAAAAGGAGGATATTATCTCGGAGTACGAAACTCATTTTATTAGTGGTAAACAAGATGGAATATCTGAAGAGGAAATTTCTAAAAAGCTAGGAAATCCTAAAACTATCGCTAAAGAACTTAATATTTCATATGTAATAAGTAACGCTGACAATAGGCGTAGCCTAAAAAATATTATGACAGCACTGTTTTCTGTTATGAGCTTAAGTATTTTAAACTTTATATGTATCATTATCGCCTTTTTCGTACTACTCTTTTTATTACCGATTCTTCTAGCACTTATCATTGCCACGCCAGTATTAATTATTTCGCCTATTTTATTAATAGGATTAGGATTCTTTAAAGGGTTTCATCAAATTAGTTATTCCGATGTTTATAATGTGTTCATCGCTTTTTGCGTCGGTTTACTCATATCCGTCATATCTTATCAAATGGTAAAACATCTATATGCACTTTTAGTAAAGTATTTGAAATGGAATATTGCTATTTTACAAAGACACTAATGAATGTAAAAGGAGATTAAAATGAAGAAATATACTTTATATTCACTCATGCTACTTACTCTTTTATTTCTATCAGCTTGTTCAAACAGTGCACAACCTAAGGAAGAAAACGATGTACAATCTATTAAAGATGTTGCTATTAAAGTTCCAGAAAATATATTTAGTTCCTCAAAGAAAAATGAAAATATTAGTGAAGACGAAATGAAACAAAATATAAAAACTTATTTAGATTATAGCGGAGAGTTATACGAGAACATCGTTCCACTTTCGTCAGCCATGTCTGACGAGAAGGTTACTGAGTCCGACCGGGATAAATTACAAAAACTAATAGATTTAGCTCAACAAAACGATGCGAACTTCCATCATTTTATTAGTAACAATACGATTCCTGCTGATTACAAACAGCCTTCGAAGGAGATTCATAATTATATTTCAGCATCTACAGCACTTTCAGTAGAATTAGATCAGGAAATAGAAAAATTCGCTCAAGATGGTAACTTATTCAAAACTGATTTCTCTTTTACAAAGCGCTTTGAGAAAGTTAATGGTAGGAAGCAAAAAGAAATTGAAGAGTTTTTGAAGGAAAAGAACATTAAAACTGAGTATTTCAGTAAGTGATAATACATGTTAGATCATACATTCCTCTTTAAAATAGTCACCAATATATGGAGATTTTAAAGAAGCTTTATTATGTGTAAGGATGCACTTCATCCGTTTCCTATAAAAAAGGCCTCCTTAAAGGAGGCCCAAGCAAAAACAACAAACGCAAAATAACAACAAACGCAAAATAACAACAAACGCAAAATAACAACAAATAATGGACGATAAAATCACTATATTGACAAAGTATAGGATTTTTATCAATTGGAGTAACTCAACCCTAAATTACTCTTTTAACAATGCAATACTAATAACTTATTACAGCAATTTTTTACCGTGTCTTAAAATAATTGACTGTCTTTCAAATAATTCTATTTATATTGATTGTTATTAATTAGTATATACTTGAATACGACTATACATCCTAATAAAAGGCAATATATTAAGCTGTTAGTCCTCGCGAGTTTATTTTGCCTTTAATGTAACTATACTATATTCTTCCATTTATATCACCGAACATTCCTCTCGTATTCACGCATTTTTCTTGCGTGAATACCGCAACTTAATAAAGAGCTACATTAAAAATTTATAGTTGGAATAAACCATAGTTCTTTCGCCTTTTGTACTGCTTCCATTCTTGATGAAACTTGTAACTTATGAAATATGTCGGTCAATTTATATTCTACCGATCTTTGACTTAAGTTTAATATTTCGGCAAGCTCTCTATTTGTTTTTCCTTTACCAACTTCAACTAGAATCATCTTCTCTTCATCATTTAAAGAAATTATATTTTTCATTTCGCCTTCTACATTTATATTAGATGCATTTTCTACTATCCTTAACTGTCTTACAAGTTGATGAGAAAGAACTACTTCTTTTTTCACTGCATGGCGGATTGCGTTTACCACTTCTTTCTCAGAAGAAGTTTTACTTAATACACCAAGTACTCCGTTATCTATTAATAAATTATAATGTGCAAGCACATCAAATCCTGTAAAAATAAGAATAGCTGCTTCTGGTTGCACACTAAGTATATATTTAGAAAGCTCTAAACCATTTATTTTTGGCATTTGTAAATCTATTAAATATACATCATACTGTTTATTATGCATAACTTCTCTTATTTCTTCACTATCATGGAAAACATCAGCCTCTATATCATCATATCTTTCAATTAATGCTTTAGTCCCTAGGCCAACTGCAACGTGATCATCTACAACAAGAACAGAAATCATTTTTTCATCCCTTCCACATCTAAAGATTGAATCAATTAATCAATTTTCATACTAACTTTAATCTTTAATCCATTATTCACCTTTGAATCTATTGACATTTCTCCACCTAAACTATGAATTCTAGCTACAATCCCGGATAAACCTAAACTACTATAAGAATGATTTAACTCGTCTAAATCTATCCCCATTCCTATCCCATCATCATCATAAGTTAAATTCAAATATCCATTTTGCTCATATAATCGAATTGTAACTTTAGAAGCTTTTGAATGCTTTAGTGCATTATTTAATAACTCCTGAATAATTCTATAAATTGCTTGTTCATATTCTACATTAGGTAGAATAATATTATCTTGAATTTCATAATAGAAGAAAAATGTAGCTTTAAGATTTACTTGTTTAAATAAATCTAATAATGCTTTTTTCAAACCTAATTCATATAGAAATGGAGGACGTAAGTTATTACATGTTTCACGAATGACATAAATATGATCTAAGACATCTTCATACACTTCGTTAATTATTTTTTTCATATCGACATCTGGAATATCTTTATGATATTCCTCTAATTTCCTAGACAAGCGTATTTGGTCTTGTAATACACCATCATGAATATCACTCGCCAAATTTGTCCGCTCTTTTTCAGACAAATTAAATAGTAACTTTGAAAGCCAAATTGGAGGGTGTTTCGGTTCATTTATCGTTTGCAACTGATTCACTAATTCTTCCACTTGATATGAGCATTCTAATAATAAATCAGCATAACTACACAATGTCTCTAACCATCCAATTTCTTGAATGTTCAAACCTCTCCTATTATTAGATTTACATAACAATATAATCATTGTTTTTGCTGAAATGGACAAAACAAACACAAAATGATCTTCTAATTGTATAATGGAACCAACAGTATATGTCTCTAACTGATATCCATTCAATTGCTTTAGCACATCTTCAGAAACATATCCATCCCCAATAATTTGGAGCGAATTATCCCCTTTACTCACTTCAATACAGCATATTTCTTCTATTCTTAATACATCATTGATTTCTCTCTTTATGCTAACAATTAAGTTTGAAAACTTATATTCATTTTTTGCCTAATGTAAAAATCTATGTAAACTAAACTGATAATTTTTCTGAGAATGATATAATTTTTTCCTTAATTTAAAATCCAAATAATCCTTTATAAAGCAAGAAAGCATTAACGAAACAAACAAGATACCAGCAAATCGAATAACATCTAATATGTTATCGCTAGTATTGTGGAAAATTAAAATCCCTAGTATAACGATGAAACCCGTTAGACATATCGACAGTAAAGCATAATATTGAACTCTATGAATAACATAATTATAATCAAATATTTTCCCTTCAATAATCATATAAAAAATACAAATTGGAACCAATAAAAAAAAGATCGCTGTCGTCTCGACACTTATTATTTCTTTGTAATTTATCAAATTAGGAATTAAAAATAAGAATATAAATGGCATGGCTGATATGATTGTGCTCATAATAATAACTCTTATAAACTTAAAATAATAACTTTTTCTACTTTTAAAATAAAATCTAAACAATACATATACTGTTAATAAAAACAAAACAGAACTTAACAATATAATATAACTCGTCGATAAATCATTATATTTTAAATAAATAAAAATGGTTAAACAAACTAAAATAAACGCTATTATATTTATGTAGATTAATTTTGTTTTTGTTATAAACCTTATCTTCAAGTTTTTCGTAAACATGTCCATAAATTTTATAAAAAAGACAACTGAGTACGTTAAAGAAATAGCAACTACAATATACGCTATTGAATCTTTTCGTAACCCCGCCATAATACTAATGTAACTCATTCCTAAACAATGCAGAAAATAGATTAAATCTTTCGTTCCTGCATTCAAGTATGGAGCACGTATTAAAATATATGTAGCCACAAAAAAACACGTTAGATAAAACACAGTTGGTAAAAAAAGATGATAAACCAATTGCTTATCGTACGGATTATACTCTACTTTATATTCTTCTATTGTTCCCCCTTTCTTCATTGTAATTTTCTTTACCCTTTCAGTAGCGCCATATAATGAAATATTAGAGTTATCATCAGGGAGAATCCCATCTATTTTTTCAATAATATCCCCGACTGCTAGATCTTGTTCTGCTGCCCAGCTATTTTTCACAATATTATTAATCACCAAATGATTTTCTTGATGCTCTATCTCAATCCCTATCCTAGGATATAACATAATTTCGATTGCAAAATAACTAAATAAACTAAGCGATAGTAACGTTACAATCAATTGATATTCATACTTAAATACTCGAATCACTTTTGTACAAAACTCCTTTATAACTACAGCAATAACTCCACTTTCCACATTTTGTCATCATAAATTAAAGCATACACATTTCATTTAACGGTTATAAGCACAAAAAATATAGTTATCCTCTAATATAGAATAACTTTCACATTATCATTCACATTTGTTAGATAGAATTTATCATTCATTCAATAAATCTCTACTTTGTTAGTTGTAATACTAATATTATTTATCCTAATTTCAGACTCATTTATAAGTAAAATTCCTAATAGCTGAGAATTTTGATAAAAAATCACTTTCCATCATCACATGTACCAACTTTTTTAATGATATTTCATATTTAAAGTGATATAACTCGATACAACGCCTCACAGTTCACCTTCCTCCTTGTCCTAATATGCAATTTTAAAGAAAAACCTTAGTTAATACTAATGAAAGTTTATTCATATTTCATCAAAAATTGATTACGCTTTACCGAACATGAATTATTCGGATATATAATATAAAACGTACAGTTCCCCTTATTCCAAATATAAGCCTTTTTCTACAACAAAAAAGACGCTCCTAAACTAGGAGCGTCTTCCACTATTAAGCTTGTTGTTGCGCGCTATATAATTCTTCAAGTGGCTTCATGATAATTTTGTTAACGTCACCGATTACAACGTTTAGGCGTTGCTCAGTTTCCATTAATTTTGTAATTTTAGCATCTTGTTGAATGCGAGCTACAACTTCTTGTGCTTGTTGGTTGTCTTCTTCAGTGATTTCTTGGCCTTGCATCATTTTTTGTTGTAGGCTAAGTTGCATTGTACGGAACTCATCGAATAAATTCTTTGAAGCTGTGTCAGCTTGAACTGCTGCGTAGCTCTCTTTTAAAGTTTTGAAGTCTTCGTTTTCAGCGATTGCTTTTTGTAATTCATATGCAACATCATGAATGTTCTTTGTCATTTTATTTTTCCTCCTTTAGAAGGCTAGCGCTTTTCATACGCACTGCCTTTTCAGTGCATTTACATACGCACCTCTTCTTACCATATCAAACTATGCAAGAGATGTGAAGAAATTTCACTTTTATTTCTATGTACTCACCTTATTATCTAAGAAACAATAGTAACAATCCTTGCATGAGACCGATCATTCCACCTAATAATGCTCCTAAATACGTAATCATTTTCAATTCGTTTTTCGTAATAGACAGAACTAAGTCTTCTAATCTTTCTGTTGAGAATGTAGACACTTCTTGCTGGACAATTTCCGCAAGGTGTAGATTATTTAGTATACTCTCTACGTTTTCTGTTCCCCACTTCAAGCCTTTCTTTACTGCACTTGGAACCACTTTTTCAATAATTGTTTCTCGAACCGGCTCACATACTTGCTGAACAGATTGATTTAAAAACTTACTCACTGTTTCCTCTACTTTAACTGCTGACAGCACGGAGCTTACAATCATTTCTTTCTCTACAAATGCTTCTAATTCTTTTACATCTCTTCCTTTTAACTTTTCCCACTCTTTTTGCAGTACGTCAGTTAAAAGCTGCTTTGTACCATCTTGACCTAAAAACTTAATAACTTCTGGCTGCACACGATCCACTACACTTACATTTCCTAAAAACATTCCGACTAAGTTAAGTAGCGTTCCGCGAGAAGCAAAGAAATCATCAATCATTTTTGAAAGACGTGCTTTCCCTTCTTCACTTTCAAAAAAGCTAATTCCTCGCTCTAAAATAAACGCCGAGACATTCGGAATCGCATTCTCTACTTTTTCATTTACAGAATGAGGTAAAGCCTGTTCCCATGTATATGTATAATACTCTGCTAAAAATGCATGAATTTTTTCTGTAATAACATGTTCGATTTTTCGAGTCGCTTCTTCTTCTACATGCGCTACATTCCATTTTTCTAACATATGTCGCAGTGATTGTTCATTCGTAATTACTTTATCCACTTCCACTTGCGCCCAGTGAATTAAACCTTTTTGAAACTCTTCATTTGTTAGCTTTTTTCCAATTCCTTCTGGTGTTAACAAATGTTCTACAACCATATTTCCTAATTGAACAGCAAGTTCATCACGACGCTTCGGAATTAACCCTGGTGTAAATGGAACTTGAAACTTTCCGATATAAATAGGACGATGAGGACGAAATAACATTTTTATCGCTAAATGATTCGTATATCCCCCAATAATTGCTCCGAGTCCTGTCGTCGTTAACATATTTAACCATATATTCATTACAATCAACCTTTCACTTCTCCAAAACTATAGCATATCATCATACGGACAAAAGTATAATGGTATAAAAACGTATTTGCAATATATAGCTTCGCCTATTATGCAAATAGTAGTAAAGGAGTGATTTCGTTGGTTCTCGGTCTTTTAGCTTCTAAACTTCATTACGAACAAACGTATTACACCGAAATCGCTAAACGCGCTCGGCTTTATCATAATATCGTTGCCCAGTTTACGCCATTTTGTATTGATCCTAAAACAGACCTTATTTCTGGTCTTATTTACGATACAGATACAGGAAAATGGAAAGAGCAAACATTCCCTATTCCTTCTTATATATATGATCGTTATTCTTTTCACGAGGAAACAGACTTTGAAAAAGCAAAATCAATTATTCACTCTTTGCACAATCGTCCTTCCACTACCTTTTTAAATAACACACTTATTAATTTAAGTGAACTACATGATTTATTTCTCACTAATAAAAAACTGTCTCCTTATATACCAAAATTTGAAATTGCAACGATACAAAACATTTTCAAACTGTTGTTAAAAACTAAAGATATTATTATACGCCCCACTAATATACATTCTAAGGATAACTTATATCGAATTGCTTACAAAAATAAAACGTTTCATATCGATACAGTAAATGAAAAATACCATACTTCTATTACAAACAAACGGACAGACGAATTTATATCTTGGTGTAAATCTAACATACGTTCATCCCGTTACATAGCACACACTATGCTACAACCACCAAACCAATTAACATATCCACTCCACATTCGAACCATTTTGCAAAAAAACAAAGAACAAACCTGGAATGTTATAGGTCAATTTATACAAAAAAGCTCATTTCCTAATCAACTTTTACCCTCAACAACGGACGATGATTCATTACATTCATTTTCAAAAATTAAATACGTACTATCTAGTACGGGTGTGCAACTATTGCAAGATGCTTTACACGACATTGTAAATGAAGTATTCCAAACACTAGATCAGTCTTATTCTTCGTTATTTGAACTAGAACTTTCCACAATTATGGATCAAAAAGGCGCAATTTGGCTTATGTATGTCAACACGATTCCCCCTTACGAACAATACATTCGTCATAGTGATTCATTAGCTGAAAAGATATTTCACGGACCACTTAAATTCAGTCGCTTTACACCATAATGAAAGGAGGTAAACCTATTTTGAAAGAACATATATATACATTAAACATTTCAGATGAACATCCAAATAGTATTACTTTACCTTACGTTTTTTCTATTACGCCACCTATTACATCCCTCTCCTTCGGTATACGTCACATTGCAAGTGAAGAGGTGAAAATTCATTATTCCTTTACTCGCGAAATTATTATCGGAAAACATATTGCCGAAAAACTTTTACTACCTCAATCCACTACTATTCATGCATTCACACAAAACCAAACAATTATTTTCGGACCATTAATCGGCATTTTTACAACTGGCTTTAACGATGATTCTTCTAACCCTTTAGGAAATCGTTCAATTGCTCTCAGTGAGTTGTTAACACCACCATTCTCATTACGACCGTTCGTATTCGTCTTTGGCGTTCAGCATATAAACTGGGAAGAAGAAACGATTGAAGGATATTTCTTTCAAGAGAAACAATGGATAAAGAAAAAGGTCCCTTTACCAAATGTTATTTACGATCGATTACCGAATCGACAAGCAGAAAATTACAAACCGATCGTCAGAGCAAAAAGAAAGTTAGAACATGACTACTCCATTCCATGGTTTAACCCAGGATTTTTCAATAAATGGGACGTTCATCAACTTCTTATAAAAGACGAATCAATTAGACACTTATTACCAAACACAGAAGCATTTCAGCATTTTGAACAAGTAGAACGGTTTCTTGGCACGTATAAATCTGTGTACATGAAACCAATACACGGGAGCTTTGGTAGAAATATTCATCAAATATTTTATTCCCAAACAGAGAATTGCTACTACTGTCGTTATCGCGAAAATGAAAAAAATAAACTGAGAAAGTATCAATCATTAGAAACTCTTCTAAACCACGTATTAAAAGGACATGATTTAAAAAAGTTTATCGTACAGCAAGGTATTTCATTACTTCGCTTCGATGGGCAACCTGTTGATTTCCGCATTCATACAAATAAAAACCATTTCGGTAATTGGATAGTTAGTGCAATCGTCGCCAAAATCGCCGGCAAAGGCAGTTTAACAACGCACGTAAATAGCGGCGGTGATACAAAATTGCTACAAGAGCTTTTTCCAGATTCAACGAAACAAGTTCAAATTGAAAATAAATTAAAACATACTGCCTTACAAATAAGTTACGCGCTCGATGAACAAGTAACCGGAAATATTGGAGAAATCGGTTTTGATATCGGTTTAGACACAAAGGAAAATCCGTGGCTCTTTGAAGCTAACTCTAAACCTGGGCGAACTGTATTCCAAGATGAAAAATTAAAAGAACAAAGTGAAATGACGCGCCAATTATTTTACGAATATGCCGTCTACTTAACTGAACATTCTTTACGTGATACAAAAGAAAAAATGTCTCAAATAAAATCAGGGACTTCATCAAACACCGAACATATCCCTTCTCCTATGATTCACTCACAAATACAAAAACAAAAACTTCCACCTAGATAATAAGGTGGAAGTTTTCTATTTACACAAGTTTCACTACAACCTCAGTTTCCACGTTACATACTCCGCAATAAAAAATATGATTGCAATATTCATTTGAATTATTATGCGTTAAACCATCTACTGCACTTAATAATTCTTGATCCATATAGGCACTATAATCGTCTATGTAATCTACAGACTTCCCATAATCTTGGAGTATACTTTGGCAATTTTGACAAGAATATGTTTGTGATTCTAATGCGTTGCAAAGCGGGCAAATCCCCATCATTATTCCTCCATACGTTATCGTTTAAAGCCTCTCTTTTTTAGATTGAAGAGAGCACCTACCCATGCATAGGAGCGGTCACTCCATCCCTACTTAAAAATAGAACTATGAAGTCGCTACCGATTTCATTTCAATAAATCATAAATAAGAAGCTAATAATTAGCCTACAAGTAGCAGGCTACAATGAGAAAATTATATTTAATATCCTCCTTAGTTTGGCCTGTTTTCTTAAAAATACAACGATTACTCTTATTTCATAATTTACGAAATCAATACGTTTTTTTGACAAAATTTACAAATTATTATTTTGTATATCTTTCTAGGTAACATCCATACTATGAGTACAAACTTAATTACCGATGGATTAGCGCCAACCGGGGCGATAATCTGGTTCAACTCCAGCTAGTCCAACCAAAAAAAATTTTTATAACTCTAAGGAGGATATATTCCTATGGCAAACCAAAATTCTTCAAATCAATTAGTAGTACCAGGTGCAACAGCTGCAATCGATCAAATGAAGTACGAAATCGCTCAAGAATTTGGTGTACAATTAGGAGCAGATTCTACGGCTCGCGCTAACGGTTCAGTTGGTGGAGAAATTACAAAACGTCTAGTTGCAATGGCTGAGCAAAGCCTTGGCGGATTCCACAAATAAATATATATGGCAAAAAGGTCTCAAGGCATATGCCTTGAGACCTTCCTTAATTTATTGCAACATTTGTAAAAACTTCTTCGTACGTTCTTCTTTTGGATTTGTAAATACTTCTTCTGGTGTACCTTGTTCGACAACGACACCACCATCCATGAAAATAACACGATTGGCAATTTGATGTGCAAAACGCATTTCGTGCGTTACAATAACCATCGTCATGCCTTCTTTAGCAAGTTCTTTCATTACTTTCAAAACTTCTTGAACGAGTTCAGGATCAAGCGCTGAAGTCGGCTCATCAAATAGTAACACTTCTGGCTCCATCGCAAGCGCACGCGCAATTCCAACGCGCTGTTGTTGTCCACCTGATAATTGGAATGGATATAAATCCACTTTATCTGCTAAACCAACTTTTTCAAGGAAATAGTTTGCTTTTTTCTTTGCTTCTTCTTTCCCTACTTTTTTCACTGTAATGAGCCCTTCCATTACATTCTGAAGTGCTGTTAAATGAGGGAATAAGTTATGGTGCTGGAAGACCATACCTGTTTGTGTACGAAGATTTACAATATCTTTCTTCGATACTTTTTGAGCGAAATTAAGCTCTTTATTACCGATGCTAATATTACCAGCATCCGGTGTTTCTAGTACGTTGAGACAACGCAAGAATGTCGTTTTACCAGATCCAGACGGCCCAATAATAACAACAACCTCGCCCTTCTCAACTGATAAATCTATATGCTTTAGTACGGTATTATCTCCGAAACTTTTTTGTAAGTGCTGAATTGAAATCATAAAAACAAAAACTCCTTTTGTAAAAGGATTATTTTAACGTATAGCGTTCTGAACGCTTTTCTAACATCTGTTGTACGATTGATAATAAGAAACAAATAACCCAATAAATAAGACCTGCTTCGAAATAAACAATTAAAAACTCATAGTTCATTGCCGCAATTTCCTGCGCTTTTCGGAACATTTCTGTTACTAAAATTAACGATGCTAATGAAGTATCCTTCACTAAGCTAATAAATGTATTCGAAAGCGGCGGGATTGATACGCGCGTTGCTTGTGGTAAAATAACACGTTTTAACGCTTGCGGGTATGTCATCCCAATTGTGTAAGCTGCTTCCCACTGCCCTTTCGGAATGGAAAGGATAGAAGCACGAATAATTTCCGATGCATATGCACCGACATTTAATGAAAATCCAACAACTGCTGCTGTATATGGCTCAACTTCAATATTAAGAGTTGGAAGTCCATAGAAAATAATAAATAATTGTACAAGAAGTGGCGTTCCGCGAATGATAGATACATAGATACGAGCAATCCATTGTAAAATACGACTACCAGAAATACGTGCGAGCGCTGTTAACGTTGCCAGTATAATCCCGATAATAAATGTAATAAGCGTTAATGGAATTGTTGTAAAAACAGCTTCCTTCAGCATAGGCATGAAGGAAGTCTGCATAATATCTATCCAAGTAGACAATCGATCTGAAACCAATGCACTACTTAGATACATTTTCACCGAACCATTTTTTCGTTATTTTGTCATACGTACCGTCTTTTTTCATATCTTCTAACGCTTTATCTACTTCTTGTACAAGCTTATCGCTACCTTTACGGAATAAGAATCCACTTTCTGAAGCTTCTTTTTCAGTATCTACAATTTTAATTTTCGCATCTTTTTTCGTTTCTAAATAATTTAATACTGATAACTTATCATTAATTGTAAAATCAACGCGTCCTGAAGCTAATAATTCTGCTGCTTGGCTAAATCCTTCTACACCAATAATTTCCGCACCATTTTTCTTAGCGATATCTGCATAGTTACTCGTTAAAGATTGTGCTCCTTTTAATCCTTTTACATCAGCAAATGTAGCAGGCTTATCTTTATCTTTTGCAATAACTAATGCCGCTGAAGATGAAACGTATGGCTTAGAGAAATCGTATTTCTTTTGACGATCTTCACGAATACCAACTTCGTTTGCAACCATATCGAAACGTTTTGCATCAAGACCAGCAAGTAAGCTATCCCATTGTGTTTCTTTAAATACAGGCTTTACACCTAAACGTTTTGCAACTTCTTCCGATAATTCAACGTCAAATCCAGTTAATTTATTGCTTGAATCGTGGAACGTAAATGGTGGATATGTACCTTCTGTACCAATTACAAGTTCACCGCTTTGTTTAATCTTTTGTAACGCATCTTGACTAGCTGTATCTTTTTTCTCTTCTTTACCGCAGCCGGCTACAATCCCGATCGCTAATGTAGTTACTGCAAGCACTGAAAATAATTTCTTCATGATTGTAATCCTCCAAGTATTCTGATAGGAATTTAAAAACTATATTGATTGTATGCAATCTTGAACAATTTTTCAATGAAAATGTTCTTATTTAGTTTATCCTTTTTCTTCATAATCAAACAAAAGGGAAAAATAACGCCACATACAAAAAATAAGTAACATTTTTTAATATAGCATTAATTGTAGGAAAGGTAAAATAATACTTCTTATTATGTACCTTTATCGCCGACATTTTGCCAACAAAAAAGAACTTGCAACAATCGCAAGTTCTTCCCCGCATTAAGCGCTCTGGTTTCCTTCCATTTGCGTTTTATACATATCATAATAACGCCCGCGCTTTTTCATGAGTTCATCATGAGAGCCTTTTTCTAAAATGGTTCCTCTATCGAGCACAATAATTTGATCTGCGCTTTTAATCGTTGAAAGACGATGAGCAATAATAAATGTCGTTCTTCCTTTTTTTACAACTTCCAATGCCTGTTGAATCATCGCCTCTGTTTCTGTATCAATACTAGACGTTGCTTCATCTAAAATTAAGATAGCTGGATCAAAAGCAAGCGCCCTAGCAAACGAAATAAGCTGACGTTCTCCAGTGGAAAGCGTACTTCCCTTTTCTGTAATTTCTTCATTTATATTGTTTGCAAATCTTTCAGCACCAACATCATGCAATGCTTTTATGATACGCTCTTTTGAAATTTTTTCGTTCTCTAAGCTTACATTGGAAGCGACCGTCCCGCTAAATAAAAACGGGTCTTGCAATACGATTCCCATATGCTCACGAGTTGCTTGTTTCGGCATTTCTCTTACATCATGACCATCAATCGTAAGCTTTCCTTTTTCAAACTCATAAAATTGAAAGAGTACATTCATAATAGAACTTTTTCCTGATCCAGTATGACCGACAAGTGCCACTGTCTCGCCTTGTTTCGCTTCAAAAGAAATATTTTTTAACACTTCATCTTTTCCATTATAAGAAAATGATACATTATCAAATTTCACATTTCCTTTTAAACGAGGCATACGTTCTTCTTCTACCGCTTCCCCTTTTTCCTCTAACAATTCAAAGACACGTTCTGATGCAACGCGCGCTTGCTCTAAGTTTGCAAGCTGATTCACCATATTCGTAATTGGCGAGAATAATCGTGTTAAATAATCGACGAACGCATACAGTACCCCAAGTGAAATAATACCTGTAGCACTTAATGACGCACCGCCAAAATACCAAATCACTCCTGTGAAAGCGATATTTCTTAATACGGATACCAAATTGTGTGAAGTTGCTGCATTTAAATTTAAAATTTTATTTTGATACTTAAAATAATCGCCATTTAATTCTTCAAACTCTTTTTTCGTTTCACGCTCTTGACGGAACGCTTGAATAATCGGCATCCCTTGAATGGATTCATTCACCGTTCCATTAATATCAGATAAACGAGAGCGCATTTTATGATTATATACAGACGCATATTTTCTATAAAGAATCGCCCAAACAATTAAAATTGGGATAATTAATAAACATAATGAAGCGAGCTTCACATCTAATAAAAATAGCGCAGCGAATATCCCAATAATATAGATGATACTAGAAACGAATGTTGCCAGCACCGTTACATATAAATCACGAATGGCCTCTGTATCATTCGTCACACGCGAAACAATTTTCCCTGCCGGTAAATGATCAAAGTACCGAATTGGCAACGTTTGAATATGAGAGAAAACATCCTCCCTCATAATTTGAATAATTTTGTTCGCTGCCTTCTGCAAAAAGAACTGCTTTCCGTATGCAAATAATGATACGACTACTAATAAAGCGAAATAGCCACCACCAAGTAATAATAGACGGTTTATTTCTGGTTTATAAAACGCAAACACTTCTTCTTTCGTTAATGCCTTCGCTTTATACACTTGCACCGCCTTACCATTTTGAACGGTAATCATATCTCCTTTTACAGTACGTGATCCTTCAATATTCACTTTATTCGGTACAAAGTAATATTGAAAACCGACTTGCATTACGCGTACTTCTTTACCTTTTGTCTCGCCTTGTTCAAAGCGATCACTTCGCTTATAAAACGCGCCATTATATGAAACAGCTTCTTCACTCTTTTCTGTTTCATACCAAGGTTTCTCTATCCCGACGATATGATCATCAATCATCGTTTTAGCGACGAAAGGACCAGCAAGCTCTGCAATGACGAAAATAAATAACATCAGCATCGCTGCAAAAATCGTCCCTTTCACTTTCATCGCGTATTGAAACAATCGTTTTGAAACGCTCATATTTTCACCCCACTATCCGCACTTTCACTTTCACCTTGTTGTCTTTCAAACTGTTCAGCATACCAGCCTCCCTTTTGGATAAGCTGAGCATGTGTACCTTCTTCCATTACTTCACCTTCGTCCATAACGAGAATCCAATCCGCATGTTGCACTGCAGATAAACGATGCGTCGTAATAATCGTCGTCTTTCCGCTTCTTTCTGTTCTTATATTTTCAATGATCGCTGCTTCCGTACGAGCATCTACAGCTGATAAAGAATCATCCAAAATTAAAATTTCTGGATTTTGAATAACAGCTCGTGCAATCGAGATCCTTTGTTTTTGCCCTCCTGATAAAGAAACACCTTTCTCTCCAACGAGCGTTTCTAACCCTTCTGGTAAAAACTCTAAATCCTTTTTAAACGCCGCAATTTCAATCGCTTTCTCGAGTTCGTCTTCAGTCGCTTCCCTATTTCCGAATAAAATATTTTCTCGCGCTGTTTTTGAGAACAAAATATGCTCCTGCGGTACATAGCCAATCCACCCGAGTACATTTTCATTCGTTATTTTATCTAATGTCACATTAGAAACTGCAATATCTCCATCTCCAAGCGGATATTGACGAAGAAGCTGACGTACAAGCGTCGTTTTCCCACTTCCTGTTTTTCCGACAACCCCAAGCGTTTCTCCTTGCTTTAATGTGAAAGAAACCTTTTTTAAATTTTCTTCAGTTGATGAAGGATATGAGAAAGACACATCATCAAACTGAATATAATCCGGCTCTTGCACAAGCTTTGGATGTTTCGGATTCTTTACATCTGGCTCATACGCTAACGTTTCATTCACACGGTCAAGCGAAGCATTTCCTCTTTGCATAACATTAATTAATTCACCAATTGCAAACATCGGCCAAATCATCATCCCTAAATACACGTTAAAAGAAACGAGTTCACCAAGCGTCACCTTTGACTGGAACACAAGGTATGCACCGTACACTAAGCCGATTAAATAACTAAGACCGACAAGCATTTTCACAGTTGGTTGGAATAATGCATCAATTCTTGCTACCTTCATATTTTTTTCGTAGACGTCATCTCCTAAATGATGAAATCTTTCCTCGTCTGCATTCTCTTGTACGTATGCACGAATAACGCGCACACCAGCGATTGATTCAAGCACTTTATCGTTCATATCACCAAACGCATCTTGCGCAACGGTAAATCTTTCATGCAATTTCTTTCCATATATATTCATCGCATACGCCATAATTGGAAGCGGGATAAGCGCTGCAAATGTAAGCTCCCAACTAATTGTAAATCCCATCATAAAAACGATCGTAAGCATGTATAAACTAGAATCTACAAGCGTTAATATACCAAAACCAGCTGTCATAGCGATTGCTTTTAAATCATTCGTTGCCCTCGCCATTAAGTCGCCAGTACGATTTTTTTGATAAAAAGTCGGCGTCATCTTAAGTAAATGACCCATAAATTTAGAGCGCATCGTTTTCTCAAGTACAAATGCACCGCCAAACAATTGATGTTGCCATACGAAAGTGAGGCCATATCCAACGATCGTAACCCCTATTAAAATAAGAATAGACTGTATAATAGCTTCGTTTGATAACGTTCCTGTTTTTATGTTATCTATCGTAACCCCTAACACTTTCGGGGGAATCACTTCAACTATATTCACAATTAAAAGAGCTCCAATGGCAATACTATATCTCTTCCAGTGCTCTTTAAAAAACCACTTTAACTTTAGTAATACTGATAACAATGTAACCTCTCCCTTCTCGTTCTCGTTTACTTCTCATTTCTTTATCCACTATCCAAACCCATTACATTTACATTTCGTAACCCATACAATCTCATCACATTTTTCCACCTTCCAAAGTTTTATATAGGAATATGGAAAATAAACAAAAAAAAGCATACCGCCGCTTGACGATATGCACAGGAATGCATAAAAAGCGTACGTTACGATGTACGCAACGTACGCTTTTTATAAGACAAAGATGCCCTATATATCCGCACGGGTTGCGTAATGATATAAATGTTTTCTGCCATTTAACAGACCTAAGCTCATTACATTTACAATTACAATCATTACGCACACCCCCTTCATTTATTTTCCATTTATAATCTTACAACTTTATTGAGTATTCTGTCAATTGTTTTTTTACACATAAAGTAAAATGCACGAAAATGCAAATGGTTCATGACATAATAAATCAGTTTGAAATAAAAGAATGTTCTGTAAGAAAGGGCATACAAAATAAAAAAAGAATAAGAAATCGTTTTCACAAACATTTCATTTGAAAAATGTTATCAAACCCCCTACAATCACCTTATACTCACTCTTACAAGTTGCTATTTTAGGAGGACTAATCATGACAACTAGCAATACGTACAAATTTTATTTAGACGGAGAATGGAGAGAAAGCTCTTCAGGAGAAACAATCGAAATTCCATCTCCATACTTACACGAAGTAATTGGACAAGTACAAGCAATTACTCGCGGAGAAGTAGATGAAGCAATTGCATCTGCAAAAGAAGCTCAAAAATCATGGGCTGAAGCTTCCCTACAAGATCGCGCAAAATACTTATATAAATGGGCTGACGAGCTCGTAAATATGCAGGATGAAATTGCCGATATCATTATGAAAGAAGTCGGTAAAGGCTATAAAGATGCGAAGAAAGAAGTTGTTCGTACAGCTGACTTCATTCGTTACACGATCGAAGAAGCTTTACATATGCACGGAGAAAGCATGATGGGCGATAGCTTCCCTGGCGGAACGAAATCGAAACTTGCGATCATCCAACGCGCACCACTTGGTGTTGTATTAGCAATCGCACCATTTAACTACCCAGTAAACTTATCTGCTGCAAAACTTGCACCAGCATTAATTATGGGTAACGCTGTTATTTTCAAACCAGCAACTCAAGGTGCAATTAGTGGTATTAAAATGGTTGAAGCACTTCATAAAGCTGGCCTTCCAAAAGGACTTGTAAACGTAGCGACAGGACGTGGTTCTGTAATTGGTGATTACTTAGTAGAACACGAAGGCATCAATATGGTATCGTTCACAGGTGGTACAAACACAGGTAAACATTTAGCGAAAAAAGCTTCAATGATTCCACTTGTATTAGAACTTGGTGGTAAAGATCCTGGTATCGTTCGTGAAGATGCTGACTTACAAGATGCTGCAAACCATATCGTAAGCGGTGCATTCTCTTACTCTGGTCAACGTTGTACAGCTATTAAACGTGTACTTGTACACGAAAACGTAGCGGACGAGCTTGTTAGCTTATTAAAAGCGCAAGTAGCTGAACTATCAGTTGGATCTCCAGAACAAGACAGCACAATCGTTCCATTAATCGACGACAAGTCTGCTGATTTCGTTCAAGGTTTAGTTGACGATGCTGTTGAAAAAGGTGCTACAATCGTTATCGGTAACAAACGTGAGCGTAACTTAATTTACCCAACATTAATCGATCACGTAACAGAAGAGATGAAAGTTGCTTGGGAAGAGCCATTCGGCCCAATCCTTCCAATCATCCGTGTTTCTTCAGATGAACAAGCAATTGAAATTGCTAACAAATCAGAGTTCGGCTTACAAGCAAGTGTCTTCACTAAAGACATTAACAAAGCATTTGCAATTGCTAACAAAATCGAAACTGGTTCTGTACAAATTAACGGACGCACAGAGCGCGGCCCTGACCACTTCCCATTCATCGGTGTAAAAGGTTCAGGTATGGGCGCACAAGGTATTCGTAAGAGCCTTGAGTCTATGACACGTGAAAAAGTAACAGTATTAAACTTAGTTTAATCTTATAAAAAGAAGCTGATCTATTTTTAGATCAGCTTCTTTTCTATATAAATACTTCCGAAAAACGGAGTATTTCGTTCTACTTCCGATTTGGTTTTCCAAATCGAACTAAAACATGCCATAATAATTTTAATTCCTGAAGCACTTCTTCATAAGTTCCACGATCACTCCAAGATAATGGATTGCGCTTCAAATCCACTACAGCAGAGCCAATTATATTTGCATCGATGCAATGATTCCGTGCAATGCGTCTTGCTAAAGATGGCATTTTTGAACCTCTAAAATCCATTGGAACTTCGTCTACCGCAAGTACAAAACCGATGTGCCAATACAAATCAATCGCATACTTCAGGCAAATTTCTTCTAAAACTTTTCCTACATCCGTACCCTTAAATGAAGGATCTGCAACAAGCGCCTCCACGTCTTCTTTAAGAGAAATCTCTCCATGAATCTGCGCTTCAATATAATGATTAAGATTACGGGCTGGCTCTTTGCTTACTAAATCTATAAACGGCCTTTTCAGGTTAGCTAGTAAATGATTAATTAATATTGTTGGCGTCAAATTTCCTTCACCAATTGCAAAATCTCTTACAAATGTCTCTTCCAAAAGAGCAGCTAAAATCATATCAAACTCCTCATAAGTCCCCTTTTCTTTCGGATCTTGATGCGAATCTAAATACGTATATGTAGAGCGCGAAGAAACTTTTGGAGATAAAAGAAAATAACATGAACCAAAACGCGGAGCCGGCCCATCTGGATGTAACATTAAATTTAGCGCTCCGTATTTTGGCCGTTGCTCATTCGTTACGCCTTCTAATTGATATGCCCCTCCAAATATTCTCTTTTCCCAAAGGTCACGTTCACCACCAGGGTAAGCAGATACGCTTCCATTAGATAGTAATGTTTCAAATTGACTTTTATATACTCCTTGCTCAAACAATGCTTCAGCAACACTTTTCATACTCGAATCAAGTCTGTCTGGATGAAAGTGTAAAGCAATCCTTGCATGAGATTTTAAATTAGCGACAGCTTCTTCAAATATTTCATCTGTAATATTAGACATTTTAAGTATATGATTAATCGTTGCTTTAGCCTCACGTTTTTCGTTCTCTGCATATTTTGAAATATACTCTAAAGCAAATAATTGAGATCTTGATAATTCCATAATCCAATCTCCCCTTTAATTGAAATGACCTTAATCCTTTCAATTAAAAGTGCATTTTTTCCTTCTTATGCAACTAACCTAATTTATTGAACAAAAAGTACTTTAATACAGTCTAATTACAGATACGAGCATTCTTTACGGGTAAATCCACACATTCTACAGAAATGTGATATCCTAGCCATCGCTCAGCAATATGTTCAAATGATAAAACAGATCCCGTCGTAAAAAAACGATGCTTCGGATTCAGATTGTCAGACAAAATTCCTTTGTGCTGTAAAATGGTACTTAACTCTATCGCTGTTTCTTCTGCAGAACTAATAATCGTTACATCTTCTCCTAACCCCCTTTTTAATCACAAACTCTTCTCTATAATCTGATTATTACTATATCCATTGACGTATAAAAATACATTTGTTACTCTTAAAGACGTTAATTTAATATTTAAATCCTCATTCGTATCTCGGTGAGGTAGAGGTTGCAATCATTAAGAGTATCATTTCAGGAGATGTAGTGGCATTGATGAAGGAATGAGAAAGGAATGGTTGCCGAAGTAAGTCGTGTCCACCATGCACGCTTGCTGGGTCTGCATTTAATAAGTGCAGAACTGTCACAAACGTTTCGTTTGTGGAGAGCTATCGAGAGGTATGTCGTGGGTTTCTTATAAGATAGAAAGCATGTAGCGGCAGATTACGTGCTTTTTTTGTTTTGTTTGGGACTTCTCTTCTCTACTAAGAAGACATACATATCTCCTCGCTTGACTTGGTTATACTAACTTTGGAGGTATTTTCTATGCAACAAAAAAAATGGGGCTTTTGGGTACTAACAGCTTTCGTTGTCGGTAACATGGTTGGCGCTGGTATTTTCATGGTGCCAAGTACGTTGGCACAAACAGCAAGCCCACTCGGTGTCACTTTAGCTTGGTTGACTACAGGGTTTGGTGTTTTAATGCTAGCTCTTGTTTTCGGTAATTTAGCAATTCGTCGTCCTGATTTAACGACAGGACCACAAAGTCATGCATATGCTTTATTCTCAACACCAAAAAAGAAAAAAATGGCTGGCTTCAGTATGGTATGGGGATATTGGGTTGCAAACTGGGCAAGTAACGTTGCCATCATTACATCATTTGCGGGATATTTATCACTCTTCTTCCCAATTATGAAAGATACGCGACTGCTATTTTCAATCGGTTCTTTTAACATAGAAGTCGGAAAACTAATTACATTTACGATTTGTTCCATCTTACTTTGGGGAACTCATATTATATTAACAAATGGTGTAAGCGGAGCTGGAAAACTAAACTTCTTAGCAACAACAACGAAAGTAACTGGATTCCTTTTATTCATCGTCGTTACGTTATTTGCATTCGAAGCTTCTAAATTTGGACAATGGTACACACCGATGATCGATAAATCAGGTGCATCACACGGTCTTCTTTCACAAGTAAATTTAGCGGCTCTTACAACGCTTTGGGCGTTTATCGGAATTGAATCAGCCGTTCTTTTATCAAACCGTGCTGTTTCTCCAAAAACGGTAAAACGTGCAACAGTTGCGGGATTACTTATTACAGTTGCGATTTACTTAGGAATTACAATTTTAACAATGGGTGTACTTCACGTTGATAAATTACAAGCTTCTGAACGTCCATTAGCAGATGCATTAAACGCTGCAATGGGTCATGGCGGCGGGAAACTGATGGCATTACTTGCTCTTACTTCCCTGTTCGGTTCTATCTTAGGCTGGATTTTATTAAGCTCAGAAGTACCATATCAAGCAGCAAAAGAAGGTTTCTTCCCTTCCTTCTTCACGAAAACAAATAAAAAAGGAAGTCCAATTTACTCATTACGATTAACAAACATTATGTCGCAAGTGTTCCTATTCTCAACATTATCAGGAACCATTGCGGAAGCTTATACATTCGTTATTACCGTATCAACACTGGCCTACCTCATTCCATATCTCGTTTCACCAATCTTCCAGTTAAAACTAGTCGCAACTGGTGAAACATATAAAAATGAAATGCGGGCAAGAATTACAGATGGCATAGTCGCAGTTATCGCACTTTGCTACGCACTATGGGTTATTAAAACCGGCGCATCCGATATAAAAACGTTCCTTCTCGGAATTGGTTTATTCGTAATCGGATTTGCTTTCTATCCATTAATGAATCGTGATCAGAAAAAAAATAACGAAAAGAAAAACGGGCAAGTTGCATAACGCAATTTGCTCGTTTTTTCTTTTGTAAAACATATATAATAGAACAAAGAGGTGAAAAACATGTCAATCGAATCGCTATGGAGCAGTCGCTTCCAACAACATATTCAAAATATCATTACATACTTTGCACGTATGATTAACGGTTTACTATATAGCTTTATCTTTATTTCATGCGTTGGCGCATACTACTATGCTCAGTTTCTAAAAACATCTCCTTCTAAAGGAATATCTTTACTACTCATCACGATTGTACTTACATTCATTATAACGAGATGCCCTATCCGTACATTTATTCAAAAACCTGATGCTGTCTATTTACTAGCACTAGAAGAGAAATTAACATCTTATTTCAAAAAATCTCTTCTATACAATTACATCATTCAGCTTTTCCCATTGTTATTTACGTTCCTTATTCTCGTTCCAATTGCTATGCAATCATTGCAATTAACGGTTCCTTTTTTATGTACAATCTTTATCATGTTAATGATTACGAAAGCCTGGAACATGTACATACATTGGATGTGGCGTGATAGTCACGAAAAAAACATATGGCTAATCATTCGTATTACTTGTAACGCCCTAATCATTTTCATGCTGTTTTATTCCGCAAATGTTCTCATATTGGGCGGACTACTCTTACTACTTGCTTTCCTACTTCTATATACGAAAAAACAGCCTACAAAACGAATACCTTGGGATTACATAATCGAGCAAGAAGAAAAAATGAACGTTCGTTTTTATCAATTTGCTAGCATTTTCACAGATGTTCCGCAACTGAATAAACAAGTAAATAAAAGAAAATGGCTTACAAATTGGATTGAACCTTTATTACATAAAAAACGAGCAACTTTCTTCTACTTACATACACTAGCATTTTTACGTGGAAATGATTATTTCGGCATATATATTCGCTTAGGATTGATCGGTGCTTTCGCCTTATATTTCATACCAAATATATACGTAAAAGGCGCTATCGCTTACATCGTTCTATATATGATTTCTATGCAGCTCCGTTCACTGTGGAAATATTTTTCAGGAAATATTATTGTAGCATTATATCCGATTGGTACTGAAGAAAGAATGAAGCAATTTCTTCGCTTAATCTTTATATTGCTAAGTATTCAACTCATTGTATTTTCAATTGTTATACTCATTGCTACAGGTCAATTTTTACATAGCCTTATCATTATGATTGTCGGGTTACTCTGGATCAAATTTATTATTGTACCAAAAACAAAGCAACGCGTTTCTTCGTTTTAACGAAAAGAAATATCTTAAAAGCCAAGGAGCAAATAAATTATCTCCTTGGCTTTTTTATTTTGCTTCCTCAAACAAGAATCACTGAAACAACCGATATTTTATGATTTTTACATACAAAAACGATAATACATGTTTACGACCTAATAAAAAGGGTATCTATTAATTAACAGAGTAAAGGAGGGGCCTATATTGTGAATAAAAAAACGGAACAACTGAAGCATCACGTTACTGACAATCAATGCAAACATGCTTTAACAACAAATCAAGGGGTAAAAATAGCTGAAGATGAATTTTCTTTAAAGATGGGCTTAAGAGGCCCAACCTTAATGGAGGATTTCCACTTTCGCGAGAAAACGACCCATTTTGATCACGAACGAATTCCCGAAAGGATTGTTCATGCACGCGGAGTTGGTGCTCATGGTTATTTTCAGCTTTATGAATCGTTAGAAGCATATACGAAAGCAGATTTTCTTACTAATCCTTCAAAGAAAACACCTGTATTTGTACGGTTCTCAACCGTTCAAGGTTCTAAAGGATCCAATGACACAGTAAGAGATGTACGCGGATTCGCCACAAAATTTTATACAGATGAAGGAAACTATGATTTAGTGGGTAATAATATGCCAGTATTCTTTATCCAAGATGCTATTAAATTTCCTGATTTTGTCCATGCAGTTAAACCAGAACCACATAATGATATTCCTCAAGGAGCTAGCGCTCATGATACCTTTTGGGACTTTGTTGCGCATAATCCTGAGTCCACTCATATGGTCATGTGGCAAATGAGCGACCGAGCTATTCCGCGTAGTTTACGAATGATGGAAGGTTTTGGAGTTCACACATTTCGACTCATTAACGCAGAAGGAAAAGCCCATTTCGTAAAGTTTCACTGGAAACCTACCCTCGGGGTTCATTCATTAGTATGGGATGAAGCTCAAAAGATTGCTGGGAAAAATCCTGATTTTCATCGTCAAGATTTATACGAAGCAATTGAAAAAGGGCATTATCCTGAATGGGAGCTTGGATTACAGTTAATTCCAGAAGAAGATGAACATAAATTTGATTTTGATATTTTAGATCCAACGAAATTATGGCCAGAAGAAGAAGTTCCCGTAAAATTAGTTGGTAAAATGACACTGAACAAAAATGTTGATAACTTCTTTGCTGAAACAGAGCAGGTAGCTTTTCACCCTGGTCATGTCGTACCAGGTATTGATTTTTCAAATGACCCTCTTCTGCAAGGAAGATTATTCTCCTATACAGATACACAATTATCTCGTTTAGGGGGCCCTAATTTCCATCAAATCCCTATCAATCAACCCGTATGTCCTTTTCATAATAATCAACGTGATGGTATGCATCAAATGCAGATTCATCGCGGTCAAACAAGCTATCATCCTAATGGATTAAATAACAATCAACCTGCAACCGTCCAAGCCGAACAAGGAGGATATGAACATTATCAAGAAAAGATTGATGGGCATAAAATTAGAGGTCGCAGTAAAAGCTTTCTTAACTTCTATTCTCAGGCTAAACTTTTCTACAATAGTATGAGCCCTATTGAAAAGCAGCACATAAAAGAAGCTTTTTGCTTTGAAGTTGGGAAGTGTAAATCAGACATGGTGAAGGCAAATGTAATTGCTCTTCTAAACCACGTCGATCGTCAATTAGCACAAGAAGTCGCTAACATTATTGGAGCTCCTTTACCTAAGGTAAATCACGAAGTAAATTCAGATGCAAAATCACCTGCACTAAGTATGTCCAATACTATTTTTAAATCTGATTCCAAAAATGTTGCAATTCTATTAAATGGTGAACCAAGCGTCTCACTTCTGTCCGAATGGATTCAAGCTTTTGTACAACACCGAATTAACTATAGCATCATAGATAATAAAATTTATCAGTTCAATGATTCCATTAAAGTAACTGATACTTATACAACAACAGACTCCTCCCTTTTTGATGCAGTATTAGTGTTTAGTAGTGAGTCTGTCATTCAACCCCCTGTTTTAGAATTTGCAGAAACTACTTTTAAACATTTTAAACCGATAGCTCATGTCCTTAGTAATCCTCATGCTTTGGACCATAGTAAGATTAAACTGGATGGAGCAGGAGTTTACAACTTAACAAATACTTCAATTGAATCATTTATAGAAGGCATTGCCCAAGGAAGATTCTGGAGCCAATAATATAATGTAAGGAGCGGATTAGAATGAGTAAAAAAATTGCTATTTTAATAACGGATTATTTCGAGGACACAGAATACACAGAGCCAGCAGAAGCTTTTAAACAAAAGGGATATGAATTAACAACTATTGAAGCAGAAAAAGGTAAAACGGTACACGGTAAGCAAGGAAAAAGTGAAGTCGTGATTGATAAAAGTATTGATGATGTTTCTCCAGAGAACTTTGATGCCCTCTTCATACCGGGTGGATTTTCTCCAGATATACTTCGTGCCGATGAACGTTTTGTTCGCTTTAGTAAAGCATTTATGGATGCGGAAAAACCTGTTTTCGCTATTTGTCACGGACCTCAGCTACTCATCACTGCACAAACACTTGAAGGACGCGATGTAACTGGATATAAATCTATTAAAGTCGATTTGAAAAATGCCGGCGGGAACTTTCATGACAAAGAGGTTGTCGTATGTCAAAATCAGCTAGTAACAAGTAGACAGCCAGAGGACATCCCAGCGTTTATTGAAGAATCGTTGCGTATATTAGGATAACTACTTCGGTTAACTAACCTCCTTTTATTTACATGAAAATAATTAATCAGTGGGGTTTTATTCATCCACCACTGATTAATTATCCCTCACCAACTGGTCGTTTGCAGGAAATCCGACCACCACAAATAGCAGGATAAATAAAAAAGGGGGGAATCCAAAAGTTCAGTTTTAATAATCTTTTGGATTCCCCCCTTTTCTCGCCCCAAAATTCCTTATCACTTTTCATAGGCAGTTCTCATATAGTGAAAATGACTATATAATTCCTATCCATAAGTTAAATAATGATTTCGCACATATATAAATACAAAAGATGGGAGCCTTATTTATGAATAACAATCCACCTTCAACGCCCCAAGACAACTCCGAAAACAATAGCCGTGATATTACACTGCAAACATTAAGGGTCATCGGACTTGTCGTCCTTATTAGTGGTTATATCCTCGTTGCGCTCTCTGAAGTAGGTGAGCTGAAAGTCTTATTAACAAACCCAAATAGCAATCCTGATTTAGCTGAAGTTGATCCGTTTTAAAAGCCATATGAAAAGCGATTTCTAGCATCGCTTTTCATATCGTTTTATCCAATCTGAGAAACCTCCCCCTCATACTTCTCTTTCCCTATCGCCTTCATAAATAATAAAATACTGCTCATACCAACGATAAAGTACAGAGCACTCATACCCCAAGATGCAATAAATGAACCTAGCATAACACCTAATGCCCCGTTCATTTTTGCCACTTGAAAGACCATTCCGTTAATCGCCATATAAGAACCTCTTGCCTCATTTGGCACCATATCTGCCATAATAGATTGACGCACTGGCACATACATCATCTCGCCTACTGTTTGGAAAAGCCCTGCAATTAATAAAATCCATAAGCTATTGCTCGTTCCGAGTATTGTAAATCCAATCGTGTAAATAAATAAGCCTACATATAAGATTTTCAAATCGTTGAAGCTTTTCAGCATTTTAATAAGAAGTGCTGAACATAACACAACTAAAATTGTATTCTCTGCAGAAATCCAGCTCAGCATGCGAATACCTGTTAAATCAAACGTAAAACCATTCCCGAATAAAAAGTGCACCGTTTCAAATTCCTTCTGCAAACGTACCCCTAAATAATTATTAATTTGAAACTCTAACGATAATGTACATATACTCGCTGCACAAAAAATTAAAAATGCTTTATCTTTCATCACGACTTTATAACTATCTGCCATATCTTTTAATACATTTTTCTTCTCCATCGTTTTTCGTGCTACATACACTTCTTCCATATACACAGCCATCACATATAAAGTCATAATGGCAACAAGCGTTAATACGATAAACAATTGTAGTCTATAGTTTTCAAATAGTAATCCTCCAAATATCGCTCCAATTGCAATGGATAAGTTAATAGCCCAGTAATTAATGCTGTACATCACTTTTCGATTTTCAGGTGTACTCACATCAATTAACATCGCTTCTGTCGCAGGATTCATAAGTCCCGATCCTAAACTATTCACTAGCATAAAGATAAATGTTAACCACGGTGAGTCAACGTAATCCGAATTCGCAACTCCCATACAAGCAATGGAAATGACTTGTATACTTTGACCGATAATCATAACCTTTTTACGCCCAAGCCGGTCTCCAACATATCCACCGTATAAACCAATTACTAATGAAGCTATGACATTAATAAGTAGTAACGCACCAGCAATCGCGCTACCTAACTTTACGGAAAAATAAATCGCCATAAATGGAAAAATCATCGTGGACACAGTACGTGTTAAAAACGATGTTATAATTCTAATTTTTATATTTCGATGCATACTCCAAAATCCCATTGTTTCCCCTCCTTATGCTTACTTATTTTACTTTGAAAAAAAGGAAGAAAAAGGTTAGAATATTCTAAAGAGTTTCCCCTTTTATGATAGAAGGAAGTGTATATATGAAAATTATGGACTATTACATTAGACTAAGACTACATGCACAAGATCAACAACATATGCGAAATAGCTTACAAGAATTAGCGGATGTTTTATATTGCAGTACGAAAAACGTAAAGATTTTATTAAAGAAAATGAGCGAGGAGCAATTAATTAGCTGGACTCCAGGGCGAGGCCGCGGAAATAAAACGGAAATTCTATTTATACATAATTTCGTAGAAGCGATTGAGTCCTATACAGATGAACTGTTAGCGCAAGAAAAATTAAAAGATATCTTTCTTCTTTTAAAAGAACCCCTCCCCCTCGCACTTCAAAAAAAGATAGAAAATAAACTACATCATCATTTTGGATACGAACCTTCAAATGATATGTACGACGTATTAAAGATTCCTATATCGAGAAAGATATTCCCATTAGATCCGGCTTTTGTGGCTGTAACTACAGAGAGCCATCTTACGAGTCAAATTTTTGATACATTAGTCGTCTATAACGATGTTACTGAAAAAATGGAGCCTCACATTGCGCATACGTGGGAATTAAGTGAAGACGGGCTTACGTGGACTTTTTATTTACGAAAGGATGTATATTTTCATAACGAAACAGTTTTAACTTCTAAAGATGTACAATTTTCATTTGAAAGACTAAAAGAAGTTTACTCTCCTTTCGAATGGTTAACAGAAGAAATCGTTCAAATTGAAACGCCATCACCACTACAAATTCGATTCCATTTAGCGAAACCAAATTTATTTTTCTTACACTATGTAAGTTCAATGCAGCTCGCAATTTTACCGCGTGATACGAGTATTCAAAATCATCATTATATAGGTACTGGACCTTTCAAACTTGCTCATTACTCTGAAGATAATATCATACTCGAAGCGTTCACCCATTATTTTAAAGAGCGCGCGTTATTAGACCGTATTGAATTTTGGGGTATTCCTGACCATGTGCAAATAGATGCTGATTATGAACTACCAAACGAAGAGGAAAATGAAAGGCATGATATACAAATAGAAGAAATAGGTTGTATTTATGCTAGCTTCAACTTTAAAAAACCTGGTCCTCATCACGACATTTACTTTCGAAAAGCTTGGAGAGAACTATATGATGTTGAAATGATACTTCGTAACATAGAGGGTAGACGGACAATTGCTGCATCAAGCTTTTTCCCTGATAGAAGCCGCCTTGCAACAAGAAGATCCTACTCTTTAGAAAAGGCAAAAGAGTATTTGAAAAAGAGTACATATAATGGAGAAACGATACATATTTACTTCTTCGCATTTAAAGATAGTGCAAATGATGCATATTTCTTAAAAGAACGATGTGAAAGTTTAGGTATACAAGTAGAGCTTCACCCATTTCCCGTTTCAGATTATATGAATCGCTCTATTGATAAACATACTGATATTATTTTCATGGGAGAAGTATTTGCTGCCAATCATGAAATTGCATTCTTAAATGTATTTAAAAATAAAAGTTGCTTCGTAAATCGGTTCATGGACCCGCACTACGAAAAACAAATTAACTGTTTACTAGATACATTTTTACTAGAAGAAAATAAAGAAAAGCGCTATGAACTCATGTATGAGATTGAAGAGTTTTTACAAGCAGAACACATCATTTTATTTAACTATCACGTTCTAAAAAGAAAAACATACCCTTCTTCTTTAAAAAACGTAACAATTGATTCATTCGGTTGGGCAAATTTTGCGAAGTTATGGATACAGCCATCCATGTCTTAAAATGTGAGTCATTATAAAAGGAGAAGGTACTACATCCTTAGTAGTACCTTCTTCACATACTATTATTTAATTACTCCATCTAAGTGATCTTTCAAGTTCACTAAAAACTTCTCTATATCCGGATTCTTCACCACATCATAACAAGCAAAACTCTTTAACGGACTCATACCGAGAAACTTTTGCACTCGGTGTAAATGACTAAGCGCTGATTCTAAACTTTCTCCTTCAAAGAACTTCGTCTTATCTCCAAATGCTTTTTCAGGTGCATTCCAAGTTGTAGAGAACATATACTCTTTCTCTTTTAATAAACCACCTGTTCCATATTCATCTGCACCTTTAAAGAACAAACCGTATTCATATACTTCATCCATATACGTTTTAAATAAGCCTGGAACACTAAACCAGTAAATTGGTGTTTGATAAATCACAACATCAGACCATAAAAACTTCTCTTGTTCTTCTTTAATATTGTAACCATCTTGAATCGTTGTTGTTTTCACATGATGATTCTCGCCTAATACAGTAACCATATAATCTACTAACGTTTTATTTAATCGTCCTTCCTTTGTACCGTATTTTTCATGTCCATTTATAATAAATATATTTTTCATCGTTTTTCTCTCCCCTATATGATCTACTCTTCAGCTATTAAGCCGAGTTGCTGCTGTAGTGTAAGATTATCTTCTAAATGCCAATCTTCCGTTATCTTTCCGTCTTTCACATGTAAAATATCAATTGCAAAAAAATTAACTTTCTTACCATTATGTGTTCCTGTAAAAGAAAGACGGGCTGTTACTTTATCACCAACAACTAATAAGTCTTCAATCTCGCAATGTATATCAGGCACAACTTTACGAAAATTTTGCGCTGCAAACTTTAATCCTTCAATGCCTTGTGGTCGCCCTTTCGGCAATGTATTATCGAAGAAATCTTTAGTAACAGTCTGCGGAATAAGTTCCTCCTTACCTGTATCCCAAAATGCATAAAAACGCTGCGCCGCATGAACCATTTCTGTCGCTTCTTTTTTACTTAGTGAGGGATCAATTGTCATTGCTTTTGGCTTTGGCATTTCTTTTAATAACTGAACTTCAGTTTTTTGTTCCACACCACATGCTACAAGCACAATACAAATAACAAACAAACTAAGAAACCCAAATAACTTTTTTATCCCCATGGAAATCACCACCTCCTTATATAAATCCTTTTTGTTTCGTATTGCTATTGTATATGCACTAACTTCCTTTATGGAAGTAGTGATATTTTTTTCATATAGTTACCAAAAGTATAGTTTTGTGATACTATAAAGCAAATTCATCTAAAAAATTTTATGGAGGCTAGTTCCATGAACAATATAGATCCAGTTGAATTAACGAAAGGTTTACCGGGCATACCTTGTCCTATCGCTAAAACACTTGATGTAATTAGTACAAAATGGACATTTTTAATCATTCGTGATCTTCTTATCGAAGGAACATTACGCTTTAGTGATTTACAAAAATCAATGGATGGGATTAGTCCAAAAACATTATCGCTTCGACTAAAGGAATTAGAATCTCAAGGCATTATAACGAGAAAAGTATATCCAGAAGTTCCGCCTCGTGTAGAGTACACATTAACGGATAAAGGAAAGCAATTAGAGGGGATTTTTATTGAATTAAAACGGTTTGGATTAAGCTTATAAAACAAAAACCCCTTACCGTCGTAAGGGGTTTTATTACTTCGCAAAACTTTCAGCCAACTGTTTCTCTCTCCACATAAATGTAATGCCGAGACCAACTATTAAAACAACGCCTGAAAATGCATATGGATAATGAATATTCATATCAAATAATATTCCGCCCATCGCTGGTCCTGCGATATTTCCTAAACTCGTATAAGTCGAGTTCATACCAGCGACGAATCCTTGCTCTTTTCCGGCTGCTTTTGATAAAAATGTCGTTAAAGCTGGACGAAGTAAATCAAATGCTAAGAAAATGAAGCAAGTAACGAGAAGTACAATCCAATAATTAAAGACTACAGTTGAGACGAATGCTAATACTGCACCTACAATTAAACATATTTGAATTAACACTTTCTCACCGAACATGTCTACCAATTTGCCAAACATAAATACTTGCACAACTACTCCAAAGATTGAACTAATTGTAATAATTGCCGCAATATCTTTCGGCGAGAAACCAAATTTATGATCAGAGAATAAGCTAAACACTGTTTCATACGCTGATAATCCGAATGCGAGTACAAATACGATAATAAATGCAATTGCATACATTGGATGTAATGATTTCTTTAAATCCCCAATAAAACTTGATTCTTTCGTATTAGAAGAAATCTCTGCAAGTTCTTCTTTCGTTAACGGTTCTTTTAAAATAAAGATCGAAATCACACATGCTATAAAAGCAATTACTGCTGCAACGAAAAACGGCACACGTATACCGTATTCTGCAATAAATCCGCCGATTCCAGGCCCTATAATGAATCCAGTACTAATAGCCGCAGATAAGTATCCCATCGCCTTTGGACGTTCCTGAATAGATGTAATATCCGCAACATATGCCGTAACACCAGGCATAATAAAAGCAGCACTAATTCCGCCTAATACCCTTGCTACATAAAGCATCCATACATCTTTTCCTAATCCAAAAAGAAGCTCTGAAACACCAAAAATAAATAATCCAATGATTATCATTTTCTTTCTACCGTAAAGATCAACCCACCGGCCTGTAATAGGTGAAGTAATGAGCTGTGCCATTGCAAACACTGCAACGAGATATCCCATCGTCTTCCCTGTTAAACCCATATCATTCATAAAGGACGGCATAACCGGAATGATTAATCCAATCCCTAAAAAAGCGATAAATATATTACTCAAAAGAATGACCAATACCATCTTTTGTTCTTTTATCGGTTTCTTCACTTTTTAACACCTCTTCCCGTAAGTTCCTCTCAAAAAATAATGCCCAAGAAGCTTTTTCTCTATCCTTCTATTTGTGGGCTAGTCATGAGTAGAGATGCCCCCTACTCGTTAGAATTTCACACTATCCTTCCACACATACATACGCATTAGGTGAATGACTATCATTCAGTTTTCCTCAAAAATGAACCTACCTTTTCAGACAGGTTCATCTCACTATTTCTTTATATGTAGTGCATGTGTTAAAAAATCTAGTACTTCTGCCTTTTGTAGCTCGACTTGCTCATCATCTTTATGATCATATAGATACACTTGTTCCGCTGCTGATTCAACTAGAGCGATAAATAACTTCGCTGTTCGCTCTGCGTGAACCGAATCACGAATTTCACCAGCTTCTTTTGCCTCATTTAAAAATTCACTTAGCCACATATAAAGGGGCTCATACACAGCTTCCCATTCTTTTATATGTTCTGTAGATGCAAGACCAGCATACATTAAAGCTTGTATTTCACGATATTCAGCTATAAAGTGAAACACCGCATCTATTACTTGCGTCACTTTACTTGAGAAAGGCGCATCGTTTTGCACTTTTTCTTTCACTGCAAGTATCATCTTTTCAACCATCACTTCTGCTATTGCAGGCATAACAGATAACTTAGAAGGAAAATATAAATAGAAAGTTCCTTGCGCAATGCCAGCTAATTTCACGATATCAGAAATCTTCGTTTTTTCGACGCCCTTTTCCTGAAACACTTCAATAGCTGCATAGACAATTTTCTCTTTTTTATTCATCATCTAAACCCTTTCACACGCATATTGAATGACTGTCACTCATTTTATAAGATAATCGATTGTACTGTCAATGATAGTGAACTCTAAGAGGAAATCATTTTTTTATAATAAAATCTCCTAATAAACAATTAGGAGATAAAAATACAATATACCTTTAAGAAAGTGCCTTTAATCCTGTCACTCCACATACAATAAGAAACACACTAATGATACGCGCTTTACTTTTCGACTCACCAAACAAGAACATGTTTAACAAAACTGCACCTGCTGTTCCGATACCAATCCAAACCGCATACGCGACACTTACTTGTAAAAATAAGAAGGAAGTATACAAAAATGCGAAGGATGTAGCAAACCCACCTATATAAATCGCACCATTGGCTAATGTCTTATCTTTACTATACATTTTAAGTCCTATCACACCGACTATTTCACTAATTGCAGCACAAAATACGAAAAACCAACCCATTTTTAAGCAGCTCCTTCCACAGTTTCTTCTTTATTGTCAGCTAACTTTAAACCGATAACGCCGGCTACTACCATAAGAATGAAGAATAGTTTGCCTGCGCTGAAACTTCCACCGAAAAGAAATACATCCATTAAGAAAGTACCTACCGTACCAGCTCCAGCGAAAACAGCATATACAGTTCCTGTTGCAAGATGTTCACACGCTTTAGAAAGGAAGTGAAAATCAACAGCGATAACTCCTAAAATAATAATCCAATGCCACCAAGTATTAGCCGTATTAAAACCAAACACCCAAAAAATTTCAAAGATACATGTTAATATGACATATAACCAAGCTCTATTTTTCATACCTCTCACCTCTTATGACTGACTATCAGTCATTTTTATTTTAAAAAAATATACTCTTTCATCAATACTATATAAAAACAAATATCATCCTCATTTACCATTTATATTTGTTCCGTTTCCAAGTAAACTGCATCCTGTCATACAAAATGACTGAATGTCATTCATATATATATTGTACATGAACATTTTAAAAACTGTCAATGCCGAAAGTTTATTTAAAATTTCTTTCATCTGATTTGTATATTTCCTAATAATCTGTCAATAATGCTAGTAACATAATATTTTCTCCACTCCCCCTTGGAGAGATCCCTTGAATGGAGCAGTTAGCTTTTGCTAACTGCTCTTTTTTATTTATCCGCACACTATGATGAAATACTCATAGATCAAATCCATTTTTCATCACATAACAACATCTATTTATTTTCCAATGAGCTTTTGTATGTACGAATTTTATTCTCAAGCATCTTCTCTGTAACCTCTAAGTTTTCTCTTTGAATCTGAATAGATTTCCTATGATCTTCTAGGAGCTGTAAACGAGCTTCTGTTGTATGCACCCCTTCTGTATATAATCTAGCGTATTCTCTTATTTTCGCTATTGGCATTTGCGTTTGTTTTAATTTCATTACAAACTGCAACCACTTTATATGTGACTCTTCGTAAAGTCGATTTCCATTTGTATCACGATTTGCAATTAATATATTTTCCTTTTCATAATAACGTAGTGTATGTGTGCTCACGCCTAATAATTTTGCTACCTCACTAATTGTGTACATACTAAAGCTCCCTCCACATGCTTACCCTCATATATTTTATGACCGTATCAAATTTATAAAAAACATTTGACTTAGAGTATACTCTAACAAATACAATCTAACCATAAATGAATTTGAATTTAGGGGGATTTTATATGAAATACACGGTTATTACTGGTGCAAGTTCCGGAATTGGTTATGAAGCAGCTTTAGCATTTGCATCTCGCGGAAAAAATTTAGTACTTGTAGCTCGAAGACAAGAAGAATTAAACGGATTAAAATTAAAAATTAACGAAATGCATCCGGAGTTAGATGTTGTCATTCGAAGAACTGATTTATCTGTTACTGAAGATGTTTATAAACTTTATGAAAGCCTACAAGCTTTTCAAATTGAAACGTGGATTAACAACGCAGGTTTTGGTAATTTCGCCTCAATTGCTGAACAAAATTTAAATAAAATCGAAACGATGTTACATGTAAATATAGAAGCACTAACAATACTCTCTTCTCTTTTCGTTCGAGATTATTCAATGGTTGATGGAACACAGCTTATTAACGTTTCATCGGGCGGCGGATACACGATTGTTGCTGATGCTGTTACGTATTGCGCTACGAAATTCTATGTAAGTGCATTTACAGAAGGGCTGTCTCACGAACTGAAAGAACAAGGCGCAAAACTGCAAGCAAAAGTTTTAGCTCCTGCTGCAACTGAAACAGAATTTGCGAAGCGTTCATTTGATATTGATGAATTCCAATACGATAATGTTGTACCAAAATTCCACACTGCAAAACAAATGGCACAATTTATGCTCGACCTTTATGATAATGATAAAGTTGTAGGAATTGTCGACGGTTTAACGTATAACTATGAACTTAAAGATCCACTTTATAATTTTGCCGTGAGACAAAAGAACTCAAATTCTTAATAACCTGTCCATTTCTTATGGAAATATATATTCCCACTATATATGTAAATAATAGTGGGAACTTTTTCCCTATAAATTTTTCATCCAACATACCGCACCATCGCCACTTCATCACAATAATCCACCTTTGGACAATGTCTACAATCAATCCATACTTTCTCTGGCAACGCTTCTTTGTTTATAAAATCAAATCCACACTTTTGAAAAAATACTGTTTCATATGTTAAGGAAATTACTCTTCTTACATTTATTTTCGTAGCTTCCTCCATTACATGATTTACGAGCATACGCCCTATCCCTTTCCCTGCATATGTATGCGAAACTACTAACGATCGTATTTCTGCAAGATCTTCTCCTAATACATGCAATCCAGCAACTCCAACAATTCTCTTGTCTTCTTTCATAACATATAAACATTGCAAATATTGATAAAGAGACAAAAGAGAACGTGGTAAAACCACTCCCTCTTTTGCATAAACCTCAATAAGACTATAAATTTCTTTCACATCACTCGTCACCGCATTAAAGATTTTCATATTACATCCCCTTGCCCTCGATATTAATATTTATAACTTTAAATGAATTTTAATTCATAATTTTATATAATAATACAGCTCTCTTTTCTCCTCGTCAATCACTTTATGCAAACAAAAAACCAAGCAATCTAATTGATGCTCGGTTCCTCATCTCGTATCGGCAATACCGTCGAATATTTAATTTCACGAAGTGCTAAACTTGTCTGTATCCTTGTAATACCAAGCTTATTCAGCTTTCTAATAAACTGCTCCAGTTCTTTACGATCACGATTTGCAACTTTTAATAAATAATCGTACTCTCCTGTTAAACAGTGACATTCTAACACTTCCGGCATCGATTCTAATTCTTTCTCCAACACTTCCAGCTTGTCAAATTGATGAATATTTGTACTCATAAAAATAAAACATAATAAATCAAACCCAAGCTTTTCTTGATTTAAAATCGCAACTTGCTTATCGATGAACCCTTCCCCATCTAACCTTTTTATTCTTGCATGCATCGCAGCCGGTGATAAATTAACGCGACGTGCCAGCTCTGCATTACTTACTTGTGACTCCTTCTGCAATATATCTAAAATTTGTACATCCAAATCATCCAACACTTTAATAACAGACGACTCCATTACAATTCCCCCTTTTTTCTTACCGATGATTATTCGAAAAAACACCTTATACCTTACACAAAACTGAATATCATTCCTTAAATATCATTCATAACTAAATATTTTATCGAGTTTTCACCATTATACAAAAGAATATATTACACAATAAAGAAAAATGCTAAAATTATTTACAATTCGTATTGATTACAAAAAAGGGGATTTTAGCATGCCTTATTTTTACGTCTTTTTACTATTACTAACGAGCTTATTATGGGGAGGAAATTTTGTCGTTGGAAAATCACTCGTCGATCATGCATCGCCGATGACACTGACAAATTTAAGATGGATGATTGCGATTGTTTGTTTATTACCAATGGTATGGTTTAAAGAAAAGAAAATCCTTCCACCACGTACCGCAATACTTCCGTTAATATTGATGGGAATTTCAGGGGTCGCTCTTTTTAACATCTTTCAATTTTTAGCATTAGAAAAAACATCCGCTACGAATGTAGGTCTTATCTCTACTTTGAATGCAATTTCAATCGCATTATTTTCAGTATTATTTCTAAAAGAAAAAGTAAATACACTTCAAATCCTATCCATGATTCTTTCATTCTTCGGGGTTATCCTCGTCCTATTAAAAGGTGATTTCTCGCTTTTATTTTCACTACATTTTAATAGCGGTGATTTATGGATGATTGCAGCAGTTTGTATTTGGGGAATCTATTCTGTTTGCAGTAAATGGGCAACAAAAACAACTACACCACTTATGGCAACGTTGTACTCTGGTATTTTCGGCGTTATTTTATTACTACCGTTTAACATAGGTAGCTTCACTGTTTCAAATATAAATACTTCTTTCATCACATCACTTTTATATACTGGGCTTATTTCGACAGTTCTTTGTATGGTATTTTGGAATATTGGTGTACAAAAATTAGGCGCAACTACATCAGGTATTTTTCTAAACTTCAATCCAATCTTCACAGCCATTTTAGCATTCATATTCCTCGGAGAAGAATTAACGTGGATACAAATTTTAGGGACAATTGTCGTTGTAACAGGATGTTATTTATTTTCTCATTTCAAAACTGTTGCCGTTCAGCCTGTTAGACCTTTAATGCGAAAACATTCTTAATAAAAAAACATCGTCATCTAGGTTGGCGATGTTTTTATTTACTCTTCATTTCTTTTATATACTGCTTTTCCTCTTCTGGCGATAAACGTTCCGTCGCCTTGCCGGTATCTCCACCTTGAAGGCTCCATAAAAAGTTATGCTCCTCAACAGTTTGAGAAAAATCTCCTTTTTCCCATCTATTTATAATAGAAAATAACTTCATTTTATATTGAAAACCTGTACTATTTTCAATATCTCTTTTTACATTAGAAATTTCCTTTTTTGTCATCTCTACAAATCCCCATTTTTCAGAGGATTTTACCTTTTGATGCACCATTTTATGCATAGTAGAAATAATTTCACCTTCACTAATTTGCGGGGCTTCTTCTGCAGCTTTTTTCTCTTTTTCGTTTGCCGCTTGCTCGGTTTGAATATTTGTATTTTCTTTTTCCACATATGCAAGCAATTTCTTTCCGCCAACTATAGAAGAGATGATTACCATAATGGTAATACATATACCTACAATCCATTTAAAAAGCATTAGCTCTTCATCGCTTCCCTAACAATATGACTATCTACATACTGCTTAAACTTCACGATTTTTCCATTTTCAAGCTGCCATATATGAACAAATTCTGCTTCAAATGATTTTCCTGTTTCTTTATAAACTCCAGAATACATACCTTCAGCAATAATTACATCTTTTCCGTTTACTTCATGATATGTATTTACACTTGCTTTATAATCATCCCATTCTGATCCTAAACGGCTAAATACATTTTCCATTATAGCTTCTACGCCTGTATATGTTCCGCCATACGGGAAACCTTCTGCCTCTGTCCATTCCACTTTTTCAGAGAGGGCTTCTGCTAAATGCTTTGCATTCGAAGAAGCTGATCCTTCATACGTGCTTTGAATAATTTCTAAATTTGATTTAGGCATATTACTTCCTCCCGTTTATTTATTTTTACACAAGACGTAACCAATGCAGTTACATCTTGTGTAAAAAAATATTTAAATTATTTCATTCGTAATTCATCAGTTGTAATCATTATAGTTACAATAATTCTTCAAGTCAACAATTTATAAATAAAATTTACTTCGTTTTCATTACTTTCTCTTTTAAGAAACGATCTACATATCCTTCTGCTTTTACTACGAATAAATACGCACCCATTGATAATAATGCAAGATCTAATTCATATCCTGGATTCTTTCCATCTCCTAATAAACCTGCTGCTCCATTTACCTTTACGATAGCTCCAGCTAAAATAAGAGCGAATAACAATCCTACATATCGTACACCTAAACCGATAATTAATAATATACCACCAACTAATTCTACAGTTGCTACGCCGTATGCAAGGCCACCTGGTAAACCGATGCTTGTAAACCATCCTGCTACATTATCGATACCTGATTGAAATTTTGCTAAACCGTGTGCAAAGAACGTAACTCCTAACACGATACGAATAATTAAATTCCCAATATATTGATTCATTTTGAACTCTCCTTTTTGTTTTGTTATGGTGAACTTTTATTTACAAGTCAAAACAATACGGTATTTTATTTCATTCGTCAAATACTTTTTTAAAGAAAACAAAAAACATTATCCGTTTTACGGATAATGTTTTCTTACAAAATAGCGCTAATTCGAGCTTTTATTCTATCGCATAAAAAAAGTTGAAACATTTTTCCAGCGCCAATATAAGGCAGTAAAGAAACGTCCTCTTCCACAACCATTCCAACAACATTCACTTTCTCATCTACAGGTAAATCATGTGTGGCAACTTGCATCTCCCCTGCATATCTACCGTACAATTCATTATCAATTGTAATACTGCCCTTCTTTCTTACAATTGTATGCATCGGCTGTAACACCACTCTATTTCCTTCCCTTGATTCTACAGATCGAATAACATCACGAGCCGGATCTAGTCTATTTGTATGCACTTGCTCCACCACTTTTAATACTTCTTTATCAGTTATAAATGATTTGTAACGCAATGGAATAATCCCTCTACTCGCACTAGCTACTTCTTGCATGCTTTCCAAACCTGCGCTTATATCCCCAATCAACACTTTATCGACGCCACAATCTTGAACCAGTTCTAAATACGCTTCAAGCGGGCGCATATTGCGGTGTTTCTCTAACGTCGGTAAACCTTCATATAACGGACCACGTTTTTCCGCATCTCCTGGAATAAATGCCATCGTTTTTATTCCGCACTCCTGTAAATATTGATTTTGCTTTTGTAAGAAGGACCTTGCTAGTCCTGTCTCTGGACGTGGGTAAAAATTATGCCACGCTTCTACATTCTCTACTCGTATATGTTCTGTAAGTAACTCTTTCCAAAATGACTTTGTAATCGTACTCGCATTTAAAGCTACTTTCATCTTATGAGATACGCTTGCAATTTCTTTTGGCGCAATGCCGTAATCCATTCTTAAACCGGTAATGCCCCAGTCCAATAGTTCTTCCACATTTTCATATGTTAGCCCTAAATGATGTAACGATTTTGGAGAAACATCAACCATTAACTCCATTTCATGTGCAAGAGCTTGTTTCCCTAATATTTGAATTAACTCTTTATACGTATTTGGATCATCTTCTGGAATGTGCAGTGATGTAAAAATAGATGTAAACCCATTTTCCTTCGCTACTTTTAGCCACTCTTTTTGTTTCTCTACTCGTTCTTTTGAAAGATAAATGGAAACTCCGATCATATAAATCTCCCTTTCTATTAATAGAAAAAGAGAAAGGAATCCCTTTCTCTATATGTTTTCTGCCATTTCTTCTTTAAATCCGAAGAAGTACGTAAAGATAAATCCGAAAGCATATGCAATTACTAAACCTAAGAAATATAGTAAATATTTATTGTCAGCAATTAACGGAATTAAAGATAGCCCTGATACGCCAATCCCAAGAGAAGCTGTTTGCATAACTGCTTGGAATGCACCACCGACAGCTGCTCCTAAACAAGCAGTAATAAACGGTTTCCCAAGTGGTAATGTAACCCCGTATAATAGCGGCTCACCAATTCCTAAAAAGCCAACTGGCAATCCACCTTTAATTACATTTCGAAGTCGTTTGTTTTTTGTTTTCACATAAATCGCAATTGCTGCGCCCACTTGGCCAGCACCAGCCATTGCGAGTACTGGTAATAAAGGTGTTACGTGTGTTTGATTAATAAATTCCATATGAATTGGTGTTAAACCATGATGCAATCCGACCATAACGAGAGGTAAAAATGTTCCCGCAAGTACTGCGCCAGCAAATGCTCCGCCAATATTTAAAATAGTATTAATTCCGCTCGTAATACCATCTGATAAGAAACCTGCTAATGGCTGAATGGCTAACATCGTTACGATACTTACAACTAATACAGTAATGAGTGGTGTCACGATAATATCAACTGCATTTGGCACTGCTTTTCGAACTTGTCTTTCCACTACAACCATAAGCCATGCTGCAAAAATAACTGCAAACAATCCGCCCCGTCCGGGCACTAATGCTTCACCAAACAATTTTACGTTTGCCATCGCCGGGTTGAAAATTAAAATACCAGCAATTGCCCCAAGAACCGGTGTCCCGCCAAATTCTTTCGCTGTATTCCAGCCGACTAAAATTCCTAAGAATGTAAAGATACCGCCGCCAATGAGTAGTAACATTTGTAACCACGTTGCATTTGGATCAGCACCAGCATTTTTCGCAAAGTTAGCAACCCCGTTTATAATTCCTGACGCAACAAGCCCCGGAATTAATGGGATGAAAATACTTCCTATTTTTCGTAAAAAGTTTTTCACCGGTGTATTATTTTTCTTCTTAATCTCTGATTTCATCTCTTGCCCAATATCTTCAAGGTGATGATCTGCTACCTCACCAATTCGTAGTCCTGTTAAGCCTTCCATTTCAGCTGCTACTTTATTTACTGTTCCTGGACCAACGACAACTTGAAGCGTCTCATCTTCTATAACACCCATAACGCCTTCAACTTTTTTCAAAAGGTCCATATTTACTTTACTTTCATCATGAAGCGTTAAACGTAGTCTCGTCATACAATGAGCAATACTACGAATATTTTTTATTCCTCCAAGTTGCTCCGAAATTTCCTTGGCCATTCTCTCTTCTTTCTTCATAATAGAATCCCCCTCCCTATTATTTTATAGTGCTTTCTTCACAAACCCTTTTGCGCATTTTAGTTTCTCCAGTGCTTCCCCATATTCGCACTGCAACAACACCATAACAATGGCAGCTTTTACGTTACGTTCTGCCTTTTCATAATACTCTGCCGCTACTTCATAACTAGCGCCTGTTGCTTCCACAATAATTCGTTTTGACCGTTCTACTAACTTTTCATTTGTGGATTGAACATCTACCATTAAGTTTTTATATACTTTTCCTACACCAATCATCGAAGCTGTTGAAATCATATTCAGCACTAATTTTTGTGCTGTACCAGCTTTTAAACGCGTTGATCCTGTTAATATTTCTGCACCTGTCTCTACTTCCACATTTAACTTTGCATATTTACTTATTTCAGCATTTTTATTACAAGAAATACTTGCTGTACTCGCTCCTACGCTCTGTGCGTATTTCAAGCCGCCAATTACGTAAGGAGTTCTGCCACTTGCAGCAATTCCAATCACTGTATCTTTCTCATTTAATCCAATACTTTTTAAATCTTCTTCTGCTAACTCTTCGCGATCTTCGGCACCTTCCACCGCTTTAGTAAACGCTTTCAACTCACCTGCTATAAATCCTTGCACCATTTTATCATCCGTGCCAAATGTCGGCGGACATTCCACTGCATCTAGAATACCTAAACGACCACTCGTACCAGCACCAATGTAAATTAAACGTCCCTCTTCTTCAAAAGATTTAATAACAGTCTGTACAACCTTTTCAATTTGTTCTATCTCTTTTTCAACTGCTAACGCAACAGTTCGATCTTCTTCATTCATACTTTGCAACACTTCTTTTATGCTCATTTCATCCAGATTCATTGTTTTCTCATTACGATGTTCTGTCGATAAATTTTCTAACATATTTCCACCCTCTTTGAAATTATATTTCACACTTTTATTATAACTTTAAGAAACTAAAAATCAATAACCCTTTCTTATTTTATGAAATAAAATTTCACAACATGACATATTTGTGTCAAAGATAATAAAAAAGATGAGTCTCCTCATCTTTTCTTCTACTTTAACTTCCGTAACCGCAACGCTTCTTCTCGCGTCTCCATAAATTGATCCAATACTTTATTACCAATTCGGTTGAAAGTAATCACATATAAAGCATCAATCATATTCAGTTGCGTCATTCTCGACGCAATACTTGCAATACGATGATCTTGTTCTACATCTGGCATACAAAGACGAATGTCTGCTTCTTTATATAAGGGGGATGATTGATCTAGCTTCGTAATTCCAATAACAGTTGCACCTTGTCTCTTTGCATACTGCGCCATTTCAAGCACATCTCTCGTTCGACCAGATGTTGAAATCGCAACAAATATATCGCCTTCTTTTAAATTCGTCACAAGCGGCAACATCATATGAAAATCAGATAGCATCATCGCTGTAAATCCAAGCCGCGTAAATTTATAAGCCCCGTCCATTGCTGGCGTAGCTGATCCGCCTACTCCGTAAAAGATAATTTTATCCGCATTTACAATACGATCTGCAGCTTTTTCAAGTTCCTTCTTATCTATCGCAGTAACGCTCGCCTCAATTGCAGCTTTATTCACATAAGTGACTTTATTAAACAAATCGTACGGTCCATCTTCCGTATTCATCACTGAAAAATCGTTAATATTATAATCAGCAATCGTTAATTCACGAACGAGTGCTATCTTAAATGCTTTAAAACTTCCGATCCCAATCGACTTACAAAAACGAACGACACTCGCCTCACTTGCGCCTGCATTCGTTGACACTTCTTTCGTCGTTAAGTTCGGAACAATCTCTGCATTCTCCATTATGTACATGGCAACCTTCTTTTCAGCTGGTGAAAATTGATCCATATTACTTTCAATTTTAAATAGTAATGTTGAAGCTTTCACTATTTAACCTCCACTTCTTACGGTTGCGTTCACTTATTTTCTCTTGCTTCAAGAAGGTAAAAACCATCATCGCCAGGAGGATGAAACACATTTACAATGCGATTCCCTTTTTGATAAACAGTTCTTTCTCCTTCTGTCCACTTCTCTTTCCAACCGTTCATCCAAATCGCAACATCAGGTAAAAAAGCAGTATATTTCAGCTTCTGACCGTACTCACCATCTGCTTCTTCCGAAAAAATAGAAACCGGAAAATCTTTCACTTTTGATTCTTTCCATGCAGTAAATGGTATACATACTGCAATAAGTACGATTACACCGATAACCTTCTCCTTCGTAATCTTCACACTTCCCTCTCCTTGTCATATCACATACATAGATTTTACCATAATTACAAACCCTTCATGCTATATGACCATTGCTTTTTGGAATAAAAAAAGAGCTTACCTACATCAGATAAGCCCTTCCTCTCTATACAAAATATTTCTTCAAAAGTGGCGGTGTAATAATCGTCGTCAATATAACAACAATAACAATCGCTGTGAAATTTTCTTTCGCTAATAAATTCGCCGTAAGTCCATTTGCTGCGATGATAAGCGCTACTTCACCACGTGATACCATCCCCGCGCCAATACTAATAGAAGATTGGAGATTAAAACCTGTCAATCTCGCTCCTAAACCTGATCCAATTAACTTTGTGAAAATTGCAATGAGGGTCATAATAATAATGAACCAAAGCTGGCTTCCAATGCCTTGAAATGTAATTTCCATTCCGATACTTACGAAGAATACTGGAACAAATATTGCATAAGCAATCGGTTCAATTTTATGTTCCACTTCATGCTTATACTCTGTTTGAGAAATAGCAATTCCTGCTGCAAATGCTCCAATAATACCTGCAATTCCCATCATTTCACTGTAATAAGAAAAAGAAAAGCAAATAATAAGAGCCGCGCTAATTAACGCTTCTGTTACACGAAGCGGGACAAGCATTTTCATAATCCAAGGAACGACTTTCCAAGCAATAAAAACAATACTTACAAAGAAAATAATTTTCTTTGCAATGACAAGTGTTATATTCACATCTTGTGTTCCTAAAAAACTCATTACAAATGCCAATAAAATAACGACAATGACATCATCAAATACGGCAGCACCTAAAATTGTTGTACTTTCTCTCGTATTCATTTTTCCTAGATCACGTAGCGTCTGCACCGTAATACTAACCGATGTTGCGCAAAGTAATAACCCTAAAAAAATGGCATGGGACTGTATTAATCCAAACAGTAACCCTGTTACATAACCACCGATGAAAGGAAAAATAATTCCACCAGCCGCTACTGCAAATGACGATTTCAAATTCCGATTTAACTCTTCTAAATCTGTTTCAAGTCCCGCCATAAACATAAGTAGCAAAACACCAATCTCACTCAGTTCATCAATCAGTTCAGAACTATTAATAATACCGAGTACAGCCGGACCGATAATAATACCAACAATTAACTTACCAAGTACAGAAGGCTGACCAAGTCTCACACTAATGTCACCAGCTAATTTCGTACAAAGTAAAATGACGACAAGTTCAAAATAAAATAACATAGCATCTGCTCCTACTTTAACTTTAATCAGTGGGTCGTTAACCCCCGTCCATTTCTGCAAGTAGTTTCCCCTATTGATCCGAATTTTATTTTTCATATTTTTATTTGACAAAATATTCTGAATTATATTAAGATTAATCCAGCAATTTTAAAAAACTACATACCATAACTGTACCTCCATTTCCTTACATACTCTTTTTTAACGGGCTCATACTATAGTCGCAGTTATGGAAATGAAAAAACGGGGGGAGAGTCCACAGTGAAGTCATTATTACGAAAAAAAGCGCTTAGTACTGAATCACCAAAGCAGCTAGATAGAACATTAACTGCACTCGATTTAACGTTTTTAGGGATCGGCGCCGTAATTGGGACAGGGATTTTTGTATTAACAGGTATTGTTGCAGCAAAACATTCTGGTCCTGGTATTATGCTATCATTTCTTATTGCTGCATTTACTTGTGCTTGTGTAGCCTTTTGTTATGCTGAATTTGCTTCTTCTATTCCTGTCTCAGGAAGTGTGTATACTTACGCATACATGACAGTCGGAGAAGTCGTCGCCTTCATCGTCGGATGGTGTTTAATGCTCGAATATTTACTTGCCATTGCAGCAGTAGCTGTCGGTTGGTCTGGTTATTTGCAATCATTACTACAAGGGTTCAATATACACCTGCCCGCCATAATCGCCTCGGCCCCCGGCGTAGGAAAAGGTGGTCTCATCGATTTACCAGCTGTCTGCATTTTACTTCTTATTACTGGCCTTTTAAGTTTTGGTATACGTGAAAGTGCACGCATTAATAATATTATGGTTCTTATTAAACTAGCTGTTATCATTGCCTTTATCGTAGCAGGTGCAAAATATGTAAAACCTGAAAATTGGACACCGTTCATCCCATTCGGATACGACGGTATTATTACTGGGGCTGCCACTGTGTTCTTCGCCTTTTTAGGTTTTGATGCAATCGCAACCGCTGCAGAAGAAACGAAAAAACCGCAGCGTGACTTACCAATTGGTATTATCGGTTCTCTTCTTATTTGTACTGTTTTATATATGATTGTATCTTTCGTTTTAACAGGTATGGTTCCTTATACGCAATTAGACGTCTCTGATCCAGTTGCATTTGCATTGCATTTCGTTGGTGAGGATACAATTGCAGGACTACTCGCTGTCGGAGCGATGACTGGAATGACAACCGTTCTCTTAGTCGTTATGTATGGACAAGTTCGCGTTTCGTATGCAATGAGCCGTGACGGTCTACTTCCAAAAGCGTTAGCACGTGTAAATAAAAGAGTAAAAATCCCTTTATTAAATACGTGGATTACTGGCGTTGTTGCTGCTTTATTAGCAGGACTTTTAGATTTACATTTGCTAGCGAATTTAGTAAACATCGGCACATTAACAGCCTTTACATTCGTTTGCTGCGCAGTACTTATTTTACGAAAAACACATCCTGATTTAAAACGTGGATTCCGTACACCTTTCGTACCTGTATTACCAGTTGTCGCTATTCTTTGCTGCTTATATTTAATGATCAATTTGTCTAAAACAACATGGATTAGCTTTGCAGTTTGGCTTATAGTCGGCTTATGCTTCTATTTCTTCTACTCTAGGAAACATAGTCATTTAGCTACCGAAAAAACGAATGATGAAAAGAAAAAAGCATAACAAAATAGCTCGCCGTTTTAGCGGCGAGCTATTTTTCTGTACTATTATATTTTTTCGTTAACGACTGTAAAATGAAAAATATGCCGATGCAAGCTGTAAACCATGCCCAATTTCCTATTGGCGTTGCGTATTTAATAATTCCAATACCTACAAGTAATAGGAAAATAATCACCTGATATATGAGCTTCCACTTTTGCATATATTCCCTCCTTTACTTCGTTCCCTTCTTTTTATTCTTCCAGGCATTCAAACTATCAAAGAAAAAGTTAATAAATAACGTTCCTAGTCCTGCTAATAAGAAAGTCATTAAAAATAAAACCCAAATACTTTTCTCTTTTAAGAAATAATATCCTACAAGGAGCACAACCGCAATCCATACATATTCAAGAATTCTTTTTAGCTTTTTCTGTTCCAAATTATTCGCTCCTTCATTCTATACTACTTTTAGTATAACAAAAAAGAAGCCTATCATGATAAGCTTCTTTTCTTCTCTCTTATTTGTTTATGCTTTTTTCAACAAGTGAAATTGTATACTCTAATGTACGATTCATCGTTTCTACCTGTGCATCTTTTACTTTTACATCTTTCACTACAGCTTCGGCCACTGTAATTTTTTGAATCAGTGCTTTCATTGAACCGTCCGTTACATTTGCATCTTGCGCTTTTTTCACTACTACTTTTGCAGATTCAATATTGATTTGTAATTTTTCTTTCGGTGTTTTCGGTTGTTCTACTACTTTAGATTGTACAAATGTTACATTAGCTGTTTTTAATTCGTTATATGTTTGAATAATTTGTTCCCCAGTACTTCCTACATTTTCAAATGCTTGCTTTGCAATGTTATAGCTTTTCTCTAGTTCTTGAAATGCTTCCTTTGAATATTGACCTGGCTTATCACCAAACTCATACGTACCAGCTAACACTTCTTTCACTTTTCCAAGCTCTTCATATAACGCGTTCACTTGCTCTAACTTTGTGCGGTTAGAAAACTCATTGTACGCCGCTAATACTTCTGAAGAACTTAACGCTTTACTATATAATTTCGCAAGCGCGATTTGTCCATTTAACGGAATACCACCATTTCCGTTACTATCAGGATCCGCTCCAAATGCAAATGGTACGTTTGGATGATACACTTTCCCAGTAGCTGGCTGACTATTTACTTTTTTACCATCTACGTAAATTGCCACTTCGCTTCCGTTATACGTTCCTGTTAAGTGATATGTTTTGTTTGCTTCTAATTGAACGCCAACACGTTTATAGCTACCACCAATGTGAGCCCATAATTCAACATATCCACTCCCTGTAGACTCAAATCCAATTCCGCCGCCTTCTGTATTTTGCAAAATACCTTGTCCGCGAATTTCATTCATTGAAAATACAGTTTCTAACGTAAACGTATTTGCTATTTTCTCTTTTTGTGCTGCTGAAAATGGAAGGTATCCAAATGTATTTGCTTTTCCGTTTAACTTCATAACATTCTTCTTCAATGTTTTATCATATTCAATAGTCACATTACCCTTCATATCACCTTTTGTACCAAATGGTGAATTGTCTTTAAATGTACCATCTGCAAAGTTTACATCGAAAACATCAGCTTTTGGTACTTTCACATTCGGGTCAATATTATCTTTTTTCGTAGTAATTTCCGCAGTTAACGGCTGCGCGGTTTCATTGCCAAATGAATCAATCGCAACTACTTCAAGTGTATATGTTTTCCCGCCATCTAACCCTGCAAGCGTAAACGTAAGATCTTTCGGCACTGGATCACGATAAAACTCTGAGAATGCTAACAATTTATTTTTTATTTCACCCGTTTGCTTATCTCTAGCTTGTACACGGTAAGAGTGAACAAGGAGGTTGTCCAATGCTTGCGGGAATGTTACTGTTGCCGCATTTTCTGTTACATTTGATACAGCAAGCTTTGCATCCTTAGCAAAGTAAGGCTTTTCTTTATCACGATCTTCTACATGTGTAAATGTTTCTTTCTTTGCTGGTAATTTAATTTTCCAAGGCTCGCCTGTCCAAGAATTCGTATGGAAATCACGACGATTAATCGTTACTTCTTTATCATCTACTTCTACTAATAAACCTTGGCTTAACGTACTAGCTCCTGGCGGGATATTCCCTTGTACTTTACCACCTTCAACTTCCATATAACTTACTGAAGATGTACCAACTGATGTAAAGTCTTTTTGATGTATCGATCTCGGATCATCTAATGGATAATGTGAATGACCTGAAAACGTAATAACTTGTGGGTATTCTTTTAATACCGCATTAATTTTTGCGCTATCTTGTGTTCCCCATTCATGACTACCGTATACTGTCTCTTTAATGTGTTGATGTAAAAATACAAAAATCGGTTTTTCTGGATCATCTTTTTGCGCTTTTGCCATTTCTTCTTTTAACCAATTAATTTGCTTGTCCGAATAATAGCCATGAGTTGTTCCATTCTCTGGAGACATAACAAGGAAGTGATAACCTTTTACCACTTTATGATAATAAATTGATTCCATACCTGTTTTTTCTAAGAAACGCTTCTGCGCACCTTCTACAGATAAACCGTTCCAATAATCATGGTTACCAAGAGAATTCATTCGCACAGCATCTTTATTTGCATTTTCATTGTACACTTGCATGAAACGATCATATTGCTGCACCGATCCTGTATCCGTGAAATCACCTACAATAACAAATGCATCTTGCTTCGGTGCTAATGTATTAAACTGTTCGATCGCTCTTTTCCAGCGAAACGTATCATCTGTTCCACTATTTTTAATATGCACATCACTTACAACTGGAAAAACTATCTTCTTCTCACTTGATGCCTTTTCTTGCTTTTTCTCTTCCGCCTTGACTGATGTACTCCACGGAAATGATACGAACGCTAATACAAAAACCATTAATAATCCAATAAGGCCTTTTACTTTTCTTAAAGCATTTCTGTCCACGTGAATCCTCCTCATAATAATTGATTCATTACAAGGGCTATTTTATCTAATACATGTTAATGTCGTTTAAATAACAAATGAATTTTATTAGATTTTTGTAAATATACAGTTAATTAGAAATTAAGTCCAACATTCCTCGTACTATTGTATACAACCACCTTTTGTCTAAAAGAGTCTGATCATTCTTTTCCTATGACTATTCACATATAATCTTTTCTATAACGCTAATGATAAGTTAAGGTTTAAGCCTATTAGACAATCTTAATTTTTAATATTTCCTTCTTTTTTTAACACATCGGCCATGCTTTTACATTTAATAGTAGTAAAAAACAACTTAAAAGGAGGGGTTGTATTGAAGAATAAAAAAAATATCGGCTGTTTCGCTCCTTTATCTATTATTTGTCCAGACCCTTGTCCACCGCCCCCTCCTCCAAATCCAAATTGCGAGCGAGTAACAAATGAATTTGCAGGGAATTTCCTCATAACTAATAACACCATCCCCTCTGCCAAAGATGCATCACAATCAATGATACTATGGCAAAGTGATGGGATACTACTTATATCAGGTACTGTCTCGGTTTACAATAGTACTAGCAGCACCGAAGCAATTACAATTCAAATCGTTGGAACAGTAACCAATATTTTCACTGTGTTTCCTGGTAATACAATATCGTACACAGGAAAAAACCTACAGTCGGTCAATATTATCAATATAACAAGTAATCCTTCACTATATTTAGAAGGCAAGTACTGTTGCGAATTTACATGTTGCTTATAGAATACCAATTTCATTACTTTCTCAATAAAAAAAGCATACCATTTACGGTATGCTTTTTTTATGAAATCGGATAACGTACAGTAATACAAAACTCTCCTTGATTAACAGTTGTTCCTGTCGTAGTAATTCGAACAGTCGTAAAATATCGTACAGTGAAAGTACCACTACTTTGCGGCTGTACAGTAATTGTATCAATTACTGTAGCACCAACTAAAAAATCAACTGTAATCGGGTTCGCACCTACATCATATTTCACGTAACCTGAACCATATACTTCTTGCGTGATATTATTTGTATATACAATTTGAGTACCAGCACCTGTAATAGACCAGTCTGTACATACTTGGTCTTGCACAAGTGTTTTATTAGAACAACAAGACAAACTGGAACTTCTCATTCCCATTTCGATCCTCTCCTATTCTGCTATGAAAGTGGATAACGTGTTGTAATACAAAATTCTCCCTGATACGTTCCAGCAGGTGTTGCAGGTAACACAACTTGTATACTATCAAAGCGACGATACGTAAAAGCAATACTCGTTCCTGGGTTTAATGTTTGTGTATCAATTGTACCCCCAGCAGAATCAAGCGCTTCTACAGTAATTGGGCCTGGTCCAACATCATATTTAACAAAACCAGTACCAACTACGTTTTGGTTAATATTATTTGTATAGAGAACATTATCAATTGCTGTTGCAACTACAGTAGCAGACCACGGACTACACACTTTATCTTGCACATAATTTTTATCTGGACAACAAGTTAATGCTGACCCTGAGCACTCACAAGACATAGTTGTTTCCCCTCTCTCTTTTATATTCCCTATATGTGTATGTCCCTCAGAGTCTTTTGCCTGTACTATTCATCTATTTTCAAAAAATATTCAAATGACTAGATAGATTCCGTTTTGTTTCTTTTCTTCATATATTTATAGACAAAGATACTAGCAACGATAAGAATAACGCCCCCTAATATCGGTAGCATATATTGCCCAACAACATCTGCTGCTTTTTCCCAATGCGGACCTAATTTCATTCCAAAATAAACATACAAAGTCGTTAACGGGAACATTGCTACAAATGTATATATGCTGAATTTCCATATGTTCATTTTCGCCATACCGCATGGAACAGAAATAAGCGTTCTAACTCCCGGTACAAAGCGTCCAACAAATGCTACAACTGGTCCATATTTCTCAAAGAAATCATCTGCTTTTTGAATTTGTTCTTCTTTAATAAAGAAGTATTTTCCGTATTTTATTAATAGCGGACGACCACCGTAATAACCGAGTGCGTATAACGTTAACGGTCCTGTCGTTCCGCCAAGCGTTCCGGCTAGTACAGCAAGCCAAAAATTCATATCACCCTCGTATACCCAATACCCAACCATGGGCAAAACTACTTCTGCCGGAATAAATTCAAACGTTAATGCTAACACAACTCCAAAATAAGAAAACTGCTTTAAAAACTCGATTATATCTAAAATAATTTGCTCCATATTTTTAACTCCTATCCTACATTTACGTTATGCTTTTCTTGTAATTGAACTGGCGCCATTTTTACAATTCGGTTCAAAATAAATAACACAATTCCAATATCATCTAAAATACCGATAAACGGCAGGAAGTCTGGAATTAAATCGAGCGGCATCGCAACATAACCAACTAAAAACGCAATAGATAAAATTTTCTTCTTTATTGAAACCTCTTTTGAAGTGAAAAAGTCAAATAGGAATGGAACAAATCGGCGAATATGAAATACAACTCTTAATCTACTAATAAGTTTTTTCATTTTTATATCTCCTCTCTTTGTATACGAAAAGGACCCTACCAAATATGGTAAGGGTCCTCAAAAAGACAGAAAGGGGCCTTTACCATTGCTGGTAAAGGTCTCACTAACAACGAAACGTTGCCAATAAAGCCGAGGGTTTCTCCCTGTAATGACGACTTTACTGTAATAAGTTACTCCCCTTTATACACAATTTTATACACTCACATTAAAATATTTCAGAGGGCTTGTCAATATATTTTATATCCCAATCCCTTTCGTAAAAAACAAAAAACGTATAGGAAATTTCTTACTATCTCATAATATACATAATCATTTTTGAACGAAAGGAGATGTTTCATTTGCATACTGTATGGAAAGGTGCACTTTCACTTGGACTATTAAATATAGGAATCAAACTATATAGTGCCGTAGAAGAAAACGACATAAAATTTTTAAGTCTTCATAAAGAATGCTTAACACCTATTAAATATAAAAAATTTGCTCCTGATTGTACGGATGAAGAAATTGATGATAAAGATATTGTAAAAGCCTATGAATACGCACCTCATAAATATATTATTATGGATGAAAAAGAATTAGCTGAATTACAACAAGCTCATGAACCACGATCCATTCGTATTATATCTTTTGTCCAAAATAACGAAATTGATTCTGTTCTCTATGATCGCTCTTATTTTATAGGACCTACCCTAGGACATGAAAAATCATATTTATTATTAAAAGAAGCTCTTGAACGTACGAATAAACTTGGTCTTATCCATATTTCCATTAGAAAAAAACAACATTTAGCTATTATCCGTAACTTTGAAGATGGGCTTATATTACAAACTATTCACTACCCTAATGAAATTCGCGATATAACAAATACACCTAACTTACCAAGTAATGAAAATTATCCAATTCAAAAACAAGAACTCACAGCAGCAATCAATTTAATCCACCATCTTACAAATCCTTTCGAACAAGAGTTATATACAGATGAATATAAAGAAGCTCTTACCGAATTAATCGAAAATAAAATTGAACAACAAGAAAAAACCGAAACCATCTCTCCTGCTCCAAACATCATCAATATTATGGAGACATTACAGGCAAGTATTGAACAAGCAAAAATAAAAAGAGACAATAAAACAGAAAAAGAGGCCAAATAAAATTGACCTCTTTTTTCTTTAAAGCGGATTACATTTTGGCATCTCAAGTCCAGAAGATTGTGCTAATTTTAATAAGTAATAACATTCTTCTCTTGCCATATGATCCGCCATTCTAGCAGATAATGCACTTAATATTTCATTCGATAACTCCATCTCTTCAACCTCATGGAGAAAATGCGAAAATAATTTTAACTCAAGTGAAACATCTTTTGTAAACTTCTTTAATGCAGGAAAATGATGAAGCTCTGTCCGTAAATAACCTGTCATCTCAACTGCCTTTAAGTAAAATTGTTCAAAGTGCTTCGTAAATTCTTCACTTTTCTCTTTCAATCTTTTTTCAACAAGATCTAATCCACCAGAAATAGAGCCTGCATGACCAGCCGCATCCGTTAACCAAACGAGATGGTAATGTAATTCATGAAAAACAGGCGGAACTTCTCCTTTCTTTAAAAATTCTAACACCGTTATATATTCTTCTACTTCGTTTACCATATGATTGATGAAAGTTGGTGTAAAATGAATAGTGATTTTTCCCTCGAGTTGTTTCTGTATAATACTTAATTTAAACGTTCGTATTTCCTTTGCGGCTCGTTCTGCCTCTTTTGAAAATGCAATGAGATTCACATTATGAACTTTATTTAAAAGATTCGTAAATGTTTCAAGAAAATATGTGGCCTTCTTTATATCTTCTTTTTCCTTCGGAGCTAATGCATCAAGTAAAAATTGCGAATGATCAGTAAGCACCCTTAGCCAAAATTGATGCTCAAACAACGCACTTTCTTCATAATTCCTCTCCACTAAATCGCCTCCGTTTATTCATCCTTCTCTATCACTTGAAGTTTATATCCATCTGGGTCTTGTACTACAATACTCTTCTCACTTTTGTTTTCTGTATATGCAATTTTATAAAACACTAACCTCTTCTTTAAATTCTCTATGTTAGAAATTGAAAACATTAGAACATCAACCGCATCCGTAACACTCTTCTCACGCCCACCCAAACTACGATTCATTACAAAACTAATTCTCGTTGAATCAGTATCATACCAAACCCCTGTTACATCTAATTGGGGTCTTTCTAAACTAGGCTTGATTCCTAAAATCCCTTCATAAAAATACAGAGTTTCCTTTAAGTTCTTTACTTCTAACACGATTAAATTCTTTACATTCTCCACATTCATTCCCCCTGTACTTATTACTTTTTTATATGTGTCATAAATGCTCATTATGTCTGAATACAATACGTAGTAATGAACATGTAAGGAGGTTTATTCATGAATAAATATATGAGATCATTCGTGCCCTATCATAGTCCTCTCGATCCTTGTCCTCCTATCGGAAAAAAATATTATTCTACTCCTCCTAATTTATTTTTAGGCTTTCAACCGCCAAACTTGCCTCAATTCACACCAAAAGAAGCACTACAAAAAGGGACTTTATGGCCTGTTTTTTATGACTATTATGAAAATCCTTATAAAAAAGGGCGGTGACTACTGACGTGAATCAATCGCTACCAGAAGAATACTATCAGCTTTTACTGGAGCTTCAAGAATTAGACTTTGTACTAGTTGAACTCACTCTTTATTTAGATACACATCCAGATGACACCGCCGCGATTAATCAATTTAATGACTTTTCCTATAAGCGGAGAGTATTAAAACAAAAGATGGAAGAAAAATACGGACCACTCCAACAGTTTGGAAACAGCTATTCTAATGCCCCTTGGGAATGGAGCAAAGGTCCTTGGCCATGGCAAATATAAAGGAGAGAAACTATGTGGATTTATGAAAAGAAATTACAATACCCAGTTAAAGTGGGAACTTGTAATCCCGCACTTGCAAAATTATTAATCGAGCAATACGGTGGTGCAGATGGAGAATTAGCTGCTGCACTACGTTACTTAAATCAACGTTATACAATTCCTGATAAAGTCATTGGCCTACTTACTGATATTGGTACAGAAGAATTTGCTCACCTTGAAATGATTGCTACGATGGTTTATAAGCTGACGAAAGATGCGACCCCTGAACAAATGAAAGCTGCTGGTCTTGACCCTCATTACGCTGATCATGACAGTGCTCTTCATTACCATAACGCTGCTGGTGTTCCATTTACTGCAACCTATATACAAGCTAAAGGTGATCCAATTGCCGATCTATACGAGGATATTGCAGCTGAAGAAAAAGCACGCGCAACATATCAATGGCTCATTAACTTATCAGATGATCCAGATATAAATGACAGCCTACGCTTCTTACGTGAACGAGAAATTGTCCATTCACAACGTTTCCGAGAAGCAGTTGAAATTTTAAAAGAAGAACGCGATAAAAAAATATTTTTTTAAAACACGTATCCTAGCGATATGTGTTTTTTTATGTTAAAAGTTAAATCCTTCCTATTAAACATATAAATAGTATATTTATTCGATTTAATGCATTATTTTTTAATATTTTCAAAATTCCCTATTGCTTTCTAGTCATCAGACCTTTAAAATAATAACAGTTACTCGACAAATTATTTGAATTTTCGACAAAAACACTCATTAGGAGGATTTTCTTTATATGCATACAACTTTAAAACCAGCGCAAATACTTTCGATTAGTTTATTACTATTCGCAGTTTTCTTCGGTGCTGGTAATATGATTTTCCCGCCCCTTCTTGGTCTTTCTTCCGGAGAAAATATGTGGGTTTCCATTACAGGGTTTATTATTACAGACGTCGGTTTATCTTTACTTGCTATCGTTGCTGTTGCCCTTGCTGGTGGTAGTTTTAACACTTTAGCGAGCCGTGTTCATCCAAAATTCGCAGCAGTATTCGCTATCATTATTTATCTTTCAATCGGCCCACTATTTGTTATTCCACGAACTGGATCTGTATCTTATGAAATCGGGATTGCACCACTTTTCCCAGATCAATGGTATTCTATGTTAGTTTTTAGTGCGATTTTCTTCACAGTCGTTTACTTCTTATCATTAAATCCATCCAAGCTAGTAGATCATATCGGTAAAATATTAACGCCAATTTTACTTGTAATTATTGCAATTATGGCAACAAAAGCGATTCTTTCACCAGGGACGTTTGCAGAACCTATCGGTGACTATAAAGACATCCCGTTTTTCAAAGGATTTCTTGAAGGATTTTTAACGTTAGATGCAATTGGGGCTCTCGTACTATCAACAATTGTTGTAAATGCAATTCGTCAAAATGGTATACAAGAGAAGAAATCTATCGCAAAATATACAATCATTTGCGGAAGTATCGCTGCTCTATTCTTAACAATTGTTTACTTCTTACTCGGTTATATTGGAGCTTCAAACGGAAACTTAGGACAATTCGAAAACGGTGGGCAGCTATTAGCTACTGTTATGTATCAATTCTTTGGGACAAGCGGTAATGTTTTATTAAGTATCGCCATTATCTTCGCTTGTTTAACAACAGCAATCGGCGTTGTAAGTGCGTTCGCCAACTATTTCGCAACAGTACTAACAAACGTTTCATATAAGAAGCTCGTACTATACGTTTGTATTTTTAGCTTCGTGATTTCAAACTTAGGATTAAGCTTATTAATTAAAATCACATTACCTGTATTAATCATTTTGTATCCAATTACAATCATTTTAATTTTCGTATCATTTATTGATAAATATACGAAACGTAAACCTTCTGTCTACATCGGAGCAATGCTCGCAGCATTCATTATTAGCTGTATTCATGCACTTGATAATGTGGAATTGATACCAAGTTTTATCGCTAATATCGTACACACAATTCCTTTTTATAACCTAGGAATTGGCTGGATCATTCCAGCAATAATCGGTGGTATAATCGGATACTTTATTCCGCAAGCAGAAGCGGAAGGCGAAGTCTCTACAAAATAAAGAAAAGAAGCAAGCATGAAATACATGCTTGCTTCTTTTCTTTATTTTCACATCGTATGCTTAAAAGTAAATAACTCTTCTTTCGACTGCACAACAGATTGTTCCTCTTCTACAACATCCTTCTTTAGCTCTCCTCCTAACCTTACTTTCATCATCGCCTCTTCGATACTTTTTACAATCATATTTCCTGAAAAAATAGTAAGTCCAAAAAATGTAATCGGAACGAGAGGGATCCACGGATTCACTGTTAATGACCTAAAGTATACTCCAATTAAACCTGACCATTCATGCGTATAAGATTCCACCTCTTTTATTTGTCCACCAAACATTACAGTCCCACCAAAGAACACTTCAAGTAATCCTAAGTGCAGTAAAATAGTAAGAGTCTGCGTAAACTGCTGAAGAAATACGAGTATAAACGGCATATAGAGATGCGGAAAAATATGTTTTATAACAATATGTCTTCTCGATCCACCTAATATGCGCGCGGCATCAACAAATTCTTCCGTTCGCAATTTACGAACTTCCTTCGCCACATACAGTGCAATAACTGGCATTACAAGCAGTACAAGTAATACCACTTGAAACGAAGCCCTTTCAAAAAAGGTTGTTGTCTCCTCTCCGCTTCCAAATGCATTTGCAGATTGAAGAAAAAAATACGCAATCATAACTGTCGGAATAACTGTAAAACTATCAAAGAAAGCCTCAATTTTTGAAAATCCTCTTTTTATATACGTTCCGAGTACGACACCGAAAAACACACCTATTACCATTCTAAGTGCCGCAATTAAAATAGATATACCAATCGTCCACTTCGCGCCCTCAATGACTAAATGTAACAGGTCATACCCTTTCCGGTCTGTCCCGAGTAAAAATTGTAATGAAGGTGGAAACGGTGGCACTTGTGGATTTTCATCCGCATCATATTGCAATGTAACTTGTCTAATATGTCCATCATTCCATAACGTATTTCCGATGCTCAAAAGAACTAATAGGAGAAGAAAACCAATGCTTATCCAAAATCTTTTATCACGTTTTATATACGTCCACATATTATAATCTCTCCTTCATCGCAGCCGGAATGAGATAATGAAACAATTTAAATAAAATAAAAATCGGAATATATATAAGCAGTACACTCACTATGAAAACCTCAACTCTAATACCGAAATACGATTTCAAAAACATAAAAATACCACCCGTATTAAAAATCCATTCTATAATATATAAATTAGATAACATAAAAAAGATATTCGTTTTCGCAAAGAATAATGTACTAAGCAACACATTTCGTAAAATATGACGATTTAAAATATGAAAGCGCCCCAGCCCTTTCGCCTTAGCAAATAGTACATAATCTTTTTCTAGTTCATTTTCAAAACGAAGCACGACCATTTTTACAAACATAATCGTAGTCGGGATGCTCAAACACAATATTGGCAACCCCCTAATCGACTCGCCTCCAATTGAAGCAATTTGAAAAGGTAAAAAACCTGTTTGTTTAAAAAACCATACAACTAAAATTTGTGATACTAAAATAAGAAGGATATCTGGAATGGATTCCAGGAAGATAAGAAATGATTTAATTCGATGTTGTATACGCGGTGAACTACTCATAATTACATAAACAATACAAAATGCTACAAATAATGAAATAAAAAAAGCAGCTAAAAAAATAATAATCGTTTCTTTATAATGGACGAACAACTGCGGAAATAAAAATTTACCTCTCACATATTGCAAATTGGAAATATCCATTAAGTTCACAAACACTTCTTTTAAACTCTGTATGTACTTTGATACATCCAGCTTAAATCCATAAAACAATTTCGGCAGAGCCCCTAACATAATAATCCCCAAAATCGAAATAAGAAATTGAATCGTCACTTCCATTCCATTCAAAAATACTTTTTTGACCATTTTCGCCCTTCTCTCTCTATAATTTACCCCTTAATTTTATTCTTAATTTTCTGAATTGTAAATATTTTAAGAGCGAAAAATCACTAGGCTATGATCCTAGTGATTCCTTATGCGCATGCCTTTCTCTTTTCGCAAACGGCATATACAAAACCAAACATCCAATAAGCGCAGCTATTTCCAATGAAATAATATAGTAAGGATGCGGCCCTAACATATCAAGTAATGAAGCTGTTTCTGGCTTATGAGCTAAAAACATATAATTACCACCTGTTTTGTAATTTACAAACGAAACAATTGGAATCAATATGTTTAAAAATATCATTGTGCGTTTAATAGATTGTACTGTCGGACGATATCCTTCCACCCAAGTCATAAAGAGTGGTGCCCAAATGAGCAATATATGCGCACTAAAATATTCAATGAAACGAAAATGCGGAAAAGCATACTGCAAGTTTGGCGTTAAAATAGCTTGTGATGCACCAATAATTCCCGTGAAAAATACAATCTCATATATGCGGTAACTTTTCGTTACGATCATAATCGACGCTAATAATAAACTAATCGTACATAATTCAAACGGTAATGAAGTAGCTAGCTCAAAAATCCCCGCTTTCCACTCCCACATATGAAGCCCAATTTCACTACCTATAAATAAAAATGCAATTGCATATCGAACCGTTATATTCCACTCACTTTGACGTAATACATCTTGGTATTGATACAGAAAAAATATCCCCACCAACATAATAAATAATATAATGGCATGTTGCCTTGAGTATGGAATAAACGATTTTAATGGATGCGCACTAAAATAAGCTTCCATCTTCCTTCCTCCTCTCCTTCATACAATATTATTGTAAGAAAGAAACGACGAGTCAATTCATTTGCTTACACTTGGACAAGCTCTACCTTACATTTACATATTCATACCTTACAAAACTGTAAGGTTATTGTAAGCTAAAACGATTTGTCAGATTCTTCACCTCTTCTATACTTAATGTAGATACTAAAACGAACGAAAAGGTGATAAATAGATGAAGAAGAAAAATAAAGTGTTAATTACTAGTGTAGTAGCAATCGGAATTGCAGCTGGATCATACTTTGCATTTGCTGGGGGCGGTTCAGATGTAGCGATGGCATATAGCGGATATAAAGTAACTGAAAAACAAATCCAAAACGCGCAAAAATTTGGTGGCGAAGTTATTCCAAACGGAATTGAAACTATTTCATTCGATCCAACAAAAGGAACATATGAATTAGCTGTGAAAAAAGGCGATGAAGTGAAAAAGGGTCAGCTTCTATTTAAATACAATGATCCGACTGCGAAACAAGGTGTAACAGAAGCAGAAATGCAAAAGAAAATCGCACAAAAAGAAGTAACGTTGCTCCAAAAACAAATTGATGCAGCGAAACAAAAATTACAAAAAGATAAAAATGCAGGCCTTCCTGCTGAAGCATTAAAAGCATCAGAAGCCGAAGTTGGGCAATTAGAATCACAAATTGAAATGAAAAAGTTTGAAGTTGAAAAAGCTGATGAAATGATTAAAGTAGCAAAAGAGAAAGCAAACAATCTTTCTGTAACAAGTCCTGCTGATGGCGTAATTGATGATATCGTAAAAACTGCTGACGAAAAAACAGGTATGAGCGGAATTACTCTTCGTCACGCTGGTCAATTTAAAGTAAAAGGTCAACTTTCTGAATATGAGCTTGCTAGTATGAAAGTTGGGCAAGAAGTAACTGTTTCCTCAAAAACTGTCGCTGGTAAGACTTGGACAGGAAAAGTAACAGAAATCGGTTCTACACCTTTAAAGAGCATGGATGAAAATAAAACTGTTTCTAATTACCAATTCACTGTCACATTAGATAATAGTGACGAACTACAAAACGGCTTCCACGTTTACGTAACAAGTAAATCTGGCGAAGCAACTGGTACAATTATTCCGAAAAGCAGTATCGTGAAAAAAGGTGACAAAAATGTTGTCTTCGTTGTAAAAGACGGTAAAGCGAAAGAACAAGCAGTTACTGTTGAATTCGAGACTGATAGCGAAGCAAAAGTTTCTGGAGTGAAAAAAGGAGAGGAAATTATCTCTAAGCCTGAAAAAGACTTAAAAGATGGTATGGAGGTTGTCGCCCAGTGATTAACTTAAAAGGCATCACGAAATCCTTCCAAAATGGTGCAGAGTCCGTTCAAATATTACACGGGATTGATGTAACACTGAACCAAGGAGAATTCACTTCGATTATGGGACCTTCTGGTTCTGGTAAATCAACATTAATGAACATTATCGGTTGCTTAGATAAACCGACGACAGGTACGTACGAACTAGCTGGTCAAAACATTTCAAACATGTCTGAAACAGAACTTGCACACGTACGTAATAAAGAAATCGGATTCGTATTCCAAAACTTCATGTTATTACCTAGACTTACAGCACTTCAAAATGTAGAGCTACCTCTTATTTACGCTGGAGTCGATAAAAAAGAAAGACGTGAGCGCTCGTTAGCTGCTTTAACAAAAGTAGGCTTAGCTGATCGCGCTACTCACTTACCGAACGAATTGTCCGGTGGGCAAAAGCAGCGTGTCGCTGTTGCACGTGCAATCGTAAATAACCCAAAATTCATTTTAGCCGATGAACCGACGGGAGCACTTGATACGAAAACAAGCACACAAATTATGGACCTCTTTTACGAATTAAATAAACAAGGCTCAACAATTATTATGATTACCCATGATCGTGAAATCGGGGAAGCTGCAGCACGTCAAATTGTAATTCGTGACGGAAATATCGTCCAAGATTGGAGGGGTTAATTTTGAATACGAGTGAAAATATACGCATGGCCCTTTCCTCTATCTTTGCTCATAAGATGCGTTCTATCTTAACAATGTTAGGTATTATTATCGGTATTAGTGCCATTATTACTATCATCTCAATGGGTGATGGTACAAACGCAAAGTTTAAAAAAGAATTAGGCCAAGGAAAAGATAATGAAGTAACGATTTACTACAACAACCCTGATTACGGAACAGATAGTGCCAAAATCACACCTGATATGCTAAACCGTCTGCAAACTGTACCAGGCGTTAAAGATGTATATCCAGACGTAAGTATGAAAGTAAAAGCAGCTGCTGGTTCAAAAGATGTAAATCTTGATTTAAAAGGTGGAACAGGCGCCTTTATGAAAGATTCGAAAATAAAATTAGTTCACGGTCGTGAATTAAATGACAGTGAACTAAACCAAGCAATCCCTGCTGTTATATTAAATGAAGAAGCTTTCAACAAATTATTTAGTGGTTGGGAATCAAACCAATACACAGATATAAAAGGAAAGCCTTATAAAATAGTCGGTGTATACGAAACGAAAAACGACTTCGGAATGCCTATGCCTGAAGGTTATACGTCACTTGAAAACGCGCCTGTCATTTCAGGAGTAAATGAGTATGACTCTGTAAGATTAACAATGACCTCTCCGACAGAACGTAAAAGTGTAGAAAAACAAGCTGTTTCTGTCTTAAACGAAATGAAAGCTCCTAAATTTGAGCACAAATTCGAAGCACAAGATTTAGGTGAATTTACGAAACAACTAGACGAATCAATCGGTATGATGAAAATGGTATTCGGTGGTATTGCTGCTATCTCCTTACTTGTTGGTGGTATCGGTGTAATGAACATTATGCTTGTATCTGTAACAGAACGTACGCGCGAGATTGGTATTCGTAAAGCACTTGGTGCAACACGTGGTAAAGTATTAACACAATTCTTAATCGAATCTTGTATTTTAACAGGACTTGGTGGTTTCATCGGATTCATGCTCGGTATTTTCTTCGCTTGGATCGTCTCAATCTTTGCTGGATGGCCACTCGTTGTCTCAAAAGAACTTGGACTTCTTGCAGTAGGTATTTCAATGCTAATCGGTATTGCATTCGGACTATTACCAGCTAACAAAGCTGCAAAACTTGATCCAATTGAATGTTTACGATATGAATAAACAAAAACGTAGGAGTTTACACTCCTACGTTTTTTATTTACCTATTAAATCGAGTTTCTTCTATTATATATGTTTCACGTTACAACTATCATTCTAATACTCTTCATTATTTATAGGTACTAAGGCTATTATCTAATCCTATTATTGCAAAAATACTATGTAACAGACGAAAATCAAGGCGTAATTTTTTCCATGCTTCGACTGATTTTGTAACAATTATATCGATATTTCATTAAATTTCACCTCATTTATATCTTTTCCCATCTAAAAAGGTTATTATCCCATAACTATTTTTTCATTTAAACAGTAAAATAAGCTGTTTTCGTAACACTATAGATATCCTCAAGAAACATTACTGTAACATTATTAATGTTACAGTAATTGAAATACTACTCATTTTGTGTTTTACATGCCCTAATACGCCAAAAAACAACAAGGAAGCGCTATCAGGATATTTATGGAATTGTTACAGAATATTAATGACCCGTTACGAAAGCTTTGTAATTATATGTTTTTCGCAAATAAGAAAATAATGGTTGCTATAATGAGGTCAACGAAAACAAATGCAATGGAGGCTATTATGAAAAAATTTATGGGTATAGCAACAGCAGCGGTTTTTGGTCTTGGGATTTTCACAACATCTGCTAAAGCAGAAACGATCGTAACGACTGACGTACTAAACGTACGAGAAAACCCAACTACTGAATCAAAAGTTGTAGGAAAATTATTAGATGGATATAAAGTAAATGTTTTACATACAGAAAATGGTTGGTCAAAAGTTCAATTGAATAGCGGTAAAGAAGCTTTCATAAACGCTGACTATACAAAAGACACTTACTACGTAACAGCAAACGTATTAAACGTACGTGCTGGTGCAAACACAGACTCAGAGATTCTTGGTAAGTTGAAAAAAGATGATATAATCGAAACAACACACCAAGTACAAAATGATTGGATTCAATTTGAATATAACGGAAAAACAGCTTATGTTCATGTTCCTTACTTAACAGGTAAAGCACCAGTTAAAGTTCAACCAGTAGTTAAAGCTGAAAAAACAACTACAGTTCAAGATACAGCTAAAGTTCGTGAAGCTGTTAAAGCTCAGGAAGTAGCTGAAACTCAAGCAAAAGCTAAAGCTCAAGAAGCAACTAAAGCTCGTGAAGCGGCAGAAGCTCAAGCAGAAGTTAAAGCTCAGGAAGCAGCTAAAGCTCGTGAAGCAGCTAAGGCTCAAGAAGCAGCTAAAGCTCAGGCAGATGCTGAAGCTCAAGCAGAAGCTAAAGCTCAAGAGGCGGCTAAAGCTCGTGAAGCAGCTAAAGCTCAAGCAGATGCTGAAGCTCAAGCAGCGGCTAAGGCTCAAGAAGCAGCTAAAGCTCGTGAAGCGGCTAAAGCTCAAGCAGATGCTGAAGCTCAAGCGGCTAAGGCTCAAGAAGCAGCTGAAGCTCGTGAAGCGGCTAAAGCTAAAGAAGCAGCTAAAGCTCAAAAACCAGCTACACAACAACCTGCTGCAAAAGAAACTGAAACAAGTGCACCATCATCTTCTCGTGAGTTACGTGTTGTAGCAACAGCTTATACAGCAGATCCACTTGAAAATGGTTATAAAGCAGGCGACCAAGTAAAATCAGCTTTAGGCCACAACTTAACAGCTAATCCAAACATGAAACTAATTGCAGTTGATCCAAGTGTCATTCCATTAGGTTCAAAAGTATGGGTTGAAGGTTACGGAGTAGCAATCGCTGGTGATACTGGTGGAGCTATTAAAGGTAATAAAATCGACGTTTTAATGCCAGATAAAGGCACATCAAGTAGCTGGGGACGTAAAACAGTTACAGTTAAAGTATTAAACTAGTTATAAAAAAGAGTCAGTCTCATCGTTGAGGCTGGCTCTTTTTTTACTCTATTAAACTACTGAAAAATGACATAGTAAATGAAATTATATCAACGATTTTTCAAATATATCTATCGTAACCTACAATATATCAACGATTTTTCGAATATATCTATCGTAACTTATAATATATCAACGATTCGACAAGAGATATCGATTTACCGACAAATTTTGACGTTAAAAGTACTTTAATATTAAAAAGGCGGTCCAAAATTTGGAACGCCCCCTATCTTCCCTATTCCACACAAGTAAACTGCGTCCAAGCTCCTACATAATTTAGTAAGAATAGCTCCTCTTCCGCAATTGTACCGACGATATTTTTCCGTTCATCTATCGGCATTTCTTTTAGAATGATTTGCAGTTCACCTTTATACTTTCCGAATGAGTTATTACCAATTACAACTTGCCCTCTTTCCTGTAGCACACTTTCGCGCATTGGGAAGTCATAGTCTTTATATTTTTTACGCACTTCTGTAGAACGTACCATATACTCTGTTATGTCACCGCGTCTTACGTGTAATTCTTGCAGCGTAGCTCTCTTCTCTACTTCTGTTGCTTCGTCTACAAAGTGCACTTTTAGCTGCAACATGTAACGATTTAAGTTTCCTAGTTTCTCTAATTCTTCTTCACTCGCATAAGCATTTCCGATAATGACATCATCAATTAGCCCTGTCGCCCATAAATGCTTCGCTTGTACTTCAATTGGTAAATTCCGATGTTGTTCTAACGTACATAATCCGTCGTTAATATCCCATGGACCGATGTTTGCGGCATGTGATGTAATAAATGCTGCACTGCGAATACCATGCTTTTTAAAGCGTTCACTACAGCGAATGAAATAATCGTACGGAAGACCAGTGAATTTTTGCGGATAAAAATTATGGCAACCAATTAAAGCTGATTTATTCGCTTGATGCGAAAGAATATTTTCTAAGTACGCAATATCGTTACTTACATTTAACTCAATTTTTAAACCGTACGGATTATTCGTCATTTTCGCTTCCGTTAATCCGTCAAAGCCTACATCTAATCGAATACCATCTGCACCTAACTCTGCGAAAAATGATAGATCACTATAGCTAATACCAAGCTGATCAAACACAGCTGGAGCTACATCTAGAATAACTTCCATATTGTTATCTTTTGCGTGATTAATAATCTCTTTAAATTCAGCTACAATTTCTTCTTTCGGACGATTCACAGATAACAAACAAGTAAATATTCTTGAAAAACCGTGTCGTGCCGCTGCGGAAATATAAGCCATATCTTTTTCTTTCGTTGAATGTTCTGGATAAAGTGAAATTCCTAATTTACGCTCCATGCTTTTGCATCTCCTTCACACGTTGTATTAATGCCATGCTCGTAAATCTATATTTTGCAGATAAACACGTTGCACATAAAATTGTCGGTACAATAATTACGTACGGTGAGTGTAGACCTAACATTACATATGCACCCATTGAACAACCGATAAATAAAACTGATACTAGTAGTAACACTAATAAAGATTTACTTTGTACCCATTTCGAATAATGGGCAATACACTGTCCGACCACGAATGTAATTAAGATGATAATTGCTCCGAGCATTCTGTTTTCTCCTCTCCTGCTAATTGTTGTTTCTCATACATTTTGAAGAATGGATAGTAAATAACGAATGAGATTACAAAGTTAACAAGTACAAGTACACCAGCCATAATTGTCCAGTCCGTACTAATTACCGCTGCAATTGGTGCTAACATCGTAAATGGCAATTTCGCCATCATGAGTGGAATCATACCTGAAACAACTGCGAAATATGATACTGTCGTTGTCACTAACGGTGTAATAACGAACGGAATAATTAAGATTGGGTTCATTACAATTGGTGCCCCGAAAATAATTGGCTCGTTAATATTGAATAAACCTGGTACGAATGATAATCTACCTAACTCTTTTAGGAACTTAGATTTAGAGAACATAAACATAATTACTAAAGCTAACGTTGAGCCAGATCCGCCAATCCATACGAACCATTGAATGAACTGCTCTGTAAATAAGTTTGGTAACTGATGTGCATTTCCTGTAGCCGTGAACACTTCCATATTTTCAAGAATTGCGGAATCCCACATCGGACGAATGATTGGTCCTAAAATTGCCGGTCCATGTATACCAAATGACCAGAAGAACACGATTAAGAATACTGTTAATAAACCACCGAATAAGTTATTTCCTACTAGTACTGATTTTAATGGTGCGATTAAGTATGTAATTGTTGTATTTACATCGAATTTCAAACCGTAGCGAATGCCCCAGAATAAAAGAATAACTACTAATGTTGGAATTAATGCTGCAAACGAATTTGAAACTGCTGGTGGTACACTGTCTGGTAATTTTATTGAAATATTATGCTTAATCATAAAATGATAAATTTCTACTGCAATTAATGCTGTAACAATTGCGCCGAATAAAGACGTTGCACTTAATGTTCCTACTGAAATATATCGACCTGCATCAATAACACCTGGTACAGCTTTCGTAATTTGAATTGGTTCAACTGATGCTAGTAAAAAGGCGAGTACAGATAGTAGCCCTGCACTTAATTGATTGAGCTGATAAAAGTTCGCGAGCGAAGCCCCTACACCAAACGCTGCGTATAAGGCCATTAGTCCTACTGTAAATCGGAATGGAATATCTAAAATATGGCGGAACGGTGCAATCCATTCCATATATGCATCAATTGGTAAATTTAAAAAGATAACGAAAAATGACCCGACGATCGTTAACGGTAATGTAGAAATAACCCCATTTCGAATTGCCAATAAATGTCGTTGTCCTGCAATCTTTTGCGTTGTTGGCATAATCTTTTGTTCCATAAAACTCATAAACCCATTCATCAATAGCCCTCCTCTTTCTCTCTACTATAAAAGAATGAAATAAACTTTATAACATTATAATGTTTATATTTAAAAAGATATAATTATGTTAAAACTAATTGTTCTGCTTGCTTAAGCACCTTCAAACCATCACACATGCCATAATCTCGTTGGTCTATAATTGCAACTGGTATGTTGTATGAGTTTGCAAGAAACTCTACAGCTGGAAATAAATATTTCACTTGTGGACCGATTAAAACGACATCGGCTTCTTTTATTTCAAGTTTCACAAGTTCTGAATCAACCGCCTTAATTTTATAATTCTTCCCCTGTTTCTTTGCCTCTTCTTGCATTTTTCTTACGACCATACTCGTTGACATGCCTGCTGCACAACATAATAAAATATACATCTTATACTGTCACTTTCTCTTCTACTCGTTTATGAAGAGTAATAAATTCTTCAGCTAGTTCTTTCACTGTAATTGCATTCATTAAATGGTCTTGTGCGTGCACTAACAGTAAACTGATTTCTGCATGATTTCCTCTTGCCTCTTCTTGAATTAAATCCGTTTGAATACGATGCGCTGCTGAAATTTCCTCACTAGCAAGTTTCATCTTTTCACCCGCATTCTCAAAATCTCCTTGTCTTGCAAAAGCGATTGCTTCAAGCGCTGCACTTCTCGCATTGCCACCATGTAAAATTAACGCAAATGGAGTTTGCATATCAGCCATTTTAAATTCCCCCAAGCTATATGTTTTCTATATTTTTATCTTATTATGAAAACGCATACAATTAAACATAAAAAACTTCCGTTATGTAACGGAAGTTTTTATATACTTTTTCAAAATGATAATAAAATCTCTTGAAAATCTTCAATTACCTCGGTCTGAGTAAGTTTCTCTATCGTAGTTTGACTAGACATAATATCATATAAAAAATCATAAAGCCTTTGCAAATCTTCATTATTATTGCGCTTTACACTAAATAAAATAATTACTTGTACTTTTTTATCTCCCCAATCAACAGCCTTTTCAAGTGTGCAAAACATCAAAAAAGTTTCCTCACTTAATAACTGCATCGGATGCGGGATTGCAACTGAATTCCCAACCGCTGTCGGAGACGTATTTTCTCTTTCCATAACAGAAGCATAAAAGTTTTCTTGTACATAATGTTTCTCAGCAGCTTTCTCACATAAAAACTGAATAACATCCTCTTTCGTAGAAGCACTATGATTTAAAAAGATTAAATCTTCCTTAATATATTGCCGCACACTATTATTTACATGCGTAAACAACCGCTGACCAATCGATTTAATCTCTTTATCATCAAATATTGAATTCACTTTTATAACTGGAACAGGCAAGCCACTCGGTATATGAATCGTACTAATAATACAATCTATTTTTTCTTTATAAAGATCTTCTACTTTCAATTGATAATAGCCTGTAATACCTACAATCTCTAATTTATCTCGGAACTGTGATAAAATTTTATATTTTAATAGCTGTGCACTTCCTTGACCAGTCGCACAAACTAATAAGCATCTTTTCTTTTGATTTTGCTCCTGCAAACGGCTCATCGCTCCGCCGAAGTGAATTGCAATATAGCCAATTTCACTTTCAGGGATCGATTCACCCGTATATTCACCAATGATATCTCCAACAAGAACCGCAATTTCAAAAGCATACGGATAATTCTTTTTCACTTCTGCCAAAAGAGGATTTCTCGTATTTAACTTATACTTCAAACGATTTAATAACGTTTTTAAATGAATACCAAATCCAAATAATAATTCTTCGTCATAATAAAAAATAAGATTCCGTTCTTCCGCTACTTTAAAAAGAATATGTTGCATAAATGCATATATATCTTTCCCTAATAGCTCTTCTACATTTTCATAGCGATCTCTCGTTGTAACAGCAGTACTTAATAAATGCATCGTCACATATAATACTTCTTCTTCTGGAAATGAAAATTTTAACTCTTTCTCTAAATCTCCTAAAATCTGCTTCGCAATTGTATATTCTTTCTTTATTATAAGTTCTGATTGCTCCGCATGCAGTCCTTTCATATAATGTTGACTTTGACAACGCTTTAATGCGATTGCAATATGAATGACTAAATTATCAATTTCTATATCAGATAAATATATTGTTCCGCCTTCAATATACTTTAATATAATTGAACGAATGAGTGATATATGAGGTAGCGATAAATACGTCTCCGTCTGCTCAAATTGCTCATGAAACGGAGTATGGTCATAACGCGGTAAACCATATTGTGATAAACAAGAACGAATATTAAATTCCTTTCCAACAATACGTATACCATAATACGGTCTCTTCTCAATTTGTAATTTATAGCGACTACATATATCTGTAACATCTTTCATAATTAAATTGACCGTTGATTTGCTCACATAAATCTCTTCCGCTAATTCTGAAAGCTTCACATATCCCTCTGTCGTTAAAACACGCTGCAGAATGTACGCTATTCTTTCTTCATAAGAAGTTGGAATCTTTTCCGTCTGTTTTTGAAATAGACTCACACAAAATTCTTCAAATTTCTTCATTTGTATAATTTCTAATTCGTACCCAGTCCCTCTTTGCGATTCGATTTTCGCTCCGTTTTCTTCCAATATATCATTTAATAATTTTATATCCTTTTGAATCGTCTTCGTCGATACATGTAAACGGCCCGCTAAAAAAGCTCGATTTAACATCGATTTCTCTTCTAAAAACTCCTCTAAAATAGAAATTAATCGCTGATGCACCTTTGTCATAGCTCTTCCTCTCGCTCTTTATATATAAATGGGGAAAAGCTGCTGAAATCAGTAGTTTTTCCCCTTTATATTCTCTCTATTTCTTTAATGTGAACCCGAATTTATCCCATGCTTGTAAATAATCTAATAAGAAAATTTCTTCTTCTATAATTCGACCAACTACATTTGTTTTTCCTGTATTCACCATATCTTTTAATGCAATTTGTAATTCGCCTTTATACTGGCCATATTGTTCATTATCAATTAATAAATCTCCACGCTTAATTTCACGCGTATTATGAGGTTTAAACTCTTCTTTTTTATATTTCACACGACTTTGTGTAGAACGAATCATATATTCAGATACATCTCCGCGATAAAAATGTGGTTCGTCTAATACGATAATTCTTTCTAGTTCTGTCGTTGTATCATATAGTTCTATATCAAATGTTTGTTTCTCTTTATTTAATGCACCTAGTGCTTGTAATTCTTCTTCTGACGCATATGCGTTTGCAATAATAACATCATCAATTAATTCCGTCGCGAATAAATGCTTCGCCTGTGTTGTCATCGGTAATTCACGATGCTGCTCTAATGTACATAACCCTTCTGTTACTGGCCAAGGTCCGTATGTTGCATCAAATGATGAAATAAAAGCAGCCGTTCTCATACCGTAATCTTTAAATTGTTTCGAGCATTTAATGAAATGATCGTATGATAACCCTGAATAACGATGCGGATAAAAATTATGACAACCAATTAAATTTTCACGATTTGGTCTATGACTCATAATGTTATCTACATACTTCGTACCATTACTCATATTAATCTCAATTTTCAAACCATACGGATTATAAGTCATAATTGATTCTTCTAATCCTGAGAAACCAACATCTAAACGAATACCGTACGCACCTAATTCATGGAAGAATGATAAATCATTATACGAAATACCTAATTGTTCAAAAACAGATGGACTAATATCAACTAATACTTGGAACCCTAATGCATTCGCATGAGAGATCGTTTCTTTAAATTCTTCTATAATTTTCTCTTTTTCTCCATCCACAGATAATAAACATGTGAACACACGTGTAAATCCATATTTACTTGCTAATGTTAAATACTCCTTATCTTTCTCTACTGTTGAATGTTCTGGATAAATAGAAATACCTAATCGTCTCATATGTACACGCCTCTTTCTTCATCATATTGTAAACCTTTTCAAATATATGTAGTGAAAAAGTATATATCCCCTTCTTGTTCACTACCCTTTTGAATCCGCTTTCTTTAAAGAAAAAACAATTTCTATCATTCTTAACACCTACAAGTCTATACATCTATACTTTACATCTTTTTGTCATAGTTGTGTAGCTTTTACACAAATTTGTCAGTTTTTCATCTTAAAAATTGTTATCCGTTTTCAAGACACCTTCCTTGACTGTTTCATTGGCCAATACATATACTCGAAAGAAAAGAGAAAATTTTATATAGGGGATGAATATATGGGAGAAGCAATACTCGTAAAACGAGAACCGTTATGGACAAAAGAGTTTGTTGCTTTAATTTTTGCAAACTTATGTATGTTTTTAGGGTTTCAAATGTTAATTCCAACCTTACCTGTTTATGTGAAAGAAATTGGTGGCACAAGTTCCAATATCGGATTGGTTGTCGGCATGTTTACCGTTGCGGCACTTTTTGTTAGACCGCTAACTGGGAACGCCTTGCAAAAATTTAATAAAAAAATCATCTTAATGATCGGTACTGCTATTTGTTTACTCGCTATGGGCAGTTACCTTTTCGCCTCAACAATCTTTCTCTTGCTTGCTGTTCGTATTTTACACGGAGCTGGTTTCGGTATTACAACGACTACATATGGAACTGTCGTTTCTGATTTAATTCCCTCAGCTCGCCGCGGAGAAGGCATGGGATATTTTGGTCTTTCTGGAACAATCGCAATGGCCCTCGGTCCACTTATCGGACTATGGCTTATGCAAACATATAACTTCACAATTCTTTTTTTATGTGCATTATCGTGCACAATTGTTTCATTAATATTAACGAAACTACTTCAAATCCAAAAAACGAAACAGCCTCCACAACAATCATCTAGTTCTTTTCTCGATGGATTTATTGAGCGTAAAGCTTTACTTCCTTCATTATTAATATTATGTATTACATTAATGTACGGAGGAATCGGAAGTTTTATAACACTATTTGCTACAGAAGTCGGCATAGCTGATATTAGCCTTTTCTTTTTATGTAATGCACTAGCAATTGCTGTGACTCGTCCATTCTCTGGAAAGCTATATGATGCGAAAGGCCATACTTTCGTCATCATTCCGGGAGTTATTATAACGTTTACAGGTATTATTTTATTGTCGTATACGACGACAATTCCGAGCTTAATTATTGCTGCAGCATGTTACGGAAGTGGTTTTGGGGCGATCCAACCTGCACTACAAGCATGGATGATTGACCGCGTAGCGCCGCATCGACGTGGCGTAGCAACGGCTACATTCTTCTCCGCATTTGACCTTGGTATCGGCGCTGGAGCTATTATATTTGGATTTATTGCTCATTTTACAAACTATGCAACTGTATATCGTTACTCCTCTCTGTTACTTATTGCTTTTCTCTTCATTTACATTACAAGCATAAGAAAACAAAAGCATAGCGATAAAAACACGGAAAAAGCTGCTGGATAAATCAGTAGCTTTTTTATCGTGTTAAAAAATTATTTTCCCTCATTTTGCTGTTATAAAACTACATGCATTTTCCTACATATTTTTTTAACTTTCATCAAAAAATATACGATGAACTCGCAGACGCTTTCCTTGATATTCAACTGAACATTATTATTCTAAAAAGTGTGATTTCTTTACAAAATTAAGATTTTCACAAGATGAAAACCAATAAAATACAGCTGTTTCTTTAAGGGATTGTAAACTTTTCTTCTCTTTGTAAAATTAGTGTAAATTTTACTAGCAAACCGTTTACAGTGCCTCAAGGTTCAGTTAATAATTACATCGTACATGAAATTTAAGGAGTGGAATGCGTGGAATATAATGTTCAAGATATGATCTTCCAGTTCATTGGTGGATTAGGTATTTTCTTATTCGGGATTAAATACATGGGCGATGGACTGCAACAAGCAGCTGGAGATCGTCTTCGAGATATTCTAGATCGTTTTACAACAAACCCACTTATGGGTGTACTAGCAGGTATGTTAGTTACTGTATTAATCCAATCAAGTTCAGGAACAACCGCTTTAACAGTCGGACTTGTAAGTGCTGGATTTATGACATTAAGACAAGCAATCGGTGTTATTATGGGTGCAAACATCGGTACGACAGTTACTGCATTTATTATCGGAATTAAAATCGGAGAATATGCTCTCCCAGTTATGGCAGTTGGAGCAATCTTACTATTCTTCTTTAAAAATAAAAAAGTACATTCTGTAGGTCAAGTTGTATTCGGTTTTGGTATGCTATTCTTCGGTTTAGAATTAATGAGCGCAGGTATGAAACCTCTTCGTTCTTTAGAGTCATTCCAAGATTTAATGATTAGCATGAGTGATAATCCAATTTTAGGAATTGTTGTCGGTACAGTCTTCACTTTAATTGTACAGAGCTCAAGTGCAACAATCGGTATTTTACAAGAACTATTCGGTCAAGGTGCAATCGATTTACAAGCATCTCTTCCTGTATTATTCGGTGATAACATCGGTACGACAATTACAGCAGTATTAGCAGCTATCGGTACTTCAATTGCAGCAAGACGTGCAGCATTAGTTCACGTTATCTTTAATATTATCGGTACAATTATCTTTACAATTTTATTAGTACCATTTACAAGTTTAATTCAATATTTCCAAACATCATTAAACTTGAATCCAGAAATGACTATTGCATTTGCACACGGAACATTTAACGTAACAAATACAATCATTCAGTTCCCATTCATTGCAGTATTAGCATGGATTGTAACAAAAATTATCCGCGGCGAAGATTCTGCTATTAATTTCAAACCGCAACATTTAAATCCAATCTTTATTGAACAATCTCCAGCCATCGCTTTAACTGAAGCTCAAAAAGAGATTATCCGTATGGCTGAGTTCTCATTACATGGATTAAAAGAAGCAAATCAATTTTTAAATACACAAGACAAAAAACACGCAAACATGGCTACTCAATTAGAAGGAGCTATTAACAATTTAGATAAAAAAATTACCGAGTATTTAGTTTTACTGTCAGAAAAGCCACTTTCACCTACGGATTCTGAAAAACATTCTGTTTTAGCAGGTGTTGTTGGAGATATTGAACGTGTCGGTGATCATGTAGAAAACCTTGTAGAACTTGTAGATTTCCAAATTTCAAACCGTGTTTCACTATCAGACGAAGCATTAGCTGAATTAAACGAAATGCTAGAATTAACGATTTCAACACTGCAAGACTCAGTTGAAGCTTTAACAAACTTCGATACTGAACTAGCTCAAACTGTTATTGCAAAAGAACGCAAAATCGACCAAATGGAACGTGTTCTTCGTAAACGTCACGTATTACGTCTAAACGAACGCAGCTGTTCAGGTGATGCAAGTATCATCTTCGTCGATATGGTAAGTAACTTAGAGCGCATTGGCGATCACGCTGTAAATATCGCTGACGGTGTTTTAGGCGAACAAGGAAAAATCAATTTAAAACAATCATTATAATGAAAAAAGAGACGCTAACTTAAGCGTCTCTTTTTTCATTATATTTTAACAACTGTTCTTCCTTTTAACTTTCCTTGCAATATAAGTGTAAACTTCTTCTCTAATTCTTCTAATGTACATTCTTCTGTATAAGATAGTAATTCTTTATTTCCCCATTCTTTCGCTAAAAGCGTCCACACATCTCTTCTCACATCCACTGGACATTGCACGGAATCTACCCCTAAAAGGCTTATGCCTCGTAAAATAAATGGATATACTGTTGTTTGTAGTTCCTGGCCTGCCACATTACCGCATGTCGTTACACAACCACCATACTTTACTGTTTTTAAAGCTGTTTCTAACATATGTCCACCTACAGTATCGATAACTCCGGCGTATATCCCTTTTAACATCGGTCTTCCTGATTCATCATTCAATTCCGCGCGATGAATCACTTTTTTCGCTCCTAGACGTAGTAGCATCTGTTCCTCTTCCATTTTCCCTGTCGCTCCTACTACGTTAAACCCTAACTTACTTAATATACTAACAGCTACACTCCCTACGCCGCCTGTAGCACCCGTTACTAAAACATCTCCCATACTAGGCTTGATTCCTGCTCCAATAAGCTTATATACCGATAAAGCAGCAGTAAAACCCGCTGTCCCATACATCATACTTTCCTTTAATGACATTCCTTCTGGTAAAGGCACGACCCAAGATGATGGGACCCGAATATATTCTCCGAAACCACCAGAGGTATTCATACCTAAGTCATATCCCGTTACAATAACTTGATCTCCTACCTTAAAGGAGTTATCTTCACTACTCACAACTTCTCCTGCGGCATCAATTCCTGGCGTATGAGGATACGTTCTCGTAACACCTTTATTACCAGTAGCTGAAAGGGCATCTTTATAATTTAATGAAGAATAATGAACTTGTATGAGTACGTCTCCCTCAGGTAAACTACTTACTTCTCTCTCAACAACTTTTCTTACAAACTGATGATTTCCCGTTTCGTTCACAACGATTGCTCGGAATGATGTATGTTTCATTATGCTCTCTCCTTTATCCGTCAAATTCTTCTTTATTATATAGAAAAAATAAGTAAGCTTACTCATTTCTTCTTGGCTATATTTCAACAAATCTTACTTCCCTATCACTTTCTCATAATATATATTTTCATTTCTACTAATAGCCCTTATACTTATTCTACATCTACAAAATAATATATAGAAAATCTGACTTTTTATAAATAAATTGAATTTTTACGAAATGTAAATGATTTGTAATGTTTTTTTTCGCTAAATTTCATTATAATAAGTGGATATGAGTGTCGTATTTCAATCCAAATGAAGGAGTACAAGAAATGGAGCAAAACCCATCTTTGCAAGAAAATACACGCAGTAAACCGAAAAAAAATAAGAAAAAAATAAAAATTATTATAAGCGCTATACTATTCGTTTTATTAATAGGCGGCGGTTATACTTGGTTTTTAGTAAATAAAGCATCTTCTGCTGTTCGAAATGCCGCACACGATTTAGCACGCGGTGATAAATCTGATTTACGAGATAAAGCTGTAAAACCTATTACAAATAACGTCTCTGTTTTAATAATGGGTGTTGATGAAAGCGATGTCCGAGGAAAAGAATATGGTGAAGCTATAAGAACAGATGCGCTTTTACTTGCAACATTTAATAAAGATAGCAAAACTGTTAAACTATTAAGTATCCCACGTGACACATATACTTATATCCCAATAGAAAAGAAAAAAGATAAAATTACACACGCTCATGCATTCGGTTCTGCTAAAAACGGAAAAAATGGTGGACCACAAGCAAGCATTGATGCAGTTGAAAAATTAATGAATGTTCCTGTCGATTATTTTGTGAAATTTAACTTTAAATCATTTATAAAAATCGTCGATGACTTGGGCGGTGTTGAAGTTGATGTACCAGTTGAATTTACTGAGCAAGATAGCAATGATAATGCTGAGGCAATTCACCTAGAAAAAGGTGTTCAAAAGTTAAATGGCGAAGAAGCTCTTGCTCTTGCTAGAACAAGACACATCGATAGTGATGCAATGCGTGGACAACGTCAACAACTCGTTATCGAGGCTATTTTAAAGAAACTAACAAGTGTTGGTTCTGTAACAAAAGTTGGCAACATCATTGATGATATTAACGGACAATTCGTTACAAACTTAACATTTGATGATATGCTTTCATTCTATAAATATGGATCGGATTCGGAAATTGAGAAATTACAAATCCAAGGTGATGATTGCTATATGGCAAAAGGTGACGATACATGTAGCAAATCTGCTGGTGGTGGTCGAACTTACTACTACAATCCAGATAAAAAAGAATTAGCTAATGTTACAAATGAACTTCGTACTCATCTTGGGCTACCTGCATATACAAAGTCTGACTCAGACTCTGATTCGAAAAAGACAAAAGAATCTAAGTCTGAAAATTCAAGTGAACGCGAATCAAGTAACAATGAAGTGAAAAATAAGAACAAAAATAGCAGTGAAGATACAGAAACATCGTCTAACGACAATGAATAGTAAAGAAGCAGTACTCTATGGAGGTAGAGTACTGCTTCTTTTTATTTCTTCAGAATCAAAAATCAGAACTTTCTAACTATCTTTTTTAATATTTTTAAATTATAATAAATAGTAGCAATCTATTCCAATTATCAGGGGGCTCATACATATGAAAGCTGCAGTAAAACATAACATCTCAGATTTTAAAGACTACTTAAAATCCAACGATATATACATGGAAGAAAATATAGATGAAAATGATGGCTCTGTTCATTTTTCAGTAGGATTAGAGACAGAAGCTGGCGCAAAAATTCAACTTATCGCTGCTTTCCAAAACGAACATCCTACGGTAGATATATACTGCTTCAATGTTGCTCACGTGCCTGATGCAACATCAACAAATGATATTTTACATGTTATTAATGAATTAAACACATCTTATCGCTTTGCAAAATTCACATTAAACAAGCAAAATGCAATTGATATTTCAGCATCTCTTGCATTCTCAGAACCAAACTTTAATCCAGCACTTGTCTTTGAACATACGAGAATGCTATATAAATTAGCAAATGACGAATATAAAAACTTAATGAAAGTTATTTGGGCATAAAGTAAAACTATAATCCGTTAGGTTTACGGGCAATAAATAAAAGGATGGGCTGTAAGCAGCACCATCCTTTTATTTTGATATCATATCGATCCACATTTTAACAGCAGTGCCTACAATTAAAGTGGACAATACATATTGCAGTACTTTTTGATTTAGCCTCTTCCCGACTCGTGCTCCAAGTGGCGCAGCAAATATACTGGCAACCGCAATAATTAGAGCTGGAATGATAACTACTTGCCCAGTAATCATTTTTCCTGTAGTAATCCCTATTGAGGAAATAAACGTAATAGCGATAGATGTCGCGATCGTCATGCGCAGTGGTAATTTTAAAATAACTAGCATAATGGGAACTAAAAGGAATGAACCTCCAGCTCCTATAATGCCTGAAGCTCCCCCTACAACGAACGCTAACAAGCTTGCTAACCATTTATTATACTTCACATCTCCACTATTATTTTGTTTCGGTACAAACATCATAATAGCTGCAATTGTAGCTAATGCTGCATAAACAACATTGACTGTATGTTCCTCTAATATGTTAGCACCGAAACTCCCTATGAAGCTTCCTATTAATATACTAGCTCCCATATACATAACTAACGTTTTATTCATGTCATTACTTTTCCGGTATGCCCACGCGCCTGCAAAAGTTGCAAAGAATACTTGTACCGCTGTAATACCGCTCACTTCATGTGATGTATAGCCAGAAAATCCCAGAAATACCGGAATGTATAAGATCATCGGATAATTAATAATCGCACCGCCAATTCCAACCATTCCTGATATAAACGATCCTATAAATCCAATTATAAAAAGTACTACGACTAAGCTCATCTTACATCCCCCGCCTTCTAAAAAGAAGGTGATTTAAATGAATAAGTTTACATTCCCATCCGAAGCATCTGCTAAATATGCCCCTACGCCTGCAAACTCTACCCCTTCCATAATCTCTTCCTCTTTTAACCCTAATAAATCTACTGTCATTTGACAAGCTACAAGTTTAATTCCTTGTTCTTTCGCCAAATCAATTAAATCTGGCAAAGGCATTGCGTTATGTTTTTTCATAATGCCTTTAATCATCTTTGGCCCCATGCCAGCAAAATTCATTTTGGATAATCCCATCTTATCGGCACCGCGTGGCATCATTTTTCCAAATACTTTTTCTATAAATGTTTTCTTTACATTCACATGTTCATCTTTCCTTAAAGCATTTAATCCCCAGAAAGTATGAAAAATAGTTACCTCTTGGTCATACGCCGCTGCACCATTTGCAATAATATAAGCAGCCATTGCTTTATCATAATCTCCGCTAAATAAAACGATTGTTGTTTTCTTCTGTTGTTCCATGTTGTTCTCCCTCCGATTACCTATAGGGGTATTTTATCATTTATAAAAAGGCTCAAATCATGTATCTCTGTACTATACGACTTTACCTTCCCATGCTAACATACCACCTACCATATTAATTGCTTGAAAACCGTAGCTCTCTAAAAACTGAACTGCTCGTGCACTTCTTCCGCCAGAACGACAAACGATAATATACTCTTTCTTTTTATCCAACTCATGCATACGAAACTCTAATAGTCCTAGTGGAATATTACACGCTTCTCGAATTTTCCCTTCGGCTACTTCTTCTACTTCACGTACGTCCACGATATTTACTGCTTCTTTACGTAACAATTTTTCTTCCAATTCTTTTACTGTCATTTCTTTCATTTTAAATTCCCTCCTCACAAACCATTCATACCGCCTGAAACATTGATAACGTGCTGAAATCCTAATTTCTTTAATACCTTTGCTGCTTGCTTACTTCTCATTCCACTTTGGCAAATAACGATTACTTCCTTATTCTTATCTAATTGATTCGCCTTACTTGCTAGATCATTTAGGGGGATATTTTGAAAGCCTTTCATATGATTCCCTCTATATTCACCTACTGTACGGACATCAATAAAATACTTCCCCTTTTTCCCCACTATACTTTTCAATTCTTTGCCATTTATATTTTGAACACCTTTCACTGGTAAAAATCGTGAAATAACAAACCATGCAGCAAGTACAATGAAAAGCGTACTTAATATTGTGTTCATATAACCAACCTCTCTATATTTACAAAACTATTGCTTCACTACGCCTTCCTAATCCAAAACTTCAGCACATCGCCTTCTTCTTCAAGCTTTACGATGTCATGGCCACATTTATTTGCCCACGCTGGAATATCCTTAACTGACCCTTTATCCGTTACATGTATTTCTAACACTTCTCCAGTTTGTAGAGCATCCATTGCTCTCTTTGTTCTTACAATCGGCATTGGACATGCTAAACCTTTCGCATCTAACACTTGTTTTATATTCATCATCAATTCCTCCATTTTTTATTTATTTCATTATTCGTGCACTGCACAACGATTTGGACCAATCTCCATTTCACGCTCTTTATCCACACTTGGGTGAATTTTACCCATATTGGTTTGACGAATTTCTTCATATGCATTTGGCTGAGGTGGTAAGTTTTCTGTTACAACTTTACGGAACTCTCCCTCATCCTCAATATTTAATCCTGCATTATGCTCAAATAAATCTTTTAATTTTGCACTAACGATACCACTTTCGTTCATTTCACTTATTTTTGAATAATGAGCCGGTAACACAACTAAATTTTGAGATAGCTCTTTATATCGGCTATACAAAGTATTACGTAAATCACTCACCCAATCTTCAGCCTTACCAGCAAGATCAGGACGCCCAATTGAATCTACAAATAAAATATCGCCTGATAATAAATAAGAATCATCTACAATGAATGACGTACTTCCAATCGTATGCCCTGGTGAGTATAATGCGTCAATTACAATTTTAGTACCCCCCACCGTAATAACAGATCCTTCAACAAGCGGTTCGTATGAGAAAACAACTTCCTCTGCATCTTTTGGTGGTAACCAATACGTACCACCTACCTTTTCCGCTAACTTACGTCCTCCGGAAATATGGTCTGCATGTAAATGTGTATCCATTACATTCGTAATCGTAACGCCATGCTCTTTCGCAAATTCTTCATATGCTTCAACTGTTCTTACTGCATCAATAACTGCTGCTTCACCATTTGAAACGACCATATAAGATAAACAGCCTTTTCCAAGGCGGTTAAACTGATACATACTTCCACCATTTTTTAAATCTCCAACTTTTATAGGCTTTACATATTCACTCCAAGCCTTCATGCCACCAGCTAAATAATAAATATTTTCTAATCCAGCCTCTGTTAATTGCTCTGCTACAAATATAGAAGACCCTTCTTTTGCACATACTACTAAAACATCTTTATCTTTAGGTAATTCACTTACAATATGATCTACACCATCTAACAAGTCAAAGTAAGGTCTATTAATAGAAGAAACTTGTTTCCCTTCAATTTTCCAATCTTCATAATCCGCCTCATTACGAACATCTAAAATGAATAACTCTCCGAATAACACTTTCTCTGCCACATCTTTTGCTTGTAACGGTTTAACACTCACTCTATTACCCCCATAGGTATATTTTTATTCAAAAAAATTTATTTCTCTATATTCCCTTGCCACTCTAACATACCTGGAATGACATTTTTCACATTTGAATAACCTTTCTCTTTCAACATTTGGCAAGCTATATCACTGCGATTACCAGTTCGGCAAATAACATAAATTTGCTTCGTCTTATCTAATACTGCGCTGTCTAATTCACCTAATGGTACCGAAATGGCGGATGGAATATGGCCAAAAGCAAATTCCGCTGCTTCGCGAACATCTAATACAATGTTCTCTTCTCCATTAGACAATATAGACTGTAATTCTGCATTCATAATTGTATGAGGATATTTCACAATTTCATTCACTTCATGCTCGTTTGCTTTCCTAACATAATGCACCAATACATCACCCTCGTGTTTCGTCCCGATATATTGATGTCCTACTTTACCCGCCCAACTTTTTATATCTACCGTAGATCCTTTATCTGTTGCCTTAACTTCAATCACCTGCCCTGGTGTTAACCCTTCTATTGCCTTCTTAGTTTTCACAATAGGCATCGGACAAGCCAAACCTTTACAATCTAAACTCATATCCACTTTTATACTCATAATCGATTCCTCCACAATTTATATACATATACCTGTAGGGGTATATTAAAACGTTTTTGAAAATCTGTCAACACTTACGTTTGACAGATTATCGGCTTTTTACAAGTAATTGAACAGCTTCTTTAATTAACTCTTCATTTGAACCATTACCACTTTCAAACTGTTCACGCAAACACTGCTCTAAATTCGTTCCAACAACGAGTCCAATTGTACGATCAAGTGCAGAACGAGATGCTGTTAACTGTGTAATAACTTCTCGGCAATCTTTTCCTTCTTCCATCATACGAAGCACACCACGAACTTGACCTTCAATACGTTTCAATCTATTTTTCATATCTTGATTATATTCCATTCTATAATCACCTCATTACCATTATGTCACCATTTATAACCTATGACAATACATTATACCCTATAGGGTATTTTGTAAACCCCTATTTTTAATTTTTGTCTTATATGTTCGCAAACCAAAAAATAAAACCTTAATCTATAGATTTTCATCTTCCACTAAATTTTTAAGTAGAAGATGAAAAATATCAATATACAACACGTTCTGGCAATACTGTCCCATACAACTTAAAACCACCATCTACATTCTTTACCTTATATCCCTTTTCCATTAACATACGCGCTGCAACATACCCTCTCATACCAAGTTGGCAAGTGATATATATTTCTTTGTCCATTGGTACTTCATCCAATCGATCACGTAATTCATCTAATGGAATATTAATAGAGCCTTTAATCATTCCCTGTTTTAGTTCATTAGGTTCTCGAACATCAATAAGGTACCCACCATTTTCAACAATGTGATCTATTTCATGCCATTGCACTGTGTCCACAAAACCATCTACTATATTACTTGCAGCATACCCCACCATGTTTACTGGATCTTTTGCAGAAGAATACGGCGGGGCATATGATAATTCTAAATCTGGTAAATCGATTACAGTTAAATTTGCCTTCATTGCCGTTGCAATAACATCGATACGCTTATCTACTCCATCACGCCCTAAAGCCTGTGCTCCGTAAATTTTTCCGCTTTCTTTATTAAAGATTAATTTTATTAGCACTGGCGTAGCATTCGGATAGTATCCAGCATGCGAATTCGCCTGTACATGTACTACCTCATAGGGTATATTTAATCGTTTTAATATTTTCTCATTTACTCCAGTCGAAGCAACTGTTAAATCAAAAACTTTAGCCACAGAAGTTCCCATCGTACCTTTATATAAAGACTCCGTATGACCATGAATAATATCTGCTAACATGCGACCTTGACGATTAGCTGGCCACGCTAAAGGAATCATCGTTTCTGTTTCTGTAACAAAATCTTTCACTTCAATCGCATCACCAATTGCATATACATATGGGTCAGATGTTTGAAATTTCTCATTTACCTTTATCGTTCCTCTAACTCCTAATGCTAATCCTGCATCTTTCGCTAAACTACTCTCTGGTTGTACACCAATTGCTAAAATAATCATATCTGTTTTTATAAGTGAGCCACTTTTTAAACGTACAACAGTCCCATTCTCTTCTAACGCATCTACACCATCTTCAAAAACAAGCCCAACATTGTGCACCTTCATATGCTCATGTACATATACTGCCATTTCATAATCGATTGGTGGCATCACTTGATTCGCCATCTCTACAAGAGTAACTTCAATCCCACGTTCTCTTAAATTCTCAACCATTTCCACTCCAATAAATCCACCACCAATAACCGTCGCATGACGTGGTTTCTTCTCATCAATATACGCTTTTATACGATCTGTATCAGGTACATTTCGTAACGTAAACAACGCCTTTGCTTCTTCAATGCCCGGAATAGGTGGAACAATTGGTTTCGCCCCTGGTGAAAGAATCAAAACATCATATTCCTCGTTATATGTTTTACCTGTAGTTACATTCTTTATAGTAATTGTTTTCTCTTCTTTATTAATCTTTACCACTTCACTCAATACACGTATATCTAAATTAAAACGCTTTGACATCCTTTCAACAGTTTGTACTAATAATTTTTGTCTTTCTGTAATGACACCGCCAATATAATATGGCAATCCACAGTTTGCAAATGAAATGTATTCACCGCGTTCAACCATAATAATTTCATCTTCCTCACTTAAACGACGAAGCCTTGCAGCTACTGATGCCCCGCCGGCAACTCCGCCTACTACAACTATTTTTCTGGACATATTTTAAACCTCCATATTATTTAATTTTCTCATGTACCACAAAAACCTATACCTGTATGGGTATATGATAGAGTATAAAAAATTTAATTTCAATCAATATGTCTTTCTTTCACAAATTTGAAACAAAAAAAGAACTTAGATATTTCCAAGTTCTTTTTCATATAGCTCTGTTCTATAACTTTCTTTACTATTACATCAATACCTAAAGATGGTGTAGTATGAGGGCATACTTGTTTTAGATAACTGAACTACACCTACATTTAAATTTCCAAACTCAATAGTTTCACTTGAAGTTAAATATATTTCGCTTAAATTTCTTAAATACCAAAGTCTAAGAAAATGAATCCAAATGGATTTACTATATTTATTCAGACCATCTTTTAATATTATTAAACACATTGTCTGTTATCCGATTTCCAAAATTCATATTTTTATTCCCTCTTGTATGAATGGCTATTATTTTGATACCTGTATCAAAATAATGATATACAGGTGATCCACTTTGCCCTTCATAAGTATCAATCTTGTATGTTAGTCTGCTAGGATTAACATCTTCAATTGGACCATAATCTCTCCACATTGTGTAACGTTCATTTCCTATTTTATCAGCTGGATATCCAGGAATCACCGCAAGTAAACCTTTTGGTGATTCTACATAGGTAGTTCTATATCCAAACCAACCTGTATAATCTCCTGGAGACCCATTTAATTTAATCGTTCCATAATCATAATTTGAATTTTCGTTATCAGTCCATCCACTTACCGAGTAAAGTTTTGTTCCTTTATAAGGTAAATACGGTGCTTGTCCTCCATTACGTCCTGGAGTTACAATAACATTTGTTGCCCATCCACCAATTTCTTTATTGTAAATACAATGTCCAGCTGTCAGCACTGTATCTTTACTAATTAGTGCTCCTGTACATCCATAAATTTCTCCACTATTATACTGAGTTGCTATATGGACTACGGCACTATACGGATATGAAGTTGTATCATTAACCCGTATTCGATCATCTATTCCTATAACAGAATAGGTAAGAATGTTAGGTGAATAATTTAACTTCGTATTTTCTAAGAAGGCTCCCCAATCTTCCCTACCATGTTTACGCCCTTCAAATGAAGGCGAAACAAGATCTTCTCCCCCTCGATCATCACTATACAAAGATTGTTCTTGAAAAAGTACACGTTCTCCCTCATTTGAAACTGATGTCCACGGTACATCTTCTGCATACACCTTTTGATTCACCAAAAATACTATACAAAAAAAGATAAAAATAACACCAAAACTATAAAGAGCCAACCTACATCTTATAGAAATAAAGCTATACACCATAACTTACCTCCTATACAAATGATAGCGAACAATTGAAGATCCCTTTATAAATTCTAGTTTTTCTTTTTTTAAAAGTCAACGTAATTAATAATGATAATCATTATTAATTACGTTGACTTAACAAAATCACACACTTAGTCATATTCTTTACTCTGCGTTCAAAAATCTGTCTCATTAAAGGTTCACTTTATTACATAAACCCGTAACCTTCTTCACAATCAGCTCCGCAGTATTCTCTCCCGGTGGCATTAACAAATTTGTAACTGTTCCATACACAATAGGACTTAATTCTACTTCATATCCGCCATATGCATATTCGTCTTTTGTGGGTAAATAACCAAGATATCCGTTCATATATCCACCAAAGAAAACTAATTCATTTTGAAGGATTTCTTTCATTTCTAGGGCAGTTTCTGAAAATGGTTCCATCGGTATGCCAGAGAAAATCCCATCATTAACTTGAAACAGTTGCACTTCTAAATCAATACTTAACCGCCGAATACCTTGCCTATATTTCTCTAATACGATAGTAAGCCATTCGTCCGTATTCACGCCCCACTGCTTCTCGGCTAATCGAGCCATGCTTCGTATCTCATCAAATTCAGGAATATCATTCAACTTCATTTGCATCATACTCGAAACTGTTCTTAAATTTACAATTGGGCTATATGTAACTGTTGGCAACATCGTTAATACATGTCCACTAAGTAAATAGGCCATTTGTTTTAACGCTTCCCTTGAACCGCGATATTTCGCATTCACATTTCCAGCGGCACCTTGAACGATAATAACAGGGCAGTTCACTATCTGCTCTAGAATCTCTCTCGTCATTCCAGGATAATCCGCTGATAATTCATCACTATCACCTTTTAAAACATTCGGATGCGCAGTACAAAATACTAAAACCCCAGATAACTCCTTCGTTTCAGCATCTCTTATTGCTAACATACCAATTCGTTTATCTACAACACCATCTATATTTGTTCCCATCTTCGCTTTTCCATCAGATGTTCTCTCTCTTCGATTGACCCCAATATCACCTGTCGTAACACCCCATCCAACTTCGCATCGCTTTAAATTGTTATTTGCAGTAACAGCACCATGTACTACATTATTTACTAAAATCATTTTATACGACTGCACTAGCGGATCATCACCGACTGTCTCTGGACCGGAATGCGTATGAGTATAAACAACAGTTATTCGCTCAACTGGCACATGAACCTCACTCGCTACTCGTTCACGAATCATATTCGTATCTTCTACTAACATACCGATATTATCAATGCTTATAAACACAGTCTTCATTTCATCTTTTTCAAATACAAAAACTGTCCCGTAAATACGTTCTTCAACATTATTTATGCCTGCCTCTCTATGATATCCGACAAAATCAATACCTACAGGCGGCGTAATATCAACCTTACATACCCCTATTTTGCTCATTTGAATCGCTCCATTTCTCTATGTAACTCCCTTTTTTAAAGAATAGCATATTTGACCTTGTTCCAAATAAAAAAGAACGGACACAGTATCCTATGTCCGTTCTTCCCCTCACACATACTTCCGGTGCACCATCTTCCCATCATAAGAAAACACAACGCCCTTACTCTCCACAATGGACTCCATATGCACCGTTCTTCCCCATAGCTGATGAAGATATGGTAATACTTTTTCTAAGTATTTTAAATCGAGCTCGATTCCTTCGTAACTATGTTTAATGTATAATTCTCCGTTCTTTAAGTAGTCTCCATCTTCTACTACTAAGTACGGGAACCCACCATTTGTCCGCATATTTACGAGTTGATCACGCACATTCTCCCATTCTTTATCTATTACTTTATATTCTTTTCCTTGGCGCTGGAATAAGTACATATCTTCTCGCATAACAAGATCTTTATTTAAGTAGTTTCTTAGGAACGATACGTCCCATTCAATTTCGCGTACTTCAAACATTTTATCACGGCCAGATCCTGGTTTTACGCCTCGTCGTTTCATTTCTTCTGTTGGATTGTTGTACCGTTCTTCAATATCTTCAAACATTTTAATACCGAGGTAGTATGGATTAATGCTTGTTTTTGATGGCTGTACAACACCCGCATTTAATTTTGCAAATTCAATTGCTTCATCAGATGTTAAGTCCATTTCACGAAGTATGCGTTGATGCCAGTAGGACGCCCAGCCTTCGTTCATGATTTTCGTTTCAAGCTGCGGCCAAAAATATAACATTTCCTCACGCATCATCGTTAATATATCACGCTGCCAATCTTCTAGCTCACGGCTATATTCTTCAATAAAGAGGAGTAAATCTTTCTCTGGTTGCGGCGGGATTTTCTTCTTTTTACGTATATTAGAGCGTTCTTGTTTTTTATTTCGGTTATCTAAATTCCATAAGTCATCGTATTGTGATACCTTTTTCTTTTCTACTTCGTCCTCTTCTAAATCATCAATACTCCATGCGAGCTTCGGACGCATAAGCGACGGATCAATATGCTCTTGAATGGCAAGTACGGCATCTAAAAATGTTTCTACCTCTGCTTTTCCGTACTTATGCTCATACGCTTTCACACGGTCCGCTGTTGCCGCCATACTCTCTACCATATCTCGCTTCGTATTTGAAAAACGAATATTATTTTTGAAGAAATCACAGTGTGCTAAAACGTGCGCTACAATTAATTTGTTTTGAATTAAAGAGTTCGTATCTAATAAAAAGGCGTAACATGGATCAGAGTTAATAACGAGTTCGTATATTTTACTAAGTCCCAAATCGTATTGTAATTTCATTCTGAAAAATTGTTTTCCAAAACTCCAATGTGAAAACCTTGTCGGCATCCCATATGCACCAAATGTATAAATAATTTCCGCTGGACATATTTCATAACGCATTGGATAAAAATCAAGCCCAAATCCAGTCGCAATTTCCGTAATTTCCGCAATCGCATATTGCAGTGCTTTATCGTCACTTGCTCTCATTATTTTCCCTCCTTACACTTTCCCTTAAGAAAGTGTATGATGAAAAACAAGCTTTCATGAGGATTGATTGCATAATAAAAAGACACCCCCGCAAAAACGAGAATGTCTCATCTATTAACCTTCAATAATCTCCATCTTCTCCGTAATCGGAGTACGAGCTTTTCCTTCTGGCGCTTTATCGAAATAGCCGATATGAAGAATTCCAACGATACGTTGGCCTCTTGTTAAACCGATTCCTTCTATAAATAATGGATTGTAGTTTAATCCGCCTGATTTCCAAACGCAACCTAATCCACGTTCCCAAGCAAGAAGTTGGAAGTTTTGCATAAATGCACATGTTGCAGCGTAATCTTCATCACGTTGAATTTGACGCGGATCTTCATTTATATATACAACGATTTGTGCAGGCGTGCTTAAGAAACGATCTGATAAAATTTTACCGCGTTTCGCTCTTTCTTCTTCTGTGAAAGAATTTAATACTGCATCTACTAATTTCTTGCGGCCTTCTCCGATGTATAGTTTACAATTCCATGGTTCACGGTGCTTATGATTAGGTGCCCATGTTGCATCATTTAATAGTTCAATTAATAAATCTTTTTCTACTGCTTTGTCTGTAAATGTACGAACAGAGCGTCTTTCTTTAATCACATTAGCGATGGAAGTATATGTAGTCATATTTATCTCTCCCTTATTTTTATCTATATGTATAAGTTTATCGTTAGTATTGATATTGATTTTCAATTTCGATTATACCTTAGTTTTTTACTATTAATCAATGTTTTATGTTGGAAAACTTCTAAAAACGTCATTCTATGCTGTGAATAAAAAAACTTAACTTGTTCACAAGTATTTCACATTTTATGGAAATGATATGTGTACAGTTTTCTACATTATCCATCTAGGAGGAGTTTACATGTACAAAAAAATCGCTGTTTGTATGACTATGGCAGCATTATTATGCGGAGCAATTATCTTCCCGGCTTCCGCTGCCACACCGAAAGAAGTAACAATGCATCACCATAAACCAATTTCAGAAGAAGAAATGCAGTCGCTAGAAAAGCTCGGCTATAACAAACATGAAATTTGGAAAGCTGCTCACATTGCAAGAATCAGTAAACAAGAAATAAAAGATGTTTTATCTTACTATAAGCAAAATAAATCTTGGGAGAAAACAGCCGAGCATTTCGGTGTAGATCCAAGTAAGCTGAAAAAGCATCATATGAATAAAGAAACAAAGCAAGCACTGCTACAACAGTTAGCAACTATGCAAAAATCCACACCGGATCAGCTAAAGCAAAAAATGAAAGAATATAACATCAAATTGCGTCATCTTACTGTGTTAACAATCATCTCTCAAAAAAGCAATACCCCTCTTGACGATGTATTAAAAATGAAAAAAGATGGAATGGACATTAAACAAATTGCCGAAAAATTAAATGTAAAAAAAGAAGATATACGAGCGGAAATGATGAAATTAGTGAAGTCTATTAAAGAACAAAAAACAAATTAAAATGCTAAAAAGGAAGAGCCATTCACCACTCTTCCTTTTCTTTATGAACTTTCAATTTTTAAGTATAAATTCCCGTCTTTCCCAAAAACTAACACAAGTAAATGATGTAAGTTAGGGGTGAGAAAATGTTCGGTTTATCATCTAAGAAATCAAAAAAGACTAATACAAAAACACTTTGTTCTATTCCAGAATTTATACAAACCATGAAAGAATCAAGCGATTTTGTCTCTTATAACATACTTAAAGATGAAACGTTGTGCTTGTTTTATTATAAATCTGTCGTGGAAGCACTTATTATTAAACAATTCATTTTAACTCCTATAAAAAAGGAATCGGAACAAATCCAAAACATCTCTGATTTATGTAATATCATCTCTATTGAAGACATTATTACCTCCCCTTCTATTGATGATATTCGTGAAAAATTATTAGGTGGATATATTTTAATACGATTAAAAAACAATTCGAATCCTGATCAATATGCTTTAATTCGTGCCGAAAGTACTGTTTTAGGAAAACGATTATATAACGATACAGAAAATGAGTATAGCGTAATCGGGCCTAAAATCGGTTTCGTTGAAAACCTTGATACAAATATCCACTTATTACGCCGAAATATCGTAACGGAGCAACTCATTTTTAAAGAAGTTACCGTCGGATCTATATCAAAAACGAAAGTAGCAGTTGCTTATATAGAAGGAATTACAAATGAACAATTCATCAACACCGCAATACAACGGCTAGAAGACATTGACTTTGATGTCCCATTTGATTCAACTATGATTGAGCAATTTATTAGTGATAATAGCAATTCACCTTTTCCTGTTCTATTACCTACAGAACGATTAGATCGAGCTGTATTTGCGTTAATTAACGGGGAAGTTTTAATTTTAACAGATGGCTCTCCATATGCTTTATCAGGACCAACAACGTTACTGGATTTTTTCATTTCACCAGAAGATTATTATTTACCGTGGATGATTGGATCGTTCTTTCGTATTATTCGTTTTTTCGGAGCTATATTTTCTCTGTTTTCCTCCGCTATTTATACAGCGGCTTTAACATATCATTATCAAATGATTCCTGCCGATTTACTAGGTCCTATTATTTTCTCGAGAGCTAACGTACCTTTCCCTCCTATTCTAGAAGCACTCTTTTTAGAAATTACAATTGAATTGCTTCGTGAAGCAGGAGCACGTTTACCGACAAAAGTCGGACAAACGATTGGGATTGTTGGGGGGATTGTAATTGGACAAGCATCTGTTGAAGCAGCTTTAACAAGTACAATTTTATTAATTGCAGTTGCTTTATCCGCCCTTGCATCTTTCACAACACCGACTGTAAAGATGTCTTCTACTATCCGGTTGTTACGCTTTCCGCTTATTCTTTTAGCCGGTGCATTCGGAGGATTAGGCCTTATTGTCGGATTTGTATTTATTTTAGCTCATTTAATTAAATTAAAATCACTTGGATCACCTTATTTATTACCTTTATATCCATTTCGTGGTTTAGGTACAGCAGAAGGTTTTCTTCGATTACCATTTAGTCAAACGGCACAAAGACCTTCTTTTCTTAGACCAAAATCAAAATGGCGCTACAATCCAAACAAATCGAAGCAAAAACGTGATGGTGAGAATGAATGAAAAAAATTTTATTGCACCTTATCATTATCTTCTTCGTTTTACAAACTGGCTGTACACAAACGTATATAGTGGATGCACAGCGTATTATTCATATTGCTGGATTTGACATCACAAAAAACAAAAAATTCCAAGGAACTATTCTATTCCCAGAGTACACACATGGTGTAAAGTCTAAACCAGAGACGCAAACAACATCTGCCCGTTCACTTGAAACAATTGCTTCACGATTAAATGCGAAATCTCCTCACAATGTTGTTGTAGGTCAAATGCGTGTCGTCCTATTTGGAAAGGCTCTAGGGGAACGCGGAATGGGAGAGATTATTACTAACTTACAACGTGACCCAAATATCGGGCGTGATGTACAACTAGCAATTGTAGATGGATCGGCTGAAGAGCTTTTAAATTACGGAAAAAAAAATGGGTCTTTATATATTGCTGATTTACTCGAGCAAAATATAAGAAATGAGAACATTCCACAAACTGAATTAAACATTTTTTTATATAATTATTACTCTTCTGTATGTGATGCCTATGTTCCTTATATTAAAATGGACGATAATCATTCTGTCGCTGTCAAAGGACTTGCCTTTTTAAAAGGCGATAAAGTCGTCATGTATACGGATAAAAGACATTCTGTTTTAGCAAAATTACTTATTAATCCTACGAAAAATGGACGTTACGAAGCAGCAATAAAAAAGGATAAACATAAAGGTATGGTTGTTATACAAAACTTAGCTGGGGAAAATAAGTATGATATAGATCAAACTGGCGACATACCAAAAGTAAAAATCCATTTAAAACTAAATGGATTAATTAAAAACTCTCCTAATTGGATTGATCTAAGAAAAAAAACAAATATCAACTATATAAAAAAACAAATTGAACGAAATGTCGAAAAAGACTGTGAAGATTTAATAAAACAATTTCAAGAAAAGGAAATTGATCCTTTAGGAATACGAGATGAAATTAGAAGCCATACAAGAAAATGGAATATAAAACAAATTCGAAATATGTATAAAAATATAGCGGTGGATATAAATTTAGATCTTAATATTGTACAATCTGGAATCGGAGAATAGTGAGGTGAAATAAGCAATGAATACAATAAATAAAACAAAGACAGTCTCTCCATATTTTGCATTTATTTTATTGCATTCTCTCCAGATTGGTATAGGAATTCTCGGATATCAACGTGTAATTTTAAAAAACGCTGGTTATGATGCCTGGATTTCTCTTATTATTGCGGGAATTGCAACTCATATTGTGCTGTTTTGTATGTTAAAAATGCTTGAAAAAGACGGAGATTTAATTAGTATTCATACAACAACCTTTGGAAAGTGGTTTGGCTCTATATTTTCTGTAATTTTCACTCTTTATTGCTTATTATTTTGCCTTACTGTTCTTCGTACATATATGGAAGTGATACAAGTTTGGATTTTCCCTACCATTAAGTTATGGAAACTTACGCTTATGTTTTTGTTAGTCACTTACTACATTATAAAAGGTGGCTTCCGTTCTGTGACAGGGATATGTTTTTGGGGTATTGTTCTTCCTATTTTCGTTGTATTCTTTTTAATCTATCCAATGAAATATGCTCATTTCCGTAATATTTTACCTATTTTTACACATTCACCTTTTGACATGCTTATATCTGCAAAACACTCTGCATTGGAATTTCTAGGGTTTGAAACAATTCTTATCTTTTATCCCTTTATTGAAAAAGGAAAATCTTTAAAGCGATGGGCCCATGCTGGAATTGCTTGTAGCACCTTAATTTATGTAGTTTTAGCTATCGTATCTTTTATGTATTACAGCGAGGGACAATTAAACCGTACTATTTGGCCTACTTTAACGATGTTAAAAATAATTAAAGTTCCTTTTATTCAGCGCTTTGAATATATTATTATTTTCGTTTGGTTTTTAATTATTTTACCAAACCTTTGCTTAACCATTTGGTCATCATGTCAAACGATGAAGCGTTCCTTTCATATTTCATTTAAATTTACATTACCGTTTTTTATTTTCATCATATTTTCAGCTTCTCTACTTTTCACAAACCGTGAAAGTATCAACACATTAAATACCGTACTATCTCAAGCAGGTTTATATATTGTATACGCTTATATCCCACTTTTATTTCTATTCCATTCGCTAAGATGGCGCTTCAAAAATCAGTCGAAAAAATCTTCAACCGATACACCGTAATCTCTGATACAATTTGATTAATACATTTGTAAAGGGGACAAGCGAATGAAAAAGTATGTATTTTCTTTACTTGCAGTACTAAGCTTAATTCTTGCTGGATGCGGAAGTACTGGTACAAATGACCAAAAATCTTCTGAATCAAAAAAAGAAGAACATGACCACGCATCGCACACTCAGCAAGCTGACATTCAAGAGAAAACAAAAGGAGTCGACACACTTCCGACCTTCCTAGATAAGCTTGATCCACAAATGAAAGATATCTACACCGTCGCTGGACAAAATGCAGAGCTATTAGATTGGATTCCATGCTATTGTGGTTGCGGTGAAAGTGTAGGACATAAAAATAATAAAAACTGCTTTATTCGTGAAATTAAAAAGAATGGTGAAGTTGTTTGGGACTCCCATGCAACGACTTGCGTCAATTGCCTAGAAATCGCAGTTGAATCTGCTTCCATGAAACAAAAAGGAAAATCAACGCTTGAAATTCGTAACTATATCGATAATAAATACAAAGAAGGCTATGGCAAACCAACACCTACGCCAATGCCAAAAGCTTAAAGAACGAGGAAACTCCTCGTTTTTTCTTTTCATTCACTTTTTTTCTTAACAAATTCTTTCAAGTGTATTTCTCCTTACTTATCACACACTATATATAACTCTCGGTAAGGAGGGTACACAGTGCAAACATATAACGACTATGATAAAGCTCTCTATTACACGTATTGCTGTAACTGGGATAAATTACTCGTTCTCATGGTTCAAACGAACGATCAATTATTTTCTAAGCGTATTGAGCATTTTTTACACGCTTATCAATACAGTAAAGAACTACCAGAAGTTGATAAACAATTACAGCTCCTATTTCAATATATTGACCACGCATCCCAAAAGTCGCATGTAGAAGAAGTAGAACAAATTCAAATGTAAACTATAGCGCTATTCTCTTCCGGAGAATGGCGCTTTTTTAAAATATTTATATCAATAAAAGTTTCTCCTTATAAAACTTTTATTGATAAACATATTTTTTCTTTCTTTTCCATACCACTTCATACTATAATTTAGTATGTAACTATTATAAGAGAGGTATAAAATATGGGACGAGAAAAAAAGCAAGAATATGCTTTACTTACCGCATGGGGAGCTTCTTTTATCGCTACACTAGGAAGTCTGTACTTTTCCGAAATCATGAAATTTGAGCCTTGTGTTCTTTGTTGGTATCAACGTATTTTTATGTATCCATTCGTTTTATGGCTCGGTATCGCTGTGGCAAAGAAAGACTATCGCATCGCAAATTATTCTTTACCAATCGCAACTATTGGTGCTTGTATTTCTTTATATCACTATGCAATTCAAAAAGTCGCAGCATTTTCAGCTGCTGGGGCAGCTTGTGGACGTGTACCATGTACGGGAGAATACATAAACTGGTTCGGCTTTGTGACAATCCCGTTTTTAGCACTTATCGGCTTTATTACAATCGCTGTTTGTAGCTTTATTGTCATCAAAAACAAATAAGGAGATGAAAGAATGAAAAAAATGCTTATATTTGGTGGTATTATTATCGCCTTGTTTGCGGCAATTTTCGCTGTAACACAAATGGAAGAAAAAAAAGCTTCAACTAGCCAAAAAATTGATAATGCTACTGGTAGTCAAACAGATGGTCCTGACTACTACACAAATAAAATCTCTCTTTCAGATCTTCAAAAGAACTTAAAAGAGAAAAAAGAAGAAACAGTATACTTTTATCAAACATCTTGCGTTCATTGCCAAAAATTATCTCCTGTCGTAGTGCCAATGGCTAAAGACTTGAACGTTGATATGAAAGTTATGGATATTGAAAAATTAGATGTTCCTTGGGATGAATATAAAATTCAAGGTACACCAACAATCATTCATTTTAAAGATGGCAAAGAAGTGAGCCGTATTAGTGGTGAACAGCCGAAAGACAAATTAAAAGAATGGCTTGAACAAACGAAAAAGTAATAAGAAAAGGAAACTCCTTCTACACATGAAATGGGCGTAAAATCCCACACTAATGTATAAGGAGGGGGTTTTATGCCAGAAGTAAGATGTTCTGTTTCCAACTGTTCTTTTTGGGGACAAGGTAACTTTTGTCAAGCAAGTGCGATCATCGTTCAGCCTGATGCAGATGAAACTGGTCAAACTGAAAATGATTCATATACAGCTGCTGTTTTAACAAACGAGACGCTAGAAAGTTCTGTAGCAACGAGTGTAGAGACTTGTTGTCATACATTTAAGCCTAAATATTAAACATAAAAAGCATACGATTCATCGTATGCTTTTTTACATCCCTCTCCAAAAATCATGCATAATAAAAAAGTACAAAATAACGAGAACGGCCGTCCCGCATAGGGTAATGCGCCGATATATACTCTTCTCTCCTTCCCTCGCTTTCACAAACGCCCAAATAAATCCGAAGAACAATATTAAATCAACATATGGAACATAAAAAGAAAAGACGAGAAACGCATATAAATACACGATAAATAAACAGGTCGTTACTAAGAAAACTTTAAACGCAAATTCACTTTTCATAATATAACCGCCCCCTATCTGTACTGTATTATATTCAGCAAAATACAATAGTTGCAGTTAAACTCCAAGTATAAATAAGCTACCGTCTATAATACGGTAGCCATTACGGAACATTGTATTTCCGTTTATATATATTACTTAAAATCGAAGAAGGAATTTGCTCGTAACGAACTTTCTCTCCTGTTTCATCTATAATATACGAATTGTTTCCTATATAATATATTCCATCTTTTCGTTTTGAGTACACTGGATATCTTTCATTTGGCAATACAGTTTTTACCTTCGTTAACTGCCCATTTGGTTCTTGCCAATATATATCCGCGCGGTCTACTAACGTAAGTACTCCAATTTGTTCTTTTTCTATTTTTCGACCATTCCAGCTCACAACGCGATAACCAAGCTTATTCGCTTCATATTCGGGGCTCGTATGAAAACGAGAAATGATTACTTTTGTTTGTAATTGTACTCGGTCATATAACCATTGTATATCCCTGTCATGCATGCGAATACAGCCATTTGATTCCCTACTTCCAATCGTCCATTCCCGGTTCGTCCCGTGAATCGCATATTCATTCTTATCTAGTCCAAGCCACCTCGTACCGAGAGGGTTATTCGGTGCACCCCCAGCTATTTTTTTTCGATGGTATTCTTTATTTTTAAATTTCGTTATAATACAAAAATTACCCTCAGGCGTAGGTGTACGATCTCTTCCAGTCGTTACTGGAAATGTTTTTGTATAATTTCCATTCTCAAAAAAAGACAACTGATTTGTCGTAAGATTCACTAATATTAAATGATCTGTATCAGCAAAAGCACTAACCGGTAGGAAGAAAAATAATAGTAAAACGAAACATACCCTTTTCACCTACATCCCCCCTAGCGCTCGCCATAATAATTGTAATTAGCTTTACTTTGCTCTTATAAATGAAAACTATCCATTTACAATAACGCCCCCATTTACATGTATCATTTGTCCAGTAACATAAGATGAATCGCCAGACGCTAAGTATACGTATGCCGGCGCTAATTCATATGGTTGACCAGGTCTTTGCATAGGGACATTGCTCCCAAACTGAGAGACTTTCTTCTCATCAAAGCTCGATGGAATAAGTGGTGTCCAAATCGGTCCTGGTGCAACACCATTTACACGAATCCCTTTTTGCACTAACGATTGTGAAAGTGATCTTGTAAAAGCTACGATTGCTCCTTTCGTTGCGGAATAATCAATTAAAGTTTCATTTCCTTCGTATGCAACGATAGACGCGGTATTTATAATGACATCCCCTTGCTTTAAATGAGAAAGTGCGGCTTTCGCAACGTGAAAATAAGAAAAAATATTAATACGAAAAGTCTTTTCTAGCTGTTCTGCTGTAATATACTCTAGTCCTTGCTGCGGATATTGCTGCGCGACATTATTTACTAAAACCTGTAAACTACCTAGCTGCTGGACGGTCTCTTGAACAACATCTTTACAATGCTGTTCATCACTTAAATCACCCGGCAACAATACACACTTTACACCTTCTTTCTCAACATATTGCTTCGTCTCATTAGCATCTTCTTCCTCATCTAAATAAGCAATCGCAACATTTGCTCCCTCTTTTGCAAAAGCGATGGAAACTGCGCGTCCAATTCCGCTATCTCCTCCCGTAATTAACACATTCTTTCCTTTTAACTTTTCACTTCCTTTATAATTTGGATCTTCAAACTGCGGAAGTGGATTCATTAATGATTCAATCCCCGGCTGCTTATTTTGATGTTGCGCAGGCATTGTTATAAAGTTTTTTTGCTGTGGCATAGCTGCTTTCAACTCCTTTTCCTTATCATGTGCACAATAAAAAGCTGAAATTCACACATCGTTTTACGATTAATATTCGAATTTAAGACACAAAATATGAATTGTTATAAACTTTTTATGCAAAACTATTGCAAAATAGTTTAAAAACGAATATTATATATAACTGTTGTGAAAATTATTCGTAAACAGAAAGGATGTTTATATGTTTAACCTTTCAAAACATAAAACTTCTATTAAAACTGAAATTATGGCAGGTATTATTACCTTCTTAACAATGGCATATATCATTGTCGTAAATCCTGTTATCCTTGGGGATGCAGGTGTTCCATTTGAACAAGCATTTACAGCAACAATTATTGCTGCTGTTGTCGGAACATTATTTATGGCAATCTTTACAAACTTACCAATCGCAATCGCGCCAGGTATGGGATTAAATGCTTACTTCTCTTACTCTGTTGTAAAAGCGCATGAAGGCATGACTTTCGCAATTGCATTCTCTGCTGTATTCGTAGCAGGTATGATTTTAATTTTGCTATCATTTACATCTTTCCGTACAAAATTAATGGAAGCAATTCCTGAAAACTTAAAACATGCAATTACTGCTGGTATCGGTCTTTTCATCGCCTTTATCGGTTTACGTTTAACAGGTATCGTTACAAAAAATGATGCAAACTTAGTTGGACTTGGTGATCTTCACTCTGCTCCAGTTCTACTAGCACTAGCTGGACTTGGAATTACTATTGTTCTTATGTCTTTAAATGTAAATGGCGCACTATTTATTGGTATGCTCTTAACTGGTATTATCGCTTTCTTCACAGGACAGTTAACATTCTCAAACGGTGTTACATCAATGCCTGGATTACCAGAAGGAATTATCGTTTCAAATCCAATTACTGCTGTATCTGACGTAATTAACTACGGATTATATGGCGTTGTATTCTCATTCTTCCTTGTTACACTATTCGATACAACAGGTACATTACTTGGCGTTGCACAACAAGGTGGATTTATGAAAGACGGAAAGCTTCCAAAAGCAGGACGAGCTCTTCTATCTGACTCATTCTCAGCAACTATTGGTTCTATGTTCGGAACAACACCATCAACAGCTTACATTGAATCATCTGCTGGTGTTGCAGCTGGTGGTCGTACTGGTTTAACAACTGTTACAGTAGCTGTTCTATTCGCACTAACAGCATTCTTCGGCCCATTAGTAAGTGCTGTTTCTGGTGTATCAGCTATTACTGCACCATCATTAATTATCGTTGGTAGTCTTATGATGGGTTCAGTTCGCCACATCGATTGGGACGCATTTGATGAAGCATTCCCAGCATTTTTAGTAATCTTAAGCATGCCACTTACATCAAGTATTGCAACAGGTATCGCACTTGGATTTATTTCATACCCACTTATGAAAGTGGCAAAAGGTAAATTCCGTGCTGTTCACCCACTTGTATATGTATTTGGAATTTTGTTTGCTTATCAATTGATATTCTTACCACATTAAAATCCCTCTTCCTGAGGGATTTTTTTATAAATACTGTTTGACAACAACATTTGTTTGTGGAATAATTCAAAATAGTTAAATATTCGATGTCTTATCAAGAGCAGGTGGAGGGATGAGCCCTACGAAGCCCGGCAACCGACCCATTTACGGGCACGGTGCTAATTCTTACAACACATTGTGTTGAAAGATAAGAGTAATATGATAAGGCGTCTTTTCTATATGAAAAGGCGTTTTTTATTTTCACTCCCTCCTCTCTCTTCTTAGTTTAGGAGGGATTTTTTTATGAAAAAATTATGTTCCATCGTACTTATTTTTCTCTTATTTACATTAGCGGCTTGTACAAATGAACAAGATGCTATCTCTTCACAAAAGCAACAAACTGTGAGAAAGGCGACTACAACGGTAGAAAATCAATTACATACAGAAATTCCAAGCCAAATGAAGAAGCCATTAAAAATCGCATTAATTATGCAAATGTCCATCGGAACTTTTTCCTCTCAATATATTGAGGGTGTCAAAAAACAAGTTGAGCTATTTGGCGGCAGTGTACAAGTCTACAATTCTGATAACGATTTAGCAAAAATGGCTGCAAATTTAGATACTGCTATTAATTCAAAAGTGGATGGTATTTTAATTGATCATGGCCGTTCTGAAGCACTAAAACCTGGAGTAGAAAAAGCGTTACAGGCGAACATTCCCGTAGTTGCGTTCGATAACGATCTACGCTTGCCAGGTGTGACAATTATTGATCAAGATGACTATAGTCTTGCATGGAAATCATTAAAAACGTTAGCGGAAGATTTGAATGGACAAGGAAATATCGCAGTTGTATGGGTCGGCGGATTTGCTCCAATGGAACGTCGCAATGTTATCATTGATGCTTTTTATAAACGGTATCCAAATATAAAAGAAGTTGCAAGATTCGGTACTGCTAGTAATAACACACCGCTCGATACACAAACACAAGTAGAAGCTTTACTAAAGAAATATCCGAAAAAAGGCGATTTACAAGCTATTTTCGCTTCGTGGGATGAGTTTGCTAAAGGGGCTGTTAAAGCACTTGAACAAGCTGGTCGTACAGATATAAAAGTATATGGCATTGACTTAAGTAATGAGGATTTACAACTCATGCAAAAAGAAAACTCACCTTGGACTGTTACAGCTGCAACTGATCCAGCTGAAGTAGGTAAGGTTCAAGTACGATTTTTATACAAAAAAATTGCTGGCGAACAAACGCCAGATATTTATTCACTAGAACCTTATTTAGTAAAGAAAAATAGTTTACCAAAAGAAAATATAACAATGGATCAGTTATCAAAATATATAAACGGTTGGGGAGACTCAAAAGATGCATATTCCCCTTGGATGAAAAAATTAGAGAAGGAGAAAAAATGATGACGTTCTCTCTTCAAAACATTACACATTCTTATCATGTCGCTACACCTGTTCTAGAAGATGTTTCTATTCATATTCAAAAAGGAAAAGTACACGCTTTACTAGGCATGAACGGTGCGGGAAAAAGTACTTTACTAAAAATAGCAACTGGTGAAATTCAACCAGTTGTTGGCGATATAAAAATTGATACTCAGTCTGTTTCCTTTACTTCACCGCGCGATGCAAAAAAGCATGGCATTTCTTTCGTAACACAAGAAGTAGATCACGGACTTATTCCCGGATTATCTGTATTAGAAAATGTACTAATCGATCATTTAGCAATGCAAAATAAAGTACTATTTTCAAAGTCCAAATTAATCGCACTTGCTAAACAACATTTGCAAACTGTACAGGTAAATTTAAATGTTTCGGAAGATGTTTCAAACTGTTCATTACATGAAAAACAATTACTTCTTATCGCAAGAGCTTTATCTAACAATACAAATTACCTTTTATTAGATGAACCTACTTCTTCTCTTGGACCAAAAGAAGTTGAAACCTTTGGGAAACTATTAAAAGATTTAACATCAAAAGGAATTGGCATCCTTTTAGTTTCTCATCGTTTATCAGAGATTCGAAATTTCGCGGATGATGTAACTGTATTACATAACGGTCAAGTTGCCCTTTCTGAAACCATTACAACGATTACAGATCAACAAATTGTGGAAGCAATGACTGGAAAACAACTTACACTTCCTATTAATACCGCACCAAAAACCGGGAGCGAGGAACTATTTAAAGTACAAGAGCTTCTATTACACGAAGGTCATTCTCCCCTTTCTCTTACAATACGAAAAGGAGAAACTGTTGTGATATACGGATTAATTGGAAGTGGAAAAACAACACTTGCTGAAACGTTATTTGGTGCTCTTCATACTTATCACGCAGAAATAGACGGTCAAAAACTAACGATTAAAACACCACGAGATGCGATTAAAGCGAAAATCGCACTTGTACCAGAAGAAAGAAGAAAACAAGGCGTATTTCTTTCGGAAGATATTATAAGTCACACAAATTTACATCAATCAGGTTGGAAACGAAAACAAACCGAATTAAATGATGCTACTACAGCAATTTCTTCTTTCGGTATTTCACCAAATGACCCAAAGGCACATATTCATTCACTTAGCGGTGGAAACCAACAAAAAGTCTCAATTGCAAAGTGGCGTGGATTCAAACCTAATCTATTTCTTTTAGACGAGCCAACTAAAGGTGTAGACATCGCTGCGAAACAAGACATTTTTCAATTCATTCGCAACATTACAGAAAACGGAAGTTCCGTAATTTATTTCACAGGAGAACAAGATGAAGCGTTGCATGTTGCTGATCGCATTCTTATACTGGCAAACGGAGAATTTGTAGGTGAATACTTACCAAGCGAACTATCTCCTGAACAGCTTTTACATTTATCTGAAGGGAGCTATTCCATTGAATCTCGTTCATAAAACGAAAACTAAGAAACTATATTTACCTACTCATCTTTTTTATCAATTTAGTACAATTGCTATTATTATAGGTGTTACAATTTTTTTCTCTATCGTCAATGATTCTTTTTTAACATATAACAATATTAGTGATATTTTACGTTCTATCTCCATCGTAACGTTACTTGCAATCGGCGTTACCTTTACATTGATTGTAGATGGATTTGATTTATCAGTCGGCTCTACCGCTAGTTTAGCAACAATTGCAGCTGCTTCTTGTCTCGTTTTATATCGACAAGAACTATTAGTTACACTCCTTGTTCCTATTCTTTGCGGATTATTAGTTGGATTATTAAATGCACTACTCGTTATCCGAATTAAACTACCCGATTTACTAGCTACATTAAGTATCATGTATATCGTTAATGGACTACACTTAACATTTTCAAAAGGATCCTCAATTTATGAAGGAATGTCCGGTGCAACAGGACATTTTATTCCATCCTTTTTATTTATCGGTCAAGGTTCCGTCTTAGGAATTCCAGTCCCTGTCATTATCATGCTTACTGTCGTTTTAATTGCACATCTATTTTTAGAAAAAACAACGTACGGTCGTTTCTTTTATATGACTGGTGGGAATCGAGAAGCTGCTAGATTAGCCGGTATTCCTACTGATCGTTACCGTGTATATGCTTATATGATTAGTGGTTTACTAGCTTCTATTGGCGGCATTATTCTATGCAGCCGCGTTGGAACAGGACAAGTTTCAGCTGGTGCTCCATTATTAATGGATGCAGTCGCAGCTGCCTATATCGGTTACGCAATGTTCGGTGCCAAGAAACCAAATATAGTCGGAACATTCCTCGGCTCGGTATTAATTGGAATTATATTAAATGGACTCACAATGATGAACGTCCCTTATTATGCACAAGATATCATTAAAGGCAGCATTTTAATTACAGCTTTAGCCTTTTCATTTATTAAAAAGAAGCGTAAATAAAAAGTAGAGCATCGAATTCGATGCTCTACTTTCCCTTTGCAACAATCACACGAACTACTTTGAAGTAAAAGACCGTTCACTATCGCTGCAACCCCTAAAGAGACCGATATCATCAGCTCTCCCATTCCATTATTCAATACAAACATAGCAGAAGAAATGAAAGCCAAAATAAACAATACTAACGTTGGTATATATTTAATAACAGGCTTCTTATATGACTTTTGTGAAAGAAGAAACGTAATTACCAACGTCATAATGAAAACAAAATATACTACAAATAAGAAAATCACACGAAAGCCTCCACGATTACTAAACTATGAAAAAGATAACAGCAGTTAAAAATTATTAATATTTCTCATTCATCTGTAATTCTTTACTATACTTTTGAATGAAAACTGACGAAACAACCATTACCATTCCTACACTAAATCCAATAAGCTGATCCAGTAGCATCTCATCATGTATGAGCCAGCGAAGTAGAAATACCCCTCCAAAAATAAGCATAGCAGTAAATCCGGTATGCCTAAGTCCTTTATATACATTTTCCATATGTATCACCTCTTCGCACAACATTATCCATATTATACCATACAACCATTAAGTAACCGTATCGTCCTCTGACAATATGCAGCTACCTTTTGATCATGTGTAACAACTAGCACTGTTTTTCCTTCTTTATTAATCTCTTGTAAAATACTCATAATTTTTTCCCCATTTTCTTGATCAAGAGCACCAGTCGGTTCATCAGCAAGTATAATTTTTGTATCTTGTGCTAAAGCCCTTGCTATTGCTGTTCTTTGCTGTTCTCCTCCTGATAACTCGTAAGGATATTTGTTAATATGCCTCTCAAGCCCTACCATTTTCAGCATTTCTTTTGATATTTGCATACGTTTCTTATGAGAAATTCTTCTATATATAAGTGGCAGCATTACATTTTCAATAATCGTATAATCATCGAGTAGCGAAAAGTTCTGAAACACAAATCCAACTTCCGTGTTTCTATACTTATGATAGTTTTGCTTTAATGTACTCGTATCCATTCCATCTAAAAAATACTTTCCAGCAGAGGGGCTATCGATTAAGCCAATAATGTTAAGGAGAGTAGACTTCCCCGAACCAGAGGGGCCCATAATGGCTATCATTTCGCCTTTTTCTATTGTAAGATTAATATCTTTTAAAGCACTAAAATTATTCTTTCCAAAGCCCTTAGCCACATTTGCGAGCTGAATCATCTATAACACCTCTTTCATATATGTATTTTTTATTTTTAGTACATTGAAATAAATGATTGCATATATAACGAGGATCATTACAAGTGATAAAGCACCTATAACAACCAATGATTCTATAGAGACTTTTAACGTTCCAAAGAAAGATACTATACTATTTTCTAGCCCTTTCTGAATTTCAATTACTCCGCTATTCTCCCATTGAAAATACATTATTCCTATACATATCGCTAAAACGAATAGCAACATATACTCAATAATAAATGGAAGACATATTTGAAAAGTGCTTGCACCTAACGCTGATTTAATAGAAATATTTTTACGCTCCATATAAAGTGCTGCCATTGATGTCAATACAATAGATAGAAATGAAAAAAATAAGACTGTACCGCTTAATAATAAGGGGTATGACATATTATCAATACCTTGTTTTTCATTTTCTAACAATTTATTCGGATTTGTAACATAATACGAATAACCCTTACCTTCCGTTACCTTTAATACTTTCTTTTGAAATTCATTTATATTTATCTGCTCCTTTGTTTCTATAATTAACCCATTGTATAAAAGTTCTACACTATAGAACTCTATTTCTTCTGTTCCAATTGGTAAAATCGCCATGTCATCTAATAATGTAATACGATTATCCGATATTTCACCACTTCGAGGATATGTAAATGGTGAATTTTTTTCTAAAAAGCCAATTACTTTTAGCTTCATTTTTCCAGATGGTATAACATCACCAATAGATACCTTTTCTATATAATTAGCCCCTAATATAACAGGTCTAATATCAAATACTGATTTATGAAATTCCGATTCCTCAAAATATCTTCCTTGTGAAATTCGTATATGAAAGTACTTATTAATATCTTTATCAACAATAAGAGTCTTTATCGTTCCATTTTCTTTTTTTAAACTAAGTGAATAGTTACGGAACAAATAATTTGTTTTATTTGTTATTGGTATCGTATTAGATAACCCTTGCATGAAATGTTGATAATCACTTTTTGCTTTTTCTTCGCTAAACAATGTTATATCTTGCGTCGCATAAAGTTCATAGAAATTTTTATGAGTCGATAAATTATTTGCTACCGTCATCATTTTTCGATATCCCGAAAGATTACTAACAAATTCTATTGCTGAAGAAAATGCAATAATTAAAGAAATTACTATAATCAAACTTGGTAACAACCGTTTTTTCACAGACCGTATAGAATCAAATATAAAAAACATGAAGACCTCCTACGTTCTTAAATGTTTTCCGGGATATATATTTATAATGTGCTTGATTGGAATTACAGTAACAAAAATTGTAAGAAAAATTATAAAAACAATATTACATACCAATACATATGGTGTTAACGGTTTTAATAAGTATGTCTGAAAATACGTATGAATTGTTCCAGAAAACATTTCTAACACCAGAAAAACCAACAGCATCGCCACTAGAGAAATAAACAAAATTTGAATATATAGTTCGCAGTAAATAGATATATTAGAAGCACCTACTGCTTTTTTTAATGAAATCTCTCTTTCTTTTTTATAAATCCAAAATAAAACCGCAGAAATGCCAGAAACAATTGCAACAAGAATAAATTTATAATAATACTTATTTGCTGGATCTATATGTGTCACATGTAGTTCCTGAAGATCTCGTTCATTCAGTATTTGAACATCTCCCGAAAGCACTTCTTTACTCCTATCCATAAACTTTTTTATTTCGTTATGAATAGATGATGTAGGATTAACAACTGTTAATTGTAATTGTTTACTCGCGATAATACCTTTTTTAGATATAGTAGGTAAGTTTTGAAGTGGAACGTATATACCTGCTACACCGACGTCACTGTCTTTTCTTGATATAGTTCCTATTTTTTTATATGTATCATCAAATTCATATAACTCCTCTACATTCGTTTGATCGCCAACAACCATATCGTTTACATTTTCACGATGAAAATATTGTCCTTCAGAAATATATGGCTTCCAATAATAATCATCTTTTAAGTTCACAGCTATAATCTTTGTTGCCCCTGAACTATTTAATGCTTTTAAATGCTCTACATAAATATCACTTTTAACAAAAATATCTTGTATGAAAGGAATTATCTCTTCCAATTCAGTTGCATTCGCTATCGGAACAGTTAAAATTTGATTCTTCTCTGGAAAACCGATTTGAAAAGCAGATATAAAGTTTCGTTTAGATTCTGTTAAAAGTGCGGCTATTGATATAGAAAGAAAAGAAATAAAAAATGACATAAGGAGAATTAAGAAAAACAGTTTATTGCTTTTTATATTTTTAAAAGCTAGGTACATGTCTGTGCTCCTTTTAAATAAGAAGGAGATGATGAACATCCCCTTCTCCTTATCCAAATATTTATAAAGACAACTGTTTAATGCTTTTTACCACTGTAATCGTAAGTTACCGTTACTATCAAAAGTACCTTTGTGTGTATCTTCTTGATAGTCATTATTCTCATTTGCATAATGCTCCGAGTATAGTCCTTTTGCACCAAAGGCGTTATATGCACCATTACTCACAGTTGCGTTTAATGCTCTTCCAGATTCATGGGACCCTAATTTGTCTGAAGCGCTTTCAATATATGAATTATTTCCATTTGATTTAATAAAAGAAATTGCTACTGAACAACGAGATGCATTTTGATTCGTAGTAGTTTGAGCTCTATAAGATAGTAGGTTACCGCTTTTGTGACCGCTTAGAGTTGGATAGAATGCACTTGTTGAGATTGATGTTGCTAATAATACTAAAGTCGTAATTGAAAAAACTTTTCCTTTCATTAACAATCACCTCATAAATTTAATATTTTAGTAGCGCTACATCATCATAATATCCTTCAAATAAATTCTCCTCAACAAGAAACCCCGATGTTTTACAAACTCTTTAAACACTTAAACATTCATACATTTTTAAAAAGTAACGTATAAGTAGCAATATAAAAAGACTGCAGAGAACTCCATCTCCACAGCCTAATTATTATTTTTGCAAAAACGCCTGCAAATCTGCAAATTGTCTCTTTGCATCTTCATAGCCTTGCTCGTATAAATTTTGTAGTTTTGCTGTATCTTTTTCCATACGATCTACTTGAAGCGGCACTTCTGGGCGAATAACAAATAAATTGCCAGCTTGTTCTTCTTTTTCAATATAGTGAAGTGTTTCATTATACACTTCATAACGATTCAGCATCGTGTTAACAAGGTTCGGATATTTTTTATAAGCTTTCGCTGCAACCCATCCAAACTTTGATTTTTTCTTCGCGTAGCCATAATTTCTCGTTAAAATAACGACTGATTTTTTAAATCCATCCTCTTGCGCTTTACGAACTGGAATTGGATCAGAAATCCCGCCATCTAACAGTTGTTTACCGCGGTAATTTACTACTGGTGCAATGAAAGGCAATGAACTAGACGCTTGTAATAAATTTAGCGCATCATCATTCGTTCCTTCTTTTTCAAAATAAACAGATTGCCCTGTTTCACAATCCGTCGTTCCTACAAGGAAACGTTCCGGGCTATTAAAGTATGTTTCAAAATCAAACGGCACATGCTTTTCTGGAATTTCGTGGAAAATGAAATCCATATCAAATAGCTGACGTTTTCTCCATAAGTTTTTATACGATAAATATTTCGGATGTGATGCATAATCAATATTGACCGTTTTATTTCTATTTCTTTGTCTGGAAAGATACGACGCTGCATGACAAGCACCAGCTGATACACCGATTACATATGGAAAATATAAATCTTGTTCCATAAAGTATTCTAATATCCCGCCCGTGTATACACCACGCATACCGCCGCCTTCTAATACTAACCCCGTATTTTCAAGCATGTTACTCTCTCCTCTATATATATTGACTCTTTAATTATTCACCATGTTAAGTATCTTTTTCTATTATATATGAGTTCTTTCAGAAATTATATTTAAAAGCCTTGAGAAAAAGGAGTTTTTTCTTCCAATTATATTTCCAAATGACCGGAGACATCCTTTATAAACCTTTGAATAAAGTCTTGCTCTTCTTTCGTATATCCATCTAAAAGTAACAACCACTTTTCTTCAGCTTGCTTATGCAATTTTTCATGAGCTTTATATATTTCATTCCCACTCTCCGTTAAGCTGAAGAAGATTTCTTTTTGATTATCTAACATTTGCATCTTCTCAACGAATTGCTTTTGAAACAACTTTGTACAAATTTTAGAGATTGCTCCCTTCGTCATGCCCATTTCTGTCGTAATTGCCGTTACATTCATCAAACCATTTTTTCCGATACATTCGATTACATGTAACTCAGATAAAGACATACTACTTACGCCTGTCTCACGAAGAAACTTCTCATTTTGTCGTTTTAAATGTTCTTCTTTTTTATGCAAAAGTGTACGAATGTCCGACAGTATTTCCATTTGCTTCGTTGCATGCTTCAATCCGTTCGCCTCCTAAGTTTCCAAAGAAACAATTTAACTATATACCATTTTAAAACCATTTTTTCATCTTTACAAGTAAGAAAATCATGTTAAAATAAATTTAGTTTCTTAGGAAACTAAATCACAAGGAGGTTAACAAGATGAAAAAATCTAAACTAACTTTCATTTTATATGTTGTCTGTATTAGTGCCTTACTCGGTTCCTTCGCTCAAAATATTTACACACCTATCTTACCGATGATTCAAAATTCTTTTCACACTTCTCTTTATCTTGTAAATGTAACAGTTTCACTTTTCACATTCGTTCTTGCAATTATGCAGCTCGTATATGGACCTTTAATTGATACAAAAGGGAGAAAATCTGTCCTTATCCCTAGTTTAGTCATTAGTACAATTGGTTCAATCGGATGTGCTTTTTCGGCAAACATTTATTTATTTCTCTTTTTTAGAGCTGTTCAAGCTATAGGAATAGCGGCTATACCTGTAGTTTCAGCAACGATTATCGGCGATTTATTTGAAGGAAAAGAACGCGGAGAAGCGATGAGCCTATACCAAATGTTACTTGCCCTCGCACCTGCAATGGCTCCTCTCATAGGTGGATTTCTTGGCAGTATAAATGGTCACTTATCTGTATTTCTCTTTTTATCTACACTTGGCATTATCTTATTAATTATAAACATTTCACTACTTCCAGAAACAAAGCCAAATGTAATTAAGCAGTCTAAAGCACAAAAGAATTACTCTCTTATCTTAAAAAATAAAACTGGATTTTCTATTACTCTTATTGGCTTCATTCAATTTTGTATTTACTTTTGCTTTCTCGTTTTTTTACCGAGCATTTTAGCAAATTCATTTCATCAAGCTGCAAATGAAATTGGTCTTATGTTTGTACCAATGTCTCTTTCTATCATGCTAGGAAGTTTTTGCTACAAGTTTTTGCAAAAACGCCTCACAACAAAGCAAACTTTATTTATTACGAGTTTCTTCAATATTATATGTGTCGTTTTATTCTCTTTCACATATAGCATCAATATCCCATTCATCATTATCGTTACATCTTTGTACGGTTTTAGTATGGGACTTTCTATGCCAACTCACACTACTTTATTAACAGAAGAATTCGTGCAAGAACGTGCAACAGCTATCGGTATGTACAACTTCATCCGCTATCTTGGTATGAGCACAGGGCCACTTGTAGGTGGATTTCTTTTATTTAACCAAAATTACTTTTGGATTTTCTTCCTAGGCGCAATTATGTTTTTACTTGTAATCTTATATGCAATGAAAATGCTAAGTTTTCATTCTGTACAAAAAGCAAAATAGAGCCCCCAAAAAGGTCGGCTCTATTTATCCTCTTTGATCCGCAACAATATGAATATCAATATACCTCGTTTGCCTCATAATCTCATTTACAATCGAACCTTTTCGTATTTCTTCCCAACGAGTTCTTGCCGATTGCCCAAGTAAAATTTGCGTTACTTGTAATCTTTTCGCAACCTCAATAATAACATCCGCTGGCTTTCTCCCTCTTGCTTCTTCTAATACAAAACTTGCATCAAATTGATTCGTGAGCGTCTTCCACTCTTCAATTGTTTGTTTTTTACCAGCTGAAAGAGAGTCTATATTTTCTCTTTCAACATTTAATACATACAATTCAGCATTTAACCGATCAGCCATGCGCCATCCCCGTCTTATTAATTTCTCCGCTGTTGAACTGTATTGTACACAAACGAGAATTTTTTCTTTCACTCCGATTGGTTCTATCACTGTTTGACTAATCTTTTCGTCCATATCGTCAGCGACTTCACGAAGCGATAATTCCCTGAGTGCTCCTAAATTATTAAGCGTAAAGAAATTTTGTAAGCTTTGCTGAATTTTTTCTTCTTTATATATCTTTCCGTCTATTAACCTCTTCCGAAGTACTTCCGGTGTTGCATCAACGAGCTGAATTTCATTTGCTTTTTGTAAAATAAAATCTGGAATTCGTTCTCTTACTTTTACATTCGTAATTTGAGCTACAATATCATGAACACTTTCTAAATGTTGAATATTAAAAGCTGATAATACCGATATACCAGCCTCTAACAATTCCTGCACATCCATATAACGTTTCTTATATTTAGAACCAGGAACATTACTATGCGCAAGTTCATCCACTACGACTACTTGAGGCGCGCGTTTTTTTATTCCTTCCACATCAAGCTCATAAAATACCTTTCCTTTATACTGTATTTCTTTCAAAGGAACTTTTTCTAAATCAGCAATTGCTTCTTCCGTCTCTTTTCTTCCATGCGTTTCAATTAAACCAATTACAATATCAATTCCATCTTTTTTCATTTCCCTTGCATCAAAGAGCATTTTATAACTTTTTCCTACGCCTGGAGCTGCTCCTACATATAACTTTAACTTTCCCCGATTTTGTTGCCGAATATATTCTAAATATTCCTCTGGCGTTCGCCTTTGAAACTTCGGTTCATAATCATCCGCATACAAAATAAACACTGCCTTTCATTCGAAACAACGCTACCTCAATCCATTAGATTGAGGTAGCACTGTTACTATTTCATTAATTTTTGTAATGCTAAATTTAGCTTTAAGACATTCACTCGATCTTCTCCAAATAAACCAAGTGCAGCACCTTCTGTTTGATCTTTAATCAATTGATCTAGCGTTTCTTTCGGAATATTCGTTAATTTCGAAATGCGATCCACCTGCACCGAGGCCGCCTTTGGACTAATATCAGGATCAAGCCCTGAACCTGAATTTGTCACTAAATCTATCGGTACTTCTGTTACTGGAACTCTCGGATTTTGTTTCTTCCACTCTTCAATACTTTTCTCTACTCGTTTCTCTAAATCTGGATTAGATGGTGCATAGTTATTTGAACCAGATGCTTCAGCCTTATATTCAATACTAGAAACACGCCCTTGAAAATAACGTGGATCCGTGAAGTTTTGCCCGATTAATTTAGAACCAATCACTTCATTTTTATCATTATATATTAGACTTCCATCCGCATTATCCTTCATCACGGCTTGTGCAATACCAGTAACAATAAGCGGGTATACAAGTCCGCACAACACTAGAAATGTAAAAGTAATACGGATAATTGGTGATAGTATACTTTGTTTCTTCTCCATCTTTTTCCCCTCTTCCTTATATGAACAAGCCGACAATTATATCAATTACTTTAATTCCAATGAACGGAACGATAACTCCACCAAGCCCATAAATAAGTAAGTTTCGGCTAAGCAATGCATTAGAACTCATCGGTTTATATGCGATACCTTTCATCGCTAACGGAATGAGTAATGGAATAATAACAGCGTTAAATATTAATGCTGATAAAATCGCTGACAGTGGTGATGTTAATTTCATAATGTTCAATGCTTCCATTTGCGGAATCGCAAGTGTAAACATCGCTGGAATAATCGCAAAATATTTCGCTATATCATTTGCAATACTAAACGTCGTTAACGCACCTCGGGTCATTAACAATTGCTTACCAATTCCTACAACCTCAATAATTTTCGTCGGATTCGAGTCTAAATCAATCATGTTCGCCGCTTCTTTCGCTGCTGTCGTACCACTATTCATCGCTAATCCAACGTCAGCCTGTGCTAATGCCGGAGCATCATTTGTACCATCACCTGTCATCGCTACAAGTTTCCCTTTATCTTGCTCTGCTTTAATAACCGCAATTTTATCTTCCGGTTTACACTCGGCAACGAATTCATCTACTCCAGCTTCTTTTGCAATGGTTGCTGCTGTTAACGGATTATCACCTGTACACATAACCGTTTTAATCCCCATTTGGCGTAACTGTTCAAAACGCTCACGCATACCCGGTTTTACTGTATCCTTTAAATAAATTAAACCGTAAATACGATTATCTACTGCAACTACAAGTGGTGTTCCGCCCTCTTTTGAAATTAAGTCTGCTTTTTGATTTACATCTTTCGGAATTGTTCCGCCTTGTGACTCAACCCATTCAATAACGGCACCTACAGCACCTTTTCTCACTTTCGTTCCGTCTTGTAAATCAACACCACTCATTCTCGTTTCTGCTTTAAACGGAACAAACTCACCTTGTTCTGCAAGTTCTCTATTATATGATATAGATTTTCCCTGCACATACTCGATAACAGATCGACCTTCTGGTGTTTCATCTAAAACAGAACTAATAGCGGCCCACTTTCCAACTTGCTCAATCGTTTCATTTCCTACAGGTAATAATGTATGAGCCATTCGGTTCCCAAAAGTAATTGTACCTGTTTTATCTAAAATAATTGTATTAATATCGCCCGCAGCTTCTACTGCTTTCCCTGACATCGCTAGCACGTTAAATTTTGTCACCCGGTCCATCCCAGCAATACCAATCGCTGATAGCAAACCACCAATTGTCGTTGGAATTAAACATACTAACAATGCTACGAGTACAGCTGTATCAATTTGAAAACCTAAATAATTTGTAAAAATCGGCAACGTCACAACGACGATCAAGAAGATAAGAGTTAAGCTCGTTAATACTGTATTTAAAGCAATCTCATTCGGCGTTTTTTGACGAGCAGCTCCTTCTACTAAAGAAATCATTTTGTCGATAAATGATTCACCAGGATTACTCGTAATAACAATTGTAATTTCATCACTTACCACCATCGTTCCACCTGTTACGGAACAAAAATCACCACCCGCTTCTTTTATTACAGGAGCTGATTCTCCTGTAATTGCAGATTCATCTACAGACGCTAATCCTTTGATTACTTCACCATCATTCGGAATCATTTCTCCTTGTTTTACGATAACAACATCACCTTTTCTAAGATCAGTTGCTGAAACTTGGACAATGTCTCCATTTTCTTTTACAACATTTGCAAACACATCTTTCTTCGACTGTTTTAAAGAATCGGCTTGTGCTTTACCGCGACCTTCTGCTAATGCTTCTGCAAAATTCGCAAATAAAACTGTAAATAATAGAATGAGAGAAACTGTTATATTAAACCATCCTGGTATACTACTAGAACTGCTTGGAAGAAAAGACAAAATGAACGTAATGATAAACCCAATTTCCACAACGAACATAATCGGATTCTTTATCATGACTTTCGGATTCAATTTCGCAATGGATTGCTTCATCGCATGTGTTACGATATCACGATCCATCGTTTTCGCTTGTCTAACCTCATCTTCTACAGCATGTATTTGTGTCTCATTTACTTGTTTTTCTTTTACTACTACCGGTCTCATCATTTACCCTCCATTACTTCAATGTAAGAAATTCTGCAATTGGTCCGAGTACTAACATCGGGAAGAATGTTAATGCACCGACAATTACAATTGTTCCGATGAAGATACCACCAAATAAACTATTATCTGTGCGGAACGTTCCGACTGTTTCTGGCACTACCGTTTTTTCTTTCAACGAAGCTGCCACAGCTAGCATCGTAATTAAACTGAAGTAACGTCCTAAAAACATAACTAAACCAGTCGTAATATTCCAAAACGGTGTATTATCTCCTAATCCTTCAAATCCAGATCCGTTATTCGCAGCTGACGATGTATATTCATATACAACTTGTGTTAAACCGTGGAAACCGGAATGAGAAATAGCATCCGTTCCTAAATTTGTTGAAAGAGCTAATGCCGAAAATCCTAAAATGAGCAATGGATGAAATAAAATCGTGACTGCGATTAATTTCATTTCCTTACCTTCAATCTTTTTACCTAAAAACTCTGGTGTCCGTCCAACCATTAACCCAGATATAAACACCGCGATAATTGCATACATAATGATGTTTACAAAGCCTGCTCCAACTCCGCCATACACTGTATTTAACATCATATTTACGAGAGGAACTAGACCACCAATTGGTGTTAACGTATCATGCATCGTATTAACAGCGCCTGTTTCAGCAGCTGTCGTTACTGTTGCGTATAGTGAAGAAAATACTGTTCCAAATCGTACTTCTTTCCCTTCTGTACTTCCTTGTACATGTTCGATACCCATTCCATTTAATGCCGGGTTCCCGTTTAGTTCAGATGTCGTAATCGTTATAAACCCTAGTAAAAATACCATAAATAGTGACACGAAAAGGATGCGACCTTGTTTTTTATTTCCGACCATTCGTCCGTACGTAAATGGAAGTGCTGTTGGTAATAACATCATAAGCATCATTTGCAAAATATTACTCATTTGTCCTGGATTTTCGAAAGGATGCGTAGAGTTTGCTCCGAAAAATCCACCGCCGTTATTTCCAAGTTCCTTAATGGAAACGAATGATGCAACAGGTCCACGTAAAATACTTTGCTTTGCCCCATCAATCGTTTGTGCTGTAACCGCCCCATCTAACGTTTGTGGTACGCCAAGTGCGACAAAAACTAGTGCCGCAATAAATGCGATAGGAAGAAACACTCTCGTTAACGCTCTCGTAAAATCAACGAAAAAGTTACCAAGTTCTTTTCCAGCAAGTCCTCTTATAAAAGCCATAACGAGCGCTAATGTCGTTGCTGGTGCCGCAAACATTAAAAATGTAATTCCGATTAATTGTGATAAATAAGATAAACCATTTTCACCGCTATAATGCTGTAAGTTTGTATCAGCCATAAAACTAATTGCTGTATTAAAAGCGAGCGTAGGCTCCATCCCTTCAATATGCGCTGGATTTAGTGGCAGCACACCTTGTAATCTGAAAATGAAGTATACGACAACGATCATAAATCCATTTAATAAAACTAATGATAATGCGTACTGTTTCCACGTTTGATTGTATGCTTTTACACCCGTAATTTTAAAAATAAGTTTTTCAAAAGGCCCGAATACTTTATCTAACGTTTTGCTACCTTGAAAAGCTTTTTCTAAATAAATCCCCGTTGGCTTTGCTACTAAAATAAACAAGAGCATTGTAATAATGACTGCAACCCAAATCATAATGAATGATTCCCCCTAATTAAAACTTCTCTGGATTTAATAATGCATACACTAAATACACTGTAATTGCTGCGACAATAACCGATAAGACAATCATCATGATTGCTTTCCTTCTTTCACAACTTTATCTGACCAACTTGCAAGACTTGCCATCGATGCAACTAATAAAATAAAAATCCCGACCATTACAACATCTAACATAACTATCCCTCTCTTCTTTTGTTAAAATTTACCATTTAAATATTAAAAAAGAACACTGAGCTCTACTCAGTGTTCAAAAAATGAACAACAAAAAGTAAACCTCCTCTCTAAACGCTTACGAGGTTAGCTGTCGGATTCGGGCCTAAAGAGTAGCCCTACTTTCAAAACTGAAAGATTCACCCCAAGTGACGATGCACAAAATTGGTTCCCCCGCTCCATTTCTGGAACTCAGCGATTTTAGGTTTTTTTGGAAATTTTATGAATGATTTATGAGAGTAAATATACTCCTCTATATTTCACTTGTAAAGGGGGAAATTGCTGAAAATAATAATATTTACATTCATTTAAACGCTTACATTGAAGATTATTACTATTATTTCATCTATTTTCTTTATTTCTCTTTTCTTTTCTTAAAAATGACCTTTTAAATATGAAATAAAAAGAGCGAATGACATGAAGTGCATAGCCTGTTGCACTCAGCATTCGCTCTTTTTTATTCAACCTTTATTCTCCTCTTAAAAATGCACGTAAATTTCTCCCACGAATATAAACTTGTGTCAATTCTGCATGTAGCTGCTCATACTCGGTAATATCCATCTCTAAATACAAAGCATCTTTTGACGGTAATATAATATATGGCCCGGGAAAAAGAGGATCAATCTGAACTAATTCTTGAACTCGCTCTACCGATACTGCCCAACGATTTGCTATATCTCCAAGTAATAGTACCTTCATCATTTCTTCCCCCGCCCTATTCAAAAAATAAAAAAGAAATATTATCACAATTTGTAAACACGACAAACTTAGCTCCAATTGTTTCATAGAGCCTCGCTGGATATCGTTTATTCCTTGTAACAACAGTAATAGGTGCTTGAAAAGAAAAACGAATGTGTTCTGTGAAGAAACTAACGATTGGGAGCTCATCCCCTAGTAAAATGACCTTCTTAATACACTCACAAATACTAGTAAAATCCTGCTCCTTACTAAAACTATAAGTCCAATCAAACCCACAATTCCTAACTTCAGCCGCTACCTCTTCATTTGCTGTAAAAATAACTAACTCATGTTGAAATGCAACTAGATCTCTTAAACTATTTACCTTACTTTCTTCTCCAACACAAATAAGTGTTAGTTCCATGTACCTCATCCTCCTTAGTATAAAAGAAATCAAACATAGATTGATATTCCCCTATACTAATCAGATCGATGAAGTGATGTATCCATCATGGCACCGTCCTCTCTCAAGACGCTTACGAAGTTAGCTGTCGGATTCGGGATTTGAGAGTAGCCCTACTTTCAAATTTGAAAGATTCACCCCTAGTGACACTGCACAAATTGGTTCCTCCGCTCCATATAATTGGACTCAGCGTTTACAAAAAAATATATTCTGGCTGATATATCACTCCTGTATTTTGAAAAAGTAAACAGAAAAAAAGCCAGTTATAAAACTGGCTTTTCACTTATCTATACACGCGTTCTATTCACTTTATACGCAAAATGATTCGTCGGTCCATGACCACTACCAATATTCAATGGCTCTTCAATTGCTATACTAATAAATCGTTTTGCTTCTTGAACAGCATCTTCAATTGAGTATCCTTTCGCAAGTCCTGCTGTAAACGCTGAAGCAAATGTACACCCACTTCCGTGCGTTTGCTTTGAAGGAATTCGCTCGCTTCTAAACTCAATAAATTTTTCTCCATCAAAGAGGAAATCAATTACTTCATTACCTTGATATTCTGCATGTCCGCCCTTCATAAGCACATATTTAGCACCTAATTCGTGCAATACTTTTGCAGCTTCCTTACTATCTTCAACATTATGAATCTCCATCCCAGTTAACACTTCTGCTTCTGGGACATTCGGTGTTATAGCAGTTACTACTGGTAATAAATATTCTTTTAATGCTTGAACTGCTTCTTGCTGTAATAATGATGCACCGCCTTTTGCAATCATAACGGGATCTAGCACAATATTATTCCAGCCAAATTTTTTAATTTGTTCTGCAACAATTTGAATTATTTCACTACTAAATAACATTCCTAGTTTCACTGCATCTGGTGTTAAATCCGTACCAATTGAATTCAGCTGTTCTGTAATACCTTCTAACGGAACAGGATATACCCCTTGAACGCCAAGCGTGTTTTGAGCAGTAATTGCCGTAATAGCCGTCATTCCGTATACACCAAGCTCTTGGAATGTTTTTAAATCTGCCTGAATTCCAGCACCGCCGCCGCTATCAGACCCTGCAATTGTTAAAGCTTTATTCACTTTCATCCCACTCATCCTTTTCTATCCAAAATAGCGATGATAAATCGTTTTTGCTTCGCTTATATCTTTCGTTCCATGTACGAGCACACGGCCATCTTTAAAGGCGACTAACCTCTTGTCTTCAACAGAAAATGATAGTAAATATGGATTTACATTTAAATCATTCACGCGACCTTCCAGCAACTCTTTATATTGTTCAAAATTCATTTCCTCTTTATGAGGTGGTCTAATTTGAACTGTATTTCGCCCGCATAAAACTGCTGTTTTTGATGTGTTCTCTTTATTTAAATACCGATATAATGCATTCTCTCCGCATGAAGAACAATTATGCTGGCGAAGCTTTTGCACATTCATACATGAATACTCATTCTTCCACATATCAAACGATACAAGCCCATCTCGAAGTGATTCGTAATCTTCTACTAACAGTTTAAGAGCTTCTGTTACTTGATGAGAAACGACAAGAGATACAGCAGGTGATATAATACCCGCTGTATCACATGTTACCCCGCCAAGCGGAATCGACTGCAATAAACATGATAAACATGGTGTTTTACTAGGAATGATTGTGTAAGAAAGACCGTAACTACCTACACATGCACCGTAAATCCATGGAATAGAATATTTTTGTGCTATATCATTCACAATAAAGCGTGTTTCGAAATTATCAGTCGCATCAATAATTACATCAACGTTTGTAACAAGTTCTTCTAGCTCTTCAGCTGTTACATCTTGAACGAGAGCTTTTATTGTTACATCGCTATTAATCTCTTCTAAACGTTTTTTAGCCGCTATAGCTTTTGGGAGATTATTCTTTACGTCGCTCTCTGCATACAATTGTTGTCTTTGTAAATTACTCCAATCTACATAATCACGGTCAACAATTGTTATCTTGCCAACACCCGCTCTTACAAACATCTCTGCATTTGCACTACCTAATGCACCTGCACCGATAATAAGTACATGCTTTTCTCTTATCCTTTGCTGCCCTTCTGCTCCAATTGGAGAAAATAGTTCTTGGCGAGAATATCGATTATTCAACTACGCTCATTCCTTCTAAAGGACTACTTGCAGTTGCACAGCGCTTACGTGCAATACGACCTGCTTCAAATCCTAAACGGCCTGCTTCAATACTTAGTTTCATTGCCTGCGCCATTTTAATAGGATCTTTTGCTCCTGATACAGCTGTATTTAATAACACGCCATCTGCTCCTAATTCCATTGCAAATGCCGCATCAGCTGGGCTACCAATACCAGCATCAACGATAACTGGTACTGTCGCTTGTTCAATAATGAAGCCCAAATTTAATGGATTTACAATACCAAGTCCTGATCCGATTGGAGATGCTCCTGGCATAATCGCATGCACGCCAAGCTCTTGTAATTTACGTGCTAATACAACATCATCAGATGTGTACGGAAGTACGATAAATCCTTCTTCCAGTAACATTTCAGATGCCTTTAACGTTTCTACCGGATCCGGTAATAACGTTCTATCATCACCAATAACTTCTACCTTTATCATGTCACAAAGCCCAGACGCTTTTGCTAATTTTGCAATGCGAACAGCCTCTTCAGCATTTTTTGCCCCTGCTGTATTTGGTAATAACGTATATTTTTTCACATCAAGTTTCTCTAATAAATTAGGTTGCTTTGCATCAAAGATATCCATACGACGTACTGCAAACGTTAAAATTTCAGCTTCAGAAACGTCAATTGCCTTTTGCTGTACGTCAAAATCAGGGAATTTACCTGTACCTAATAAAAGTCTAGAATGAAATGAAAATGGTCCAATGTTCAACATAATCAACCGCCTCCTACGAAAGTTACAATCTCAATTTGATCTCCATCAAAAACAGATGTATCTGTATGATCATCTTTTTGTAAAATATCTTTATTACGCTCTACTACAACAATTCTGTTATCTAACTCTAAATGTGTAAGTAACTCAGCTACTGTTTTTACACTCGCTGGCACTTCAATTTGGTTACCATTAATTTTTAAATTCAAACTTCCATCCCCTTTCTAAACTCTTCTAGAAAGCAAGGAATCTAGCAAATGATTCTCTTGCTTTCCTTCTATTAAATCAGCCATATATTGGCCAGAAATAGGACTTAATAAAATACCGTTCCGATAATGGCCCGTACAAGCATATAAACCTTTTATTTCTTCATGCTCTCCCATATAAGGAGCTTCATGATTCGATTGTGGTCTTAATCCTGCCCACGCGCTTTCCCATTCTGCTTCTTTTAAAGCTGGCAATATTGTATAAGCACGCTCTAATATAGAAGTTATACTTTCTGGCTGCACAGTTTTATTGAACGTATGGTGCTTCATTGTTGCCCCAATTACGTAACGTCCACCGCGCTTTGGAGTAATGTAAAATCTTTCTTGAAAAATAGGTGCTTTTAAAAGTTGTTTTCTACTTCTTACCGCAACCACTTCTCCTTTAACTGGATATGTACCCCAATCGCGGTGAAAATAATTGAGTAACTTCGTGCTCCATGAACCTCCTGCAATAACGACTTTCTCACATGTGACAATACCTTCACTTGTAATAACTCCAGTCACTTTATTATTTTCAATACGAATATCAAATACTTCTGTCTGTTCATATATATCAGCACCTGACATTGCCGCAGAATGTGCGAATGCTTTCGTAAGCTCTGGTGCAATAACATGACCGTCTTTCGGATAATATACTGCTCCTATAATGGATTCGGATAGATACGGCTCTTTTTCCCGCACATGGTCTCCCGTTAGAAAGTAGGAATCTTCACCTGTTTTTTGCTGCCAATCCATAATGTGAAGGATTCTTTTCTTCTCATCTCCATTTTGAGCAATACGATAAATTCCTTTTTCTTCATATCCAATATCAATACCCGTCTTTTCACGTAAAACTGTTGCAAGTTGTGGAAATATAGCTCGGCTTTCTCTAGCAAGTTCAAATAGCGGATCATACGCATCCCATTCTGCCTGAACACCAAGTAGACCAGCAGCTGCTTTTGAAGCTTCCGATGCAATTCTTTGCTTCTCTACAATCGCTACTTTATGTCCTCTTTCTGCTAGAAAATGTGCAACTGAACTACCAATTACACCACCACCAATAATCGCTACATCATACTTCTCACACATGTTTTTCCGCCCACTTTCTTATTGATTCCTTATAAGATTTCGCTTTGCTATACGGGTCACTACTACTTACAATTCCGGACATAACTGCTATACCGCTTACACCGTTAGTAAGGACATCCACTGCGTTTTCTGGAGTAATTCCTCCAATTGCTGTAATCGGTATAGATAAACACCTTGCAATGTCAGAAATTTCTTCAAGCCCTCTCGCTGGCACACCTTTTTTACAATCTGTCGGAAATACATGACCATAAACGAGTGAATCCGCTCCATTTTTAAATGCTACTATCGCTTCATCTAGCGAATGCACAGAATAACCGACATGCAAATACGAAAACTTTTCTTTCACTGACTTTACATCTGTGCTTCGATACCCTAGTTGAACACGAGGAATATTTAATAAAATTGCAATATCAATTCGATCATTTATGACAATTTTAGAAGCCGGAAAGCCTTCCATTAAAAGACTTTCCACACCTTCATATAACTCCTTCGTACTCTTCTCACGCTCACGAATATGCAAATAATCAATCTCACTCTCAATTTGCATCGCTACATTCACTAACTCTTCGAATGGCATATGGCCATTTGAGATTACGTGGAGCTCATTTTTCATATTCATTCGCCTACTTTAAAATATTTTCGAATAGTTCATCGGCTGGAACGGTTTCTTTCGTCATTCCTTTGTCCTTCAGCCATTTATTTTGTTTCTCCCAAGATTCTTTTGAATCTGATAAAAATGGCTCATCTTTCGTTTCCATCTTCTCTAATAAAATTTTCATACTTTCCTTTTCAACTTCTGGCACAAGTGGGAAGTTTTCTTTTTCTTGATGATTTAATAAAATATTCAATGCTTCATCTGGGTTTTTCTTCATGAAATCATAGCCTTTTTTCGTACCACGTAAGAAAGCTTGCAACGCTTCTTTATCTTTTTTCAACGTTTTATCACCTGTTACAAACACAAGTTCATGATAGTTCGGTACTCCGTAATCAGCTGGATTAAAGTAAGCTGGTTCATGGCCTTCATGACGCATAACCGGTACTTCATGATTAATGTATGCCCCTGTTACCGCATCCACTTTTTTCGTAATTAAGGCTGGTACTAAATCAAATCCAACATCAACTACTTTCACTGTATCAGGATTACCACCAGCTTCTTTTACCATCGTTTTTAAATACATCTCACTTAAAGGTGTTCCAGAATATCCTACTGTTTTTCCTTCTAAATCTTTCGGTGATTGAATACCCGCTGATTTCAGCGATACGACATGATTTAATGGTGAACGTACGACAGCCCCAATTGATTTCACTGGAATTTGCTCATTTGCTCTTGCCATAACAACATCTGGCTGATAATACAAGCCAACTGTCACCTTCCCTGCTGCTGCCAATGTTAATGGATCAGTCGGATTAGAAGGGAATTTAATATTTACCTTTACACCTTCTTCTTTAAAGTATCCTTTTTCAATTGCTGCATAAATAAAGCTATGTACCGCATTTGGATACCAATCTAACATGACTGTTATTTCTTTCTCTTTTTTACTTTTTTCTGATGCTGAATTACTCGAACATCCTGTAATCATTGCAATTAATAATGTAAACACAAAGATGCGCTTTAAAAATTTCATGAATGCTTCCTCCAACTAATGAATTTCTTTTCTAATATGGAAATAAGTACGACGAAGAAAATAGCTAATAATGATAACAATACAATGGGTGCAAATACGCCAGCTCCATCTAACTGCGTCATCATTCTCTTACTGAAATATCCAAGTCCAGCTTGTGCACCGAGCCATTCTCCAATTGCTGCTCCGATAACACTAAGCGGAACTGCAATTTTTAAAGCTGAGAAAAAATAAGGAAGAGCAGACGGCAACTTTAATTTAAGAAAAATATCTCTTTTCGTTGCTCCATATGTAACTAAGAGCTCCTCCCATTCTTTTTTTGTACTACGCAGTCCATCATACGTATTGACCGCAATCGGGAAAAACGTAATTAAAACTGTGACAACAACCTTACTCCAAATTGTGTATCCAAACCATAAAACAAATAGCGGAGCAAGCGCAGTAATCGGAATCGTTTGTGAAGCAACTAATAATGGATAAAATGCTCTTTCCATCCATGTACTCGCATTCATTAACATCGCTAGCCCTACACCTAATACGATAGAAATAACAACACCTATTAAAACGACGTATAACGTTGCAGGTAAATGAACCGTAAATAATATGTCTTTTAGTTTCCATATCTTCATTACAATCGCAGACGGTGACGGTAAAATGTACATCTCATCTACAATTCTTGCTCCTATTTCCCACACAGCTAGTAAAATACTAGAAAGTGTAATAGCAGGAACTAATTCTTTCAATCGGTTCATCACACAAGTACCTGCCTTTGTAACATACTAAGAAGCTCATCTTTCAGCGCTAATACTTCCGGTTTATATAAATCTTTTCGTGTTCTGTTATGATCAAGTGGTACAATCCGCTCAGTCAAAGTCGTTATCGGCTGCTGTTCCACTACTAAAACTCGGTTCGAAAGAAATAACGCTTCTTCAACATCATGAGTAATGAATAAAATTGTTTTTTCCCACTCTTGCCATTGTTCAAACAGCCATTCTTGCAAAGAGGCCTTGGTTAAAGCATCTAACGCGCTAAACGGTTCATCTAATAACAATATCTCCCCGCCCGTTAACAAAGTTCGGATAAAAGATACACGTTGCCTCATACCACCAGATAAATCTTTCGGATGTTTTGTCTCATATCCTTGTAAACCAAATTTATATAACAGTTCCTTTGCCTTTACTTGTGCTTCTTTCTTCTGTACACCTTGGCACTCTAGCGGCAGAGCAGCATTCTCAATAATTGTTCTCCACGGCAAAAGCATATCTTTTTGCGGCATATATCCTACAGGATGGTGCTTTGTTTCTGTCAGTTCTATCTTTCCAATACTTACCTTCTCTAGGCCTGTAATAAGGCGAAATAAAGTACTTTTCCCACATCCACTCGGTCCGATAATACTGACAAACTCTTTCTCATGTATAGAAGCATTTAATTCATGGATGATTGGTTTCTCATCGTAATGAAAAGAAACATTATGAAACTGTAGTATGTTCTTGCTCCTCAAATCCCCACATCTCCTTACGATAGGACATATCCCAGAATAAATATTCAAATCGACTGGAATATAAGAAAATCTCCTCTAATCTATCTAGTTCTTTCTCAGACTTTCCAACTGCCATTTCATTTAATAAATCTATTAACCAAATACAAAGATTACCGTATTCTTCCGAACTATATCCTTGAATCCACTCACCAAAAAACTCATGATCTCTTGCTCCAGGAATATCATTTAAACGCTTTCCAATTTCCCAGTAGCTCCACATACATGGAAGAAGCGCTGCTATTAATTCTGCAAGTGTGCCATTTTGAGATACAGACATCATGTAATTTGTATAAGCTAAATTTTTAGCAGATGGTTTCGCAGACTCTATATCCTCTATAGAAATTCCAAGTCTTTTTGCATATTGTTTATGGATTGTCATTTCGCCATTTAATATCCCATCAATTTGTTCAGCGAACTTTCCCATTACTTGTGGATTCGTTGCTTTTACAACACCAATCGCATATAACTTTGCATAATCTAGCAGATATAAATAATCTTGAATAATATAATACTGGAATTTATCTTTTTCTAACGTGCCATCTCCCATACCCACTACAAACGGATGATTATGACTCATCTCCCAAACCGGTTGCACAGTTTCTAATAATCTATCACAAAATTTCATTTCTCTATCCCCTTTCAATATATGTATCTAAATAAAAAACCACTTCTATATATAAGAAGTGGTTACAGCAAATAAAATTATACATTTATTCGATGTTCCACTTCCCTTCGCTAGTATTACCTAGATCAGGTGTTATAAGGGTTAAGGATTATTCCTCTCTCAGCAAATCAAGCACCCCTAGTGGTTTCAATATGAAATTTTCAAATAAAAAAGCCCCGTTTCTATACGCAAAGAAACGGGGACTCATTGTTAGTGTCCGAATTGCTTCCCTACGCTAGCATAATCTAGATCAGGTAATAAAAAGGATCAAAGGCTTACGGCCTACTCTCAGCTGGCAACACCAGCTCTCCTAGCAAACTATAAAATTATCACTGTCAGTATAACACCCTAATAAGACATCATCAACTGTTTTAATTTTCTTAATTATCAACAAAATATTGAAGTTATACAATACATACATTCTATTTTAGAAAATAAAACCCAAATTAATTGTATAAAAAGGAATCATTATCCTCAAAAAATTTATTTTTATATTGATTTCATATTACATTTATGTGAATACACCCACTATATTATATCTTTATACTATAATAAAATTACAACTATACAACTAGAGGAGGTCTCTATTCCATGAATATGAAAGCTACGGCTTTAACAGCAACTACTGTAGCGATTGCTTCTTTACTTCCTTCTATGGGTGAAACAAATGTACAAAAAGCAAACGCTGAACAATTATCTAATGTTAAAACTGGGTATGTCAAAGTCGATCAAGTAGCATTACATACAGAAGATAACGTAAAAAGCACATCAATTGATACAATTCGCTTTAATACAAAAGTGAACATCCTTGAAACAACTAATGGTTGGTATAAAGTATCTGTTCATAATAAAGTAGGTTATGTACAAAAAGATGCTATTTTACTAAAAAACAAACTTCAATCTAATGATCAATACATCGTCAATGCTAATGCATTAAACGTTCGCTCTGAACCTAATTTAGAATCTTCCATTTTAGATGTATTACCAAATGGCAAGTTTATTACCGTTCAAGAAGATCAAGGCGAATGGTATAAAATATCACATAATGGCCAAACGGGTTACGTACAAAAAGCATTCATCTCTAATGGTTCACAACCCTTAGTAAAAGGAATCACCGTTCAAAATAATACAAAATATACTGTTGCAACACCTAATCTGAATGTACGTAGCAACACTAGTACAAGTAGCGCTCTACTCGGTTCATTACAAAACGGTACACAAGTACAAGTAGTAGAAACTGTAGGAACTTGGTATAAAATTCGTTTTGGCACAGGATACGGATATGTAGCAAAACACTATGTAGTACAAAATCAACCACAGGCTAAAACAGATCAGCCTTCATCTATTCCAGCTGCTTTCAAATTCCCTGCTCAAGGAAGAATTAGCTCAACCTTTGATATACGCTGGGAACAAATGCATTATGGTATAGATATTGCTGCTCCAGGGAACGTCTCTATCCAAGCTGCTGCTGCAGGTAAAGTTGTGAAATCTTATTATTCAGCTAGCTATGGCAATGTTGTGTTCATTGCGCATCAAATCAATGGGAAATTATATACAACTGTTTATGCTCATATGAAGGATCGTACTGTACAAACTGGTGATCAAGTACAAGCTGGACAATTAGTAGGTCATATGGGCAACACAGGTCATTCATACGGGCAACATCTTCATTTTGAATTACATAATGGAGAATGGAATTTTGAAAAAACAAATGCAGTAAATCCACTGCCATATTTAGTTAGGTAAATTGTATGCCACGCAATATACCTCTTATAATTGAATACGCAGCCTTTTTAGGTTTAATCTGTTGTTTAATCATTTACAATACAAACATTGTATTTTTATCTATTATTATTGCTTTTGTTGCATTAGAAATTATGATGGAATCATTTCAAGTGCAACTAAAACAAAAAATTGCCCATATTTATAACGCTATATTTCTTTTGAGTGCTCTCATAACAAATATAATTAGTAATGGCTTTTATTTATCTACTGTATTTCCAGTATTCTTTATGGCTGTTTTATTATTTGTAGCTAGATATATTAATGTCCCTTATAACCAAAAACAAAAACAAGAACAAGAAGCTTAGAAAGAGGAGACACTGTGTACCAATCTTTCAAAGATACTCCAATAAAATACATATTGCATTTGTATAAGAAAGCCAATACTTTTTTTGGTATACAAGGAAGTTATACTGCACAACTTCTTCTATATGGAATGTTGTTTCTTGTTTTAATCACTTTCTCCTTGTTTTACTAACAAAAAAGGATCTCACATAAACTGGAGATCCTTTTTAATTTATATTAATTTTTCATATCGAAAATATTGTTTATCCACAAGCATATTTTTCATAAATAAAGCTCAGATTATATTTTTTCTCTAAGCTCATTCGTTGTTCGTCATCGCACCAATAGAAAAGAATATCATGAATCGTTGCGTAACGCTTATTTTTAAGAAATAGCCTAAAGAATGATGGTAAACAATCATGTAATTGTATAAATATATAATTGCGTAGTGTTTCTTCTTTATATTCAATGCCCTTACAAATATACAGTAATTCTTCACAATAATATGCATGCTGTGGAACTTGTATCATCTCGAAAAATGGCACATAAGATAGTAGCTTTCCAATAAAATGACCGTATCGATCCATTACTCCTATCGTCATATGCTCCATCATTTCTTTCATTACATATAAATAATCATCTACATGTGTTGTTTTTAATGGGTCTAAGCGATCGGAAATTTGAGATAATACAGCTCTTTGACATGCTAAAACTGCCTGACTAGGCCCATAATATGATAAGAAATCTGTACACTTACGATATTTCCGTAATAAATCATGTGTATATAAATCATATACGAAAGTATTACAATACATTGCTAAACTCATCATATCACTATTTAATTGCTCTTTTGATAATGATTTCGCTCTCTTGCACATATAAAAGAATGTAAATTCCAATACTTCTTTATGAGATAATAAATGTTTACAATCGGTTATACATTTCTCATTAAATTTAACTCTATCCCAAATTTCAATATCCCTATCTGTCAATTCACCTATACGATATTTAATAATTAAATAGTTTAAAGCAACTGATTGCGTCAAAAGATCCCATGTTTCATATTCCAATGAAGTATGAACAAACTCAGCTAATCCTTGTGCTATCATAAAAGCATTTGCCTCTTCATACCAACCAATCTCTTGGCATAAGCGAAGAATACGCACTAAAGTTGGAATTTCATCTTTATGAAACTGCGGTAAATTCTTTACTTTATTCATGCCATATACGATAAATGCCGCTAAATTTTCTTCTTTATAAAATTCTTTCTCTTTCCATACTAATATAGTTCGTTCTTTCCCCTCACCTTTTGGGTGACAAGGTACAAGCAAAGAAAATAATTCAGCAAAATTATTTGGTTCTATATATGTATCTGTAACCAAATTCCAATTTGGATCGCCCTGTACAGCCTTCATATAATTCCCCTTCCCTTTTCATCTATGTAGGAAATATTAATTTATTATCGTACCACTAAAAATTAATATTGTTATATTCAAAATCTATCATAATGCTTATATCTATCAGTATATCATCTTTTCTCTTATTAAAAATGAAGAATAACAAATTTAAAAAAACTGTGGAAATTATTAACCATATCCTTATTATATAATGTCTCAGATACATCACGCTAACATATTAGTTTAATCCATATATACTAGAATAATGTATCTGAACTTTATATATAATTTAGCTCTTTATGATTGACCATTAAACTCTCGGTTAATTAAAGTTTCAATTTACTCTGTACGCTCTGAGATTTCGCTCAAGGCAAATCCAGCTTGACCATCTGCCGATTCCCTTATAGCTAAATCCCCTAGTGCTAACATGCCAATAAGCTGACCACTATCAACTACTGGTAACCGTCTAATTTGATACTGTGCCATTAGCTCTGTAGCTTTTTCAATAGAATCATTTGGAGAAACTGAGATAATATTTGTTGTCATTACATTTGTAATTTTATTAGATCCAGGATGTTTTTCAGCAATCCCTCGAACAACTAAATCTCGATCAGTAACAAGCCCAATAACTTGCTCATTTTCAACAACAGGAATTAACCCAACCGATTCTTCCTTCATTTTTACAGCTGCCTCATATACATTGTCTAGCGGTGTACAATGTACAATATGGGTACTCATTAAGTCTCTAACTCGTGTCATTATTTATTTCCTCCTTTTTATACATACCATAGCTTTTCCAAAATTCCTTTATTTATTTCTGGAAAGTAACATGATAAAAAGGATCAACAAAATAAAAAAGAGCCAGCATAATGCTGACTCTTTTTTGTATGACCCGTACGGGATTCGAACCCGTGTTACCGCCGTGAAAGGGCGGTGTCTTAACCACTTGACCAACGGGCCATGGCTCCGCAGGTAGGACTCGAACCTACGACCGATCGGTTAACAGCCGATAGCTCTACCGCTGAGCTACTGCGGAATAATATATGGTGGGCCTAAATGGACTCGAACCATCGACCTCACGCTTATCAGGCGTGCGCTCTAACCAGCTGAGCTATAGGCCCATATACTTTACAGGGGCAGTAGGAATCGAACCCACACTGGAGGTTTTGGAGACCTCAGTTCTACCTTTAAACTATGCCCCTAAATGATGCCGGCTAGAGGACTTGAACCCCCAACCTACTGATTACAAGTCAGTTGCTCTACCAATTGAGCTAAGCCGGCGTATTTTATTGAAATAAATGGTGGCTCGGGACGGAATCGAACCGCCGACACGAGGATTTTCAGTCCTCTGCTCTACCGACTGAGCTACCGAGCCTTATTAAAATGGCGGTCCCGACCGGGGTCGAACCGGCGATCTCCTGCGTGACAGGCAGGCATGTTAACCACTACACCACGGGACCATTTGGTTGCGGGGACAGGATTTGAACCTGCGACCTTCGGGTTATGAGCCCGACGAGCTACCGTGCTGCTCCACCCCGCGACAATATTAAATTAAAAAATGGAGGAGGTAGAGGGATTCGAACCCCCGCGCGACTCTCGCCGCCTGTCGGTTTTCAAGACCGATCCCTTCAGCCGAACTTGGGTATACC
>NZ_FRBJ01000030.1:0-6059 GCF_900142585.1 Bacillus sp. bc15
GTAGGTTACCCACGTGTTACTCACCCGTCCGCCGCTAACTTCTTGAGAGCAAGCTCTCAATCCATTCGCTCGACTTGCATGTATTAGGCACGCCGCCAGCGTTCATCCTGAGCCAGGATCAAACTCTCCAATAAAGTTAGTTTGTCTAGCATCTAAAAATAAAAATTGACGTTTCACGTTGTTTGTTTCGTTCAGTTTTCAAAGAACTACTTGGTCGCTCATTTGCGACTTCCTTATGTTAACATCTTCATTAGTTAATGTCAACTAAGTTTTTCATTTCGTTTGTCGCTTGCGACGTTAATGTCATCGGCGACTTGTTCTATATTACACCTCTAAAGTATAATCGTCAACACCTTTTTATAAAGAAATTCAATTTAATATTTTTATGCTTTTTTAGCTAGATACGTCTCTATAGAATTTCATTATCGGAGAACACCTTCTGCTTCTCTTTAATTTATTTTCCAAAATATATTCGGGTTAATTTGAACTCTAGACTTAACTTGTGTAGACGTTTTTCTCCAACAAAACTAGCAACCTTATTTTAACAAATACTAGTATATAATTAGAGAGTTGTTGTACTATCAATAAAACTCTATTAGAAGCAGGTGAAGATTTGAAAGATATACGTATCCTTATAGCAGACGACGATAAAGAAATCCGAAATTTATTAAAAATATATTTAGAACGAGAATTATACATGGTAGACACTGCAATCAACGGCGAAGAAGCCTTGCATTTATTTAATCAAAATAACTATAACCTCGTTATATTAGATCTTATGATGCCCAAAATAGATGGAATCGAGGTATGTAAAAAACTTAGAGATAAAACTAACGTACCTATATTAATGCTCACCGCTAAAGATCATGAAGTTGATAAAATTTTAGGTTTAAGCATTGGTGCTGATGATTATATTACGAAACCTTTCAGCATTCACGAAGTAATTGCACGAGTAAAAGCTCTTATGCGTCGTTTTTTAGTTCTCGGAAGTAACAATACTACTCAAGAAAAAACGACTTTATCTTTTAAAGGACTAACTATCAATTTAAATACATACACAGTTCATACAAACAAAGAAGAAATTAGCTTAACTGGAAAAGAACTGGAACTATTAAAATTCTTTACTTCAAACCCAGGGCAAGTATTTACAAAAACACAGCTCTTCCGAAATGTGTGGGACGATAATTATATTGAAGATGACAATACCGTTATGGTACATATTCGAAAACTTAGAAAGAAAATAGAAATTGACCCTTCCAATCCAAAATTCATTCAGACTATATGGGGAATTGGTTATAAGTTTGTAGGTGAAAAGCTTGAAGACTGATAAAACCCTCTTCCTTATTTCATTACAACTTATCATTTGTGGGATTTTAAACATACAAATGAACCCAAGAGTAAAAATGTCTTTATTTATTATCCTTATCTTAATTACAATTTATCTCTTCTTTTCAAGAATACAATTCATTCAACATCGCAAAGCAATGGATACTAAATTAAGTCGTGTACTAAAAGGAAACTTACAAGCGAGATTATTCACAAGCAATGACCATTCATTACATAATATCGTTTTTTCAATAAACGAGCTAATAGCTAAATTAGAGCAAGTTCAGATTGAAGCCAAAAGATCCGAGGAATCCAGAAAACAACTTTTGTCTAGTATCTCCCACGATATACGAACACCACTCACCTCCATTATCGGATATATAGATGCTTTGAAAGACGGAGTTGCTGCTTCTGAAATAGAAAAACAAGAATATCTTAAAATACTCTATATGAAATCAAATAACTTAAAGCACCTAGTTGATGAAATATTCAATATGGCGAAGCTAGACGCTAATGAATTTCCACTAAAAGAAGAAGAACTCGACTTTTCTGAAGTTACTAGAGAAGTTTTGATTGAATTTTTACCTGAGCTCTCAAAACATAACATCGAACTGCAAATTCTTATACCAGAGTCTACTTGTCCTATCATCGCAGATCATCTAAGCATTATGCGGATTATCGGTAATTTAATGAAAAATGCAATTTATTACGGAAAGGATGGGAAAACAATAGGGGTCGAACTGCTAGAAGCTGATGCAGAATACGAACTTCATATTTGGGATCAAGGCCCTGGTATTCCAAAACATGATTTACAAAACATATTTGAGCGAATGTACCGAAGCGAACAATCAAGAAACTCTTCATTTGGTGGTAGCGGTCTCGGACTTTCTATTTCTAAAGCACTCGTTGAAAAAAATGGTGGGCATATATGGGTTGAAAGTACTCCATGGAAACGAACTAATTTTAGCTTTTCTATTCCAAAACACAATACTTTTAAGAAATAGTTAAGAAATGATTAATATGCAGTTAAGCCTTCCTTTTTATGATGTAAGTACGAACTTATAGAAAGCAGGTGTCTCCTATAAATACAATTATAAAAACGACTAACCTTACTAAAGTATATGGCAATCAAAAATCAGTAGATAATTTAAATATTAATGTTCAAAAAGGGGAGATTTATGGCTTCATAGGCCGGAACGGTGCTGGTAAAACAACAACCATTCGTATGCTGCTTAGTCTTATAAAACCTACAAGTGGAACAATTGAAATATTCGGAGAGAACTTATTCCAAAATCAAAAAGATATTTTAAGCAGAATTGGTTCTATAGTTGAAGTTCCAGGATTTTATGAAAACTTAACTGCAAAAGAAAACCTATTAATTAATGCAAAGATAATTGGGGTTCACAAAAAGAATGCTATTGAAGAAGCATTAGAAATAGTAGGCTTGCAGCATGAGACAAAAAAGTTAGTGGGAAAGTATTCTTTAGGAATGAAGCAACGCTTAGGAATTGCACGCGCTCTTCTCCATTATCCTGAGCTACTCATATTAGATGAACCAACTAACGGACTAGACCCTATTGGTATTAAAGAAATGCGAAAACTTATTCATTCCTTAGCTCAAGAAAGAAATATAACAATACTCATTTCTAGTCACATATTAGCCGAGGTAGAACAGTTAGTCGATCGTATCGGAATTATTCATGAAGGAAAGTTACTAGAAGAAGTTTCTCTTGATACGCTGCGCAAAGCAAACCGTAAGTACATAGAGTTTCAAGTGAATAATGACGATAAAGCTGTGATGTTATTAGAAAATCATCTTCAAATTTTTGATTATGAGGTACATGATGAAAGAAATATTCGTATTTACTCTCATTTTGGACAACAAGGATACATAAACAGAACATTCGTTCTCAATGATATTGAAGTATTAAAAATGATGATAAGCGAAGATAGACTAGAAGATTATTTCACCAAACTAGTTGGAGGTGGAACAATTGGTTAATCTACTCTATACAGAACTCTTAAAACTAAAACGCTCTAATATGTTTTTAATTAGCATTATTGGTGCTGGTGTCGCACCTTTCTTAGTTGTAGTAGCCTCTTATATACATATAAAAACAAAACAGCCAACTCCAACTATTTGGTTCCATCAATTATTCACTGACGTTAACTTATATACTACTTTAGTTATAGGATTCCCCTTATATGGAGTAGTGGTTGCTTATTTGCTTACCCGCGAATATGCAGAAGATACACTGAAAAATTTACTAACTATCCCCGTGTCGCGCATTAGCTTTATTATAAGTAAATTCATCATTCTCTTTCTTTGGATTATGATGCTAACTTTAGTCGCTTGGGCACTTACTTTAATATTAGGGCTATTGGGGAACTTCCCTGGTTTTAACATTGCTTTACTTTTAGGTTCTTTCCTAGAATTTTTAATATGTGGTGGACTTCTCTTTCTATTGTCTTCACCTATTGTGCTACTAACTCTTGTAATGAAGAGCTATGTACCGCCCATTATATTAACAGTCATTATTACAATGACTAATCTTATGCTCGTAAACTCCAAGCATAAAGATTTATTTCCGTGGACCGCTACTCTAGATATCGCAAATAACGAATTACAACCGACATATCCACCAGAGTATTCTTATATCATCATCGCAGTAACGACAATTTCCGGGTTTATTGCAACACTATTCTATTTTAAAAAAGTAGACATTCATTAATTTATAGGAGTGAAACTATGAGCGATATCATTATTGCCTTCATACTCGGTATTGTAGAAGGATTAGCTGAATTTTTACCTATATCCTCTACTGGCCATCTTATATTAGTCGGGCATTTATTAGGCTTTGAAGGAGAAAGAGCAAAAACGTTTGAAATTGTTATTCAGCTAGGCGCAATTTTAGCTATTGCAATTTTATATCATAAACGTCTCGTTTCTTTATGTAATATTAAGCCTCTTCTACAGAAAGAAAAAAAATTCAACGCATTCCATGTATTTCTTGGCGTATTTCCAGCAGTGGTTGCTGGTTTGCTACTACATGATATTATTAAAACATACTTATTCCAGCCATACACTGTTGTAATTGGACTTGTAGCAGGGGCAATTCTTATGATCTTTGCAGAAGAAAAAAAGAAAGAGGCAGTAGCCTATTCACTGGACGATTTAACATACAGCCAAGCTTTAACAATCGGATTATTTCAATGCTTAGCAGTATACCCTGGCTTCTCTAGAGCTGGCTCTACTATCTCTGGAGGTCTATTAGCAAAAGTAAATTATAAGACTGCATCTGAATTCTCTTTTCTAATAGCTCTTCCTGTAATGATTGGGGCTACAGGCTTAGACTTACTAAAAAGCTGGAAGTATTTAAGTGTCGATGACATCCCTATGTTTGCGGTAGGATTCATTACCTCTTTTATAGTAGCGATGCTAGCGGTAGTAACTTTTCTAAAGCTTTTAGAGAAAATAGGTTTAAAACCTTTTGCATACTATCGTATTTTGTTGGCTATCTTATTTACGCTTTTCGTATTGCTATAGATTCATATAAGTCACATATTATTAAACTGATATTCAATTTAAAATATCGGTTTTTTTATCTATTTCAACTCTAGTATTACTCACTTCAATATGGCATAGTGATAATAAACTACCATTCATAATCTGAACGTTCTTTAAGTAACTATATCCTTTATCATAAAATACAATTGGAAAATTAAAGATCCCATATATGTACAGAACATATTTACGAACCATATTCACTCCACATAGTATCTTTTTAATTTGCAACATACTAATACAAATTAAAAATGAGTACAAAGGCATAACAAATAAGTAAATTTCCTAGGAATTATAAAGAGACTACATATTAATTAGAGTGAGGTGACGATAAAAATGAATCAATTAGCACAGACATATTGGGATACTTATTGGGGAAATAACAAAAAAACAGAATCTGTTACAGCTTGGCAATTTGGGGATTCCCCTAATTATCTTGCACAGCTAGTAATTGACGGTATTAAAACCGCTACATGCTCCGGTCACATTTTTTATGAATTAGAAAATGAACCGCTACCGACTGCTAATGATTATAGTATTATACTCAATAGTAATGATGAACCTGTAGCTATTATTAAGACAATAGAAGTAACTGTAACACCAATGAATGAAGTAAGCGAAGAATTCGCTATCGCTGAAGGCGAAGGAGATCGTACTTATAATTACTGGAGAGACACCCATGTTCTTTTTTTACAAAGGAACTAAATGAGCTTGGCCTTAATTTCTCTGAAGATATGTTACTCGTCTGTGAGCGTTTTGAACTTGTTGATGTGAACAATAAAGTGAAATTTACCAGCCATTCTTATTTTTATAAAACACAAAAAAGACGAGTCATTCTGACTCGTCTTAAAGTTGCTTGGCGACGTCCTACTCTCACAGGGACAAGGTCCCAACTACCATCGGCGCTAGAGAGCTTAACTTCCGTGTTCGGTATGGGAACGGGTGTGACCTCTCTGCCATCATCACCAAACTATGAAGGCATATTCCTTCAAAACTAGATAACATTTGCTACATATTATATGGTTAAGTCCTCGATCTATTAGTATTCGTCAGCTCCACATGTCACCATGCTTCCACCTCGAACCTATCAACCTGATCATCTTTCAGGGATCTTACTAGCTTACGCTATGGGAAATCTCATCTTGAGGGGGGCTTCATGCTTAGATGC
>NZ_FRBJ01000017.1:0-48889 GCF_900142585.1 Bacillus sp. bc15
ACCAACTAGCTAATGCGACGCGGGTCCATCCATAAGTGACAGCCGAAGCCGCCTTTCAATTTCGAACCATGCAGTTCAAAATGTTATCCGGTATTAGCCCCGGTTTCCCGGAGTTATCCCAGTCTTATGGGCAGGTTACCCACGTGTTACTCACCCGTCCGCCGCTAACTTCTTGAGAGCAAGCTCTCAATCCATTCGCTCGACTTGCATGTATTAGGCACGCCGCCAGCGTTCATCCTGAGCCAGGATCAAACTCTCCAATAAAGTTAGTTTGTCTAGCATCTAAAAATAAAAATTGACGTTTCACGTTGTTTGTTTCGTTCAGTTTTCAAAGAACTACGTTGTCGCTCACAAGCGACTTTATCAATATAACATTTTGTTATATTTTCGTCAACAACTTTTTTCAATAAGTTGTTTTTCGTTTGTTTTGCTTGTTACCTTTCGTGGTAACGGATATAAATATACCAGTTTAATTATTAAAATGCAATAGTTTTTCTAATAAAATTTTTAACTTAGTAAAAAAGTATAAAAACAGCACATTTCTTCTATATAAATATAATTTCTCGCACCATCAAGATCTATTATACCCACGCAACTCATACTCAAATAAAAAAAGCTTTGGAGAAATCTCCAAAGCTTAGTCTTGTTTATGACGCATAGCAGGGAATAATAATACATCACGAATAGATGGTGCATTTGTTAATAACATAACTAGACGATCAATACCGATTCCTAATCCACCCGTAGGAGGCATACCGTACTCAAGAGCTTCGATATAATCATCATCCATCATGTGAGCTTCGTCATTACCTTGCTCACGCTCTTTTAATTGAGCTTCAAAACGTTCTTTTTGATCAATTGGATCGTTTAACTCAGTGAATGCATTTGCATGTTCACGTGCAACGATAAATAACTCGAAACGATCTGTGAATCGTGGATCTTCGTCATTCTTTTTCGCAAGTGGCGAAATTTCTACCGGATGACCGTAAATAAATGTTGGTTGAATTAATTTATCTTCTACTTTTTGCTCGAAGAACTCATTAATGATATGACCAACTTCCATTGTATCCTTAATTTCTACATTATGTTCTTTTGCAAGCTCACGCGCTTCTTCTACACTCATCGGAGTCCAGAAATCCGCTCCAGAGTGTTGCTTAATTGCATCTACCATATGAAGACGTGTCCATTCTGGTTCTAGATTAATTTCATAATCACCATATTGGATCGTTGTTGTACCCAATACTTTTTTCGCAATATGAGCAACCATATTTTCTGTTAGTTTCATAATATCATTATAATCAGCGTACGCTTCATATAATTCAATCATCGTAAACTCAGGATTATGACGAGTTGATACACCCTCATTACGGAATACACGGCCGATCTCATAAACTTTTTCTAATCCGCCCACAATAAGACGTTTTAAATGAAGTTCAATTGCGATACGCATATATAATTCCATATCTAACGCATTATGATGCGTAGTGAAAGGACGAGCAGATGCTCCACCCGCAATCGCGTGCATCATAGGCGTTTCTACTTCAAGATAACCGTTGTCATCTAAATATCTTCTCATTTCACGAATGATTTTACTACGAGTAACAAATGTTTCACGACTTTCCATACTTGTAATTAAGTCTAAGTAACGTTGACGGTATCGTTGTTCAACATCTTTTAATCCATGGTATTTATCCGGTAATGGACGAAGAGATTTCGTTAAAAGCGTAAATCCTGTTGCTTTTACTGAAAGTTCTCCAACGTTTGTTTTGAACACTTTACCTTCAATACCTACTAAGTCACCTAAATCTGCTGTCGTAAATAACTCGTACTCTTCATCTCCAACAGTATCTTTACGAACGTAAATTTGAACTTGTCCGTGTAAATCTTGAATGTGTGCGAATCCAGCTTTTCCTTTACCGCGTTTTGTCATAATACGACCAGCGATAGAAACCGTGATTTCCTTCTCTTCTAATTCTTCTTTAGAGAATTCTCCATATAGACTTACTAAGTCGGTTGTTGAATTTGTGCGTTCAAATCGTTTACCAAACGGATCGATTCCTTGCTCACGTAAATTATGTAGCTTTTCACGACGAACAAGCAATTGGTCGTTTAATTCTTCGTGGTTCATGTTATCCATGATATTGATATCACTCCAGCTCTATTAATTTTTACAATATATACAGTATAGCATTTTCTACTCAACTAGAAAAACTGCCAGCAACTAACTGGCAGTTCTTCTTTCTTTCACGTAATTATAGGAAGTGTGTAGAAGAATGTCAATCTTCTCCGTCCTCCTTATTAACCAACGTAAATTGTTTGTTGTTTCGCCTCTACTTCTTCTACAAATGCACCTAATACATTCGCAAGGTCTTCACGCGTGTTGCAAGTATTGATACCATTACGCACACTCGCATTACCACGAACACCTTTTAAATACCAAGCCGCATGCTTTCTCATCTCTCTTACAGCAACATTTTCGTTCTTTAAATCGATAAGACGATCTAGATGCAACATACATACATCAATTTTCTCACGGACTGTTGGTTCCGGCATTAATTCACCTGTCTCTAAATACTTTACCGTACGATAAATCATCCATGGATCCCCAAGAGCTGCACGACCAATCATAACACCATCTACACCAATCTCATCAAGCATACGCTTCGCATCTTGCGGTGTTTCGACATCACCATTTCCGATAACCGGGATATTCACAGCTTGCTTTACTTGTTTAATGATATCCCAATCTGCTTTCCCTTCATACATTTGCACTCGCGTACGTCCGTGAACCGCCACAGCTTGTCCGCCAGCACGCTCAACAGCTCTAGCATTTTCTATTGCGAAAATATGTTCTTCATCCCAACCGATACGCATTTTAACCGTAACCGGCTTTTCAACAGCATCTACAACCGCTGCTACCATTTCGTATATTTTATTTGGATCTAGAAGCCACCTTGCCCCCGCATCACATTTAACGATTTTCGGTACTGGGCAACCCATATTAATATCAATAATGTCTGCTGTCGTATATTTATCTACGTATTTCGCAGCATCTACAAGCGTTTCTTTCTCTCCACCGAAAATTTGTAAACTTAATGGTTTTTCTCTCTCATCAATATATAACATATCTAATGTTCTTTTGTTATTCAGTAATATTGCCTTATCACTTACCATTTCAGCACAAACTAAACCTGCACCAAATTCTTTAACTGTTAAACGGAATGCAGAGTTACACACTCCCGCCATCGGTGCTAATACAACCGGATTTTTCATCTCAATATTTGCAATCTTTAACAATCAACCTACTCCTTCCTGCACAGTCACTTTGGCATTAATTCATCTATCGAAACATTTAACGCCTTAGCAACTTCTACTACAAAATCTTGAGAAGGCGATCGATTCCCTCTCTCAACTTCACCTAAAACAGATACTGATACCCCTAATTCTTTAGCAAAACCTTCTTGCGTGTAGCCTTTTAGCTTTCGAAAAGCACGAATGCGTCTTCCCCATTTTTCTGCTTCCATACCGTTACTCCCTCTCGCCTTTTCATTTCTTCTACTTGTGAACGTGAAATGTTTTGTTTTATATCTTGATTAATCTCTAACAACGGAACGATAACAAAAGCTCTTTCGAACATCCGCGGATGCGGAACAATAAGATTCTCTGCTTCAATATTCTCTTGATTATAAAGTAAAATGTCAAGGTCGATAGTCCTCGGCCCCCACCTAATTTCCCTTTTTCTTCCTAGGTCATTTTCTACTTTTTGTGTTACTTTCAATAATTCTTGCGGTGATAAATTGGTAGAAATTTTTATAACTAAATTTAAAAAACAACTTTGGTCAGTATAGCCAACTGGATCAGTTTCATACACTGACGAAACATCATCAACTTGAATATACGGACTTTTATTTAAAAACTGAATGGCTTCAGTTAAATACGTATAACGCTCTCCAATATTTGACCCTAATGCAATGTACGCTATATTATTCATGGACGTTCTCTCGTAATTTCTACTGCTACAGCGCGATAATGGCCCGGTATCGGCGGATCTGGTTTAATCACCTTAATTGTACACCGTGAAATCCTTTTATATTGCTTTAATATATCTGCAGCAATATTTTCAGCGATACTCTCCACAAGCTTATACTTTCTATCCTCAACAACTTTTCTACATAATTCGAAAAGCTCTCCATAATTGACAGAATGCTCTAAGTCATCACTTTCCCCTGCACGCTTTAAATCCAACTCCACCGTTAAGTCAACTTTAAATCTCTGACCTAATCTATTCTCCTCTGGAAACACACCATGATAACCGTAAAATTCCATATCATGGATATAAATTTTATCCAATTACCTTACCCCCTTACCAATCATCGCATCCATCATTTTAGCCATACGCGCCATTTCTTTCACATCATGGACACGAACAAACTCACAGCCCTTTTCAATACCAAGACAAACAGTAGCTCCTGTTCCCTCAAGGCGTTCCTCTACTGGCAAATCTAATACGTGCCCAATAAAGGACTTTCTCGAAGTACCTAAGAGAACCGGATAACCTAGCATATTTAACTGTTCTAAATTACGCATCGCCTCTAAGTTCTGCTCCGGTGTTTTAGCAAAACCGATACCTGGATCTAAAATAATATTCTCATCTCGCACACCAGCATTTTTAGCAATTTTAATACTGTCATACAAATCAGCAATCATATCCGCCATTAAATTACGATAATTCATATTATCACGGTTATGCATTAAAATGATGGGTACATCATAATGGGCTGCGACTTCAGCAATTTTCGGCTCCGCCTTCGCCCCCCAAATATCATTAATAATATGAGCACCAGCCTCAATTGCTTGTTTTGCAACTTCAGCTTTATATGTATCGATAGATATAGGTAATTTTACTTCTTTTGAAACTGCTTGAATCATCGGGACGACTCGCTTTATTTCTTCCTCTACTGATACTTTAGCAAAACCTGGGCGAGTAGATTCGCCACCAATATCAATAATATGAGCACCTTCACCTTGCATTTCTTTTGCGTGACGTACCGCAGCATCTACCTCGTTGTAACTCCCACCATCAGAAAACGAATCTGGTGTTACATTTAAAATCCCCATAATTAATGTCTTTTCATTTAAATTCAATGTATATTCGCCGCAGCGTAAATCATAATCCCACTTCAAACTACACATCTCCTCTTCGTAATTCATTTCTGCTCCATAATTTCTCTCTTTGCATTCCATAAAGGTACATTAAACTTTTTGTAACCACTCCTACTTTACCCGGGAAATCCTGCGCTTCTATACGATAAAGCGGAACAATTTCTTGAATGGAGTTTGTTACGAAGACTTCATCCGCTGAAAGTAGCTCATCTTTTGTAAAGAAACCTTCCTTTACTTCTATATTTAATTCTTCAGCACTCTTTATAATAAACGCACGAGTGATACCATTTAAAATACCTGTCTCTAACGAAGGTGTATATAAAACATCACCTTTCACAAAAAATAGATTCGAAACAATACCCTCTGCAACATAACCTGCTTCAGTAAGGAAAATACCTTCCTTGCTCACAACATTTCCAATTTCACGCTTACCTAAAATATTATTTAAATAGTGATGAGACTTCAGGCGAAATGTCCCTTCCGGTGTATTTCGCACTTGTTTTAAAATAACACCTTCTTTTTCTACTACATCTCCTGGAGCTGTTAAAGGTTTTATAAAAACAATAACCGAAGGCTCTTCGTATATTTCCGTTTGTAATCCTATTTCATCTATACCTGCCGATACATTAAAACGTACATATGCATGCTTCAATTCATTCTTAGCGAGTAAATCTTTCAAAATAAGCATCACATCATTTTTTGTCATTGTCCATTTAATTTGCAATGTATCCAGCGCCTCTATTAAACGGTCATAATGATCATCCAATAAGAAAGGATGACCATTATAAATACGAAACGTTTCAAAAACTCCAAGACCATATAAATAACCATGATCATAAGGAGAAATTCTCGCTTCACTTGCTTCTACATACTGACCATTTACGTAAATTAACATAATGTCGCACTTGGACTGTATTTACGAATGAAATTCTGCAATAACTCTTTCCCATGAGAAGTCATAATAGATTCCGGATGGAATTGCACACCCTCTATCGGCAATGTCTTATGACGAAGTGCCATAATTTCCCCTTCCTCCGTCCAAGATGTTACCTCTAAGCAATCTGGTAACGTCTCTTTCTTAACAATAAGGGAATGATAGCGCGTCGCAGTAAACGGATTAGGAATATCCGAAAAAATCGTCTTTCCATCATGATGCATAAGCGAAGTTTTCCCATGCATTAATCGTTCTGCACGAACAACCTCTCCACCAAACACTTGTGCAATAGATTGATGCCCTAAACAAACTCCAAAAATCGGAATCTTCCCCGCGAAGTATTTAATAACTTCCATACTAATCCCCGCTTCATTAGGACTACATGGACCTGGAGAAATCATTAGAAAATCTGGTTTCATATTCTCGATATCTGAAATCGTCACTTCATCGTTACGTTTAACAACGAGCTCTTGTCCAAGTTCTCCAAGAAACTGCACTAAATTAAATGTAAAAGAATCATAATTATCAATCATTAATATCATTTCTCTCACCTAACCGTTTCTTCGCTACGTTCTTTTGCACGCCATAAAGCAATCGCCTTTTTTAACGACTCTTTATATTCGTTTTCCGGATTTGAATCAATTACAATTCCCGCCCCCGCTTGTACATGAGCTTTTCCATCTTTAGCAAGAAGTGTTCTAATTACAATATTCAATTCTGTATCTCCAGAATAACCAATCCAACCGATTGAACCTGTATAAATCCCTCGGCGAACAGGTTCTAATTCCTCAATAATTTCCATTGTACGTATTTTCGGGGCACCAGTAATTGTTCCACCAGGGAATACAGCCTTCACTAAATCAAAAGCATCTTTATCTTCTTCCACCTCACCACGCACATTAGAAACAATATGCATAACATGTGAGTATTTCTCAATTACCATAAATTCATCTACTTCTACAGTGCCATATTTACAAACACGCCCTAAATCATTTCTTTCTAAATCCACAAGCATTACATGCTCTGCTCTTTCTTTTTCGTTCTCAATTAATTCTCTTGCTAATTCTTCATCCTCTTGCTCATCCGCGCCTCTAGATCTCGTTCCAGCAATTGGTCTTGTACTTACTTCAGTTCCTTGTTTCTTAATTAACAACTCTGGCGATCCACTAACAATTTGAAAATCCCCAAGCTCCAGGTAACCCATATATGGAGATGGATTAATTTCACGAAGACTTGTATAAATTTCTAGTGGATGCGTTTGTAAAGTTCTTTCTTGTCTAGTCGACAAGTTTACTTGGAACACATCACCCGCTCCAATATATTCTTGAATACATTCAACTGCCTTCATAAAGCCTGTTTCTGTAAAGGCAACCGCTTCATTTTTCTTTTTAGGACGTTCAAACGGCATAGTCACTTCAGGCACTTCTGCCACCCAAAGATCCTTCCATTCATTTAAACGTTCTTCTGCTTCTGCATGCTTATCTACATAATGTGTAATAATCCACAATAGCTTTTCTTTTTGATCATAGACAAACACATCGTCAAATAATAAAAAGTATATATCGGGTATATTCAGATCATCCTCTGCAAGAGAAGGGAGTTTTTCGATATAACGGATACAATCATAACTAAAGTAGCCAATTGCACCACCTTGAAAAAGCGGGTACTCTGGATTGTAGTCTGTTTTCCATTTCTCCATATATTCTTGCATTAAATCTAATGGATTCCCTCTTTTTATTGTTTCCTTACCGCTTTCACTTATATGTAACTTTTCACCCTTCCCTTGGATTACCGCTACCGGGTTTAAACCCACTATGTTATAACGACCGCCACGTCCACTTTCCAGCAAAATATGTTGCGGCTTATCCTGAGAAAGAAATTTATATTGCTTAAAGAAATCTAACTGATATGGAATAGAAAGCGCTAAAGATTTTCTTCGTTGCATATCAACACCCCGTCTTCTTTTATCCCACCCTCTTAGATGAACCAGCTCCAACTACATAAGTTATTTATATAGAGATTGATTATACTCGAAGGCTAGTGAAAATAATTTAATTATACTACCTCTTATTTTACATGAAGTTTTCTAGTCATTCACTCTTTTCCTATTTCCAATCCAAAAAGAAAAAGCATCCTTTTTCAAGGATGCTTTTTCAATCGCATTTAATTATGATTCAAATTGATAAAGTGGTGTACTTAAATAACGTTCACCGTTACTCGGGATAATAACAAGTACCTTTTTCCCTTTACCTAACTTTTTCGCAACTTCTGTTGCTGCATAAATAACTGCGCCTGAAGAGATACCAACTAAAATACCTTCCTCTTTAGCCACTCTTCTCGCATATTCAAATGCTTGCTCTGTTTTCACTTGAATAATTTCATCATATACTTCTACATCCAACGTCTCCGGAACAAATCCCGCCCCAATTCCTTGGATTTTATGTGGACCTGGTTTCCCCCCAGATAATACTGGTGAATCTGCAGGTTCTACTGCATAAATTTTAATATCTTTATACGCTTCCTTCAGCACTTCACCAGCACCAGTAATCGTTCCACCTGTACCAATACCTGCAATAAACGCATCTAATTGGTCGCCCATTTGTTCAATAATTTCTGGACCTGTTGTTAAACGGTGAATTTCTGGATTTGATTGGTTTTTGAACTGTTGTGGTATAAAGTAGCCATGCTCTTTCGCTAATTCAGTCGCTTTACGAATTGCTCCACCCATCCCTTCAGGACCTGGAGTCAATACTAATTCAGCACCGTAAGCACGTAATAAATTACGACGCTCAATACTCATTGTTTCTGGCATTACTAAAATTGCATTATATCCTTTAGCAGCCGCTACCATCGCTAAACCAATCCCTGTGTTACCACTTGTTGGCTCAATGATTGTATCGCCCTCTTTTAACAATCCCTTTTTTTCAGCATCTTCAATCATAGCTAGTGCAATACGATCTTTAACGCTACTCCCTGGATTCATAAATTCTAGTTTTAAGTATATATCTGCGCTGTCTGATTCTACGATGCGGTTCAACTTAACGATCGGCGTTTTCCCGATTAATTCTGAAACTGATTGTGCCACTCGCATTCCTGTCACTCCTAACACCGAGTATTTTTATTGGTTTTATCTATATTTAGATTTTGTCAGAAAATTCCCTGTTTGTCAATCTATTCGGAGGGTTAATCCCCTTATTACAAATTCTCAATTAAATTTGTAATATCTTCTTTAGAGAACTTGTATCGTTCATTACAGAAATGACAATGAACTTCTGTTTCTTCTTCTTCTTCACGAATTTGCTCTAACTCTGTTTTACCTAAACTAATTAACACACTCTCAATACGTTCACGTGAGCACGTACAATTAAATTGAACATCCATTGTTTCTAATACTTTTACTTTATCTTCTCCAAGGACTGCATATAGTAGCTCTTCTGGAGAAAGACCTTGTTCGATCAATGTTGATACAGGCGGGATTTTTTGCAAACGATCTTCAATGAATGAAATTGTTTCTTCCTGTGCGCCCGGCATAATTTGAAGGATAAATCCACCCGCCGCTAATACGCTGTCATCTCCATTTACAAGTACACCCACACCAACAGAAGAAGGCGTCTGCTCAGAAACTGCGAAATAATACGTGAAATCTTCCCCTAGTTCTCCCGAAACGATTGGAGATTGACCGATAAACGGCTCACGCATACCAATATCTTTAATTACTGTTACAAACCCTTCTGTACCTACCGCTTGATATACACGTAATTTCCCTTGTTCCGTTCCTTCAAAATCAACATGTGGATTCGTTACGTAGCCACGTACATCCCCATTTGCATGAGCATCTACTAAGATAGGGCCAATCGGACCATTACCTTCTACCTTAATCGTTAACTTTTGATCACCTTTTAACATCGCACCCATCATTGTACCTGCAGTTAAAGAACGACCAAGTGCCGCCGAAGCTGTCCTCCATGTATCATGACGTCTTTGTGCCTCACTTACTGTATTCGTTGTACGTACACTATACGCACGTACTTCTCCATCAAACGCTAACGCTTTTACTAAATAATCTTTCATACTTATTTATTCACCTTTCTCATGCTGTAAATTTGCATTACGCTCATATAACATATACAAGCCTTTTAACGTTAAAAATGGATCTACAATATCAATTACATTCGATTCTTCTGAAATTAATTTCGCCAATCCACCTGTTGCAATAACTTTCGGTTCTTGTTTAGCTTCTTCTTTCATACGCTTAACAATACCTTCCACTTGTCCTACATAACCATAAAGAATACCTGATTGCATCGCACTTACTGTATTCTTCCCAACAACACTGCTCGGTTTTGTAATTTCAATACGAGGAAGTTTTGCTGCCCTACTATATAAAGCCTCTGCTGAAATCATAATTCCTGGCGTAATAACTCCACCCATATAATGCTTTTCTTCATTAATATAACAATATGTAGTAGCCGTACCAAAATCAACAATAATAAGTGGACTTCCATACAATTGGATTCCCGCTACTGCATTTACAATTCGATCTGCGCCTACTTCACGTGGATTTTCATATTTAATATTTAGCCCCGTTTTTATTCCAGGCCCTACTACAAGCGGTTTAATTTTAAAATATTTTTCACACATACGTTCTAAAGCGAACATAATTGGTGGTACGACTGAAGACACAATAATACCTTTCACATCTTCAAACGAAAGACCCTCATGATCAAGTAACTGTTTTACAAGCATTCCATATTCATCTTCTGTCTTATGACGATCTGTTTCCATGCGCCAATGCTGACGAAGTTCCCCCTCTTCAAACACGCCTAGTACAGCATTTGTGTTCCCTACATCCAATACAAAAATCATATTCTCACCACTTATCTTATTTAATCTATATTTGTGTAGTATGTATAAAACTTATAAAAACATCATATCACACATACTTATATAATCAGCTTTCCTATCCTCATCATTTTACAAAAAGATTGCTCTCTATTTCAATTTTTAATACTAGTTTTACTTAAATTACTTTATCCACTAAGCCCTTAATAGTAATTAACAAAAATCTTAACAAACAAAAAAGGAGTGACGATAGTCACTCCTTCATTTCTTACTTATCTTCTTTATCTTCATCGTCTTTCTTCATATTGATGTTTACTTTCACATCATCTGAAGATGTTGGACGCTCAGGTAATCTGCCATAATCATATAAATGATTAATTTGCTCTGCGTCTAATGTTTCTACTTCAAGTAACGTTTTCGCGATAATATCAAGCTTATCTCGTTTTTCAGTAAGAATATGTTTCGCACGAGCATAACATTCTTTAATAATTGTTTGCATTTCCACATCAATTTCATGTGCGATTGCATCACTGTAGTTTTGTTCTGAATGGAAGTCTCTTCCTAAGAATACCTGACCACCTTGTGAGCTACCAAATTGCATCGGTCCAAGCTTATCACTCATACCGAATTCCGTAACCATACGTCTTGCAATACCAGTTGCACGTTGGAAATCGTTGTGAGCACCTGTACTTGCTTCACCAAATACAATCTCCTCAGCTACTCGACCACCAAGTAAACCAGTGATTTTATCAAGTAACTCTGGCTTTGTCATGAAGTAACGATCTTCCTTCGGAAGCATTACCGCATATCCACCAGCCTGACCACGAGGGACAATTGTTACTTTATGAACGACATCAGCTTCATCAAGAACAACACCAATTACAGTATGGCCTGCTTCATGGAAAGCAACGATATTACGTTCTTTTTCAGAGATAACACGACTTTTCTTAGCTGGACCTGCAATAACACGATCCGTTGCTTCATCGATATCACTCATATCAATCTTCTTCTTATCTCGACGTGCAGCTACTAAAGCAGCTTCGTTTAATAAGTTTTCAAGATCCGCACCAGAGAATCCTGGTGTACGAGTCGCAATTGCTCTTAAATTAATATGCTCATCAAGCGGTTTATTACGCGCATGTACTTTCAGTACAGCTTCACGGCCATTTACATCTGGACGATCTACTGTAATTTGACGGTCAAAACGACCTGGACGTAATAACGCTGGGTCAAGAATGTCTGGACGGTTTGTCGCAGCAATGATAATAATACCTTCGTTTGCACCGAATCCATCCATTTCAACAAGTAACTGGTTCAATGTTTGCTCACGCTCATCATGACCACCACCAAGACCTGCGCCACGTTGACGACCTACTGCATCAATTTCATCAATGAAAATGATACAAGGAGCATTTTTCTTTGCATTTTCAAATAAATCACGTACACGTGATGCACCGACACCGACAAACATCTCTACAAAGTCAGAACCACTGATAGAGAAGAATGGAACGCCAGCCTCACCTGCAACAGCACGTGCTAATAAAGTTTTACCTGTACCTGGAGGTCCAACTAATAGGACACCCTTTGGAATACGGGCACCAACTTCAGAAAACTTACGAGGGTCTTTTAAGAATTCAACTACCTCGACAAGTTCTTGTTTCTCTTCATCCGCCCCAGCAACATCTCTGAAACGAACTTTTTTCTTTTCATCATTATATAACTTCGCCTTACTTTTCCCGAAGTTCATAACACGGCTACCGCCGCCTTGAGCCTGGTTTAATAAGAAGAAGAATAAAATGAAGATGATGACAAACGGAATGATTGAAGTAAAGAATGTTACCCAAGCACTTGTTTCTTCTGCTGGTTGATACTTAACTTCGGCACCTTTCGCTTTATCATTGATTTTCTTTTGTAATTCCTCAGTATTTGGTGCATAAGTAACAAATTGTTCTCCTTGGCTAGAGTTATTGAATTGTCCTTTTACCTCAAATACACCATTTTTCGGTTGAAGTTGCACATTACGCACTTCACCGCTTTCTAGTTTAGTAATGAATTTGTCGTAGCTAACTGATGTCGTTTTTTGTGTCGAACCATTAAAATAGCTCACGATTCCAATTACTACTAAGAATATCAGTAAATAAAAGATGGTATTACGGAAGATACGATTCATTCCTAACCTCCTCTCACGGCATAAACACTATAGTAAATCGTAACATAGAAAAACTTTCCTATACAATTGTAAAGCCTGTATTTAATTAATTTGAGTAAACGCTTGGTTTTAATACGCCTACATAAGGAAGATTACGGTACTGCTCTTTATAATCTAATCCATATCCTACTACAAATTCATGTGGAACAGTAAATCCAACATAATCCGCTTTCAGATCAACCTTACGGCCTGTTGGCTTATCTAATAATGTAACAATTTTTACAGACTTCGCTTTACGATATTTGAATAAGTCTACTAAGTAGCTTAGTGTAAGACCACTATCAATAATATCTTCGACGATTAAAATATCGCGACCTTCTACAGAAGTATCAAGATCTTTTAAAATTTTCACTTCGCCTGTTGAAACTGTAGAGTGACCATAACTAGATACAGCCATAAAATCCATTTCAAGATATGTATCTGTTCTCTTTAATAAATCTGCCATAAATGGCATTGCGCCTTTTAATACACCAATTGCAAGAGGTACTGTGTTTTTATAATCCTCTGCAATAACTGCACCTAGTTCGCGCACCTTTTCTTGTATTTGTTCTTCAGAAATTAATACTTTTTCGATATCTTGATTCATCATTTCATTATCCTCCCGGAAGACTCCTTGCTTTTGTAGTGAATAATCATATATTTACCCTTCTTTGCCATCTCTTTCGAAATTGCAAATGCAGATCGCTTCAACAAGGGTACCCAAATAATGTTCCCACTTGCATCACAAACGACCGGCCATTCTTCTCTTTTTTCTTTTGGTACTTTCGCTTCGATAAAAATAGCTTTTATCTTTTTCGTGCCATCCATACCTTGTATTGACATGCGATCTCCATTTTCCCTAGAACGAATACGAAGTGGATATGATATATCATTATACTTAGCAACAAATACTGTTTCATTCATGTTACTTGGTATATCTTCGCTCACCTCTGTTACAAATTCATCCCCGTTCAATAGTGTAATGGTCCCGGGTACTGATAAATCTTGCAAAAAAGGAGAGACAATTTCTTGTTTAAATCTAAAGCTACACTCCTCGTATGTGCGAACAATTTTCAAATCACCTGGAAAATCAAGTGAACCTGAAGGTTGTGTCCGCTTAAAAAACTCAATCACCTTGTCAATATGTATAGAAGAAAGAGAAGATGGAATCTTATATTCATAAAGATAGTTTAATATTAGTTGAATCCCTCTTCTTTGTAAAGGCATAGACATGGATTCAAAGGCAGGAATTGATAAGCTAATTTGTTTATCACTTTTTTTTGTAATTACTTTATTCATTTTCTCAAAAGCTAATTCCTGCAAATAAGCCTCATCCTCTTGCATCTGCACGCTAAATTTTTGGAATTTCTCATGCATTTGTGGATTTTCTTCTTTTAAGTGAGGAAGGACATATTTACGTAATCGATTCCTTGTATATACTTCCTTTTTATTACTCGGATCTATACGTGGAATTAAATTTAGCTTATTACAGTAATCAACAATTTCTTCCTTCGTTACCCCAAGTAACGGCCTAATTAAATATCCATTATGAAAAGGACGCTTCACTGCAATTCCTGCATATCCTTTCGGAGTACTCCCTCTTACAAGACGCATTAAAATTGTCTCGACTTGATCATCTCCATGATGTCCAAGAGCAACATATCTTGCATCATATTTCTTCATTATTCTTTCCAAAAATGCATATCTGCATTCTCTAGCAGCAACCTGTGCATTCATTCCGTATTGCTGTTGATATTGTGATACATTAATCCTTATCGTTTCACAAATAATTCCCAGTTCTTCACAAAGGTCCTGCACAAACTGTAAATCCTCATGAGATTCATCACCTCTAAACATATGATCTACATGAGCTACTACAATTTCCAACTGTTTTTCCGCTCTTTTTTCTAATAAATAATATAAAAGGGCTAACGAGTCAGGACCACCAGAAACTCCCACAACAATTGTTGAATCATTCTTTAATACATCATGCTGCTTTACAAAGTCATCTACTTTTTCAACAAATGTATCTTTCAACTTCGCAATCACCTTTCATTAAACAAGAACAGCAACGTTAGTTACCTTGTCTATAATGGTACAACTTTTACAAACATTGTGCAAAAAAAAGATATACAAAAATTACATTTTTATCTTACATCCTCCGTGTATATTCATAAAATCAATAACATTACCTTTTCCCACAAAAAAACCTAGGTATTCACCTAGGTTTTTAAAATCAAATTATAGATAAACATTCCACTTATATTTTACTGCGCCTGCATTCCTACAATCGGAATCGTAGCCCACTTCGGCATATTTTTCTTCACTTTTGCCACCACAATAGTCATATCATCATTTATATAACCATCACAAGAGCGAATCACTTCTTCCATAATGATATCAGCAATTTCTTGCGGGTCTTCGGTTTGCAATTCTTTAATTTTCCGCTTCATCCATAATTCATGATTCTCTACATGCTGCGCGCCCTCAAAAATCCCATCGCTCATCATAATAAGGATATCGCCCGTTTTTAATTGTTCACCCACCACATCAACTTCAACATCTTCGATGATTCCCATCGGCAAATTACTTGCTTCAATTTTCAAAATATTATTCGCGCGTTTAACAAAACTCGGGGTTGATCCAATCTTTAAAAACCTAGCACTCGCATCCCGCAAATCTACCATAGCTAAATCTAATGTTGTAAACATCTCTTCTGTCGTTCTCAAAGAAAGAATTGAATTGATAGACTTAATAGCTATTTCTTCATCAATACCCGATTGGAGTATTTTTTGTAATAATTTCACCGTTTCCTTACTTTCCATATGAGCTCTTTGCCCATTACCCATACCATCACTAATCGCAAGTGCGTATTTACCAACACTTAAATCCATCATCGCATAAGAGTCACCCGAAACAAACCCACCGCCTTTTGCGGCTGTAGCCAATCCTGTATCAAGAGAATACGTCTTCGCCGAACCAAATGATATTAAACTGTGGCCATTCGGATAAGAAGACTTTTCTTCATGTTTAACGACAATATTTTCTTTAAGGATATCCGAAAGCATCGGTGCAACTAACTTTTCACATTCACCATGTTCATTAGATGCAACTGGAATCAACATTTCAATATCAATACTTCCTCTATCTAAACAATAAATATCAACATGCTCTACTTCGACACCAAAATCACGGAACGCTTGCATAATCTGCTCTTCCTGCACTTGATGATTTTCACGCTCTCGTTGTATTTCCTTAGCAAAATCTTCCATAACCTTTGATACACCTAATAGTTGCTCCGCTACTATTCTACGATTTTCCTTCATTTGTTTTCGCAATTTTTGTCCCTCATAGAAGTGATCTAATTCACCCGCTACTAAATCCGTCACTTTTTTCCCTCTCACACAATGCTTATCCCACTCACGAACTAATTTACGATTATGTTGCAGGGTTCCTTCTTCCGTTTCATTCATTATTTGTTTCATATAATCGTACGTTTTATCGAAATTCACTACCCAGCATTGATCCTTTTTAAAGCACGTTTGACATGTTTTCGCAGTAATTGTACTCAAAAACAAATCTGCTTCTGTCTCTTTATCTTCTTCCTCTACATACCCATATACAGAAAAACTATTAGATAAAGCAGCAAATACATTTGCGAATTGGTTGATTTTGTTCGCTGTAACATCACGCATCCTTCTTAAATATTGTTGTTGATCTTGCGAATGCTCTTGTGTACCTGGCATAAATTTAGCAATACGATCCAAAACAAGCTTTGGCGTTAATAAGAAGATAGCAATCGCTACACCTGACTCAATTAAAGTTGTTACAATATTTGTCTGCTTGTCTACATATAATGTAATTAAGCTTGTCCCTATTAATAAACCTAAACTAACACCTAAACGCTTCCCTTCTTTTAACAACCCACCAAGTAATCCAGAAAAAGCGAGAAGGCTAAGCTGAGACAAACTAGACACATTTGCTAAACTTAATATCAATCCTGTTACGACCCCCACTGTAGATCCTGTAGCAGCACCCGCAATAAATGCAAATACTAGTACTAAATACCTTGTAAAAATATGTTGAATAGAAGCATCATATACAAACCAATCTGTTGTACCCGTTAAAACAGATGCTAGTAATATAATCAAACAAACAATTTCTTCCGTCTCTAACGCCTGTTGCTTTCCTTTCCTTTCCACTAAAAGCGGGACACTTTGTAAAAATATCATAGTTAATACGAAACTAAGCCCAGCCTCAATGGTACTAACGAGTAAATCGTACATGGTGACAGTTTGTTGCGCAAAATATACAACAACTAAGTGTGCGGTTAATGCGGAGATAAATACTTGAAATGGAACAAGTCCAACGGTTTTACGTGTAAATCTACTAAAGAAGATATTATAAATGAAGAAAGTAAAGATAGATGCAAAAGTAAAAAACAAATTATCTATCGAGACTGAAAGAGCTCCTCCCATTAGAGCTAAAAATGCTAGCGGCATCTTATCCCGCTTCATAACATAAACAGCAGCAAAAAACGGTAGTGCAAACGGTAAAATATTTGTTAATATATATGCTCTTCCCAAAAGAAAACCAATAACAACAATAATAAATCCCCATCTAAAGAAAACTTGTTCGAATTTCATTCGCAACTTACTCGTCCACTTTATTCCTCCAAGCTGACTCTCATTCATTGCCAATGCACTTGTATTCATAGTATTCCTTCCTGCTTTAGGCATATTTTTAACACCACCTGCATAGTTTAATTACTGTCATTATAAAAGATGATTGTTGGGATTTTTGTCAAAACAACAGTTTTCACTTTTATAATCGTTCGACTTTTTATTCGAAATAACTCTACAGATATACACGGTATGTAAGTTATCCTTGATTTTTTAATTAAATATTCAGAAAATATAGGGTGATTTTGTAGAAGTGTTGTATGTCTTAATCCATTTAACAAAAAAAGATCATGCAAATTTGCATGATCTTTTTAGATGACCCGTACGGGATTCGAACCCGTGTTACCGCCGTGAAAGGGCGGTGTCTTAACCACTTGACCAACGGGCCGTTAAAATAAATATAGCGGCGGAGGGGATCGAACCCCCGACCTCACGGGTATGAACCGTACGCTCTAGCCAGCTGAGCTACACCGCCATGTCGTCGTATTTAACGGACAATTAGTATCTTACATCAGATATTATTTAAAGTCAACACATCTTGAAAACTTTTTTAAAATATATTTTCACATATAAAAAAGCACCCTGAGCCATCACTCTGGGTACCTCTCTATATGTTAAAAACTAAACGGCCTTATTATCCGCGACGTGCGCCACGGCCACCACGTTTAGACTCTGTGTTACGCTTTAAAGAAGTTAAACGATCTTCGCTATCCTTTAAGAAGCGTGCCATCTTTTGCTCAAATGTTTCTTTTGGAGCTCGGTCGTTACCGCCACCACGATTATCTCTGTTGAAAGAGCGATTATTACGTTGTGGACGTCCAGAACGTTGTTGATCACCACCGCGTTGGTATTCACCGCGTGGACGATCTCCTTCTGTTTTTTCACGTTCTTTCGCTTTTTTGATAGATAAACCAATCTTTCCATCTTTTTCAACATTAATAACTTTTACTTCTACTTGGTCGCCCACTTTTAAGTGATCGTTAATATCTTTTACATAGTTATCAGCAACTTCACTAATATGAACAAGACCAGTTAAGCCTTCTGGCAGCTCCACAAAAGCCCCAAAATTTGTAATACCTGTTACTTTACCCTGTAACTTGCTGCCTACCTCGATTGACATAAAAAAAATGCTCCTCCTTAGTGGTTAAAAAGTCAAATTTTACTTTATTATATATAATCCTAAAATATAGTGTCAATAAGACATACTCTACTTCGAAACAGGAAAAATTATCTCCCCTTTACCAGAGAAGAAATAATCCCTTCTAGCAATCTTTAATACGTACTCTTCATCATTTAACTTTTGAACTTCGTCTTTTAGACTTTTTTCTTTATTCGTTAATGAATCCAGTTCTTTTTTCATGTCCTTAACTTTTGCTTCTTTTGCTTTAATGGAACTGTTTTGTTGATAAAACGTTACACTAATACTCGCAATAATTGTAAAAGTAAAGACAAGAAAAACCGCTAAACGGCGATAAAGTCGCTTCCTGTTCTCATCCGTTTGTATTATATGCTCTTTAACAGGATTTGGACTCTGTTTTTCGATTGTTCTTTGTCTCAGTTCCCTCATTTCCGAGGTCCCCCTAACTTCTTTTTTATACGCTCCCATATTTGGAAGATATGTCCCTTCAATTTTGCTATATATTGCAGGAACCCTATATGTTTCACTATAAAAAGTTTAACACGATTAGGGAGAAGTTTCCATATGAGCGAAGCAATAAATCGAACAGGCCAGAAAAAAACTTTCCATATGAAAAGTAATATCCAAATCACAATTTTCCATAACACATGTCCAATTGAAAGCAGTATACGAAATAAGAATAATATAAATGCAATAAATAGCTGCGCTATAATAATAACAGGTTTTATCATGAGTAGCTGTATAATTCGAACAAAAAAATATGTTGTTTGCATAAAAATATAGATGAGAAAATTTAACAGCTTCATGTATAGTGCTTTCAGTAAGCTTTGATATGCCGCAAAACCACATAACAATGCCAAAAACACATATATACGTAGTTCAGCTTCATTTACGAGAAGCAATACATAAAAGACGAATAATGCTTGGACAATCCAAAATAATATATCTTGTATAAATACAAGCCAACGTTTACGTTCTTGGCGCTTTAAAAAACGTTGATATGTATCTAAAGACGCTCCAATCCAAGCACCCATTCCAATCATTGAAAGCATTGTATACAACTGAATTGTTAGACTCATTTAAACAACTTACTAAAGAAACCTTTAGTTTTTTCCCCTTGATTTTCATCAATATACAGCATCTCATTAACTTTCCCTTTAATCGACACAATACCTTTTTCTACATCTAAATTTTTCATTTGTAAATTTTGACCACGAATCGTTAAAAAACCCATTACGGTCTCTAGCAAAAACTCTTCGCTATCAAAACTCTCTACCTGCTTCACACCGGTAATATCAATTATACGCCTGCCACGCATAATAATGTCATGTTCTACAGAAACATTTTGTTGATTAGAAGACGTAGGTGAGTAACCATTATTCACGTAAATCCCCCCATAGGTTTTTACTAGCTAATAGTAATGTATGAGGGGATACATGATTTTAGAACAAGCCTTCTTCCGCTTTTACTTTTTCTTCACGAACTAAGCTATACATATTTGCTGCATCTTCTTTTTTAGTTGTTTCTTTCAATTCATTTATTTTTACAGTCACTATTTTTTGACCAAAACGAATTGTTAATTCATCAGCTACTTTCACATCAGAACTCGCTTTTGCCACTTGACCATTAATAGATATTCTTCCTTGATCAGCTACTTCTTTCGCTAATGTTCTTCTTTTAATTAAACGTGACACTTTTAAAAACTTATCTAGACGCATATCAAATCCCCCTATTAACGCTCTGTTTGTTTCGCTTCTTCCCATAAAACATCTAACTGTTCTAATGATAAATCTTCCATCTCTTTATTCATTTCAGCTACTTTTGCCTCCATGTATAAAAAACGACCAGTAAATTTCTCATTAGTTGAACGTAACGCCTCTTCTGGATCTATTTTGTAATGACGGGCTATATTAACAAATGCAAATAGTAAATCACCAAACTCACCTAGCATCTTTTCCTCATCCATGTTTGTAACTTCTTGTTGGAACTCTTGCCATTCTTCCAAAGCTTTCTCTATCATCGGCTGCACATCAACCCAATCAAATCCAACCTTACCAGCTTTCTTCTGAATTTCAAAGGCTCGTAGTAACTGCGGCAAACTTTTAGGAACGCCATTTAAAACAGATTCTTTCACGAATCCTTTTTCTTGTTTTTTAATTTCTTCCCAATTGGCAATCACTTCATCCGCATTGTTTACATCCGTATTTCCAAATACATGTGGATGACGACGAACCATTTTTTCAGATAGAGTTCGAATGATATCATCTATAGAGAACCAACCTTCATCTTCTCCGATTTGAGCATGAAGCATAACTTGTAATAATATATCACCTAATTCTTCTACTAAGTGATCATCATCCTCTTCATCAATTGCTTCCAACACCTCATAAGCTTCCTCAATTAAATATTTCTTTAATGATTGATGCGTTTGCTTTTTATCCCACGGACAACCATTTGGACCACGCAGGTCTGCAATAATTTCTCTAAGAACATCAAACTGTTGATACAAGGACGCACGCTCCTGAACAGGTGGCACGTACACACTTGTTAAATTATTCAATTCCGTTTCATGATCTAACATGTACAACGGTACCTTCTTTACTTGTTCAAATGAAGTTCCTGCAGCTGTTACGATATACACTTCATAATCATCTGGCAACATCTCCATTAATGTTAATTTCACATCAGATGCAACGAATGCATCATATACTTGGCAAAAGATTAAATGTTGACGTAATTCTAATTGCCCTCTTTCAAATGATGTAGCATCAAGTAATTGAAATCCTTCAATCGGATCAATTTTTAGGCTTGCAAACATAGGATCAAGGAAACTTTGTCCACCCTCAATTCGCACTTCAACATTTGAAACGTCTCCTTTTTCCAACAATAGCTGAACTGTTCTTTCTGCTACAAGTGGATGCCCCGGAACCGCATAGATAATTTCTGTACCTTCAGCTTGTTCTAGCAATTTATTCGCAATTGTTTCATATACAATTTCAAACGTATCATGTGCTTCATATACAGCATCAAAAGCCGTATATTGTATGCCTTCTTTCTCCAATTCTTCTATAACTGGATGTTCCTTCGTTCTAACAAACAGATGATCTGCTTCTTTTATTTTTCGATATACACCCATCGTTAGCTGATCTAATTCACCAGCACCTAAACCTAAAACAGTAATGATTCCACTCACAACCTGTCACCTCTATCCACTCTTCTTCAATGAACCTTCTTTTTTCTCTTGTTTCATAACAGTTCCTAATTCTTTTTTTGTAAATACACGTAATTTTAAAATAAAAAACATATATGTCAATCCGCCGATGGCTACACCTAACAACGCTTCAAGCGTCGCGCTCGCTCTATGTTCCGTATCAATTACTAATCCAGACATCTGCAACACACGCGTGAACATCATTAATACAAATCCCATACAGATACCACTAATTACTACACCTAACATATTTCGCTTATTGATAAGTGACCCTGATACAGCTCTCATAAGCAACAAACTATTTAGTCCAGAAATTATGATTAACGCACATAAAGTCGCTAAGGCTGCCCCTTTCACACCAAAATAAGGCATGAATATATAATTTAACGCTAACTTTAAGCAACCTCCAAATACAACAAATAATGCTGGCTTAAATGTTTGTCCCAACCCTTGTAAAATAGAAGCCGTCGTAATTGACAATGAACTAAATAAAATAGATAAAGATAAAATAGATAAAACATCTGATCCATCACTATTTTCAAACAACATAATATTCGTAGGTTGAATAATACAAGTTAGTCCAATAGCTGCTGCAAATCCAATAACAAATGTTATTTTCATTGCTAACTTTACCTTTTCTTGAATAAAGGAAAGATCTCCTCTTTCCTTCGCCGCTGTAATAATTGGAATAAGTGATAACGAGAAAGAAGTCGTCACAACAGTACCTAATTGCATTAGCGGAATACTCCTATCATAAACACCCTTTAATACTTTTGCACTTTCAGCCTGTTCTCCCGCACCAATAAGTAAAGTGTACAAGGACATTGAATCAGCCATCTGTATAAAAATAAGCACTAAATTACTAACACAAATCGCTAACCCCTGCCAAAAAAGGATTTTAATTATCTTCCTTTTACCCTTAATTCTCGCTACACGTTTAAAAAATATGGAACGAAAATCTCGACGCATATACAACATAAGTACAATAATCCCAATAAGTCCACCCGCAATTGAGCCTAACATAGCCCCTGCACCAACTGTATATAAATCAAATCCGTGAGCAATTAGGAATAGCGATAAAAATACAATAATAGAAACTCGAATTGTTTGTTCTATTACTTGCGAAACAGCCGTTGGCATCATATTATTGAACCCTTGAAAATACCCTCTTGCTACAGACAAAAACGGCATCAATAAGAACGAAAACGAAATAACACGTAGCAACTTATCTAAGTGCATATCGCCCATAGCTATCGCGATTGTTTCGGCCCCAAAAAACAATGTAAAGAAACCTATAAAACCAATTCCTAATAAAAACCAAAAAGATACACAAATAATTTCTTCTGCTTCTTTCTGTTTTCCCCACTCTAGTCGTTCTGCAACCATTTTTGAAATGATAACAGGAAACCCATAAGTAGCTAAAATTAAACAAAATCCATAAAACGGGTAAATTTGTTGGTAAATATAAAAACCAATATCCCCTGCTATATTTTGATATGGAATACGGTAAAAAGCGCTTAATACTTTTGTAACAAAACTTGCAATCGTTAATATAATAGCCCCACGCCAAAAGGCTTGATACTTCTTCGCTTCCATACAAGAAAACTCCTTTTTCTATTCTCACCTCTCGTATTATATCATAAAGAAAAGTACAAAATCCCTTACCACCACGGGTAATACTAGGTCCCTACACGTTAAAAATATTCAACGAAAAAAGGTAGCAAAGCGCTACCTTCATTCAATATACATATATCTCCAAATAATTGATTTCTCAAAAAGAAAGATCATAATTAGGAAAGATTGCTACTTCTAAAATCAATATACCCTTACTGTTCCATTTGTTTCGCTAAGAAACTGGCAGCAGTATTAACCGCTTTATGCTCGATTTCGCTTATAATAGCTTCTTTTGAAAAAATAATGACGGCTCCAATTGGGTCTCCGTTTGCAACAATCGGTCCAACTGTATAAGAATGAACCTTTTCTGTTACACCATCGATAATGGAAATATCACTTTCGTCCGTCATAATAACAGACTTTCTTTCTTCCATCGTTTTTTCGATTAGATCGCCAACACTTTTATTTAAGTATTCTTTTTTCGATACGCCTGATACTGCGATGATAGAATCTCGGTCACAGACAAGCACATTATGTCCTAAGCTGTCATATAAAGCCTCAGCATATTCCTTTGCAAAATCACCTAGTTCACTAATTGGAGAATACTTCTTTAAAATTACTTCTCCATCGCGATCAACAAATATTTCTAGTGGGTCTCCTTCTCGAATACGTAAAGTTCTACGAATTTCCTTTGGGATTACTACCCTGCCTAAATCATCAATTCGACGTACGATTCCAGTTGCTTTCATTCTAATGCTGCCTCACTTTCTACTGATGATCAAAGTGGTGAATTTACCTGTTCATGTAAAAATCACCAACTGTTAGACATAGTATTTTACACATTAGTTCTTCTATGCACGTCGAATTGTATTTTTTTATCTTATTTTAGGCATTTATTACTTCTTTTTTCACATCTGGTAAGCCTTTTAATAAATTTTCAGCAATTGTTAACCACTTCGATGTCTCTAAGCCATTTGTTTTCATAACAATTTTCAATTGTGATCCTTCCATTCCTAGACCGATCATACGCCCAAAACTATTTCCGAGCATGAATAATTTTCCACCATCAATATTTTGACTTGCTTGTTCAGAAAACAGGAATGTTACTTCAAATTTATTCTGCTTAATTAACTCAATTTGTTCTTTCATTGCCAACACTTTAATATTTGCAATTTGTAATAAATAACCAACTTCTTGTGGGTAATCACCGAATCTATCGATCATTTCTTCCTGCAATTCTTCAATATCCTCAATTGCAGAAACACCTCTAAATTGTTTATACATCATAATTTTTTGCTTACTATCTGAAATATAAGCATCTGGTAAGTATGCATCTACCTCTAAGTCAATTTCAACATTAACTGTATTTTCAGCTCCATCTGTTCCTCTTCGCTGTTCAATTGCATCTTTTAACATTTGAGAATATAGATCAAATCCGACAGAATCAATAAACCCATGCTGTTCTGCTCCTAACAAATTACCTGCTCCACGAATAGATAAATCTCTCATCGCAATTTTGAAACCAGATCCAAGTTCTGTGAACTCTTTAATTGCTTGCAGACGCTTCTCTGCAACTTCTGACAGCACTTTGTCACGTTTATAGGCAAAGTATGCATATGCAACACGATTAGAACGTCCAACACGCCCACGAAGCTGGTACAACTGTGATAACCCCATACGATCTGCATCAAATACAATTAACGTATTTACGTTCGGAATATCTACACCCGTCTCAATAATTGTTGTACTTACAAGAACATCATGCTGTCCTTCTAAAAATGATAGCATAACAGACTCTAATTCACTTTCGTTCATTTTCCCATGTGCGTACGTTACGCGAGCATCTGGAACTAACATCGAAATTTCATCTGCTTTTCTTTCAATATCCTCTACACGGTTATATAGGAAGTAAATTTGACCGCCTCTTGCAAGCTCTCGCTCTATCGCCTCTCGCATTAATGCTGGATTATACTCTACTACATACGTTTGGACTGGGAAACGATTTTCTGGCGGTGTCTCAATAACAGATAAGTCGCGCACACCAAGCATAGACATATGAAGCGTCCGCGGAATCGGAGTTGCCGTTAATGTTAATACGTCAACATTCGCCTTCAATTGTTTAATTTTTTCTTTATGCGTTACACCAAATCTTTGTTCTTCATCAATAATAAGAAGCCCTAAATCTTTATAAGTGACATCTTTAGATAAAATACGATGTGTTCCGATTACAATATCTATTGTGCCATCCTTTAAGCCCTTAATCGTTTCATTTTGTTGTTTTCTCGTACGGAATCTACTTAATAATCCTATATTGATTGGATAATCTTGAAAACGCTCTCGAATTGTTTCATAGTGTTGCTGCGCAAGAATCGTTGTCGGTACTAAAATTGCAACTTGTTTTTCATCCATAATTGCTTTAAATGCCGCACGAATAGCCACTTCCGTCTTTCCATACCCTACATCACCACAAAGGAGCCTATCCATTGGGCGTCCGCGTTCCATATCTTTTTTAATCTCGTCAATAGAACGTAACTGATCCTCTGTCTCTTGATATGGGAAAGATGATTCGAACTCTTGTTGTTCTGCCGTATCTGGCGTATATGCATAGCCTTTTGAAGCTTCGCGCTCAGCATATAGTTTAATTAGGTCATCCGCAATGTCTTGTACAGATTTTTCAACTTTCGTTTTAACCTTTTTCCAATCATTTCCACCTAATTTGTAAACTTTCGGATCCTTACCTTCAGACCCTACATATTTTTGGACTTGATCAATTTGTTCAATTGGAACGTATAACTTATCATTACCTTGATATTTAATATTTAAATAATCTTTATGAACACCATTAATCTCTAATGTCTCAATACCTAAAAATTTACCTATACCATGATTTACGTGAACTACATAATCTCCAACTTTTAATTCCGAATAACTTTTAATACGTTCAGCATTCGATAACTTTTGTTTACGTTGTGATTTTTTAACTTTCTTATGAAAAAGCTCCTTTTCAGTAATGACAACAAGCTTTTGCATCGGCATTTCAAACCCTGCATGTAAATCACCTACAGCAATTTGTAGCCTTCCAGGCAATAAGATATCTGTGCCTTCTACAATATCTGCCTCAATATCATAATCACTTAAAATATGTTGTAATTTCTTCACACGTTCATCATCTGTTCCAAGTACAACAGTCGTAAAATGCCCTTCATTCCATCTATCAATTTCTGTTTTTAACAAATTCATCTGTCCATGGAAATCTTGCATTGTTTTACATGTTACATTTACAATATTTTGCGGATGTGTGTGTGCGATATGACGCAAGAATAACGTTAAATATACAAAACTTCTTTTTTTATGATGAAGAAACCCCTCAAATGCGTGAGAGAAAGATAAATCTTGAATAATTGTTCCTTCACCAAGAAGTGATATATACCATTCCGCCTCTTCTGTTTCAAGATGTGATGCTGTTTCTTGAATACGGGAAATCTCATCTAAAATTACAACACCATCTTCTGGTAAATAATCTATCAGACTAGCAGGTTCTTTATAGAAAATAGATAAGTATTTAAACATCTGTTCTATACTTTGCCCGTTTTTCAACATCTCAATTTCATGACTTACCGTCTCAAGCACTGTAGTCTTTAGTTTATCATCAGAAAGTTTTTGCATCGTCTTAGTCAAACCTTCTTCAAGATGCTGAATTCCTGATTTTAATTCTTCCTGTGAAAATAAAAACTCTGTTGCCGGACCAAACCTAACGCTTTCTTTTTTACCTTGAGAACGCTGTTCATCCACATCAAATAATCGAATAGAATCGACTTCTGTATCAAAAAATTCAATACGAAATGGTAGTTCTTCAGTTAAAGGATAAATATCTAATATTCCCCCGCGCAAACTGAACTCCCCTGGAGCTTCTACCATCGACTTACGTTCATAGCCAATATGATGTAAAGTATGCAAGAGCGCATCTAAATCAATCTCTTGCCCTAGATTGATTTCAACTTGCTTTTGCTTCCACAATTCTTTTATTGGTAAAAATCTACGCAATCCTGCCACTGGCGCTACAATGATTCCATTCTCTCCCGCAGCCAAGCGATTTAACACTTCTATACGTTGCGCCTTCAATTCTGGACTTGCAACCCCAATTTCCGATGCTATCAGTTCATTCACTGGATATAGCCACACATCTTTTTCACCAAGTAACGCCACTAAATCTTCATGTACTTTTTGTGCTTGGTATAAGTTATGTGTAACGATTAATTGTGATTTTTTTGTTTTTTTATATAAAGCCGCCATTAATAATGAACGAGAAGACGTTGCCATCCCTGATATAAGTTGTTCTTTTAACCCATCTTCTAATCCATTAATAACCGATTGTATCTCTTCATTTTTATAAAATTGCTCTAATAAACCTATCATTTTTAAAACTCCTCTCAACATAAAGAGCAAGTCATTCTATTTTATGCAAATATTTTGGAAAAGGAAAACAGAAAAATGCTTTGGACATGCCAAAGCGACAACATTTTATTGCAGAAATTTTTCATACTCATAATACTCAGGATAAGATGCGAGCGTTTCTTGACACGATTCACAAATTGTTTTTATATATATATTTCCATTCTCATGAAAATGAATCATCTCTACTACTTCTTGCTCTGTTAGTTGAAATAAAACGTCGCTATATACTTTTTCTGCGTTAATGGAGCCTACATTACCTCCGCAGTGTCTGCAATAATAATACCCTTCCATACTAGCCTCCTAAAAATTCAATTACTACTAGTATGGGTAAAACAAAAGAGAAATATTCCCAATCTCACTTTTAACTATTGAAAGTATTCATGATTTGGAGAAAAGGCTTATTTAGCCACTCTTCACATGCATCCGCTGCTTTTTCAATAGAATGGTTAACATCCGGAATCTCTTCAGATGTAAAGCGTCCTAATACATAATCGACTACCTTCATTCCATTTTTCGGGCGATTGATTCCCATACGGATACGTTGAAATTCTTGTGTTCCTAGGTGCGAAATCGTTGACTTTACACCATTATGTCCACCAGCACTACCTTTCATGCGAAGACGCAATTTACCTACAGGAATGTCTAAATCGTCGTACATAACAACGAAGTCCTCAACATCAATTTTATAATAATCCATGAGTGGACGAATACTTTCCCCAGATAAATTCATATATGTTAGCGGCTTTAATAAGATTACCTTTTCTCCATTAACAAACCCTGCACCAAATACACCTTTAAATTTTTGTTCATTCAAAGAAATGTTCCAACGCTTCGCAAGTTCATCAATGGCCATAAATCCAATATTATGCCTTGTTAATTCATATTCTCTACCTGGGTTCCCAAGTCCTACTATCAATTTCATTCTTGTACCACTACTTTCTTTTTTCGATACGAAAAGACGTAACCAAAATTGGTTACGTCTCATTCTATCCAATTAATTGAATAATACACTCACAGATTCTTCTTCGTATACACGAATGATTGCTTCTCCAATTAATGGAGCAACTGAAAGTTCATGTACTTTGTCGATTTTCTTCTCTTCTGGTAATACGATAGAGTTCGTTACAACTAACTCTTTAATATTTGAATTTTGAATACGCTCAATTGCTGGGCCAGATAATACTGGGTGTGTACAGCAAGCATATACTTCAGAAGCACCGTTCTCAACAAGAGCGTTTGCTGCTAATGTAATTGTACCAGCTGTATCAATAATGTCATCAATTAAAATCGCTGTTTTGCCTTCAATATTACCGATAATGTTCATTACCTCTGATACGTTCGGGCGAGGACGACGCTTATCAATAATAGCGATTGGCGCTTTTAGACGATCTGCCATTTTTCTTGCACGAGTTACACCACCATGATCAGGAGACACGATTACGATATCTTTAAGACCTTTTGTTTCAAAGTAATCAGAAAGAATCGGTACACCCATTAAGTGGTCGATTGGGATATCAAAGAACCCTTGAATTTGTGGAGCATGTAAATCTAGAGTGATTACACGAGTTGCACCTGCTGTTTCAAGCAAGTTTGCTACAAGTTTCGATGTAATTGGTTCACGAGAACGCGCTTTACGGTCTTGACGCGCATAACCATAATAAGGAATAACAATATTAATTGTTTTCGCAGATGCACGTTTTAATGCATCAATCATAATAAGTAATTCCATGATATGTTCGTTTACTGGGAAGCTTGTAGATTGAATAATGAATACATCGCAACCACGGATACTTTCTTCAATGTTAATTTGAACTTCTCCATCACTAAAACGATCAACAGAACATTTTCCTAGTCCTACTCCAATATGCTTTGCAATCTGCTCAGCAAGTTCCTTATTAGAGTTTAAAGAGAATACTTTCAAATTAGAATTTAGATATTGAGTCGACATCTAGATTAACCCTCCACATTATGATTTTTTCTTATTCAGCAATTGATCAACATAGTCTTCTTTGTTAACTTGACGTGCACGTGCTACCGATAATGCTTTTGATGGAACATTCTCTGTAATTGTAGAGCCTGCTGCCACATAAGCACCATCTTCAACTGTTACTGGAGCAACAAGGTTTGAATTACATCCAATAAATACCCCATTACCAATCACAGTTTTGAATTTATTCTTACCGTCATAGTTCACCGTAATTGAACCACAACCAAGATTCACGTCTTCTCCAACTTGTGCATCCCCGATATAACTCAAGTGTGAAGCTTTACTTCTATTACCAAAGACAGTTTTTTTGATTTCCACGAAGTTTCCAACGCGTACTTCGTCTCCAATAACTGAATCTGGGCGAATGTGTGCAAATGGACCAACCGATACTTCTGTACCAAGTTTACTATCATGTACAGTAGATTGACGAATTGTCGTACGATCTCCAATTTCACTATCACGAATTACTGTATGTGGTCCAATTTCACAATCAGAACCAATTACAGTGTTCCCCTCAATAATTGTTCCTGGATGAAGAACTGTATCACTACCGATAATTGCATCAGCAGAAATATAAGTGTTACTTGGATCAATAATTGTAACACCATTTACCATGTTCTTTCGGTTGATACGGTTTTTCATAATAATTTCCGCTTGCGATAGAGCGACTCTGTCGTTAACACCTAACGTTTCATCGAACTGCTCTGTTTGATAAGCTGATACGATATGACCTTCATTTTTTAAAATCTCAATAACATCTGGAAGGTAATATTCACCTTGTACGTTATCATTTGAAACTTTAGAAAGTGAAGCAAATAAAGCCTTATTATCAAAACAATACGTACCTGTATTGATTTCTTTAATAGCTAATTCTTTCTCATTTGCATCTTTATGCTCAACAATCTTTTCAACATGACCATTCTCATTACGAACAATACGGCCATATCCAGCAGGTTCTTCTATGTACGCTGTTAGCACCGTCGCCATTGCTCCCGCTTCTTTATGTTGCTGAAGTAATGCTTCCATCGTTTCAGCAGTTATTAGCGGCGTATCCCCACAAATAACTAAAGTTGTTCCTTCTTCATTTGCAAGTACACTTGCAGCTTGATCTACAGCATGTGCTGTACCAAGTTGTTCTGCTTGTAATGCAAACTCACTTACGTTTCCTAGCTGTTCTTGTACCATTTCAGCACCATGCCCAACAACCGTTACAAGTTTCTGCAATCCTAATTGAGATACTTGATCGACTACGTGTTGTACCATAGGTTTTCCACATACAGGATGCAGCACTTTGTATAGCTTAGACTTCATACGTGTGCCTTTACCTGCAGCTAGAATCACTGCAAATCTGTTTGACATATAGACCCTCCATCGCAACCTATTTATCCATTAAAGATATTATCCTAAATCATCATATATTTCAAGAAACACATTTTAACTATTAAATTTTACCATAATTCTTATAAGATGTTTTACTCTTTAGTATCTTTTTTAAGAAATAAGCTATACTATTTAAAATGATTTTGAAAAAATTAGTAGTTTCTTCTTTTTATGTTAATGAATTATGAAATTTTCAAATATAAAGCAAAAAAAAAACAAACTCCTGTAAATGCTTACAGGAGTTTGCTACAAAATTATAAGGCTTTTCGTCAAAGCCCTTTTCATTCGAATTTTACGAAGCACCTGCTTCTTCAAACTCAACCTCTTCTAACTCGCCTAAACGATGATACTCTGTTAAAACCGCATCTTGAATTTTAGAGCGTGTACCAGAATTAATCGGATGTGCAATGTCACGGAACTCTCCATCTGGAGTACGTTTACTTGGCATTGCTACAAATAATCCATTATTACCATCAATTACACGAATATCATGAACAACAAATTCATGGTCCAAAGTAATAGAGGCAATTGCTCTCATGCGGCCTTCTGTGTTTACGCGGCGTAATCTTACGTCAGTCACTTCCATCTTGTGTTCACCACCCTTTTCTAAATAAGCGATATATTTGTATAAATTCCACAAATTTTCTATTTTCCCTTTAATTTTTTAAAAATTTTTAAGATAAAAATTTTTAATGTAGTTGAATATAGAGATTAGTGGAGGTTATCGCTTACAAAAGGTTACTTAACTAGGGCGATTACTTCAATTTCAACGGAAACATCTTTCGGTAATTTTGCTACTTGCACACAAGATCGAGCTGGTTTATGAGTAGAGAAATAAGAGCTATATACTTCATTCACAGCATTAAAATCATCCATGTCCTTTAAAAATACTGTTGTTTTTACGACTGTATCAAATGAAGCACCCGCTTCCTCTAATACCGCTTGTAAATTTTGAAATACTTGTTCTGTTTGTACTGTTACATCTCCTGTTACAAGCTCCCCATTTTCCGTTAATGGAATTTGTCCTGAGCTATAAAACATATTATTTACAATAATCCCTTGTGAGTAAGGTCCAATCGCTTGTGGTGCCTTGCTTGTTTGAACAACTTTCATACTTTTCACCCTTTTATTATTTATTTTACTCTTTAAAAATAGTGTACGAAAGGCAGTTTGTCCATCTATTTTATAATCTATAAATAAAATAAAATAAAATAAAATAAAATAAAAAAAGATAGAGCTATCTGCTCTACCTTTTATTCAGCCTCTACAAGCCCTTCATCAAATGGTGCAAGAGAATAATTCCCTTTTTCCACTTGAATTGTTTTTTCTTTCACATCAACTTCCGATAGACGAATTAATGATACAAAATTATTAATTAGTCGTTCTTCAATATCTGTGGATTCTACTAATACACCAATACCAACAACATTAGCCTTGAACTCTTCTAACATACTCATCATACCTTGAATCGTTCCACCAGCTTTCATGAAGTCATCAATAATTAAAACATTCGATCCTTCTGGAAGGCTGCGTTTTGCTAACGTCATTGTTTGAATTCGTTTAGAAGAACCCGACACATAGTTAATACTAACAGTCGGACCTTCTGTTACCTTATTATCTTTCCTTGCAATTACAACTGGTACATCTAAGTAATTTGCCACTGCATAAGCAAGTGGAATCCCTTTCGTTGCCACTGTCATAACCGCATCAATTGATTGCCTAGCAAAAACAGAAGCAAACAAACGACCTGCGCCATTAATATGGCGAGGATTACTCAATAAATCTGTCATGTATAAGTAACCGCCAGGCAAAATACGATCTGGGTTTTCAAATAAGCCACAAAGCTCATCAATAATTAGATCTGCCTCTTCTTCACTTATATACGGTATATATTTCACTCCTCCTGCTGCTCCTGGTATCGTTTGCAATGTGCCGACCCCTTGTTGCTCAAACGTTTGCTTAATAATAACTAAATCCTCACTAATGGAAGACTTAGCCGATTGATACCTTTCAGCAAAAAAAGTGAGAGATACTAGCTGACGAGGGTTTTGTAGCAAGTAATAAGTCATATCGACTAATCTTGTACTTCTTCTAATTTTCATACTCTCACCTCAAATCACGAATATTCTAAACAAATCATAACGTATTATACGTCTTTATTCAAGCGTTTCTCGCTCCCCTAATAAACGTACCGCATAGACCTGTTCACAAAATCCTTTTAATCCGTTATAAATGCGATGCATTCGAGAATCATGGTGTACAAGTCCAAATACAGTTGGACCACTTCCACTCATCAATACAGCATCCGCTCCGAATCGCTTCATCTGTGATTTAATACGTGCAACTTCAGGATGCATTCCAAATGTTACATCTTCTAAAACGTTACCAACAGTATCACAAATCCCTTTATAATCTCCAGAATTTATGACATCAACCATTTTATCTACATTTGGATGTGTAACTCGATTTAACTTTAAATTTCCATACACATCAGCAGTAGATACACCTATATGTGGTTTCGCTAAAATAACCCAACAAGAAGGCGGAGTCTTTATATGCTCAATTTTCTCTCCTCTTCCAGTGGCAATTGCTGTGCCGCCGTATACACAGAAAGATACATCTGATCCAATTTCTGCGCCAAGCTCTGCTAACTCATCAATTGTAAGCCCTAAATTCCATAATTTATTAAGACCACGTAATGTCGCTGCTGCATCACTACTTCCACCTGCTAATCCAGCTGCTACTGGAATCGTTTTTTCAATAGTAATAGATACACCTTTTTTTACATTAAACTTCTCTTTTAATAATTTCGCTGCCTGATAAGCTAAATTTCGTTGGTCGTCTGGGACATACCGATTATGGGATAAAATTTCAATACGGTCTTCTGCTAATTCCGTTAGTTCTAGACGATCTGCTAAATCAATGGTTGTCATAATCATTTTCACTTCATGATATCCGTCTTGTCTTTTTCCCAGTACATCTAACGACAGATTAATCTTTGCTGGTGCTTTCACTAGTAGCTTCAATCTATTCACCCACTCTATGTACTCAATCTTTTATCGTTTATTTTACCATAAATTTATAGTAAGACGATGACACTTCCCTAATTATAACGAAAAGCATTCAGAATGAAACTACTTATGTAAAATGATGGCACCTTTTAGAGTACAAAAAGCCGAGGAATGTCTCCTCGGCTACCGTAGCATAGAAAGTATCTTACAACTACTGGTTTCGTTTCATTAATTGCTGTTCTGCAATTTCTATAGCACGTTTCACCATGTTACCAGCATCTTTCGCACGAATTCCGCCCCATCCTTCTTTCTGAACAACATCATAAAAGCCAAGCTCTTTTGCTAGCTCTTCTTTAAATTGGTTTGACATGACACCTCTTCGTCTACTCAATGCAGAGTCCCTCCTTATTTTGCTACGGTATAGTTAGTATGCAAAATAATATAGCTTTTCATTTGTGGAAATATATGTAATGATATGCGGATTATAAAATGACCTCATCATGAGGGTCTCCATAAAATGTTAACTCTACTGTCTCTGTTAAAACATCTGCATAACTATAAGATACACGTTGCAACGCATCTTCTTGTTGATCCAATTGTACAACAAAAACAGAACGGTATGTTTCTGCTAGTACACCTGATTGCTCCACAGTTTTTCTTCTTCCACTATTTGCTTTTAACATAAGTCGCTGTCCAAGATGGTGATCTAATTCGCTTTTAATTTCATCTAAACGTTTTGACATATACTTCGCTACACCTCGCTGTAATTTAGATTGAACACTTAAAACACGATATATCTATCCTAATTATTAACCTCGATTCACAGCTAATATCATCTTGCGTTTGAATAGATAGAAGAAATACTATATTGTAAAAGTATCATTACGTAGTCTGTACGTTCTTGTCTCTTTTTATCCAAATTCATTTAAATCCTTCCATACAAAAAAGCAAGATACATATGTACCCTGCTTACTCTTCGTAATGTTGAAAAGGTAATCCCGTTCGTAAAATCCCTCTCGTTTCAATTCCACCTAGTCCCTTTTCACCAGTAATTGTATTACGTACGACATCCCATACATTGACTCTCTCCATAAATGAAGTAAAACTAATTTTACCAACTACATATACAGGATCTAGTGCATGAATATTAATTCTAGATGGTGAACTAGCGAAATTGGCCCCTGCACGAATTAGTGCCTCAAAGTGCGATTGACATGCCCCAGCAAAAATAACAAGTTGATCCAATGATGGATATTTTTTTCGCACTTCTCGAACAGCCTGTACAAAATGCCTTGAATGCCTATATGCCGCTAAATCTCCCTTCACTCCTTTCGATTTTGTATATGCATCATGCCCCGTAATAACGAGAATGTCTGGGCGAAAGTGATCTATTAAGTCTACTACTTTTTCATGCATCTCCGTTTCTTTACAATGAATACCTTGTACAGGAACGCCAATTTTGTTATATAAGTCTAAGCACTTGCGCAAATATAAAGGGTCTCCATCTATATGCAATACACGTCCCGGCATTTGAAAATAATTCACCTCACTTGTGTATCCACCAGTTGAAGTATGTTCATGCCTTTGTTTCATTAACACATAATCTTGTTGAAACAAACGATACGTGCGCTCCATTGTTTCTTTCTCACGCTTCACCCTTTTTTTATGTTCTCGTTGATCTATACTAATTAAATCTTCAAGTGGCGCATCCGCCACCAGTCTAATTTCCTCTCCAAACAATATAGCTATCTCGCCTTTTATTTCTATAATACGAAAAAGAATATCCCTCTTATGAGAATATCGTTCCACTAATTCTCCAACATGTAAAACCATTCTCCTACCTCCAAACTCATTAGGCCATCTTACCTGTTTTTAAAATATGAATTTAGAGGGAGAAAGGTGACAAAAGGGACAGTTCAAGTTGAACTGTCCCTTTCATATTCTTATGATAATTTATGAAGAACCAATGCATTACTTAATGTTGCAAACTCTTCAATAGATAGCGTTTCGCCTCTTCGCTTTGGATCAATTCCTACTTCTGTTAAAATTCGATCCAATAATTCCTTATCTTTCGGGAAACCATTTAAATTATTTGATAAATTATTCATCAAAGTTTTACGGCGCTGTGCGAAACTTGCTCGTACTACTTCAAAGAAGAATGTTTCATCTGTCACCTCTACAACCGGTTTCGGACGCTTTAGAAGGCGAATAATTGCAGAATCAACATTTGGCTGTGGTACAAACACTGTACGCGGTACAGTCATAACTGTTTCAACTTCTGTATAATACTGAATAGCAATCGATAAAGAACCATACTCTTTCGTTCCAGGTTTAGCAGCTAAACGATCTCCAACTTCTTTTTGCATCATAACAACAAATCCACGAACTGGTAACTTTTCTTCAAGCAATTTAAATAAAATTGGCGTTGTAATATAGTATGGCAAGTTAGCTACTACCATTACATCTTGCCCTTCTTCAAATTGCTCATTAAATACTTCATGTACATCCGCTTTTAGTACGTCTTTATTAATAACTGTAACGTTACCATATGGTGCTAACGTCTCATCTAAAATTGGTAATAGTCTTTGATCAATTTCAAAAGCCACTACTTTTTTAGCACGCTTCGCTAATTGCTCTGTTAATGCACCGATACCTGGTCCAATTTCAATTGCACCACTTTCTGAACCAATTTCTGCATGATCGACAATACGATTTAATACATTTGTATCAATTAAAAAGTTTTGTCCTAAACTTTTTTTGAATGAAAATCCATACTTTTCAACAATGTCTTTTGTACGATTTGGCGTTGCGATATCCTTCATTTTTTTTCCTCCTGTATTACTTGCTTATAAGCTTCTCCAAATGATTCCTTTGAAACTTGAAACATCTGTAATCGTTTATGTAACTGTTTTGCATTTGTATAACCAATCTTTAATAGCTTACCCATTCTTTCTCTGCGGCTCTTTGCCATTTCTCCGCCCACTAAGCCTGCATCGACTAAATCACTCCAACTAATTTCACTTGTATAAGCTTCCATTTCTTCATGTATATTCTCTAGAGCACGGCGAATCGACTCATTAGAAGCATGTTCGATCCCAACTCCCTTTTTCCTTTTAGCAAGCGCTTCTTCCTTCGGTAAAAAGGCATGCTTACAGCCGGGAACCTTGTCAGAAATAATTTTTCGAATACGCTCTCCAGGATAATCTGGATCTGTGAAAATAATAACGCCCCTTTTTTGCTGCGCTAATTTAACTTGCTCAATAACTTGATCACCGATTGCTGAACCGTTCGTTTCAATTGTATCCGCATCAACAGCACGCTTAATCGCAACTGTATCATCTTTACCTTCTACAACGATAATCTCTTTTATTTTCATGCTTGCCTCCACACTCGTTTCGTCTCTACTTAGTAAAACAAAAAAATGACGACTTTTCCATTATTATTTTCCTCATTCTTATATTTTAAAAAATAGAATAGAAAAATCTTTGTTCTCTGTCCTTATTGTAACACTTCATCATTCACATTTATTTTCTTCATCACTTCTACTAGTGTTTTTTCAAAATAAAAAAGAACAGGTTTCCCCATTCTTTTTTATTCAACACCAAATAAAGCTTTTGCATTTTTGGTTGTCATTTCTGCTACTTCCTCATAAGAAACACCTTTTAAATTCGCAATTTCTTCTGCTACGAGTTTTACATAACTCGGTTCATTTCGTTTCCCTCGAAATGGATGCGGCGTTAGATATGGACAATCCGTCTCTATTAACAATTTCTCTAATGGAATCTCCGTAGCAACCTCTTTCGGCTTTTTAGCGTTTTTAAATGTAACTGGTCCGCCTAACGAAATTAGAAAGTTCATATCAACACATCGCTCTGCTACTTCTACGCTGCCGCTAAAACAATGCATAATGCCTCCTACTTCAGCTGCATTCTCTTCTTCTAGAATATCAACAATATCTTGAGTTGCATCGCGATTATGTATAATAATCGGCAATTTCACTTTTTTCGCTAATGCAATTTGTTTACGAAATACTTCTTTCTGTATTTCTTTTGGAGACTTATCCCAATGATAATCTAAACCCATTTCTCCAAGTGCAACGACTTTAGGATGAGAAGCAAGTTCTTCTAACCAAGCTAAATGTTCTTCTGTCATGTCAATTGCATCAACTGGATGCCATCCAACCGCAGCGTAAATAAAATCATAAGCTTCAGCTAATTCCATCGCCTTTTTTATCGTTACTTCATCAAAACCAACAACAACTGTATAAGTAACTCCCGCTTCTTTCATTCGGGCAATAACTTCTTGCAAATCTTCTTCAAATTGCTCTGCATTCAAATGCGAATGTGTATCAAACAACATAATACATAACTCCTTTTATATTGAAATCAAGTTTATTCTACAAAAATAAGTTCTTTAATAACTTAACGATAACAATACTACAATCTTAATGCAAAAATAGAGAATGTAAAAAGAAAAAAGACGCTTCACACATGTTACACGTGAAACATCTCTTTTCTTGTCTTAATTACTTGATTTTTGTACCATTTGGTAGATTTTGGTCAATTGATGCTAATGACAATACGCCATTCTCTTCACCCGCTAAAATCATACCTTGCGATAATTCACCGCGTAATTTTACAGGTTTTAAGTTTGTTACACAAATAACCTTTTTACCTTTTAGGTCTTCTGGCGAATAGAATTTTGCAATTCCAGAAACAACTTGACGCTTTTCTGTGCCTAAGTCTAGTTGAATTTTTAACAACTTGTCTGCTTTTTTCACAGGTTCAGCAGATAGTACTTCAGCTACGCGTAATTCTACTTTAAAGAAATCATCAATTGTAATTTCTTCTGCCTTCGGCTCTTCTTCTTTTTTCTCTTCTACTTTAGGGGCAGAGCTTTTCATTTGTTCTTTAATGTACTCTACTTCCACTTCTATTTCTAAACGAGGGAAAATTGGGTTTCCTTTTTCTACTTTTGTTCCAGCTGGAATACAGCCAATTGTAGATAAACTTTCCCAAGATTTATGAGCCTCATCAGTAAGGCCAAGCTGAGCAAACATCTTGCTTGGTGCTACTGTTAAGAATGGCATAAGCATAATACCTGTTTGACGAAGTACTTCTGCTAAATGAGCCATTACAGAAGCTAACTTTTCACGATCATTCTCATCTTTTGCTAATACCCATGGTTGTGTTTCATCAATATATTTATTCGTACGACTAACCAATTGCCAAATAGATCCTAACGCTACAGAGAACTCCATATTCTCCATTGCTTCTTCTACTTTTTTCAAAGTATCTTGTGCAAACGCTACTAACGTTTCATCAAATTCTGTTACATTTGCTTTAAATGCAGGGATTTCTCCGTTAAAGTACTTATCAATCATAGCTACTGTACGATTTAATAAATTACCTAAGTCATTTGCTAAGTCGAAATTAATACGCTCCACAAATCCTTCTGGTGTAAATACGCCATCAGATCCAAATGGAACTTCACGAAGTAAGTAATAACGTAATGCATCCAATCCATAACGATCGATTAATGTAACTGGATCTACTACGTTTCCTTTTGACTTACTCATCTTTCCATCCTTCATTAAAATCCAGCCATGAGCAAAGACTTTCTTTGGAAGAGGTAAATCTAATGCCATTAAAATTATCGGCCAATAAATTGTATGGAAACGAACGATTTCTTTCCCAACTAAATGCACATCTGCAGGCCAGAATTTTTTATATTTCTCTTCATTTGCTGTTCCATAACCTAACGCCGTAATATAGTTAGATAATGCGTCAACCCATACGTAAATAACGTGTTTTGGGTTACCAGGAACACGAACTCCCCAGTCAAATGAAGTACGAGAAACTGCTAAATCTTCTAATCCTGGTTTAATAAAATTATTAATCATTTCATTTTTACGAGACTCCGGCTGAATGAAATGTGGATTATCTTCATAGAACTTTAATAGTCTGTCGACATATTTACCCATTCTAAAGAAATAAGATTCTTCACGAACAAGTTCTACATCATGACCACTATCTGGGCTTTTTCCTCCAACTACTTTGTCACCTTCCATAATTGGATCTACTAATTGGTGCTCTGTATAGAACGTCTCATCTTGTACAGAATACCAACCTTCATATTCATCAAGATAAATGTCACCTTGATCTACTAATTGCTTAAAGATTTTTTCGACAACATCTTTATGACGATCTTCAGTTGTACGAATAAAATCATCATAAGAAATATCCATCTTCTCCCAAAGCTCTTTAATTCCTGCAACAATATTATCAACATATGCCTGTGGCGTAATATTTAACTCTTCTGCTTTCTTTTGGATCTTCTGTCCATGCTCATCAGTTCCTGTTAAATAATGCACATTATATCCTTGCATACGCTTATATCGTGCCATTGCATCTCCTGCTACTGTCGTATAAGCATGTCCAATGTGTAATTTTCCACTTGGATAATAAATTGGGGTAGTAATATAAAAGGACTTATTTTCCTCTGTCATTGTTTTGGACCTCCCGAATAACCTCATATGTATTTATAAACAGTATATCAAAAACTCATATATAAAGTGAAACTTTAATCAGTGGGGTTTTTCTTCATCCCCACTGATTATTAGCCCACATCAATCGGGCTTTTACGAGCAGCCCGAATCTCAATTATCTTCTTTAAGCCAACCTAATTTTGAATTCTGGGTCTTAATGCTCGATATCTTTATCATCTATTGCTCATATTTCAAAAAAATATACAATCTCCACTTGAAATTTGTTATTTTTTTCTGAAAATATTGTAAATAATTGTGGAATTTCCTCTCAATCTATTATATATAAGAAATAAGAAATCTATAAATCTTTTTAAAAAATATAGAATTTAAGAATTGACGGAAATGTAAATGATTGGTATCATATGTCCATAGGGTATTTTGTCGAAAAATGACGAATCTAAAAATAGACTCGAAACTTATAAACTATTTATTTAGGAGGAAAAAAATTATGAAATCTACTGGTATTGTTCGTAAAGTTGATGAATTAGGTCGTGTAGTAATTCCAATCGAATTACGCCGTACTTTAGGTATTGCAGAAAAGGACGCTCTTGAAATCTATGTTGATGACGAAAAAATCATCTTAAAGAAATATAAACCAAACATGACTTGCCAAGTAACTGGTGAAGTATCTGACGGTAACCTTTCTTTAGCTGAAGGTAAAATCATCTTAAGCAAAGAAGGCGCTGAGCAAATCTTAAACGAACTTCAAGATTATATCGAAACAGCAAAATAAGCTTCTCAATTATGAGAAGCTTATTTTTTATCGACATGATAGATTTGATATACATCTCTTTTCGACAAATCTCGATCTTTAGCGACTGTTTTAATCGCTTCTTTTGAATTCATACCTTTTTCATTTATATAGTGTTCAATATGATCATATACTGAAAGAGATTCCCACCATTGTTCTTCTGGAGCAGGTTCTTCTGTTGAACCAGCTACTAAAATACAAAACTCACCACGTACTTCATTTTGCTTCGTCCACTCAATTGCTTCTTGAATTGTCCCTCGAATAAATTCCTCAAATTTTTTCGTTAACTCTCGACACAATACAATCTCTCTATTTCCCAACACTTCCTGCATCGAAATTAAAGTATCATCTAAACGATGAGGCGCTTCATAAAACATCATTGTAGTTTGTACATAACGAAGCTTTTCTAACTCCATCTTCCGTTCCTTTTTGTTTCTCTGCAAGAAACCATAGAAATAAAACTGCTTTGTTTCAAGACCGGATGCAATTAATGCTGTAAGGGCTGCATTTGCTCCAGGAAGCGGAATTACATGATATTGCTCAGCTACTGCCTCAACAACAATATCGTAACCCGGATCAGAAATACACGGCATACCAGCGTCACTAACAAGTGCTACATTCTTTCCATCCTCTAACTTCTCTAATATTCTCTTTCCACTTACTTCTTTATTATGCTCATGATAACTCGTGACAGGTGTTTCAATTTCAAAATAATTACAAAGTTTTTTCGTTTGTCTCGTATCTTCAGCAGCAATTAAATCCACTTCTTTTAAAATTCGGATTGCACGAAATGTCATATCTTCTAAATTTCCAATAGGAGTTGGTACTAAATATAAAACTCCCTTTTCATTTTGTTGAAAGCTTTTTTGTTGCCACATAGCGTTCTCCTTTTTGCATATATGCCTCTTTTTGTTTTCTCGTTAATTGCTTAAAGTAATACTCCGCTTGCATAGCTGTACGTTTATCATCATGGGTCTCTACATATTTTAAAACGACAGGAAGCCTGACGCGTGTATACTTAGCTCCTTTGCCGCTATTATGAGTCTGTATTCGTTTTTCTATATGGTTTGTATATCCAGCATAATAACTTCCATCAGAGCACTCTACCACATAAAAAAAATGCTTATTCTTCTCCATATAAAATTGAACGTATCTCCTTTGTATATTCGTTATTTTTCTCATATACAACGAGAGGTGGTAAAATTTTTAAATCTGCATTTCCATCCTTAATTCCTTCAATTAACAATGTATTTGCTTCTTTTCCAACCTTAGGATAAACAAATCGCACACGCTTTGGTTCAATTTTATATTTACGCATTAATGTGACAATGTCGAGTAATCGCCCTGGACGATGTACAAACGCCACTTTCCCACCTTGTTTTACTAACTGACTACTTGCAGATACAACATCTTCTAATGTACACATAATTTCATGACGAGCTATCGCTAAATGTTCATTCATATTTTTCTCTGAAGTTTGAGGTGTTTGAAAATATGGTGGATTACATGTAACAACATCATATTGATGACGTCCGAGTTTCTCTGGCATATCTTTCAAATCTCCATGTATGAGGTGAATTCTTTCTTCCAGCCCATTATATTGAACACTTCTTACTCCCATATCATATAAGCGTTCTTGAATTTCCACACCAGTAATCTTTCCTTTTGTTCTTGTACTTAATAGAAGGGGGACAACTGCGTTACCTGTACACAAATCAAGTAAATTCCCCTTTTGAATTGGTACCCATGCAAAATCTGCCAGTAAAACAGCATCTAAAGAAAAATTAAATACTGATGGGCTTTGTATAATCTTCATGTCTTGCGCTAATAAGTAATCTAAACGTTCATCTTCATATAAATTCATATACTGCTCCTTTTCTTACCCTTAACCTACCCTATTTCATGTATAAAAAATTACCTTTCCAATTATAATTGGAAAGGTAATTTCACTTTTTATTTAAGAATGACAGACAGAACAAACAATCTCCCTCTTTACGTACACTTCCATAATGTAGATTGCAAATATGAAAACCTTCTTGATACAGTCTCGCTAAATTGTCATAGCCTTCACCAATATCTGTCTTCGGCTTCACTTCTTTACGCTTTTGAGTTTTTTGTTTTTCTTTATTCTGCACTTCTTCAAAACGGTGTCGCAAATTGTTATTTTCCATTTTTATATGCTGGTTTTCTTCCAACAACTCTGCAAGATGCTGTTTTAACTCTCCCAACTGTTTGTATAAATGTCCAATTTGCTCTTCCATACTAGAAACCGATTCAAAAATATCTTTTTTCTCCACAAGCACCCACCTCATTAATCTGTGGTTTGACTCGAAACGACCCCTTTATTCACTAACTCATCTAACGTATATTCTACTATCCGTTCCTTGTCTACTAGTTCCACTTGAATTAATCTTTCTAAAATATTTAATCCGATCACACGGCCAGTACCATGCGGGGTTTGTATACGTTGATCTAAATCAGGAAGTTGTTCCTTTGCTGCCTCATATTCATCATTCTCATATTTTAAGCAACACATTAAGCGACCACATAAACCAGAGATTTTTGCAGGATTTAATGATAAATTTTGATCCTTTGCCATTTTAATGGATACAGGTTCAAAATCTCCTAAAAAAGTAGAACAACAAAGCATACGACCACATGGACCAATACCACCTAGCATCTTCGCTTCATCACGAACACCAATTTGTCTTAGTTCAATTCTTGTTCTAAAAATTGCCGCTAAGTCCTTCACTAGTTCGCGGAAATCAATCCGACCATCCGCAGTAAAATAGAAAATAATCTTATTACGATCGAATGTATACTCTACATCTACAAGTTTCATATCAAGATTATGCTCTACTACCTTTTGCTGACAGACTTGATATGCTTCTTTTGCAGCATGTTTGTTCTCTTCAACAATGGTACGATCATTTTCATTTGCAATACGAATAACCTTTTTTAGCGGTAATACAACGTCGTTTTCATCAACTTGCTTTTTGGTAATAACTACTTTTCCGTATTCAATACCTCTTACCGTTTCTACAATAACAAACTCATTTTCAGAGATATCGAACTGATTTGGATCAAAGTAATATACCTTTCCGGCCTTCTTAAAGCGAACACCTACTACATCATACAAAACGGTCATCCCTCCTGCAACCGCAACACTAACTGTTCGAACACAAGCTGCGCATTTACATTAGCGTTGATTCTATTTTTTGCCTCTAATATATTAAAGAGAGCTGATACAATGCGCTTCTGAGCATAGGAAAACGATTCAAACATCTCTTTCTGCTCATGAAAAACAAGACGATCTTCTTCTCCAAGTTGAACATATAGTAAATCCTTATAAATAAGGAGTAACATATCTAACCCTTGCTGTAATTGTTCTTTCTCTCCAAAGTGTTTTCCCCATTTTTCTTGTACAAAAAAAATAGAGGTTTTATCTTTTTCGAGCGCTTCACATAATTTTATCACTAAAGCTCGTGCTTGTGCAAACCATTCATCACTACATAAAGCTAAAGCTTCATCAAAACTATTTGTGAGTTGAGCAGCAAGTGTCGATAAAGATGCTGTAATACCTTCTTCCTGTAATCTTCTAATTAAAGATTCTGTAGGTAACGGTCTAAACGTAACAACTTGGCAACGAGATAAAATCGTATTTAAAATTTGATGACTTTGTTCAGTAAGTAAAATAGCGGTTGTATCACTACTTGGTTCTTCTAAAAATTTCAAAAGTGTATTTGCCGCATTTGCCGTCATACGATCTGCGTGCTCAATAATATATAACTTTTTATTTGCCTCTAATCCTGTTTTTGAAAACTCTTCTTGTAAATCATGAATTTGCTGCTTCTTAATAGATAATCCGTCTGGTTTTACAATATGTAAGTTAGGGTGGTTACCTGAATCAATTCGCTTACAATTTGTGCATACATGACAGGGCTCTACTCCATTCCGCTGAGAACAGAGGAAACTCTTTGCCATTTGAATTGCTGTCGCAAACTTTCCCGTACCTTTCCCTCCCTCTAACAAGTAAGCGTGGGATATACGCTCTTTTGCAATGCTATTCATCAACATTTTTACACCGATGGGTTGTATAGCAGAAAGCTGCTCCCACGTCTTCATCATAATGCATACCTCACTTATTTCATTCTTTCCTTCTATTATAACAATTTATCTTCTATAATCTGAACAACTTCTTCTATAAGTTTTTCCATCGGCTGATCAGCATTTACCAATACAATACGCTCCGAGAAACGTTCTACAACTTGTAAATACCCTTCGCGCACACGTTTATGGAAAGAGATATCTTCCATATCTAGTCGATTTACTTCACGTCCTGCATCTTTTTCAATCCGAGCCAAGCCAACCTCAGGCTCAATGTCTAGATAAATTGTTAAACTAGGCATACAGTCCTCTGTTGCAAAACGATTTATTTCAAATACCTTATCCATACCCAATCCTCTTGCATAGCCTTGATATGCTAAAGAACTATCTATAAAACGATCACATAACACGAGATAGTTCTCATTAAGTGCTGGCATAACTTTTTCTACTAAATGTTGTCTGCGCGCAGCAGCATAAAGAAGCGCTTCTGTACGTGCTTCCATCATCGTATATTCTTGTTTATGTAAAATCGTCCTAATGTCCTCAGAAATTGCAATACCACCTGGTTCCCTTGTCGCCATTACCTTTTGTGCTTTTTGTTCAAAATATGGCAATAAGCTTTTAATTAACGTTGTTTTACCTGAACCTTCTGGGCCTTCAATTGTTACAAATAATCCCTTCATCCTAAAACCTACTTTCTATATCATACACTTTCATATATTTCGTATTACCTTGAAAACGAGCTCCCGCTCTCTCTAAGTACATAATTTGCTCTTTATGCTCTGAAGTAATTCTCTCTCCATACATAACCAATGGAATCCCAGGTGGATACGGAATCACCATTTCCGCCGCTATCATTCCAACAGCCTCTTCTATAGATACTATCCTTGTTCCATATCTTTCTAGTTGTTTATACGTATACGGCAACGGAGAGAATTCACCTTTATAAGTATAACGAATAGATTCCCTCTTGTCTTTCACGTCATAATGTTGCAATGCTACTCGGATCATCTCTATAACCTTCATATACCCCTCATTTGCTTGCAGGGGTAAAATAAATAGGACATTGTACGGATCAGCCATCTCTGTATATATACCGACCTTTTCAAATACGGACTGTAATTCGTACCCTGATAACTGACAACGAGTTTGTACGGTAACCTTTAACTCGTCTTGCAACGGATATTCTAAAATGGCGATTTGGGGAATAGAACGTAACCGTTCCTTAAATCTCCGTAAAAACTCAACAATTTCACCATGACCTTCTTCTTTTATACGCGCCATTGTAAAGCGTGCTATATCCAAGGAAGCCATAATTGGATACGATGGACTACTAGATTGTAGCATACTTAAATAAGTAGTAACCTTCTCTTCGTCTACTAAGTGACTATTTATATGTAAATAGGAACCCATTGTCATTGCGGGTAATGTCTTATGTGCAGAATGCACTACAATATCTGCACCATATGTTAACGCTGATTTCGGGAATGGTTCTCCTAAACAAAGATGTGCCCCATGTGCCTCATCTATCAAAACAGGGATTTCATGTGCATGTGCAAAAGCGATGCTTGCCTCTAAATCCATCCCCATACCATAATAATTAGGATGCGTTAGAATGAGTGCTTTCGCATTTGGATATTTTCCAATTGCTTTCTTAATAATTTCATTACGAACTCCCACTGGTACATTATAAGTTTCATCAATCCATGGATCTAAAAAAATGGGATTTGCTCCCGCTAGTTTTAAACCATTAATAATTGATTTATGACAATTTCTTTGTACAAGAACAATATCATGTTCCCCACAACAAGACAAAATCATCGCTAAGTTCCCGACTGTTGAACCATTAATTAAAAAATAACTTTTCTTTGTATCATACACTTCAGCCAATAATTGTTGTGCCTCATCTATACATTCAAACGGACTATGCAAATCATCTAGTCCTGCTAACTCAGTTACATCAATAGATAGAATATCTTTAAACTCTCTTATTGCCTTCTGAGGGAAGTTTAAACCATTCTTATGACCTGGGACATGAAAGGATAACGGCCCTCTTTCTTTAAACTCGATTAACGCCTCATATAAAGGCATATGATTTTGATTCATCTACATCTCTTCCTTATTATTCATTCTCCATCTATTATACAGAACAAAAAAAATAATAGGCATATGCCTATTTAAAAATATGATACTTCTAATTTTCGAAGTTGCTTTAAATAATGTATATATTTCGGATCATCTGTCTCTGTATTCACCATATCCTTTTCACATTCATAACATATTAAATTATTATAAACATATATACCTTCTTTTCTTTTTGTCTCACAAACAATACAAACTTCACTTTGTAATTTCATAACCTTCCCTCCCTATTTAAGTGAACCTATTTTATACTTCTAATCCTTAACAATTTCCAGAAAAATATACACTCATCTCTTATATAATATGATTAACTCTTGGGCAACGTGTTTGTATTACCATTACTTCTTTCCCATTCTTTTTAACAATACAAAAAAACACAAGTCAAAAGACTTGTGTTTTTAGTTGCTTGGCGACGTCCTACTCTCACAGGGACAAGGTCCCAACTACCATCGGCGCTAGAGAGCTTAACTTCCGTGTTCGGTATGGGAACGGGTGTGACCTCTCTGCCATCATCACCAAACTATTGAAGGCATATTCCTTCAAAACTAGATAACATTTGCTACATATTATATGGTTAAGTCCTCGATCTATTAGTATTCGTCAGCTCCACATGTCACCATGCTTCCACCTCGAACCTATCAACCTGATCATCTTTCAGGGATCTTACTAGCTTACGCTATGGGAAATCTCATCTTGAGGGGGGCTTCATGCTTAGATGCTTTCAGCACTTATCCCTT